>NZ_JACYUI010000011.1:0-216548 GCF_014841665.1 Pseudomonas sp. CFBP 8772 | reverse complement strand
GCGATGCTGATAATCTTGCGACTTCAGTCTTACAGCACAAGCACCCACACGAATTGCTTGATTCAGTTGTTAAAGAGCAGGTGGTTAAGATCTTTCGTCTCAACCGAGGCGCGCATTCTACAGCGTCTCTCGTATCTGTCAAGCGGTTATTTTAAGAAGTTTTCAAAGTTTCCTGATCAACTTCAACCACTTGCGCTTCGTTCGACTTGGCGTCTCACGTCAGCGGGAGGCGAATTCTACAGCGTTACAACCTGCTGTCAACAGCCTTTTTCACCGCTGTCGATTCAAGCATCTGAACCGAAGCATTCCTCGCTGCTTACTTCGTCCAACTCTTTGATTATCAAGGAGTTTTCCGTTTCGTCTGCGCCGGAAGTGGGGCGAATTATAGACAGATCCAGAGGGGCGTCAAGCACTTATTTGAACTTATATCGCAATCACTGATATTTGGCGCCTTTGCTGCTTAACAGACCGTTAGCCGTGGGGTCTTATAGGGAGCGCGAGCCTCGTGACCCGCTGCGCATGCGGCTCCGAATCGCGAGCTACAGCACTGCCATCGACGCGATACACGATGTCACTGGCATTTGTCTCACTATTGAGCGATGTTTAGCCCGTGCGCCTTAACATGGTGCCCCTGCCCCACATGGACGTGAAGGTCGGCGGCGGCATGCGAATTCTGGATAGTCACTGACCGCAATGTGCCGGTCAGGTAAGGATATGAATGAAGTACTTTTTGATGGCACTGGCAGCATTGGCTGTCGCTGGTTGCGCAGCGACGTCTAAACCGGTCATGGGCAAACGCGGGATTCATATCAACTGCTCGGGGCTTTCGTCCTCATGGGAGCAGTGCTATGACATGGCGACCAACTCCTGCGTGTCCAAGCAGTACCGGGTGATCGCCAAATCCGGTGACGGCGCCGAAGACACTGGAGGCTACCCGCTCGGTCTCAATCCTGCGGGGTACACCAGTCGCAGCATGATCATCGTGTGCAAAAAACCGACGAATCCCTAGTCGGCCACCGGCATACCGGCATCTGATGACCCGGCGGTGTTTGAAAGGCGTCTATATAGATAGAGGACGCCAGGCGCAGGCCCGTAAGTGATGCCACCGCCTACGCAACGGTGGCAGCGGCATCAGACCGCTTGAGTACGACCGTTCAGCCAGGCCAACGCGGCGCCCTCCACTAATGGAGTGAGGCGCTGTCTGACCTGAGCGTGGTATTCATTAAGCCATTCACGCTCCTCATGCGTGAGCAAACCGATTTCAAGGCAGCGCGTGTCTATCGGGCACAGCGTGAGGGTCTCGAACTTGAGAAACTCGCCGAACTCGGTCTTGCCCGCCTCTTGGTTAATCACCAGATTTTCAATACGGACCCCCCACTGTCCCGGCCGATACGTACCCGGCTCGATCGACGTAATCATCCCCGGCTGCATTGCGGTCTGCGGCGTGGCAGCAGCCTGATAGGCAATGACCTGCGGGCCTTCGTGCACGTTAAGGAAATAGCCGACGCCGTGACCGGTGCCGTGGCCATAGTTGACGCCGTCGGCCCAGATCGGCGCGCGAGCAATTGAGTCAAGCAATGGCGAAAGAATGCCCCGGGGGAAGTGCGCGCGGGACAGCGCGATGACGCCCTTCAGGACACGCGTGCAGTCACGCTTCTGCTCAGCCGTCGGCGTGCCCACGGGCACCATGCGGGTGATGTCGGTCGTGCCGCCCAGGTATTGGCCGCCGGAATCGATCAGCAGCAAGCCGTCACCTTCGATTTGCGCGTGCTCTTCTTCGGTGGCGCGGTAATGAGGCATGGCCCCGTTGCCGTTAAAGCCGGCGATGGTGGCGAAGCTCTGGGACACATAGCCCGGCCGACGGGCCCGCGCCGCGCTGAGTTTCTCGTCAATCGTCAGTTCGCTGACGGGCTCTTTGCCCAGCGCTGAATCCAGCCAGGCGAAGAATTCGCACAGCGCTGCGCCATCCTGCTCCATCGCCTGGCGGATATGCCGGGTGTCGGCGGCGCTTTTCTGCGATTTGAACAGCGTGGTCGGGTTGAGGCCTTCGACCAGCGTCACTTCGCTGTCGAGATAATCAAGCAGGCCACAGGTGACGCGTGCCGGATCGACCAGCAGCTTCGCATCTTTAGGCACGTTGCGCAGCGCGCTGCCGATGCGCGTGTATTCATGCAGGGTGATGCCCTCCTGTTCGAGGGTACTGCGTAGCGCGGCGTCGACTTTCTCTGACGCGACAAACAGGTTGACACTGTTCGGGCCGATCAGGGCGAAAGAAATGAACACCGGGTTGTAGGAGACATCGGCCCCGCGCAGGTTAAACAGCCAGGCGATGTCGTCCAGCGTGGCGATGAAATGCCAGTCCGTGCCACGCTCGGCCATCACTGCGCGCAGTCGAGTGAGTTTGTCGGCACGGGTTTCGCCAGCGTGGGGCGTTGAGTGCTCATAAACAGCCTGAGCCGGCAACGCAGGCCGGTCGTCCCACAGTTCAGTCAAGGGGTCGAGGTCCGTGCGCAGCCGTGCGCCTTTCTCGTACAGATTCGCAGCCAGCGTACGCGACGACGCCACGGCCAATACCGCGCCATCCACTGCGACGACGGAATCCGTCCTGGCTTGCTCGGCGAGCCAGTCAAGTGGGCCGGTCTGACCCGGCTGCAGTTTGACCAGCTCGATGCCGCTGCCTGCCAGCTCCTTGCTCGCCTGCTCCCAATAACGACTGTCAGCCCAGACACCGGCGAAGTCCTGGGTGATGATCAAAGTGCCGACGGAGCCGTGGAAGCCGGACAGCCACTGCCGCCCTTGCCAGTAACCCGGCAGATATTCAGAGAGATGAGGGTCGGCCGACGGCACCAGCCAGGCGTCGATGCCTTCACGGCTCATCAGGGCGCGCGCTTGCGCAAGGCGTTGCATCGCCACTCCAGTGGTTTTCGACTGCGTATTCATTGAATCTCCTGGTGACCCGAATTGTTTGCATCGCAGACCCGGATAATGGAGCAGCGATCAAGGCTGAGCAACCGCAGCGCCGCATCCACCCAACGCATGGGAATTGAGCGCTCGGACAACGGCATCGAGCACCTGCGTAATCCTCGGGCCTGTCACCCACTCAGCCACATTGATTTATATATAACCCAACACTGTTCTTTGTATAAAACTGCAACACCGCCGTGATCAGTTGATGGGGCAATTCAAACTCAGGTGGTTAGTTAACTCGACGCATAATGACCACTGAATGCGCCATTCAAAAATCGAGCGCCATAAAACCGTTGCCCCCGGTCCACGCCCAAGTTCTGACGTTGGAAATACGTCTTCCCTGTCATTTCTGGTTGTCAAAGCGCCGGTCTTGGCGAGCGCCTAAAAAGCGTCGCGCACCAGGACAGGGCAGTGATGTTTTATTGACTGTTATTAAAATCAATTACTTAGAGAGACTGATCGCCCGCTGATCAAAAAATTAACAGAATGATGGCGAAATAATTTGACAGAAAGTCCGCCTCCGTCGATATATACGCATGTCCAATGTTTTCCCGTTTTTGCAGCGCGACCTTAGAGCCGTGCGCCGAGAGCATTCCGACTTAATTACCCTGCGGCTGCCCATGAAATTAACGATTCCAACGGTGTGAAATCAGCGCCGGTGGGCAGTTTTTGGTTTAAAGAAAGCTTTTCCGAATTACTGAATATGCTCGGTGGGGCGGTAGCTTTGCCCAACGGTTTAGTCAGCCAGTGATGTATGAAGCAACCGTTTGAATGCACATATTAATGAATACAACGGCAGGATCTGCAGATTCGGGCGGTAGCGTGCCTGAAGCGTAATTCTCTCCCCTCCCCTGCACTCCTCACTCCCTACGAGGGCCTGATGCAATGCCTTTATCTTTCGACATGGATGAGCAGTTGGTTCAGCGACTGGCTGACGAAATCGATACCAACGGCTTTGCAAAACTGAACGCGGCCGTGCCTGACACGGACCTGCAGCAGTTGCGGGCCTGGACTGACGAACAGGCGCAGAAACACCAGGGCGAATACTTTGCCTACCACGGTGAGGCGGCCCTGAGCGAAAGCCTGCTGGCGAGCTACTGGTCCGACCCGCGCTTCAAGACACTGCTGGGTCGCCTCTATCACCATGCGGCCCGCCGCGACGCCGCCAGTGACCGCATCTTTCCGGTGCTGCGCTGCGTGCAGGGCAACCAGGGCAAGCGCGAGTCCAACAGCTTTCATTACGACGCCAGCCTGGTGACTGCACTGATCCCGGTGTTCATTCCCAGTGAAGGAGAAGGACGCGGCGATCTGATGCTGTTTCCGAACATCCGCCGGGTGCGCTCATGGGTGGTGTTCAACGTGATCGAGAAAGCCCTGCTGCAGAACAAGATCTCCCGCAGCTGGATCATCAAAGGCATGCAGCGCAACTGGCTCAAGCCGTACGTCCTGCGCCTGGAGCCGGGCAGCGTTTATTTCTTCTGGGGTTATCGGAGCCTGCACGCCAACCAGGCCTGCCGGCCAGACGTGAAGCGCGCCACCGCGCTCTTCCACTTCGGCGATCCCCATGCAGGCAGCCTGGCCACCCGATTGATCCTGAAAATCAATCAGGGCCGCGCCCGGCGGATGAGCACCAAGGCAGGCAACCCGCCGCCGGCCTCCACCCCCAGCTGATTTCGCTCGAACCTGGCGTTGATGGCCCGGCGCCACACCGGCGCCACCGCATCACGGTCCGGAAAGCCTTTTAAAAGCTGTGCATCTGAAATGGAGAATTCGATGATCAACGTCACCAAGACCTACCTGGGCGATATCGACAAGTTCAAAGGATACGTCGAGGGCATTTATGCACGCGGCTGGCTGACCAACCACGGGCCGCTGGTGTGCGAGCTCGAACAACGCCTGAAAGATTATCTGGGCGTCAAACACGTCATCCTCACCAACAACGGCACCCTGGCCCTGCAAGTCGCCTACCGCGCGCTGGGCCTGAGCGGCAGCGCCGTGACCACGCCGTTCAGCTTCGTGGCCACCAGCAGTTCGTTGCAGTGGGAAGGCATTCGCCCGATCTTCGCCGACATCGACGCCCAGACCTGGAACATTTCGCCCGAGCACATCGAAAGCCGCATCGTCTCCGACACCACCGCCATTGTCGGCACCCATGTGTTCGGCAACCCGTGCGCGGTTGAGCGCATCGAAGAGATCGCCCGTCGGCGCAATCTGAAAGTCGTGTACGACGGCGCCCATGCCTTCGCCGTACGCCACGCCGGCCAGTCGGTGCTCAATTGGGGTGACATCAGCACGCTGAGCTTTCACGCCACCAAGTTGTTTCACACCATCGAAGGCGGCGCGATCATCACCAACGATGACGAAACCGCGCGCCGTGCTCACCTGCTGTGCAACTTCGGCATCGCCGACGTCGACAAGATCGACGGGATCGGCATCAACGCCAAGCTCAACGAATTCTCCGCCGCGATGGGCCTGTGCATTCTCGACGACATCGAGAACATTCTTCAGGAACGCGCTGAAATCGCTGACCGCTACACCACCCGCCTGGGGGATTATGTCGACCTGCAGCGGCCGGAAAACAACAGCGAACTCAACCACAGCTATTACCCGATCGCCCTGCGCGACGAACAACAACTGCTGCGTTTGCGTTCGGCGCTGAACACCAACGGGATCAACCCGCGCCGTTACTTCTACCCGTCCCTGGACACCCTCGAGTACCTGCAGCCGCAAGCGGCACAAACCGCTTCGCGTTCCTTGAGCGAGCGCGTGCTGTGCCTGCCGATTTACCCGGGCCTGCTGCACGACGATCAGGATCGGGTGATCAACACGGTGATCGCCGAAACCAGCGCCGCCCACTCGCCGTACCGTGTGCCGTCCCTGGCGAAGGTCATGTAACCCCGCCGCGCCATTCATCCCGTTACGCCGGAAGGACTTTCGATGTCAACCAAGCGCTCAGTCATACGCAACACTGCGTTGAGCTATGCAGGCCAGGCCTACACGCTGCTCGTGGGGATCCTGATCATGCCGTTCTACCTCGGCCACATGGGCGCCGAGGCATACGGGCTGATCGGATTCTTCTCGGTGCTGCAGGCCTGGCTGCAATTGCTGGACGCAGGGATGTCGCCGAGTCTGGTCAGGGCGGTGGCCCATCGTCAGGGCAGCGATGGACTGGATCGCTACACCGGGCGCCTGCTGCGTTCGTTCGAAATCATCTTCCTGCCACTGGCGGGCCTCTGCTGCGTGGCGATGTATGCCGGCAGCGGATGGATCGCGGTGCACTGGCTCAATGCCCAGGAACTGACGACTGAGACGCTGGTGCAGTGCATCGGGCTGATGGGCATCGTCATCGCCCTGCGCTTGTTTTCAACGCTGTACAAAAGCGGGATTCAAGGCCTTGAACAGCATGCATGGCTGAACATCGCTAACGTGATGATCGCCACGCTGCGCTACTTCGGCGGCCTGCTGCTGGTGAGCACGATTTCCAACGACCCGGTGCACTTCTTCGAATTCCAGGCGCTGGTGGGCTTGATCGAAGCGTTGATCTTCGCGGGCCGTGCCTATCAGCAGATGCCGACGCCGTCGGCGCTGACCGGTTTCGACTGGGAGCTGGTCAAGCCGATCATCCCGTTCGCGGCCAGCATGTCCGGCACTGCGGTGCTGTGGATCGTGCTCACCCAGATCGACAAAGTGTTGCTCTCCGAGCTGCTGCCGCTCAATGAATACGGCTACTTCTCGCTGGTGGCGTTGATCACCACCGGGATCATGATGCTCTCCAACCCGCTGGCGCAGACGCTGCTGCCGCGCCTCACCGTGTTGATGGCTGAAGGGCGCCGGGACGACATGCACCAGCTGTATCTCGCGGCCAACCGGTTTGTGTGCACGTTCCTGTTTCCCCTCGCGGCACTGATCGCGCTGCACGCCGACGAGATGGTGTTTGCCTGGTCGGGCGACCGGCCTGCCGCCGACTGGAGCCGGACGATTCTGCCGTGGTACTCGCTGGGCAGCGCCATCATGGCGGTCAGCGCGTTCCAGTTTTACCTGCAATACGCCTATGGGCGCATGCACCTGCACGTCTGGTACAGCGTTGTTTCAGCGCTGATCACGGTGCCGGTGATGTTTCTGGCGATTCGCGGCTACGGCGCTTACGGCGCGGCGATCGCCTGGTTCGTATTGCGCGTCGTGTCCTTCGCCATCTGGCCTGTGATCGTGCACCAGCGTCTGGCCCCGGGGATTCACAGCCAATGGCTGCGCGACATCATCCGCATCAGCGTGATGACCGGCGTGGGCCTTGCGATCACCGAGCCGCTGCTGCGCCTGATCGCCAATGAGAACCGCATCAGCATCTTCCTGGGTCTGGCCGTCTGCGGCCTGCTCACGCTGCTGATGGTGGCCGCCAGCTACAAGCCGCTGGTGATGAAGATTTCCGTTTTGTTCAGCAAACCCAGTGTTTAACTCCGAGTACTCAAGCCATGGATGCTACTAGCAATAAGACGAGCGCCTCGCCGTGCGCCGCGCCCCTGGTCAGCATCGTCTGCCCAGCCTACAACCAGGAGGCCTATGTCGCGCAGACGCTGGAAGGCTTCCTGATGCAGCAAACCACGTTCGCATTCGAAATCCTGGTGAACGACGATGCCTCCACGGACGGCACCGCCCGCATCATTGCCGATTACGTCAAACGCTTCCCGACGCTGATACGCCCCTTCTACCACGAGACAAATCAGTACTCGCAGAACAACCCGCCGGTGCCGCGTCTGTTCGGCGAAGCACGGGGCCGCTACATCGCCTACTGCGAAGGCGACGACTACTGGACGGACCCGCGCAAGCTGCAGATCCAGGTGGATTTTCTCGAGAACAATCCGGATTACGTGCTGACCTACCACGACGCGATCCCCTTCGACATCAGCGGCCAGTACCCGATCCAGCTGCAAGGCAAGCTGCGCGGGGACGCCACGGCGCTGGAGCTGCAGAAGGCGCGGCCGGTGTCGACGCTGACCACGGTGTTCCGCAACGTGTTCGAGTCGTTGCCCCCCGAGCTGCGCGCCGCGCCGCTCAATGATCTGGTCTGGTGGTCGCTGCTCGGCGCCTACGGCAAGGGCAAATTCATGGGCGAGGTCAAGCCGGCCATGTACCGATTGCACCCGGGCGGCGTGTTTTCCATGCGCTCCAACAAACGCAAGCTGCACATGGCGCTGCAGACCTCGGGCGCCCTGGCCAACTACTACAACCGGCTCGGTCATCAAGAGCTGTATGAGCATTTCCTGATGGAGCTGGTCGAGTACTCGCTGTCGGCGATTACCCCCAAACGCAAGATGCAGACACTCCTGGCCGTTGGGCAGAACTTCACCGCAAACATCAGCAAGAGACTGATGACGACCCTCAGCAAAGGTCATGTTCAGTAACGTCCTGGTGGTCTGCGTCGGCAATATCTGTCGCAGCCCCATGGCCGAAGCCATGTTCCGACAACGGGTGCCGAACGCGCGCGTCCAGATCTCGTCGGCCGGCACCCACGCCATGCTCAGTTCCACCATCGACCCGCTGGCTCAGGCCGTGCTGCACGTCAACGGTGTCCCCGCCCACAAACATCGAAGCCGTCAGATCGATCGGCAGATGCTCCACGAAGCTGAGCTGATCCTGGTCATGGAGCATCGTCAGACCCAGAGCGTCCTCAAGCTGGCCCCCGAGGTACGCGGCAAGACGTTTCTGATTGGCAAATGGCAACAAGCGCTGGAAATCGCCGACCCCTACCGGCGCCCGAAACTAGCCTTTGAACAGACCTACGAGCAGCTTTCGCGTTGTGTCGACGACTGGCTTCCTTATCTTCAGTCAGGAGATCCAAGATAAATGACCGCTATGAACCGTACATCTCTGGACGAGGTCCAGGACTCCCGGATCGATTTGGCGACTATCTTGCGCACACTTTTCGATCACAAAGGATTGATTGCGTCGATTGTCGGCATCTGCGTCCTGCTCGGCGCCACCTACGCCATTCTGGCCACGCCGATCTTCCAGGCCAACGCGATGATTCAGATCGAGCCGCGCAAAGTCGGCATCGAAGGCCGCACCGAAATTTCCAGCAAGCCGCTGTCGGTGTCCCAGGCGACCACCGAAATCGAGCTGATCAAATCCCGCGCAGTGCTGGGCAAGGTCGTCGATGACCTCAAGCTGTACATCGTGCAGAAGCCCAAGTACATCCCGGGGCTGGGCAGCTACATGGCGCGCCGGTTCAAGCCGGAGCGTGAAGGCGCAGTGGCCGATCCAATGTTCGGCTTGAATAGCTACGCCTGGGGTGGCGAGAAAATCGACGTGTTCCAGCTGGACGTGCCGGACGCGCTGCTGGGTGAAAAGATGACCATGGTGGCGGGTAAGCCTGGCACCTTTACCCTCTATGACGAAGACCGCAACAAGCTGCTCAGCGGCCCGGTCGGCCAGACTGTGGAAGGCAGCGGCATCAAAATTCAGGTGGCGGCGCTCAATGCCCGTCCGGGCACCGAGTTCACCGTGGCGCGTCAACGCACCCTGACCACCGCGCTGGATTATCAGGACCGTCTGAAAATCATGGAAGCGGGCAAGGACTCCGGGATCGTCTATCTGTCGATCCAAGACCCCGACCCGGCACTGGCCAAACGCATCCTCAACGAAGTCAGCCGCCTGTATGTGCGTCAGAACGTCGAGCGCAGTTCGGCCGAAGCCGCCCAGCGTCTGGAGTTCCTGCGTTCGCAACTGCCTGCCGTGCGCAAGCAGCTGGAGCAGTCGGAAATCGCGCTGAACAACTTCCAGATGGGCGCCAAGTCGGTTGACCTGAGCGTTGAAACCAAGTCCGTTCTGGATCAGGTGGTCAAGCTGGAAGGCACCCTGTCAGACCTGAAAATGAAGCGCGTCGACGTCGAGCGTCTGTACACGCCGGAGCATCCGACCTACCGCGCCCTGATGACGCAGATCGGCCAGGTTGAATCGCAGAAAGCCGCGCTGCTGAAGAAGATCGAAGCCCTGCCGGCCACGCAACAAGAGTTGCTGCGGCTGAACCGGGACATGCAGGTCACCTCGCAGACCTACACCCTGTTGCTGGACAAGAGCCAGGAGCAGGACATTCTGCGCGCGGGCAGCATCGGCAACGTCCGCATCATCGACAACGCCGACGCCAACGTCGAAGAGCCGGTCAAGCCGATGCGCAAAATCATCGTGCTGGTCGCCGCCCTGATCGGTCTGCTGCTGGCCGTTGCCACCGTGTTTGTGCGCCAGGCGTTCTATCGCGGTGTGGACAACCCGGAAGTCATCGAAAACCTCGGCATGCCGGTGTACGCATCGCTGCCGTATTCGCGACTGCAGGAACGCATGGAGAAGGCCGCCCAGAGCCGTTCGGCGAGCAAGGAGCCGCGCCTGCTGAGCGTCAGCGCGCCGACGGAACTGGCGATCGAAGCGTTGCGCAGCCTGCGCACCAGCCTGCACTTCGCCATGCTTGAAGCCCGCAACAACGTGCTGATGATTTCCAGCCCGACGCCGGGCGTGGGCAAGTCGTTCGTCTCCAGCAACCTGGCGGTGATCATTGCGCAGACCGGCAAACGCGTGTTGCTGATCGACGCCGACATGCGCAAAGGCTACCTGCACAAGATGTTCAACCTGACGCCCAAGCATGGTTTGTCGGACACCCTCGCCGCGCGTCTGGGCAGCAAGGAAGTCATCAACCACACGGAAGTGCGCAACCTGGACTTCATCTCCTGCGGTTACGCGGCGCCGAACCCGTCCGAGCTGTTGATGCACGACAACTTCAACAAAATGATCAGCGAGCTGTCGCCGCTGTACGACCTGGTGATCATCGACACCCCGCCGATTCTGGCCGTGACCGATGCTACGCTGGTCGGCCGCCAGTCCGGCACCTGCCTGCTGGTGACCCGCTTCGGCCTGAGCACCGCCAAGGAAATCGAAGCGTGCAAGCGCCGCTTGATGCACAACGGCATTCTGATCAAGGGGGCGATCTTCAACGGTGTCCTGCGCAAGGCGTCGACCGCCGACTACGACTGCGCCGCCTACGGTTACGACTACACCACGGTCCGCAAGTAAATCGATACGCACGCCAAGGAGACACACATGGCCAGGACCCTTGCAGTGATGCAGCCGTATCTGTTTCCCTACCTGGGTTACTTTCAGCTCATTGCCGCCGCAGACGTCTTCGTCCTGGGAGACGATCTGCAGTATGTGCGGTCCGGCTGGGTCAATCGCAACCGCATCCTGCACAACGGCGAAGCGAAGCTGATCAGCTTCCCGTTGCAGAAAGACCGCTTTGAGCTGCAGATCAATCAACGTCAACTCTGCAACCACTTCAGCGATGAAGCGCTGCGGCTGATTGATCTGCTCGCCGAGAGCTATCGCGAGGCGCCCTGTTTCGCGCAGGTCATGCCGCTGCTGGAGCGGTTGATCCGTTTTCCGCAGCAGAACATCGCGCTGTATGCCGAACACGCCATCCGTGAAATCTGTGCTTATCTACACATCGTGACGCCGATCCTGCGCAGCTCGGACCTTATACTGGGTAGCGCTGCGGACAAGCAGGAGCGCATCATCCGCATCGCTCACACGTTTGAAGCCACCACGTTCATCACCCCGGAAGGCGGATCGGTGCTCTACGACCGTGATCACTTCGCCCGCAACGGTTTGCTGGTGCGGTTCTTCCGGATGAACCCGGTGGTGTATCGGCAGTTTCGGCAACCTTTTGTCGCCAACCTGTCGATCATTGATGTGCTGATGTTCAACTGCGTCGAGCAGGTGCAGCAGATGTTGACCGAATACGGGCTGGACAAGCATCCATCCTGCGCCGGGCCGGGCATAATGCGCGGGCTGGCACAAAAACCTGACGTTGTCCTGACCGGGTCGCACCGGATCGCAGTGGAGTGAAATGTATGTCTGAAGTCGTCAACAGCGCCTGTGGTTCCGCGCGGTGGTACCTCATCCAGACCAAACCCCGCCAGGAAGCACGCGCGGCAGAGCACCTGCAACGTCAGCAGTTCGAGTGCTACCGCCCGGTCAAGCACGGCGAGAAAAAACGCGGCTCACGGGCACCGGCCGAAGAAGAGCTCTTCCCCGGCTACCTGTTCATTCACATGGATCAAGCCAGCGACAACTGGTACCCGATCCGCTCGACCCGCGGCGTGGCACGCATCGTCACCTTCGGCGGCATGCCGGTTCCGGTGCAGGATGCGTTGATCGAGCAAATCCGCCAGCGTCTGTTGGCGCCGTTGGCGCCGCCGGCCAGGGTCGCCTTTCAAGAAGGTGAAACGGTGCGGATCACCGCCGAGGGCTTCAACGACGTCGAGGCGATCTTCCTCGCCGCCGACGGTGATGAACGCGCGGTGATTCTCCTTAACCTGCTGCAACGCGAGCAAAAGGTCAGCCTGCCGGTCAGCAGCCTGTCGCGGATGCAAGTCCAGGCTTGAACCGAGCCTTACTGCCCTTCAACTTCTTGCACCTCTGATCCACACATCCTGATTCCCACGGGGCTGATGCTTTCAGCCTCTTGACCCCCCTTCGCCCGGAACTCGCCATGACCCAGAAAACCACACTGGTGACGCTCACCTATGGTGATCGTTTCAACTACCTGCACACGCTGGTCAGCCGCTCCCTGGAAAGTCCGCTGATCGATCGCGTGATCATCGTCAGCAACGCGTCCACCGCGCCGCTGGACACCCTGCGGCGCACCTGGCCGAATCAGGTCAGCGTGATCTACATGCACGAGAACACCGGTTCGGCGCGGGGCTATTCGGTGGGAATCCAGGCCGCGCTGGACGCCGGTGCCGAGCACATCTGGCTGATGGACGATGACAACGCGCCGACCATCAACGCCATCGCCACACTGCATCAGGTGCTCGAAGAACGTAAACGCATCGACGGCGAAGACAAGGCCGCCGTGCTGGGCTTTCGTCCAACCCATCAGGCGGACATCGCCGCCGGCGTGCCGAACCGCTTCGCCATTCAGCGGCGCTCGAGCTTCTTCGGTTTTCACATCGCGCAGCTGCCTTACAAGATCTGGCGCCGACTGCCGTGGGGCGCGCCGCAAAGCCCGCACCGCAAACTGCCCATGGTGCAGTTGCCGTTCGCCACGTACGGCGGCCTGCTTGCCCACCGCACTCTGTATCGCCGCATCGGCCTGCCGCTGGACGCGTTGATGCTGTACGCCGACGACAGCGAATACACCTTTCGCATCACCGCCGGTGGCGGCCGGATCTTTCTGGTGCCGGACGCCTTGCTCGACGACCTGGAAAGCTCGTGGAACATCAAGGCGCGCACCAACAACATCTACGAGAGCTTCCTGCTGGGGGGCTCGGACTTGCGCGCCTACTACGGCGCACGCAACCAGGCCTGGTTCGACAAAAACATCTGGGCCAATTCGTCGCTGCTGTACGGCCTCAACCGCTGGGTGTTCTTCCGCCTGCTGCGGCTGATCGCCAAGCGGCGCGGTGCCGATGAGCGCCTCGGCCTGATCGAACAAGCCATCCGCGACGGTGAGTCCGGGGTACTGGGTCTGAATCAGTCGTATCCATTATGAAAATACTGTTCATCAGCAGCCTGTATGCCCCTCACATTGGAGGCGGCGCGGAAATCATTCTTCAGCGTACCGTCGAAGGCCTGCAGCAGCGCGGCTGTGAAGTCAGCGTGCTGGTGACCGGCCCCGACGCGGGCTTGAGCGTTGAAGCGGTGAACGGCGTCAAGGTCTACCGGGCCGGCCTGCGTAATTTCTACTGGCATTTCGGCGCACAACGGCCTGGCCGTCTGGCGCGCCTGGGCTGGCATTTGCGGGATCGCTACAACGGCGCAATGCGCCGATACGTGAAACACGTCATCGGCAACGAGCAGCCGCAACTGGTGGTCTGCCACAACCTGGCCGGCTGGTCGGTGTCGGTCTGGGACGAGATCACTGCAGCAAAACTGCCGATCGTGCAGGTGCTGCATGACATGTACCTGATGTGCCCGAGCAGCAACATGTTCAAACGCGGCCAGTGCTGCCAGGAGCAATGTGGCAGCTGCCAGACTTTCCGCAAGGGCCACGACGCGCGCTCGGCCCAGGTCGCGGCGGTGGTCGGTGTCAGCCGCTTCATTCTGGAAAAGCTGCAGCAGCGCGGTTATTTCAGCGCCGCCAGTCCGTACGTGGTGCACAACGCCAGCCCGTTCACGCCGCCGACCGCCTCGCCCCATCAGCGGCGGCAAGCGGACCTGGCGACGAAAAAAGCGCCGTTGCGATTCGGCTACATGGGCACGCTGTCCCATCAGAAAGGCGTGGCCTGGCTGATTGAGCAGTTTCAGCGATTGCCCTTCGACGCCACGCTGCAGATCGCCGGGCGTGGCCAGACGGATGACGAAGCCACCTTCAAGGCCCTGGCGAATTCGTCGAAGATCAGCTTCGTCGGTTACCAGACGCCTGAAGCGTTCTACCGCCAGATCGACGTCGCCGTGGTGCCGTCGCTGTGGAACGAGCCGTTCGGCATGGTCGCCGTCGAGGCCTGCGCCCACTCGGTGCCGGTGATTGCCAGCCGCATGGGCGGTTTGCCGGAGATCATTCAGGACCCGCTCAACGGCTTGCTGTGCGACCCGCAGGACCCCGACTCACTGGGCCAGGCGATGTTGCGTTTGCACCAGAACCCGGAATTGCTGGCGCGCCTGAGCGGTCAAGCGCGGGTCAGCGTGGCGTCATTACTGAACCTTGAGTTGATGCTCGACAGTTACCAAAGCATTTTTGCCCAGACGCTGCTGGACGACATTGCCCAGCCCAACCGGGACACGCTGCCCCACCCGGTCTGAACACAGCGGCATGCCTGCACGTGATGCCGACACTAACGCCGACGGCCCGAGACCTACCTGAGCAAGTGCTCCGGACCGTGCCTCTTCACTGAGACAAGCCATGCTCATCCCATACCTGACCCGGTTACGACGACCCTCGGCCGTCCTGTTGCTGGGCTTGTTGATCAGTTGCGCCACGCGGGCTGACGAAGCGTTCATCATCGGCGTCGACACGCACTTGATGAACAAACCCGGCACCTCCGGCCGCGCGCTGCAGCTGCTCAAAGCGGCGGGAGTCGACTCGGTGCGCGACGATGCCTATTGGTCCAGCGCCGAGCCCCGACGAGGGTTATTGAAGATTGAGCCTGCGTGGCAGTCATTCCTGAGCACCGCCCAGGAAAACCGCCTGCGACCGCTGTTGGTGCTGGGCTACGGCAACCCGTTTTACGAGAACTACGCCAAACCGCGTAAACCCTCAATGCGCGATGCTTACGGCAACTACGCCAGCTTCGTCACTCGCCAGCTCACCGACAGCGTGGACTTCTACGAGATCTGGAATGAGTGGGACAAGGAAAACCCGGTCGATCCTGGGTTCGCCGAAGACTACAGCCTCCTCATTGAACAGACCGCCAAGCGCATTCGTGCCAATCAGCGGCCGATGGTGATCCTGGCCGGCGCGGTGACGAGCCAGGGCATGGACCTGGGGTTTGCCGATCGGCTGGTGGAATCGGGGGTGCTCAACCATGTCGACGGGCTGTCGCTTCATCCCTATGTGTATTGCCGTTCGGATGAGCGCAACACCCCGGAAAACTGGATTGCCTGGCTGCGCAGGATCAGCGAGGACCTGACGGAAAAGAACCGCAATAAAGAGCCGGTGCCGCTGTACCTCACTGAAATAGGCTGGCCCAGTAACGACGGCCGCTGCGGCGGAGACGAGAAGATTCAGGCGGCGTTTCTGGCGCGCAGTTTCTTCCTGGCGCAGACGATGCCCAACATCAAGGGCATGTGGTGGAACGGCCTGCTCAACGATGGCCCCGACGGCACTGACCCGGAGCAGAACTTCGGTCTGCTGAATCAGGACCTGAGCGTCAAGCAGGCGTACCTGACGCTGAAGGCCATCAGCCCGACGCTGCATCAATTCCGCTACGACGCTGAAAAGAGTCGGGAAATCGACTCGCAATACCTGCTGCGGTTCGCCCGGGGTTCGGAACAGATCATGGTCGCCTGGACCGCCGGGCTGCCGCGATCGATCAAGGTGGACGCCAGCAGCGTGTTGCGCGGCAACGTGCAATACATCGACACCCGCCAGCCGCAACGCGGGCTGGTCGACAGCGGTATCCCGTGGAACTGCAACGACGGGCGTTGCTCGGCGCAAGTGCCGATTGATGACTTCCCGAAAATAATAAGCCTGGGCACACGCCCGGCACTGTTTGCCTTGCCCTGATTTCTGCCTTTTTTATTTCGGCCCTTCTTTTGGGCGCCCCTTCATCCAGGGCGCTGACGGCTCTGCGCACGACCCCTTTATCTCTTCTACAGGTCGACCACAATGATTGTGATCAATGCACGTTTCCTGACCCAGGAATTGCGTGGCGTTCAACGCTTCGCCGAACAGATCTGCCTGGCCCTCAAGCAGCTGCGCGACGACGTGGTGTTCGTTGCGCCCCACGGCATTCAGATGCACGAGAGCGCCAAGGCCCTCGACGTGCAATGCATCGGCAGCCACCGCGGCCACCTGTGGGAACAACTGGACCTGCCGCTGTACCTCCGCCGTCAGGGCAACCCGCTGCTGATTTCCCTGTGCAGCACCGCGCCGCTGTTTTACCGCAACCAGATCGCGACCCACCACGACGTCACCTATGTGCGTCACCCGGAAAGCTACACCCGCACGTTCCGAATGCTGTACCGGACCATGACGCCGATCATGCTGTCCCGGATCAAATCGCTGCTGACGGTGAGCGCCTTCTCCAAGGGCGAAATCTCGCAGTTCTACAGATTCCCGGAGAAGAAAATCTTCGTGGTGCCCAACGCCGTCAGCGGTGCGTTTCAACCGGGCCCGCCCCTTAAAGAGCAACAGGACTACCTGCTGGCGGTGTCTTCGCCCAGCGCGCACAAGAATTTCAGCCGGATGATTCAGGCGTTCCTCCTGCTGCGCGGTCACGATGATCTGCAATTGCGCATCGTCGGTGGCGCCAGCGGAATCTTCAGCGACGACAACCTGCAACGCCTGGCCAGCCGTGACCCACGCATCCGCTTTCTGGGCCGCCTGAGCGACGACGAACTGATCAGCCAGTACCAGGGCGCAACGGCCTTTGTGTTTCCGTCGCTGTATGAAGGCTTCGGCATTCCGCCCCTGGAAGCCCAGGCGTGCGGTTGCCCGGTGCTGGCGGCGAACGCGGCGTCGATTCCTGAAGTGCTGCAGGCCAGCGCGCTGTATTTCGACCCGCTGGACATTGAGCACATGGCCGCCGCCATGGAGCGCATTCTGACTGACATGCCGTTGCGGCTGTCGCTGCGCCGACGCGGACTGAACAACGTGGCGCGGTTCTCCTGGGAAGAATCGGCGCGCCAGGTTTCCCAACGCATCGACGCGCTGCTGAGTCCGGCCAGAGACCGGCGCAGCAGCCAGGGCAGCGATGCCCTGGGTCGTGAATCTTCCAGCAAGCTCTGAGGCACTGCCATGAAACGCCTTGCCTACCTCGACGCGTTGCGCGGCATCGCTGCCTTGATGGTGGTCTTCACCCATTTGTACGCACCGGTGATCGGTCACGTCTGGGCGCTGGATTACCTGATCGACCCCGGCAAATTGGGGGTGCTGTGGTTTTTCATGATCAGCGGCGTAGTGATTCCCTACAGCCTCAAGCCGGTGCCCGACGGCGCCCGACGCTTTCTGATCTCACGCTTCATGCGTTTGTACCCGGCCTACTGGCTGTCGCTGGTGTTGTTTGTGCTCATGCTTCAGTTGACCGGCGCGCCGCTGCCGTCCTGGCCGCAGATCGTCGCCAACCTGACCATGGTGCAAGCGGCACTGGGTTTTGACGACGTGGTCGGCCTGTACTGGACGCTGTTCATCGAACTGGTGTTCTACGGGCTGTGTTTGGCGCTGTTCATCGCCGGCAAGCTGTACGACCTGGCATTCCGGGCGCGCTGTTCGCTGGTGTTTCTGCTCGCCGCGCTGGCAATGGGCATAGCCCGCGCATTGACCGAACACAAACTGCCGGTGGCGCTGCCCCTGGCGTTGTCGCTGATGTTCTTCGGCTCGTTATGGCGCCAGTGGTTGCTGGCCGAACACAGCGCGGCGCTGACGCGAAACCTGAACATGTTGTTCGTGGCCTTCGCCGTGCTGCTGCCGCCGACGCTGATCATGGCTTACAGCAAGGACATGGGCACCGGCGAAACCTGGGGCCGTTACTGCTTCACCTACGCCGTGGCCATCGTCAGCTTCGTGCTGCTGACCCGCAGTGTGCGTCTGAACCACCCGGCGCTGGTCTGGCTGGGCGCAGTGAGTTATTCGCTGTACCTGCTGCACCCGTCGATGGGCATGCTCAGCGAGTTTCTGCTGCGCGGGACCGACGCACCGGGCCTGCTGGTGGCGCTGGTCGCGACGGTGCTGACCCTGGGCGCTGCCCATCTGTGCTTTCGCTACATCGAACACCCTTTCATCCAGCTCGGAAAACGCCTCAATAACCGCAACGCCAAGACGCAGCCTGTGAGCGTCTGATTTAGCGCCTGCGAACATGGAAAGGTTCTGGGACCGCCCTCGCGAGCTTCGCTCGACGTGCCGGGCGTCCTTCGGCCGTTAATGCAGAGAATTCCAATGAAAATTGCAATCGTCCACGACTGGTTGGTGACGTACGCCGGTGCCGAAAGGGTTTTGGCATCGCTGATCAACATCTGGCCCGAGGCGGACCTGTTCTCCGTCATCGATTTCCTCAGCGACCAGGACCGCGCCCAATTGGGCGGCAAGGTCGCGACAACCACGTTCATCCAGCGCCTGCCCAAGGCCAAAACCAAATACCAGCGCTACCTGCCGCTGATGCCGATGGCCATCGAGCAACTGGACCTGTCCGGTTACGACCTGATCATCAGCAGCAGCCACGCCGTGGCCAAAGGCGTGTTGTGCGGCCCGGACCAGTTGCACGTCAGCTACGTGCACTCGCCGATTCGCTACGCCTGGGACCTGCAGCATCAGTACCTCAAAGAGGCGAACCTGAGCACCGGCCTGAAAGGCAAAGTGGCGCGGATGATCCTGCATTACATGCGCATGTGGGATCAGCGCACCGCCGCCGGCGTCGATGACTTCATCGCCAACTCGCACTTCATTGGCGCGCGCATCACCAAGGCCTACCGTCGCGAATCCACGGTGATCTACCCGCCCGTTGACACCCGCGGATTCGCGCTGCAGGAACAGAAGCAGGATTACTACTTCACCGCCTCGCGCATGGTCCCGTACAAGCGCATGCCGATGATCATCGAAGCCTTCGCGGCCATGCCGAACAAGCGGCTGGTGGTGATCGGCGACGGTCCGGAAATGGACAAGGCCAAGGCCGCTGCGGCCAACGCGCCGAACGTTACGCTGCTGGGTTATCAGCCGTTCGCGGTGTTGCAGGAACACATGAGCAACGCCAAGGCGTTCGTGTTTGCCGCCGAAGAGGATTTCGGCATCAGCCCGGTGGAAGCCCAGGCCTGCGGCACGCCGGTCATCGCGTTCGCCAAGGGGGGCGTGGTGGAAACGGTCTGCGGCCTGGATCACCCGCAGCCCACCGGCGTGCTCTACCCGGAGCAGAGCGTGGCGTCGCTGATGGCCGCCATCGAGACTTTCGAGATCAACGGTTCACGCATCACCGCGCAAGCCTGCCGGAGCAACGCCGAGCGCTTCAGCGAAGCCCGCTTCGAGCAGGAAATGCGCCAGTTCGTCGAGGCCCGCCTGACCGCTGCCCGTCAGAGCCGCCAGCCAGCACACACCCGGCCGATCCTGAGCGCGCCGACGCTGGTCAGCAGCGACCTCTCCGCCCGCGTTGTTCCGATCAAATCCGTCTGAGCGAGCACAGAATATGCGCACTCCATTACGGGGCATCCTGCATGCCCATTCATCGTCGCTGTCCGTCGCTCACCGGCTGCTCGATCTGGCGGTCATCGCGGTCGGCGGTTATGGCATCAACCTGCTCGCCGGCACGCCGATGAGCGCCGAAGCCTGGATGCAGATTCTGCTGGCGGCGGTGGCTTTCCACTGGCTGGCTGAATACCACCAGCTGTACGGCTCGTGGCGGGGCGAGCGCATCGTGCGCGAGCTGCTGAAGGTCGCCAATTACTGGGGCCTGGCCTTCGTGCTGCTGCTGTTCGTCGACTACCTGCTGTTACAGCCCGACCATCTGGCCGACAACAGCCAGATGGCCTGGTTTGCCGCCGTGCTGGTAACGCTGTGTGGCTACCGTCTGGCGATCCGCAGCGTGCTGCACAGTTTGCGCGCCCAGGGTTTCAATACCCGGCGTGTGGCGATCGTCGGCACCGGCCATTGCGGCGAGCGCCTGGCGATGTCCATCGAGCGCGCGCCCTGGATGGGCCTGAACTTGCTGGGCTTTTATGACCAGGCGCCGCAGCAGATCGACCTGGCGCGCATTGGCCGGCGCATTCCGGTGCTGGGCGATCTGGATCAACTGATCCAGGACGCCCGCGACGGCAAAATCGACAAGGTCTACATCACCCTCGAACTCGGTGCACAGGAACGTTTGCAGGCACTGATCAAAGGCTTAAGCGACACCACCGCGTCGGTCTACGTGATCCCGGACGTTTTCATGTTCGAGTTGCTGCACGCCCGCAGCGAGAGCATCAACGGCCTGCCCAGCATCAGCATTTTCGACTCGCCCATGGACGGCGCCTGGAGCGTGGTCAAGCGGCTGGAAGACATCGTGCTGTCGAGCATCATCCTGACCATGATCGCCCTGCCGCTGATCCTGATTGCCCTGGCGATCAAGCTCACCTCCCCCGGCCCGGTGCTGTTCCGTCAACGCCGTTACGGGCTGGACGGTCGGCCGATCATGGTCTGGAAATTCCGCAGCATGAGCGTGCAGGAAAACGGCTCGGTGGTGACCCAGGCCACGCGCAACGACAGTCGCATCACGCCGCTGGGCGCGTTCCTGCGGCGCACTTCGCTGGACGAGCTGCCGCAGTTCTTCAATGTGCTGCGCGGCGAGATGTCCATCGTCGGCCCGCGCCCCCACGCCGTGGCGCACAACGAGCAGTACCGCAAACAGGTGTCGGGTTACATGCTGCGGCACAAGGTCAAGCCGGGCATCACCGGCTGGGCACAGATCAACGGCTGGCGCGGCGAAACCGACACGCTGGACAAGATGCAGAAACGCGTTGAATTCGACCTGCAGTACATCGAGCACTGGTCGGTCTGGCTGGACCTGAAAATCATCCTGCTGACGCTCTTCAAAGGCTTCGTCAACAAGAACGCCTTCTAAAAGAAAATCTGCCAATAACCACAAACATGGCCAAGGGCTAGTAAGCTTGGCGGGAGGTGCACGGGTGCATGAACGAATGTGATCCGATGTTCGGTGTAAGTAAGGGATGCAAAGAAATCACTGCGGTGCCAGTACGCACCTATTAGTAGGATGAGAAGGAACATTCATATGAAAGTAACGTTAGCGGTCGTGCTGCTTTCCAGTCTGGTGTTGCAAGGCTGCGCATTCGCCCCCGGTCAGTACATGTCTTACAGCGATGTCACCGAGAAAGACCCCGACGGTCCCCAGGTCACGCTGATCAACATCACCCCTGCCACCCTTGCGCAGCAGCAGAAAACGGCGGACGCAGCGGCCAAACCACTGCCCCCGGAACTGCTGAACTACAAGACGCCTGAATACGTCGTCGGCCCGGGCGACGCCTTGCTGGTGACGGTGTTCGAACACCCTGAACTGACCGCGCCCGGCTCCCAGGAACAACTGGACGCCAACAGCCGCGAAGTGCTGAACGACGGCACCGTGTTCTTCCCGTACGTGGGCCGTATCCAGGCCGCCGGCAAGACCGTTTCGCAGATCCGCGATCAACTGCGCATGGGGCTGGCGCCGCAGTACACCGAAGTGAAAGTCGACGTCAAAGTGCTGCGTTACAACAGTCAGCGCGTCCTGCTCTCGGGTGCCTTCAAATCGGCTGGCCCGCAACCGATTACCAACATTCCGCTGAGCCTGGTTCAGGCCATCAGCCAGGCCGGTCTTGATTCGACCGACGCCAACCTTGCCGGCCTGACCCTGCGTCGCGATGGCAAGGATTACGTGATCGACGTGGACTCGCTGAACCGCAAGGATTCACAGATCAGCAAGATCTTCCTGAAAGACGGCGACTACCTGCACCTCAACAGCAATTCGAAGAACAAGATCTACGTGCTGGGCGAAGTTCAGCGCCCGCAGGTGATCTCCTTCAGCACCACCAGCGTGACCTTGCTGGAAGCGCTTGGCACCTCTGGCGGCCTGAGCCCTGACGCAGCCGATGGCGATGCGGTGTATGTGATTCGTGCACAAGACGCCACCCACGGCGCGACGGTCTATCACCTGGCCGCGAAGAAGCCGACCAGTTACGCGCTGGCGAAAGGCTTCGAGCTGGCCGCCCAGGACGTGGTGTTTGTCGGCCCGGCCAACATCACCCGCTGGAGCCGTTACGTGAGCCAGTTGCTGGGCTCGAACAACATCATCCAGACCGGTGCGATGTTCAGGAATTGATGGGGCAGGCAGCTTCAAGCGGCACGTTTGAAGCTGCAAGCTGACAGCAGAGCAACAGGGAAATCCCCGCAGTGGTCCGACTGCGGGGATTTTTTTTGGGTTTGATTTGATGAGGGCAAGTGTCGCTGGGGAAACAGTGGATCAACAGTCGCGTGCGCCTGGATCAACAGTTTGGGGTGGTTGGCAGGATTGCAGCTGTGTGTGATCGCTGGATTGACGGGGGCGGCGGGCGATGGAGAGCGCTGGCACGCATGCTGCTTGAGTACCGGCGAAGGGTCTTCACGCCCATTACTTCGCGTTGAACGCGGCCTGCTCGGTGCCTCGCACCTCGGGTGACTGACCCCAAGGAAACAACACATGTTGGTAGTTTCGATTTCAGGTAGCCCTTCCACCCGATCGCGCTCGGGCGTGGTGTTGCAGCATGCGGCGCACTGGCTCAAGGACCGTGGCGTCGAAGTCAGCGGTGTGCGCATTCAGGATTTTGCCGCCGAGGATTTGCTCTACGCCCGATTCGACAGCCCCCAGGTGGTGGCTTTCATCGACGCGGTGGCGAAGGCGGACGGTTTGCTGATCGGCACGCCGGTGTACAAGGCGTCGTTTTCGGGGGCGTTGAAGACGCTGCTCGACCTGCTGCCGGAGCGTTCATTGCACGGCAAAGTGGTCTTGCCGATCGCAACGGGGGGGAGCATTGCGCACATGCTGGCGGTGGATTATGCGTTGAAGCCAGTGCTGTCGGCACTGAAATGCCAGGAAGTGCTGCACGGTGTATTCGCCATCGACAGCCAGATCAGCTATGGCGAGAACGCGTTGGGCGGTGAGCTGGATGAACTGCTGACCCAGCGCCTGCATGACGGTCTGGACCACTTTTTACTGGGCCTGCAACACCGGACTCAGGCGCGTCACACGGAAGCGGGCGGGCACTTGAAGCTGGCGTTGTAAGTGTTCCGGCTCAACCCTGACGGGCTTTCGACGCGACGCTGACTTCGGCGTTCACTTCACCACGGTTATCGAACGCGTGGGCCCGTTGCAGCTGTGGCTGTTCGATCAGTCGGGCTTTGCGGGCCTGGAATTCGTCGTAGGACAAGCCACCACGATTGAGGTCTTCGAGGGCCAGCTGGTGGGTTTCTTCAGCGCTGTAGGCACGCAGCTCGGGATGATTGCCAGCGGCACAACCGGCGAGGAGGGAGGCGGAGAGTAACAGGGAGAGGACAAGAAGACGGTTCATTGGGAGCCTCCATTCGGCTCGTTTCCGGAATGAAGCCAAGGCTACGCCCCGGGCCTTTCCAGCAGAAATCAGTCGTCTTGATAGTGGCTATCGGGTTGGGCGGTGACTGGACTTTTTGCGTTCGAAGATCGAGATCAAAAGCTTCCCGGCTGAAGCCGGTCCTACAGACACCGCATACCCACTGTAGGACCGGCTTCAGCCGGGAAGAGGCCCGCATGACCGCCTTCAATTTTTTGGCAAATACCATTCCATAGGGCTGCTCACTCCGAAAAGGCTTCAGCGTTTGCTCTGGACATGGTCAGACCAAAAAGTGCCACAGCAGCGACGTGCCGATCAGACCCACCACCGACACAATGGTCTGTAGCACCGACCAGACCCAGATTGTCTGCTTCAGTTGCAGGCCGAAGTATTCGCGGACCATCCAGAACCCTGCGTCGTTGACGTGGCAGAAGAACACCGAGCCCGCCCCTATCACCAGCGCCACCAGTGACGCTTCCACCGGCGCCAGCCCGGCCATCATCGGCGCGAGAATGCCCGCCGTGGTGGTCGTTGCCACAGTGGCCGAACCGGTCGCCTGACGCAGCGCAACCGCAATCAACCACGCCAGCAGCAGGTACGGCATGTGCGCGCCTTCGGCCACTTTGCTGATGGTCTGGCTGACGCCGGCGTCCAGCAAGGTTTGCTTCAAGCCGCCGCCCGCGCCGATGGTCAACAGCAGCACGGCAATCGGCGCGAGGCTTTTACGCAGCGTGCCGCCCACGTGCTCGCGGGAGATGCCATTGGCCCAGCCCAGACACACCGTCGCCGCCAACACCGCAATGCCCAACGCCACCAGCGGCTCACCGAGAAATTTCAGCGTCAGGGCGGTGTTGCTTTCCGGCGCCATGGCGATTTTCGCCAGGGTGCTGCCGAGCATCAGGATCACTGGCAAGAGAATGATCAGCAACGAGATACCGAAGCTCGGTTGGCGGGAGGCAGTGGGTTTGGCCGAGAACAGCTCGCCCAGCTCTGCCGGCTCCTCTATGTGCATGCGCTTTGACAGCCAGTTGCCGTACAGCGGACCGGCGAGAATCACCGCCGGCACCGCCACGCAAAACCCCAGCAACATGGTCAGGCCCAGATCGGCGTGCAACGCAGCGACGGCGATCAGCGGCCCAGGGTGCGGCGGCATCAGCGCGTGCAGCGTGGTCATGCCGGCCAGCGCCGGAATGGCGATTTTCAGCAGCGGCTGGTTCGACTGGCGCGCCATGACGAAGATGATCGGCACCATCATCACCAGGCCCACTTCAAAGAACAGCGGCAGACCAATGACCATGGCCACCAGCGCCATGACCCACGGCAGCGTCTTGCCCTTGCCCAGCCCCAGCAACGTCGACGCGATGCGATCCGCCGCCCCTGATTCGGCCATCAGCGCCCCAAGCATGGCACCGAGGGCGATGATGATCCCGGCCTCACCGAGAATCCCGCCCGCGCCCTTGCTGAACGCCTTCGCCACTGCCTCCGCTGGCAACCCCGCGCCTATCCCTGCGATGAATGTGCCCACCAGAATCGACAGAAACGGCGGGAGCTTGGTGGCGCTGATCAGCACGATGATGGTGGCAATGGCGATCAGGCAGCAGATGATCAGGCGAGTGTCATGAAACACCCAGGCAGCAGACGACAGATCCAACGCGGAGCCCCTTACCGTTCGGTTTTTATCTCGGGATGTTTTGAAACAATATGTTTCAACCGGCCGAACCATACCGGATGCGGCATTGCGTCGCAGTTAAATTTTTACAGGATCTGGCCGTTTCGCCGCCGGTCTCCAACGTGGAATGCGGTATCACCCAGCGGGAGCGAGCTTGCTCGCGAGGGCGGCATTTGAATCCCGCGCGCATTCGATCAGCACCTCGCGCAACCCCTGGGCCGCTGCAGACAGTTGGTGATCCGCCTGGGTCATCAAACCAATACGACGCTCGATGCGCGGGCCTTCCAGGGCAATGCAGCGGGCGCCGAGTTCTTCCATCTGCGCGATGCACAGCGATGGCACCGCGCTGACCCCCAGGCCATTGGCGACCATGCGCCCCACCGTCGACAGCTGATGGCTTTCGAACGCCACCGACAGCTTGCCGTGCTGGCTCTGCAGGTCCTGCTCCAGCAGGAGGCGCACGGCGGACGGGCGTTGCAGGGTGATGAAGTCGTGACGCAGCAGCTCATCCCAACTCACTTCGCGGCGCGCGGCCAATGGCGAATCCTTCGGCACCACGGCGACAAACCGATCCATGTAGAACGGCGTGAAGATCAGGTTAGTGCCCGCCTCGGGCTCGAAGCCGATGCCCAGTTCCACGCGGCGATGCCCGACCATTTCCACCACCTGCTCGTTGATCACGTCGTGCACCGCCACGTTCACCCGTGGGTAGCGCTCGCGAAACACCTTCAGCGCGATGGGCAGCAGATTGCCCGCGTAGGACGGCATGGCGGCCACCGACACCTTGCCCATTTGCAGGGTGAAACGCTGACGCAGGAGTTCTTCGGTGTTGTCCCAGTCGGCGAGCAACTGCCGGGCCAGCGGCAGCAAGGCCTCGCCCTCCGGGGTCAGGCTGACATGGCGCGTGGTGCGGGTCAGCAACTGCCCGCCCAGGTCTTCCTCCAGCGCCTTGATGGTCAGGCTTAAGGCCGGTTGCGACACATGCAGCCGCTCGCCGGCCTGAGCGAAACTCAGGCACTGCGCCACCGCCAGAAACGCACGAAGCTGTTTCACGTTCATATATTTGGATTACTTATCAATCGATGAATAAATCAAAATTAACAAATCACTGCGTGCGAGAGAAGATGCGGCCAACGCTCTCCGATGCTTAGATTGTCGGACACAACTACAAATAAGGCGGGATCTCACCATGACTGGACTCGACAAACGCGTGGCAACCTACGCTGAAGCCCTCGCCGGGCTGACCGACAACATGACCGTGCTGTCCGGCGGCTTCGGATTGTGCGGCATCCCGGAAAACCTCATCGCAGAAATCAAACGCATGGGCGTGAAACGCCTGACGGTGGTTTCCAACAACTGCGGCGTCGATGGCTTTGGCCTGGGCATCCTCCTGGAAGACCGGCAGATCCGCAAAATGGTCGCGTCCTACGTCGGTGAAAACGCCCTGTTCGAGCGCCAGTTGCTCAGCGGCGAGCTGGAAGTCGAGCTCACCCCCCAAGGCACCCTGGCCGAAAAAATGCGCGCAGGCGGCGCCGGCATTCCCGCGTTCTACACCGCCACCGGCTACGGCACGCCCATCGCGGAAGGCAAGGAAACCCGTCAGTTCAACGGCCGCAACGTGATTCTGGAAGAAGCCATCACCGGCGACTTCGCCATCGTCAAAGGCTGGAAGGCCGACCACTTCGGCAACGTGGTCTACCGTCACACCGCGCAGAACTTCAATCCGGTCGTGGCCACCGCCGGCAAGATCACCGTGGTGGAAGTCGAAGAGATCGTCGAACCCGGCGTGCTGCTGCCCACCGAGATTCACACCCCCGGCATCTATGTCGATCGCGTGATTCTGGGCACGTTCGAGAAGCGCATCGAGCAGCGAACCGTCAGAAAAGCCTGACCCAAGCGCCGTACTCGCACCGATTTCCCCCTTTGTATCTCCGGCTTCCCACAGCCCGGACAGAATAAAAGAGACCCAAGACCATGGCACTCTCCCGCGAACAAATGGCACAGCGCGTTGCGCGCGAACTGCAAGACGGCTTCTACGTGAACCTGGGCATCGGCATTCCGACCCTGGTCGCCAACTACGTCCCGGACGGCATCGACGTGATGCTGCAGTCGGAAAACGGTCTGCTCGGCATGGGCGCCTTTCCGACTGAAGAGACCATCGATGCGGACATGATCAACGCCGGCAAACAGACCGTGACCGCACGCAAGGGCGCATCGATCTTTTCGTCGGCCGAGTCCTTCGCGATGATCCGTGGCGGCCACGTCGACCTGACCGTGCTCGGCGCGTTCGAGGTGGACGTCGAGGGCAACATTGCGTCGTGGATGATCCCCGGCAAGCTGGTCAAGGGCATGGGCGGCGCGATGGACCTGGTGGCTGGCGCCGAGAACATCATCGTCACCATGACCCACGCGTCCAAGGACGGCGAATCCAAGCTGCTGTCACGCTGCAGCCTGCCGTTGACCGGCGCCGGCTGCATAAAGAAAGTGCTGACCGACCTTGCGTACCTTGAGATCGAAAACGGCGCCTTCGTGCTGCGCGAAACCGCCCCGGGCGTGACCGTGGATGAAATCATCGCCAAGACCGCCGGCAAGCTGATCGTGCCGGATGACGTGATTGAAATGACGTTTTGATCGCCCCGCAATGGCGCGGTTCTGCAGGATCCGCGTCATGCCCCACGTTTTCGCCACAGCTTAAGCGTTTGCCACACCCGCACCTTTCGTCAGACCGCCCTGCCCCTTCAGCGATGAAGGGGCTTTGCTGTATCTGAACCGGTGCTTTTTTCGCGTCACCGCCAACACTTGAAACTGCCGTCCAAAAAAAAACCTGAACAATAACTAAAAAGAGGTAACACACGTGGCCGCCGATATCGAAGAAAGCCGCTCCGCCCGCTTTGCCCTGCGTTGCGCCAAATGGGCGGAACGCTGGTTCCCGGACTCGTGGGTGTTCGCCGCCCTGGCCGTGGTCATCGTCACCCTCGCCACGCTGGTCATCGGCGCCAAACCCGCCGACACCGCCAAAGCCTTCGGTGACGGTTTCTGGAGCCTGATCCCGTTCACCATGCAAATGGCCTTCGTGGTCATCGGCGGTTACGTCGTCGCCAGTTCGCCGCCGGCGGTCAAACTGATCGACCGCCTGGCGCGCCTCCCGAAAAACGGCCGCTCGGCCGTGGCCTGGGTCGCGCTGATCAGCATGGTGGCCTCCTTGCTCAACTGGGGGTTGTCGCTGGTGTTCGGCGGCTTGCTGGTGCGGGCCCTCGCCCGTCGTACCGATCTGAAAATGGACTACCGCGCCGCCGGTGCTGCGGCTTATCTGGGTCTGGGCGCGGTGTGGGCCCTGGGCTTGTCGTCGTCCGCCGCGCAGCTGCAAGCCAACCCGGCCAGCCTGCCGCCGTCGATCCTGGCGATCACCGGGGTGATTCCATTCACCCAGACGATCTTTCTCTGGCAGTCCGGGGTAATGCTGCTGGCCCTGGTGGTGGTCTCGATCATCGTCGCCTACGCCACGGCGCCCGGCCCGGCCAACGCCCGCGATGCCAATGAATGCGGCATCGACCCGAGTTTCAGCCTGCCACCGCTGCCGCCGCGCACCCGCCCGGGCGAATGGCTGGAATACAGCCCGCTGCTGATCATTCTGATGGTCGCGCTGGCGTCCGGCTGGTTGTACAACGAGTTCAGCACCAAGCCCGCCATCACCGCGATTTCCGGCCTGAACACCTACAACTTCCTGTTCATCATGGTCGGCGCGCTGCTGCACTGGCGTCCGCGCAGTTTCCTCGATGCCGTCGCCCGCGCCGTGCCGACCACCACCGGCGTGCTGATTCAGTTTCCGTTGTACGGCTCGATCGCCGCGCTGCTGACAACCGTCAAGGGCGGTGACGCGCAAACGGTCGCGCACCACATCTCGACGTTCTTCACCAGCATCGCCTCCCACGACACCTATGCGCTGCTGATGGGTGTGTACTCGGCGATTCTCGGGTTCTTCATCCCGTCCGGCGGCGGCAAGTGGATCATCGAAGCGCCGTACGTGATGCAGGTCGCCAACGACCTCAAATACCACCTCGGCTGGGCGGTGCAGATCTACAACGCTGCCGAAGCCCTGCCGAACCTGATCAACCCGTTCTACATGCTGCCGCTGCTGGGCGTGCTCGGCCTGAAGGCGCGGGATTTGATCGGCTTCTCGTTCGTGCAGTTGCTGGTGCATACGCCGCTGGTGCTGTTTCTGTTGTGGGTGCTGGGTACGACGCTGGCGTACATCCCGCCGGTCATGCCTTGATTAGATAATTAGGACCGGCTCTAGCCGGGAAGACGTCATTCGCCACACCGCAAAATCGAGGGTGCATGTGAAGGCCCCTTCCCGGCTGAAGCCGGTCCTACAAAAGCAGTGTGGGCAGTCAGTGAAATTGGGGTTGACTCACAAAGGGGACTCACAAAGGGGACTGATTTATTTACAGCGCTTCACCGTAAATCAATCTGTCCCCGGCTACGGTACTTCAACTGCCAAAGCTGTACTCCCGCTCCACCCTGGAAACCCGCGTCGTACATTGCCGATACCAGGTCGACCGGCCGCGCTCACGGATTGCTCGATGTTCCGGATGTTCTTTCCAGGCCAGGATCGCGGCTTCATCCGCCCAGTAAGACACGGTGATCCCCAGCCCATCGTCGCCGCGTGCCGACTCCACGCCAAGGAAACCCCGCTGCTGACGAACGAGCTCAAGCATCCGCCGGGCCGCGTCGTCATATTCCTGTGCTTCGAGCTCAGTGCGGATCGAAGTGAAGATCACCGCGTAATACGGCACACCAAACGTGTTGGCCATCATCATGTCAAATCAACTCCGCCGCGCAGGCCAGCACAAAAGCCTTCACCAGCGGCGGGGTGCTGCCCTCCAGCGCGGCGCGTTCCGGTTGAAACAACGTGGCGACGAAAAACGGATGACCATCGAGTTCCACAGCCCGGACCTCGTCGTTTTTGTCGTAACCCGACACTTTCAGCGGGCCGGCAAACACGTCGGCCTCCAGTTCCTTGCGCAAACCATAACGGCAGCGGTAGCGCTCCCGGGTTTCGAGCGAGTTGTACGCAGCAGCAATCCGCGACCCGGCCCGCAGACGAATCGGTGCGAAGGCCTCGACCAGCGAGCAACTCAAGGGCGTGATGATGGCGTTCTCCGATTCCGGCGCGGTTTCGGCGTGCTCGGCATCGGCCCAGCCCAGATAATTGCGCGCGTACTCCAGCAACGCATGCTGAAAGCCGCCGCACGTCCCGAGGAAGGGCACCTGCCGCTCCCGGGCGAAGCGAATAGCCGTCAGCGCGCCGTCCATGTCGAGGTAGGGGCTGGCCGGCACGCACCAGATGCCCGCGAACGCCTGCAGGCTCGCGCCATCCCCGATGTCCGTCGTCGGGACCCACGTTGCCTGGACGTCGAGCCCCGTTTCGTTCGCCACCCTGTCCAGCGCCACGGGTATCGCCTGATGCGCTGGCACGCTCGGGTCGTAGTCTCCCACCAACGCGATTCGGATTTTCTGCCGCTGAGTCATGTGTGCTCCCTGATATCAAAACGCTTTGCATGAGGTCCGGGGGCGACTATAAGCTTGTCGTTCTGCAATCAGAATTGGCGTCCAGGCAAGTGATCAATGCAGCTGCGCACTATCGAATCAATCATGCCGACCTCACCCTCATCCTCGCGCTGGTGCGTGGGCGGACGCTGGCCAAGGCCGCTGAACTGCTGAGGGTCGATGTCTCGACGGTGTTTCGCGCGGTGCGTCGGATGGAAAAGGCGGTGGGCACGGCGCTCTTCGACAAGAGCCGCGCCGGCTATGTGCCGACCAGCGCAGCACTGGCGCTTGCCCAGCAGGCCGAAAGTGCCGAGAACGCGCTGGCCCTCGCGCAATTGAGCCTTGAGCAGGGCCGGCAAGTCGTCAGCGGCACCGTGCGCCTGACCTGTACCGAAGCTGTTCTGCAAAGCCTGTTGCTCCCCGCCCTGAGCCGCTTCATGCCGGACTACCCGGGCCTGCGCCTGGAACTGAACACCTCCAGCACCTTTGCCAACCTGAGCCGCCGCGACGCCGACATCGCGCTGCGTCTGACCAACACACCGCCTGAGCACTTGGTCGGGACTCGCCTGGGCACGGTTGTGTATCGGGTCTGTTCGAGCGAGGCCTACGCGCAACGCTGCGGTGATCGGGCCCTCGACGACATGGCCTGGATCGCCCCCGACGATTTCCTCCCCGATCACCCGACCGTGATGTGGCGGCGGCAGCATCTGCCCGGCGTGAACCTCGCTTATCGCTGCAGCTCCATGGTGGCAGTGGCGCAACTGGTGCGCGCAGGCATGGGTGTGGCAGCGCTGCCGGATTTCATGGTTCGGGACAGCGAGGTTCAGCCCATTACTGAAGCGCTCGCAGGGCATGACACCGGGCTGTGGCTGCTGACCCGGCCGGATTGCCGGGCGCTGCGCTCGGTGTCGGCGCTGTTCAGCGAGCTGACCAAGGCGATTGAGCTGTAGGTTAGACGGCGCCAGATTGATGCCAGCTGTGTCGACGCCTTCCCGGCTAAAGCCGGTCCCACTAAGTAGGCGGTGTTCAGGTGGCCTGGGTTCAGGCAGGAAAGAAGTCAGCACATTGAGATTGAGCGGGCAAGATGCTTTCAGTGGGACCGGCTTTAGCCGGGAAGAGGCCAGTCCCGGCGCCATCACTTTCTCGCTCGAACGGGGACAGATTAATTTACGGTGAAGCGCTGTAAATAAATCAGTCCCCTTTAAAACCGTTCCAAACCCTCTTCAACCACCCCGCCGCTCCCGGCGAAACTGCCCCGGCGGCATGCCGTGGGCTTTGCGAAAACGCCGCGAGAAATAGGCTTCGTCGGTGAACCCGCAGATCTCGGCGATGTGGCTCAAGGGTTTGCTGCTGTTCATCAAATGCGTGCGCGCCAGCCGCATGCGCCGCTCCAGGACCAGTTCGGAAAAGCTGCTGCCGGTTTCCTTGCGCAGCAGGTGGGTCAGGTAATTGGGCGACAAAAAGGCCGCCGCCGCGGCATCGGTGAGGGTCATGGCCGGATCGGCGATGTGCGCGCGAATGTAGTCGATCACCCGGCCCATCGCATCGCGCCGTCCCCGCCGCTCGGCCTTGTTCGCCGACAGCGCCAGCAACTGCGCTTCGTAGCGATTGCACACCGTGCCGATCAACTGCAGCAGACACCCCCGCAGGATCGCGCCTGAACCCAATGGCCTGGCGCGATCCATGTCGCGCATCCGCATCAACAGCGCGGTTACCTCAGCGAAGTCAGCGTCGTCGAGTGTGAAATCCACATGCTCCTGAAACCGGAACGGCGCCAGCTCGGGTGCCTCGGCCACAGGCACATCTTCAAGGTCCATCGGATCGCACTGCAGATGCTGCAGGAGAAATTCCTGAGAGAAATTGATCAGCACAAAATTGCCGTCTTCGGGGTGCGGAATCACGTGCAGTCGATGGGGCAGGATGAACGCCAGGGTGTTGGGCGGAAATGGCCTGACCGCGCCACCGATGTACTGCACGGTGTCGCCGCCGAGGTTGATCTGGATCTGGAAATATTCATGGCGATGGGGCGCTGTCAGCGCGGGTCGGGCGGACTTGTCACGGATGTAGAAATCCATGCGGTCGCTGCGCTGCTGCATGCCATAGGTCTGGATGCGGGACGGATGGGCCATCGCTGAAACACCTGAAATCGCTGGTTCGGACTGCCCCATGGTAGGGCAACGGCAGCAGCCGGACCAATCGATTATCAGGCGGGCATCCACATCGGATCAGCCAATTGTCACACTGAGTTCGGCAATGCCTTCGATCCCGGCGGTGAGCACATCGCCACGCTGCAACGCACCTACACCGGCCGGCGTGCCGGTGTAGATCAGGTCGCCCGCCTTGATCCCCACCGACTGCGACAGGTGCGCAATCACGTCCCGCACAGCCCAGATCTGGTCAGACAGATCGCCGCGCTGACGGCGCTCGCCATTGATGTCGAGCCAGATCGCCCCGGCTTCCGGGTGGCCGATCTCGCTGACCGGACGCAACGGTGTGGCAGGCGCAGAGGCGTCGAAGGCTTTGGCCCACTCCCACGGCCGGCCCATTTTCTTGGCCTGCGCCTGCAAGTCGCGGCGCGTCAGGTCCAGACCGACGCCGTAGCCCCAGACGTGGCCCAAGGCATCCTGCGGGTCGATGTTCACGCCGTCCTTGCCGATCGCCACGACCAGCTCGATCTCGTGATGCAGGTCCTCGGTGAGCGGCGGGTAAGCAATCCGGCCTTCGGCGGGCACCACGGCATCGGCGGGCTTCATGAAGAAGAACGGCGGCTCGCGGTCGGGGTCGTGGCCCATTTCCCGGGCGTGGTCGGAATAATTGCGGCCGACGCAGAAAACCCGACGAATCGGAAAGCGGCCGGACGTCCCGGCGACGGCCAGGGACGGTGTGGCAACGGGGGCGATAACGAACTCGGTCATGGCAGTGTCCTCGATTGAAGGTGGCGCGGCATGGGTTGAGTGTGGCGATTGATCCTTCAGCCGGGTTGGACGGATCCCGCCAGCTTTTGGACAAAACAACGCAACTCAACGGAACGAGCCGCCCCGGTCAATCAGCCACGTCCCACAAACGGCATGCTGCTGGCCATGACAGTCATGTTCAGCACGTTGGCCGACAGTGGCAGCCCGGCCATGTAGCTCACTGCTTCGGCCACGTGCTGCACATTCATGGTCGGCTCGACTTGCAGCTCACCGTCGGGCTGCAACACGCCTTTGGTCATGCGGTCGGTCATTTCAGTCAGGGCGTTGCCGATGTCGATCTGACCGCAGGCGATATTGAATTGCCGGCCGTCCAGCGCGGTGCTTTTGGTCAGGCCCAGCACGGCGTGTTTGCTGGACGTATAAGGCGAGCTGAAGAGACGTGGCGTGTGCGCGGAAATCGAGCCATTGTTGATGATCCGGCCGCCTTGGGGCACTTGGCGCCGCATCAGCCCGAACGCTGCACGCACGCACAAAAACATCCCGGTGACGTTGGTGTCGATGACGTTCTTCCACTGCTCGACCGACAGCTCATCCATCGGTACAGCAGGTGCGCCGATGCCGGCGTTATTGAACGAAACGTCCAGCCGGCCGAAAGTGCGTTCAATGGTGGCGAACAGCGCCTCGACACTGGCCGGATCGCGCACGTCCGTCGGCACCGCCAGCGCCTGCTGACCGGCAGCCTCGGCCTGTTCAACCAGCGCCTGCAACGGTTCAGACCGACGACCGGCCAGCACGACAGCAAAACCGTCGGCCAGTAATTGCAGCGCCACAGCACGGCCAATGCCGCTCCCGGCGCCCGTCACCAAAGCAACTTTCAAACCTGAAGATGAAGACATGCGCGACTACTCTTGTTATTGGAGAGGGTTATGGGGCCGATCGTCAGCTGTGAACAGGGGTCAGCACTGGCTTGCCTGCGTAAAACGCCAGCAGGTTGTCGGCGACCCTTTGCACCGTGTCGCGCGATGCCTCCGGCGACAACCCTGCCAGATGCGGGGTGAGGACCACGTTGTTCAAAGCTTTCAGGGCGTCGGGAACCTGCGGTTCATCGTCGAACACGTCCAGCGCCGCCCCAGCCAGGCGGCCCTGCTTGAGCGCGTCGATCAGCGCATCGGTGTCGACAACACTGGCCCGGGCGATGTTGACGATGAAGCCGTCAGCGCCCAACGCTTCGATGGCGGCCTTGTCGATCAGGTGCCGCGTCGACCCGCCGCCCGGCGTTGCCACCACCAGAAAGTCAGACGCTTCCGCCAGCGCCAGCGGCGTCGCGCAATAGTTGAAATCCACGCCCGCCCGGGGCGAACGGCTGTGATAGTTGATGACCATGTCAAACCCCAGCGCGCGTTTGGCGATGGCCATCCCGACCGAGCCAAGGCCGAGAATGCCCAGGCGTTTGCCGGCGAACGAGGGCCGTGTGACCTTGCGCCATTCGTTGCGGCGCACCGACGCGTCGGCCTGGGGAATGTCGCGGACCGCCGCCAGCAGCAAGGCCATCGCGTGGTCCGCCACCGTCGGGGCATTTACCCCTGCCCCGTTGGTCACCACGATGCCTCGCGCTTCGGCGGCTTCGAGGTCGACGCGCTCGTAGCCCGCCCCGATCACACAGATGATGCCGAGGTTTGGCAGCGCGGCCATTTCCTCGGCGGTGAACCCCAACGGGCCACGGGTCAACACGGCGTCAATCTCCTCGCCCCCGTTCGCCACCGCCTCGGCGCGCATCGCCGGCGTCGGCGCCAGAATCAGGCGAAAGCCGCTGCTTTCCAGAATCGGCAAATACATGTTCACGCTCTCAACCAGCACCAACACTGTTTTCATCATCCCTCCGCTGCGCGAAATTCGTGGAGCTGACAGTAGCGCGAGTAAGAGCGGTTGGGCAGAGTCCCAAGCCTAAAAAACGGTAGGCCAGAACGATGCACCACCTTCTGCAACCTCCCGGTCAACTTTTGTGGCTGTTGAGTTCTGGTTCATCGCACGGATCCACGTTCAACTCTGTTGGCCGCAGATGGACCGTTGATCACGTTGAGCGACTGTGCGCCATCAGGATCTTCGCAAAACAGGTCGTCGGTGCGTAAACTTAAAACCTAACGGATGGGTTAAAGATGAGGGTGTGCAGTCATAAAGGTTTCGTGATCGCGGTTTTTACAAGAGATGAACACTGTCCGCCTCATGTTCACGTTGGCACTAACAGGTGGGACGCGCGGTTTTTATTCAGTTTCTGGCATAACAGCGTGAAGCTTTGGGACGTCACTCCCTCAAAAAACGAGCCATGCGTCCGTGTACTGGAAGAGTTACGTCGCGTTATCAAGCGCCGGGATAATCTGCGCAAGGCAAGGGACTGCTGGTGGCGTAGCCGCAGCACACTTTGCCTGGAGAATATGGGATGGAGCTCACGGTCCGAAGAAGTCGTCTCTAACCACCTTGATCAGCCTCAGATATCAAAGATCGTCAAAAGCACCTATGACCCTTACACCTATAAAACGCAGCTGTACCTCGCAGGGTACGTCGATCCACTGGAGATTGAGTTATGAAGACGATCAAAGCGCGGGAACATGATGATCAGCCCGTTACCCAGCGGGTCCTTAATCAGGCCATCGATCAGGGCCGCAAACACACTGCGCAGAGCATTCAGCCGACAACATTACGTTTTCTGAGTGAGCTGAATGCTTTGGCCATCGGTTTTTCTGACCAGACAGCCCTCCTCCTCCCTGTCGCCAATTACCGCGAGCTGCGCGAGCTCTCAGTCGACGAGCTCGGGCAGATCGAGTTGGGCTTCGGCGGCAAGGCTATCTGCCTTGCGCATCGCGATTTGCACCTGTCGATCTCGGGCATGATTTCGGCCAGCGAGTCGCTTATGGGCGTTGCCGGTAGCCTGATCGCGGCGCGGAACGGGCGGCGCGTCAGTGCGGCAAAAGCTACCGCTTCGAAGGCTAACGGGGCAAAAGGCGGGCGACCGCGCAAGAAAGTCGCCGAGACGTAGTCGACCGTTAGCGCCCGTCGGCACCTCAATGTCATAAAAAACCCGGAAACTGGTGGCGCTCAATCGCCACTCAAACCGACAGCAACCCCCCGCATAACGACAACCCAGGTTGCCCGTCATGCCCGTTGCTGTTTAAGGTCTGCCCCCTGCGACACCCGATTTCGTCACGACAAAACGATGTGCCACGCGGTGCGGCAACGGCTGCGCCATGAACGGACATGCAGAAAAGGAACGTCAGAACTATGTTGAAAGGATTATCCAGAACGTTGAGCGGCGCCGCGATTGCCGGCGTGTTGTTGTCATCTGCCGTGGCCCTGGCCGCCGCTGACACCGGCAACGCACCGGGTCGGGCGCTGGCGGCGAAGATCGGTGTGCCGTGGCCGGCGGTGATCGCCCATCGCGGTGCTTCGTTCAATGCGCCCGAAGAAACAGTGCCTTCGTACACGCTGGCCCGCGAACTGGGCGCGGACTACCTGGAGATGGACATTCAGCGCACCAAGGATGGCGTACTCATCGCCCTGCATGACAACACGCTGGAACGCACCACCAACATCGCCGAGGTCTACCCGCAACGGGCCAAGGACCCGCTGAACACCTTCACGCTGGAAGAAATCAAGCGCCTTGACGCCGGCTCCTGGTTCAACAAGGCCTACCCCGATCGCGCCCGCGCCACCTACGCCGGGCTGAAGATTCTGACGCTGGACGAAGTCATCGACATCGCCGAAGGCGGCAAGAACAAGCCCGGTCTGTACATCGAAACCAAGGTGCCGGCACAGTTTCCGGGCATCGAAGAAGATTTGAAGAAGAAACTCGATCAGCGCGGTTGGCTGAGCCAGCGCCCTGCCGCCGAGAAAGGCTACGTCAACGTCGCCCACATGCCGGGCCGCGTGGTCCTGCAGACCTTCGAAAAACCAAGCCTGGAATTGCTGCAAAAGAGTATGCCCGACACGCCGAAAGTCCTGCTGCTGTGGCTGGGTGACGGCTCGATCGAAACGGCTTCGGGCAAGACATTCAAGGATTCGGGCGCAAAGGACAAGGCCAGCTTCTACGCCAGCCAGCAGGTGAAATCGAAAGAGGAGTTCGCCGCCTGGATGGACTGGGCCAAAGCCCACGGCGCCGTAGGGACCGGGCCGTCGGCAGCGCTGAAGAACGGCGGGGACCAGAGCTACAGTGACCTGGTGCAGCCTTGGATGAACAAGATGGCCCACGATCGCGGAATGATCGTTCACCCGTACACCGTGGATGACGCGGTGGACTTCAAAGCGATCAGCGAACAAGGGGTGGACGGGTTCTTCACCAACCGGGCTGCGGAATTGCTGAAGTTCTACGGCCGGCCGTCGAAGGAGAGCATGGAGTCGATCCTGAAACGCAGCGGTTTCTAACGTCGAAACCAGTGATCAGGATGTGGGAGCGCCACCCTGGTCACTCCCACAAATGCCCGACGGTTTTAAGCCAGCTCTGCCACCACCGCAGCCAATGCTTTCGCCGGATCGGCCGCCTGGCTGATCGGGCGGCCGATAACCAGATAATCAGACCCCGCATCCAGTGCCTGACGCGGCGTCAGGATGCGGCGCTGATCATCCAGCGCACTGCCAGCCGGACGAATGCCCGGGGTCACCAGTTGCAGTGACGGATGCGCGGCTTTCAACGCCTGGGCCTCCAGTGCGGAACACACCAGACCGTCCATCCCGGCTTTTTCAGCCAGCGCCGCCAACCGAAGCACTTGCTCCTGGGGCTCGATGTCCAGACCGATCCCGGCCAGATCCTCGCGTTCCATGCTGGTCAGCACGGTAACGCCGATCAACAGCGGCTTGGGGCCGGTGCGCTGATCCAGCACGTCACGGCAGGCCGCCATCATGCGCAGGCCGCCTGAGCAGTGCACGTTGACCATCCATACGCCCATCTCAGCAGCGGCCTTGACTGCCATCGCCGTGGTATTGGGAATGTCATGGAATTTGAGGTCCAGAAACACGTCGAAGCCCTTGCCGTTAAGGGTTTCGACGATGTCCGATGCACAGCTGGTGAACAGCTCCTTGCCCACTTTGACCCGGCACAGCTTGGGGTCCAGCTGATCAGCCAGATTCAACGCGGCTTCGCGGGTCGGGAAATCCAGGGCGACGATGATGGGGGTCTGGCAGGCGGACATGAGCGGGTTCTCTGGCAAGTCGAAATCGGCGCGCATTGTAGCCGAACATCCCGCAGGACGGGACCCGGCAATCAGTAAATGCCTGCCCGACACGCGCCAGGCGTCGGGCATCTTCTACAATTGAACCACTGGGCAGCGTCGCTGCTCCAACCTCTATCACAAGAAGGAGAGCGTTATGCCCTGGTATGCCTGGTTAATTCTGGTCGTTGCAATCGGCTCGATCGTCGGCGGTCTGCTGATGCTCAAGGACTCAGCGAAGAAACTGCCCCTGACTGATGAACAGCTCAAGCGTGTCCACGAGCGCAATGCCGAGATGGACGCAAAAGAAGCGCGGGACCGCTGAGTCAGCCCGCCAAACGATACGGTTAAAGCCCATTGCGGGAGCACGCTGCCAGCGCTCCCGCATCGCGCCCCCCCTCTGGCGCCGCGCTTCCTCCGCCGGTAATAGGTGCCCTCGTCAGTCCCCCTCCTTCCTGTCGCCCAACGCCACCGCGCGACGGGTGGACTGCGGTGTCACCGCGATTCGAAACGGCTGAAAGATTTTGAACATCTCCCCGTTCTCCCGGAGCTGCCGCAGCAGTTCGCTGAAGCGTTCGCCGCTGATGGGCGCATCCGGACGCAACAACGCGTAGTGGCGATAGACCTGATCCACCCGGTCCGAGATCAGAAACTGATCGGCGTCCTGCGGGTTGTTCGACATGAACGTGCTCAGGTAGGAGCGCGTCACCAGGGCGATGTCCGCACGGTCACGCAGCACCATCAGCAAGTTGCTGTCGTGGGAATAGGTCAGCGTGGCGTTGTAGTTGTCGGCAAGAAATTTAGGGTCGGGGTCGAACCCCGCGAACGCATAGTGATAGCCGCTGAACAGCGCAAGGCGCTTGCCATGCAGCTCATCGAAATAGGTCTGGGTCCTGCCCTTCAAGCGATGGGCCACAAACACTTCGGCGTCTTCGAGGCCCATATCGACCGCTTCGTGGGGAATGCCTTTCCAGCCCCAGTCGGGGTTTTCGAAAATGGCCATATCGAAGCGTGCCTGCTGGAAATCGCGAAACCGGCGCGGGATGGACGTGGGCACCGCTTCGAAGCGGTATTCGGTCTGCATCGCGTTCAGTGCGCTGATCATCTGCGGCAGCAGCCCGGTGTCTTCGCCGCGCTCGGGACGAATCGTATACGGCGGGAAATGCGCTGCACCAATGCGCACGATCTGGGTCGCACCGACCTGCCAGGCCCACAGCGTTGTGGTCGTGAAGAGCAGGGTTTTAAAAACCATCCGCATCGGCGTGGATATCAAGAAAAGGCACCTCAGGCGAAACGGAGTACGTAAGCTATGCGTTCGCGATCAATTAGACAACGGTCAAACGGAAGCTAAATCGCCTCTGTCGTTCCAACTCTCGCCCTCCTTGCGCCTTGCTGCCCCCTTTCCCTTTTAGCCCACATCCCGGCTGAAGCTGTCCTTGTCCTGTGCATTATCGACCGCGCAGCGCTTTATGTGAGGACCAATGCGCCTGCAATTTATGCCGAGGGATGGGGGCCAGGCAAGCGCTGTCCCGGCCATATGCAAGTCAGGCGCTACAAAAGACGCTGGCCCGGCAAACCTTCCTGCCCGCCGCGAGTCCCAATCATGGATCATCTGCGCCGGCAGTTGGACGTAAGGGCCGTGATGTGGCTACGCTCCAGGGCGCTGCCGCAGGTTATGAGACAGGAGTTCGAAATGCCCTACTGGCTGGTGATAGACCTGGAGGCCACCACCGAAGAGGGCGGGTGGCCGGTGGCGGAAATGGAAATCATCGAAATCGGTGCGTCGCTGGTCAATCAGGACGGGCGCGAAATCGACCATTTCGAACGTTACGTGCGGCCCATGCGCCGGCCGTTGCTCACGCCCTTCTGCCGCGAGCTGACGCACATTCGGCAGAGCGTCATCGACAGCGCCTTGACGCTGCCCGCCGTATGGCCACAGTTCGAACGCTGGATCGCCCAACACCGCGAGCGACTGGTGGCCTGGACCAGTTGGGGCGATTACGACCGCCAGCAACTGCAACAGGATTGGCATCAGCACCGGCTCGCCAGCGAACTCGCCACCCTGCCCCACATCAACCTGAAACAACGCTTCGCCAAAGCCCGTCACCTGCAAAAGCCCTGCGGCCTGAACACCGCGCTGCAACTGGCGGGAATGCATTTCAACGGCCAGCAGCACCGGGCGTTGTCAGACGCGCGCAATACCGCACGGTTGTTACCGCTGGTGATTCCCGGCTAGGGCGTGACGCATTTATCAAAGCGGATGACGGCCTTTTATACGTTCGGCATACTGTCCGGCCCTTTCCAGCCCTTCCCAAGGAATTCAGCCATGTTCAAGGTCAACGAGTATTTCGACGGTACCGTCAAATCCATCGCCTTCAAGCAAGCAGCAGGCGACGCGACCATCGGCGTCATGGCTCCCGGAAAATACAACTTCGGCACCGGCGACCGGGAAATCATGCACGTGATCTCAGGCGAGCTGAAAGTGCTGCTGCCGGGCGCCAATGATTGGGAAACCTTCAAAGCCGGCACGGATTTCAAGATCCCGGCGAACGTCAAATTCGACGTCGAAGCCACCGAAGAAACCGCCTACCTCTGCGAATACCGCAAAGACTGATACGCAGATTCAGGCCGGCGCTCAGCCGGCCTGCTCCACCCCGGCATTGAACTGCAAGGCTGCCAGCCGCGCGTACAGCGGGTTGCTGGCAATCAGCTCGCGGTGGGTTCCCACCGCGACCAATCTCCCCTGATCCATGACAGCAATTCGGTCTGCGTTCTGCACCGTCGCCAGTCGGTGGGCGATCACCAGGGTCGTGCGGCCCTTCATCAACGTTGGCAACGCCTGCTGAATCAGGTACTCGCTCTGGGCATCCAGTGCGCTGGTGGCCTCGTCGAGCAACAGAATCGGCGCATCGGCCAGCAAAGCCCGGGCGATCGCCAACCGCTGACGCTGCCCGCCCGACAAGCCCATGCCGCCGTCACCCAGATGCGTCTGATAACCCTGGGGCAGCAGTTGAATGAACTCATGGGCATGGGCAATCCGCGCCGCGGCCTCCACCTGCTCGACACTCGCCGCCGGGTTGCCGTAGCGAATGTTGTCCTCCACCGAGCCGAAAAACAGCGCAGGCGTCTGCGACACCCAGGCGAAGCACCGGCGCAGGTCCAGGGGATCAAGGCGCTCGGCGGGGATGCCTTCAATCAACACGCGGCCCTGTTGCGGGTCATAGAAGCGCAACAGCAGGTCGAACAAGGTCGACTTGCCCGCGCCCGAAGGCCCGACCAGCGCCAGGGTTTCCCCCGCTTCGACGCTCAGGCTCAAGCCGTCTACGGCATTGCGTTCCGGGCGCGAGGGGTAGGCGAAACTGAGGTTTTCCAGCGCCAGGCGACCGCTGATGCGCTCGGGCAGCGTGAGCAGATCACTGGCGGGCGCGGTGATTTCACTGCGCGCCTGCAGCAACTCGCTGATCCGCTCTGCCGCGCCCGCCGCCCGTTGCATTTCCCCGATCACCTCGCTGACGGTGCCGAACGCGCTGCCGACGATCAGGCTGTAGAACACGAACGCTGCCAGCTCGCCCCCGGAGATGCGGCCGGCAATCACGTCCATCCCGCCGACCCAGAGCATCACACCCACCGCGCCCAGCACCAGCACGATCACCAGAGTAATCAGCCACGAGCGCTGCAGAATACGCTTGCGTGCCGTCTCGAAGGCGCCTTCGGCGGTCTGCGCGAAACGCTGTCGATCCTGCTCCTGATGGTTATAGGCCTGGACGGTTTTGATCTGCCCAAGGGCCTCGGACACGTAGCTGCCGACATCCGCCACGCGGTCCTGGCTCTCCCGCGACAGGCTGCGCACACGCCGCCCGAAAATCAGAATCGGCGCGATCACCAGCGGCAATGCCACGACGACGATGCTGGTGAGCTTGGGGTTGGTGAAGAACAGCAGGATGATTCCGCCAATGACCATCAGCGCGTTGCGCAGGAACATCGACAGCGACGAGCCGATCACCGATTGCAGCAGCGTGGTGTCGGCGGTCAGGCGCGACTGGATTTCCGAGCTGCGGTTGTTCTCATAGAAGCCCGGGTGGAGGCTGACCAGATGGTCGAACACCTGCTTGCGCAGATCGGCGAGCACCCGTTCGCCGATCCAGGAGACCAGATAAAACCGCGCGAAGGTGCCGATAGCGAGGGCGACCACCAGCCCCATGAACAGGCCGATGGTTTCATTGAGCAGCGTCGGCGAACGGGTCATGAACCCCTGATCGACCATCAGCCGGATGCCTTGCCCCATCGACAGCGTGATGCCGGCGGTGACCACCAGCGCGAGCAACGCGCCGAGGGCTTGCTTGCGGTACGGGGCGATCATGCGCAAGGCAAGACGAATGGCATGCCGCTGACGCCCGGAAAAAACTGAAGCCATGGAGAACACTCGCAAGACGAATCAGTCGCAGAGCGTACACCTCCCTCCCCGCGCACGCTCGTCAGCTTTCGCTGAACTCTGCGCGCCGTCGTCAGTCATGGATTGTTCTCACGCCCTGCGTGCATGGGCCTTGCACACCGCCTTCCCCGACGACTCGCGACCGCGACGCAGATCGGCCGCAGCAGGTGTCACGGCGCAGTCACGCGGGCGTGGCTACTATGAACGCGCAACCCCCTGATGAGGAGACAGCCCATGAGCTTGCAAAGCAGCAGCAATCAAGAACCCGTGTTCCGCCCGCAACCTGAGCTGCAACTGGGCGGCGCGATTCTCGACAGAAACGGGCAGGAAATCCTGATCACTGAAGAAATGGTTCAGGCTGCCTGTCAGGAATACGAGAAGTACTGGGTGCAGCCCGAAAAACAAGATTGATGCACAGATCTGCTTGAAACCCGGCCATGGCGCCGGGTTTTTTATGGGCGCGATAAACATTCTGCAATACACAGCGCGTTTATTCCGTTGCCCATCGGCGGGCACTCCGATTACGTCCTTGGGACTTTCAACAGTCAATCCGACTCAACTCAAGGAAGACCTGCCATGACCGACACTCACTACGCCTACACACCAAAAGAACTGGATGCCGTATTTGAGGCAGTTGTGAACACCATCTTCGATGTACCGAAGGACATTGCAGACGATGGGCAGCCCGCCCCGAAAATTCTGGTGGTCGCCGGCGTACAAGGGTCCGGCAAGACCTACATGCTGAACAACACGCTGCTCAAGATTCCCGGATACGGCAACTACGTGCATCTTTATCAGGAGTATTTTCGCGAGCTGCACCCGCGCTATGCCGAGTTCGCCGATCAGGACGTGACCCGCCGCTACAAGCACACTGAAACCTTCATCTGGGAGCTGTGCAGCCGCATCTTTGCTTATGCCCACAGCAACACGTTCAACATCGTGATGGAAACCGCGCTGGACACCAAAGCCTTCGCCACGGTGATCTCGGGCCAGGCACTGGCCGCCTACCAGTTCGACGTTCACCTGATTGGCTGCAAGAAGGATTTCGTGCACCTTTCAACCATCAGGCGCGCCTTCAACGCGCTGGAAGCCGGGACCCTCGAGCGTTTTGTCGATATCGCCACCATCGAGACGAGCATCGAGAACGCCGAGGTCATTCTCAATGCGTTCGAGGAGGCTTGCATGAGGGTGAGCGGCTCCACCATCACCCTGTACGAGCGCGGCTTCGGTGAGCTCAAAGACCGCAAAAAAATCTGCAGCAGCCGCTGTGATCGAGTCGACTCGCTGACCCCGTACGTGTTCACCAATGAACAAGGCACAGAAATCACGTTGCAGGAACAGGTGCACCGGATCGAACGCAGCGAAGCGTTACCCACCCCCTGCAGCTTTGCCAGCTTCATCGCGCTGATCCAAGCCCCTGTCTCAGGCGCTGAAGATCGCCTGGAAGCCTGGCAAGAGGCCTACACCGCACTCCCGAGAATGCGCCAATTCTGGCAGCACGTTCCGCCCCGCCTGCCCGAGACACTCTGGTCTTACATCAAAAAATACAGCGAGTGACTCACGCGGTGACAACGGTGGCGCCCAAGGCCTCGACGATCTGACTCAACGTCGTCGACTCACCGTTGAGGCGAACCCGCAGGCTGTCGATTTCCCGGCGGGGCGGATAATGCTTGCGCAGGGCATCGAAGGCCAGGCGCTGGCTCTGGGCATCCCCCACCAGACTGCGGCGGAAATCCGCGTCATCGCGGCGCGGATCGTACACGCCGCGACACAACGTGTTCAGCGCCCAGACCGGGTCCGTGGCGGCATCCAGCGTGACCTCGGCCAGCCACGGCTTGGGCAGCAGATCTTCAAGACGGATGCTCGCCGGTTGCTCAAGGTGCGCGCACAGGGCCTGATAGATTTGCGCCGTGCCGCGCTGCCTGCCGTCGAGGCTGTAACCGGCGATGTGGGGCGTGCCGATGACGCACAGCTCGGCCAGCTCGACGTCGACCGCCGGTTCCTGCTCCCAGACATCCAGCACCGCTTGCAGGTCTTCGCGCTCCAGCAACACTTGGCGCAAGGCGGTGTTGTCGACCACCGGGCCACGCGCCGCGTTGATCAGCCAGGCGCCGGGCTTGAGCTGTTGCAAGCGGGTGCGGTCGAACAGGTGCCAGGTGGGCGTGTCGCCGGTTTTATCCAGCGGTGTGTGCAGGCTGATCACATCGCAGCGGGCAATGATCTCGTCGAGGCTGACGTAATCGCCGCCCTCGCTGGCCTGACGCGGCGGGTCGCAGACCAGGACGTTCCAGCCCAGGCCGCGCAACACCCTGATCAAGCGACCGCCGACCTGCCCCGCGCCGACCACGCCGTAGGTGCGACTAGCGAGGCCGACGCCTTCGATTTCCTCGAGGGTCAGCAGGCTGCCCAGCACGTAGTCCACCACGCCGCGGGCATTGCAGCCCGGGGCGCTGGACCATTGAATGCCGGCTTCTTTGAAGTAATCGAGGTCGAGGTGATCGGTGCCAATGGTGCAGGTCCCGACGAATCGTACGGGCGTGCCTTCGAGCAAGGCGCGGTCGACCCGGGTCACCGAGCGCACCAGCAGGATATCGGCATCGGCGACGGCGGCACGGTCAAGGGTGCGGCCCGGGTAACGCTGGATATCACCGAGTCCGGCGAAAAAGGCGTCGAGCAGGGGAATGTTTTCGTCGGCAACTATGCGCATGTCAGGGCTCCTGGAGTGGCCGCAGTGTAGGCGCCAGCGCCCTGTCGAGCCAGCGTGATGCGCAACGCGTCAGCGAGCAGGTCGCAAATCAGTCGAGTTTCTTGCGGATCCAGTACAGAAACTCGCCGTCGCCCGCCTGTTTATCCACCAGTTCGTGGCCGAGGAAGACACAGAATTTCGGGATATCCCGCTGGGTGGACGGATCGGTGGCGATCACCTTGAGCAGGCCGCCGGGCGGCAGGTCGCGCACCTTCTGGTGCAGCATCATGACCGGCTCGGGGCAATTGAGGCCGGTGGCGTCGAGCACGGCATCGACGGCGGGCCTTTCAATGGAATCAGACAGGGGGGCGATCGAATCAGACATGAGGGGGCTCCGGAAACAGGCCGGCATTGTCGCCTAATCGGTACATGCCGCCAATCGGCACTTTGCCTCGGCCCCTTCGCGAGCAAGCTCGCTCCCACAATAGGGCAGATAGCCGCCAACCTTACGCGACACAGACTGTCAACTACGCTGCTGCCTACAAACTTTGTAGGATTCTGCGACATCTTGGCGTTTGGTCATCCCGGACCCGGCACGTATGATCCTTGACATTTCTCCGCAGATTAGAAGCCTATGTCCCTGATAGTTCTACTGCTTCTGCCTTTCATCGGCAGCTGTCTGGCGGCGCTTTTGCCGCACAACGCACGCAACAGTGAATCCCTCCTCGCCGGCCTGATCGCCTTGATCGGCGCGGTGCAGGTCGCACTGTGGTATCCGCAGATCGCCCACGGCGGGGTCATCCGAGAAGAGTTTTTCTGGCTGCCCAGCCTGGGCCTGAACTTCGTCCTGCGCCTGGACGGTTTTGCCTGGCTGTTCTCGATGCTGGTGCTGGGAATCGGCGCGCTGGTGTCGCTGTATGCGCGTTATTACATGTCGCCGGACGACCCGGTGCCGCGCTTCTTCTCGTTTTTTCTGGCGTTCATGGGCGCCATGCTCGGACTGGTCATGTCCGGCAACCTTATTCAGATCGTGTTTTTCTGGGAGCTGACCAGCGTCTTCTCGTTCCTGCTGATCGGCTATTGGCACCACCGCGCCGACGCCCGACGCGGCGCTTACATGGCGCTGATGGTCACCGGCGCGGGCGGCCTTGCGCTGCTGGTGGGGATGCTGCTGCTCGGGCACGTCGTCGGCAGTTATGACCTGGATCGCGTGCTGGCTTCAGGCGATGCGATTCGCGCCCACGCGCTGTACCCCGTGCTGTTGACGCTGATCCTGATCGGCGCGCTGAGCAAGAGCGCGCAATTCCCCTTCCACTTCTGGCTGCCCCACGCCATGGCGGCCCCGACACCGGTGTCGGCGTATCTGCACTCGGCGACCATGGTCAAGGCCGGGGTGTTCCTGCTCGCGCGCCTGTGGCCATCGCTGTCGGGCAGTGAGCAGTGGTTCTGGATGGTCAGCGGCGCCGGTGCCTGCACGCTGGTGATCGGCGCTTACTCGGCCATCTTTCAGAACGACCTCAAGGGCCTGCTGGCCTATTCCACCATCAGTCACTTGGGGCTGATCACCCTGCTGCTGGGCCTGAACAGTCCACTGGCCGCCGTCGCGGCGGTGTTTCACATCCTCAACCACGCCACGTTCAAGGCCTCGCTGTTCATGGCGGCGGGGATCATCGACCACGAAAGCGGCACCCGCGACATCCGCAAACTCAGCGGGCTGATCAAGCTGATGCCCTACACCGCGACGCTGGCCATGGTCGCCAGCGCATCAATGGCGGGGGTGCCGCTGCTGAATGGCTTCCTGTCCAAGGAAATGTTCTTCGCAGAAACGGTGTTCATCACCTCCACCGACTGGGTCGAGATTGCCCTGCCGGTGATCGCCACGATCGCCGGAATCTTCAGCGTGGCGTATTCGCTGCGCTTTACCGTCGACGTGTTCTTCGGCCCTAAAGCCACGCGCCTGCCTCACACGCCCCACGAGCCGCCGCGCTGGATGCGCCTGCCGGTGGAGCTGTTGGTGCTGGCGTGCCTGATCGTCGGCATTTTTCCCACGCACTCCGTTGGCCCGTTGCTGGCCGCTGCGGCACAGCCGGTGGTGGGGGGTGAACTCCCCGAGTACAGCCTGGCGATCTGGCACGGGTTGAACGCGCCGATGATCATGAGCCTGATCGCCATGGCGGCTGGCATCGTTCTGTACCTGCTGCTGCGCGGCCCGATCAAGCGCAAACAGGTCAATGGCCCGCCGCTGATGTGGCGCCTGAACGGCAAGCGCATGTTCGAGCGCGTGCTGGTGTGGAAGATGCGCGGCGCCCGCCGACTGATGAGGCTGCTGACCACACGTCGTTTGCAGCCGCAGCTGTTTCTGATGGTGCTGGCCGCGCTGGTCGCCGGTTTCGTGCCGATGTACGAAAGCGGACTGAGCTGGGGCGATCGACCGAAGATCCCGGGTTCCGGCGTGTTTGTGATGCTCTGGTTGATCGCCATTGCCTGCGCCATCGGCGCCGCCTGGCAAGCCAAGTACCACCGTCTGGCGGCCGTGACCATGGTCAGCGTCTGCGGGTTGATGACCTGCGTGACCTTCGTCTGGTTTTCCGCGCCGGACCTGGCACTGACCCAACTGGCGGTGGAAGTCGTCACCACGGTGTTGATCCTGCTCGGCCTGCGCTGGCTGCCGCGACGTAACGAAAACGTGCCACCACCGTCCCAGGCGCGACGCCGGGCCAAGGTGCGGCGGATCCGCGACTTCGTCCTCGCCGTGGCGGTGGGTGGCGGCATGGCGGTGTTGTCCTACGCGATGCTGACGCGGCCGACGCCGAACGCCATTTCCGAGTTTTACCTGAGCCGTGCCCTGGCCCAGGGCGGCGGCACCAATGCGGTCAACGTCATGCTCGTGGACTTCCGTGGCTTCGACACCTTTGGCGAAATCACCGTGCTGGCCGTGGTGGCGCTGACGGTCTTTGCCCTGCTGCGGCGCTTCCGCCCGCCGAAAGAAAGCATCGCTCTGCCGGCGCAACAGCGCTTGCTGGCCCGTGACGTGGTCACCGATCTGGTCAATCCGCGTCACGCCGCCGATACCGCACTGGGCTTCATGATGGTGCCGGCGGTGCTGGTGCGCCTGCTGTTGCCGGTGGCTTTTGTGGTCTCGATGTACCTGTTCATGCGCGGGCATAACCAGCCGGGCGGCGGTTTCGTGGCCGGGCTGGTCATGTCGGTGGCGTTCATCCTGCAATACATGGTGGCCGGCACCCAGTGGGTCGAGGCCAACATGAGCCTGCGGCCGTTGCGCTGGATGGGCACCGGGCTGTTCTTCGCGCTGGCCACGGGTCTGGGCTCGATGGCCCTCGGTTATCCGTTCATGACCACCCACACCGCGCATGTGGTCCTGCCGATACTGGGTGACCTGCACATCGCCAGCGCGCTGTTTTTCGACATCGGCGTGTACGCGGTGGTGGTCGGCTCGACCCTGTTGATCCTCACGGCGCTGGCTCACCAGTCGGTGCGCAGCCATCGCCCGACCTCGCTGCCGCAGCCCATTGAACCGGTCCCGGCCGACAGTCCGATTTCACAAGGAGCCATCTAATGGAAGAAGTCATCGCCATTGCCATCGGCGTGCTTGCCGCCTCCGGCGTGTGGCTGATCCTGCGTCCAAGGACCTTTCAGGTCGTGATGGGCCTGTGCCTGCTGTCCTACGGCGTCAATCTGTTTATCTTCAGCATGGGCAGCCTGTTCATCGGCAAGGAGCCGATCATCAAGGACGGCGTGCCCCAGGACCTGCTCAATTACACCGATCCCCTGCCCCAGGCGCTGGTGCTGACGGCCATCGTCATCAGCTTCGCCATGACTGCGCTGTTCCTGGTGGTGCTGCTGGCGTCGCGCGGTCTGACCGGCAACGACCACGTCGACGGCCGGGAGCTGGGTGAATGAGTGTGATGAATCAACTGATCGTCGCACCGATCCTGCTGCCGGTGCTAACCGCTGCGCTGGTGCTGTGGCTCGGCGAGAAACACCGCCCGCTGAAAGCGCGGATCAACCTGTTCTCCACCGGACTCGGCCTGGCGATCGCCATCACGCTGATGATCTGGGTGCAGAAGACCGGCACCACCGGCTCCATTGGCGTGTACTTGCCGGGCAACTGGGAGGCGCCGTTCGGCATCGTGCTGGTGGTCGATCACCTGTCGGCGCTGATGCTGGTGCTGACCGGCATCGTCGCCTTCTGCGCCCTGCTCTTCGCCCTGGCCCGTTGGGACCGCGCCGGCGCCAGTTTCCACGCGCTATTTCAGATTCAACTGATGGGGTTGTATGGCGCCTTTCTTACTGCCGACCTGTTCAACCTGTTCGTGTTCTTCGAGGTTTTGCTGGCGGCATCTTATGGCCTGATGCTGCACGGCTCGGGGCGGGCGCGGGTGTCGGCGGGCCTGCATTACATCACAATCAACCTGCTGGCTTCGTCGTTGTTTCTGATTGGCGCGGCGCTGATTTACGGCGTCACCGGTACGCTGAACCTGGCCGACCTGGCGGTGAAAATTCCTCAGGTGCCGGAGGGCGATCTGGGCTTGCTGCACGCGGGCGCGGCCATTCTGGCAGTGGCGTTTCTGGCCAAGGCCGGCATGTGGCCGCTGAATTTCTGGCTGGTGCCGGCGTATTCCGCCGCCAGCGCACCGGTGGCGGCGCTGTTCGCGATCATGACCAAGGTCGGTTTCTACACGCTGCTGCGGCTGTGGACGCTGCTGTTTTCCGGTCAGGCCGGCGCGTCGGCGTTCTTCGGCGGGGACTGGCTGATCTGGGGGGGCATGGCCACCGTGACCGTGGCGGCGATTTCAGTGGTGGCCGCCCAGCGCCTGGAGCGCATGGCCAGTCTGAGCATTTTGGTGTCGGCGGGGATCCTGCTCTCGGCGGTCGGTTTCGCGCAGCCGAGCCTGACCGCAGGCGCACTGTTTTATCTGGTCAGCTCGACCCTGGCGCTCAGCGCGATGTTCCTGCTGGCGGAGTTGATCGAACGCTCACGCTCGGCCAATGACATCGCCCTCGACGAGGACGCCGACCAGTTGCCCAAGGCGCTGGAGTCGTTGCACCCGGTGCCGGGGACCAATCTGGATGACGAGCAGAAAGCCGTGGTCGGCCACGTCATCCCCTGGACCATGGCGTTTCTGGGCCTGAGTTTCATTGCCTGCGCGCTGTTGATCATCGGCATGCCGCCGCTGTCGGGTTTTCTCGGCAAGCTGACGCTGATCAGCGCCCTGCTCAATCCGCTGGGCCTTGATGTGGCGAAGGCCGAAGCCATTCGCGGCGACAGTTGGACGCTGGTGGCACTGCTGATTATTTCCGGACTGACGTCGCTGTTTGCCTTCGTGCGGGTCGGCATCAAACGCTTCTGGACGCCCCAGGAACATGCGGCGCCACTGCTGCGGCTCAACGAATGCCTGCCGATCGCCTTGCTGGTGGGCTGCGCCATCGTGCTGACGTTCAAGGCCCAGGCGCTGTTGCATTACACCCAGGACACCGCCCAGGCGCTGCATGACCCGCAGCAATACGTGCTCTCAGTCAAGGCAGCCAGGCCGATACCGGGGCCCGCTTCGGCAGCGGCGGAGGTGCAGCCATGAAGCGCCTGTTTCCCGCGCCACTGTTGTCGCTGTCGCTGTGGGGGTTGTGGCTGTTGCTGAACCTGTCGCTGAGCCCGGGCAATCTGCTGCTGGGGGCCCTGCTCGGCTTTTTCGCGCCCTACATCTTCGCGCCGTTGCGCCCTTCGCCCGCGCGAATCCGCAAACCCGGCGCCGCACTGCGCTTGTTCTTGCTGGTGGGCCGCGATGTGGTGGTGTCCAATCTGGCCGTCGCCTGGGGCGTACTGCGCGCGGGCCGCCGTCCACCGCGCTCGGCCTTCGTCAAGGTGCCGCTGGACCTGCACGACGCCCACGGCCTCGCGGCGCTGGCGATGATCTGCACGGTGGTGCCGGGCACGGTCTGGTCTGAACTGGCGCTGGATCGCAGCGTGCTGCTGATGCATGTGTTCGATCTGGACGACGAAGCGGCCTTCATCGAGCACTTCAAGAGCACGTACGAACGGCCACTGATGGAGATTTTCCAATGAGCGCCCTGCTCACAAACGCGATTCTGTTTACGCTGTCGGTGTTCACCCTCGCCATGGTCCTGACCTTGATCCGCCTGTTCAAAGGCCCGTCGGCCCAGGACCGGGTGCTGGCGCTGGACTACCTGTACATCCTGGCGATGCTGATGATGCTGGTGCTGGGGATTCGCTACGCCAGTGACACCTACTTCGAGGCGGCGCTGCTGATCGCACTGTTCGGCTTCGTCGGCTCATTTGCGCTGGCCAAATTTCTGTTGCGCGGCGAGGTGATCGAATGAATTCGTTGCAGGTTCTGCCGTTCTGGGTCGAAGTGCTGACCGCCGTCCTGCTGGTGCTGAGCAGCCTGTTCGGGCTGATCGGCGCGCTGGGTCTGTTGCGCATGAAAGACTTTTTTCAGCGCATGCACCCGCCCGCCTTGGCGTCGACCCTCGGCGCGTGGTGCGTGGCGCTGGCGTCCATCGTCTACTTCTCGGCCCTGAAGGAAGGTCCCGTGCTGCACGCGTGGCTGATCCCGATCCTGCTCGCCATCACCGTGCCGGTCACCACCTTGCTGCTGGCGCGCACCGGACTGTTTCGCAAGCGCATGGCCGGTGACGACGTGCCACCTGAAGTCAGCGACGGCAGACAGCAAGGGCATTGATGCTGTGCCATTGGCGATAGCCGGGCGCACGCATGCCCGCCACCCATCGCTTGTGGCGTGGGGGGATGTGGGCGCGTTCCGTGTGCAGGTGTGTTGAAGCGCGGTGCTTACTCGCTGGCTTTGAACGTCAGCTCGCCCTTGCGCCATTTCGCGGCTTTGGCGGTGGCGGCTTTGAGGACCTTGCTCAGGCCGGACTCAATCTGCTCGTGGGCGGCGAACACCATGAAGATGCTGTGGGACTCTTTGAACACGATGCCCTGGCCTTCAGGCACTTCGACAAACGCGTATTCGCCCAGACCATAGATGGTCATCCTGATGTCGCGAAAGCGGATTTCGAACTTGCCGCCTTCGCGGCTGGGCAATACCGCGGCACGGAAGTGGTCACCCACTTTCAGCTCCAGACCGGGTTTGTCATCGACCACCAGTGCGGTGTCGGTGTCGATCTCCGACATGTAAATGCCTTCAGGGGATTGTTCGATGACGTAAACGAATCGCGCCTGGAATAGCTTCACCAACTTCGCGCGCACGTCGCCGAGCACGAATAACGCGTGGGTATCCAGATTACCTACTGCCAATGTACAAACTCCCAACCAGATAGGAACTCGCCCGGACAGCGGACCGGGCGAGAAAAAAACGAGAAATGGTGCGTCCTGAAGCCGGACGCTGGCGTGGGTACGGATTCTACCGGCAGTCAGTCTATACGGGCTATATCCCTTTCGTCCGCTGCGATGACGTTTTTGCCGCCATACGATGTTTCGGTGGGACTGGCCCGACACGGCAAGACGCCATCGGATGTGTGAGTGGGGTGGCTTCACCCCAGTAAAGAGCCATGCGATTTTTTTAGCGGGACCGGCTTCAGCCGGGAAAAGGCCTGATCGGGCAACCTCATTTTCGCGGTGTGACACCTGACGCCTTCCCGGCTAAAGCCAGTCCTACTAAAAGCGCGTGGTGTGTCAGTGGGGCTGGTTCACACCATTAAACAGCCATACGATGTTTTCGTAGGACCGGCTTCAGCCGGGAAGAGGCCTGATCGGGCAACCTCATTTTCGCGGTGTGACACCTGACGCCTTCCCGGCTAAAGCCAGTCCTACTAATAGCGCGCGGTGCGTCAGCGGGATTGGTTCACTCCAATAAAGAGCCATACGATGTTTTCGTAGGACCGGCTTCAGCCGGGAAGAGGCCTGATTGGGCACCCTCAATTCTGCGGTGTGACACCTGACGCCTTCCCGGCTAAAGCCGGTCCTACTAATAGCGCGTGGTGTGTCAGTGAGATTGGTTCACCCCTTCAAACAGCCATACGATGTTTTCGTAGGACCGGCTTCAGCCGGGAAGAGGCCTGATTGGGCACCCTCAATTCTGCGGTGTGCCACCTGACGCTTTCCCGGCTAAAGCCGGTCCTACTAATAGCGCGTGGTGTGTCAGTTGCGATTTTGTTTTAGTGGGACCGGCTTCAGCCGGGAAGAGGCCTGATTGGGCACCCTCAATTCTGCGGTGTGACACCAGACGCTTTCCCGGCTAAAGCCAGTCCTACTAAAAGCGCGTGGTGTGTCAGTTGCGATTTTGTTTTAGTGGGACCGGCTTCAGCCGGGAAGAGGCCTGATTGAACACCCTCAATTCTGCGGTGTGACACCTGACGCTTTCCCGGCTAAAGCCAGTCCTACTAAAAGCGCGCGGTGCGTCAGCGGGATTGGTTCACTCCAATAAACAGCAATGCGATGTTTTAGTGGGACCGGCTTTAGCCGGGAAGAGGCCTGATTGAACACCCTCAATTTCGCGGTGTGCCACCTGACGCTTTCCCGGCTAAAGCCAGTCCTACTAAAAGCGCGCGGTGTGTCGGCGGCTCTTCAGGCAATCAGTTAGAACTCTTGCCTGCCGCGCGTACTCCCATGCAGCAGAAGGTTACTCACTGACACGCCAATCCGGGTCCTTGACCCGTTCGGGAGAAAAAATGGAAATCATGACGCCGTCGCTTGAAATGCTGTTCGAACAACTGGGGCTGGAGTCCGATCAGGCCAGCATCGACGCATTTGTCGCCGCGCACCAACTGCCGGAAGGTCAGAAGGTCTCCGAAGCCGATTTCTGGACGGAGAATCAAGCCGGACTGCTCAAGGAAAAAATTCAACTGGATGACGATTGGGCGCCCATCGTTGACGAGCTGAATGTGTTGCTGCACACGCCGACCTGACCCGGCGCACGTGTGAAAAAGGCGGCCCTTCGAGGCCGCCATTTTTTTTGCCTGATCCGCCATTATCGTGCCCCAACCCCTCAAGGCAGCCCGGTCACTGTGGATAACCGGGCTGGCCGACATTGGAAAACATCTGCCGCCCATTCCGCGCAGGCGCGTGCACAAAAAGACCATCCACCAGCGCATCGCGTCGGGCGTTGTTCCAGTGCGCCGAGCGATGGATGTAGCGCTGATGCAACAGCGTCAGCTCGGCGTCGTTCAGCACCCCGCCCTCTCCTTTTGCATGGCTGATCAGCTTGGCGGCGATGGGACGCAATTCTGGTGGCAGGGTGATTTCTGCGGAATCACGGATCGGCAAAAACGGCACACCTTCGTCACTCGCCAGGGTGTGCATGAGCCGCAGGTAAACGTGGGCAAGGTGGTTGTAGACGCGGCGTTCCAGCGTCACCGTCGCGACCACCGTTTTGACCCCGCGTGAGCTGCTGGCAAACCGCTCGAAACATTCAACACCCAGCGAAGCGCTCTCATCGGTGGGGTCGAGCAGACGCCTGGCGTCGAGGGTGGAAAGCTCGGCATGGGCCTGCAGCCAGGCGTCCGTTTCGTCGTAGGGCGTGTTGACGCAAACCAGGCTGCGGCGTGGCCGGAACAGCGACACCTTCTCGACTTCCTGGGGCTGGTAACCGCCGCCGATGTCCGAATGGCTGCCGGGCAGCACGATTTCCCGGGGCCAGTCGGGCTTGACGCTGTTTAGGACGAAGTTGCGCCGATGCTCATCGCCGGCCACCAGATGCAGCACCTGCTGCGCGCACCCGGGCGGCAGAAACAGATTGACCCGTTTATTGACCGCATCCCGAACGCTGCCCAGATCGGCGATCCCACCGACGGCGGCCACGGTGTCGAACAGCCCGATAACCTTCAACCGTACGCTGCCGCTGGCCCATGAGAAGCTGTCCGACAGCGGCAGTTTGCGCGGGTCCAGAACCGGGTCCAGCGCGCCCCGGGATTTTTTCAGCACTTCGTTGGCCAGATGCCGGGCCGAGGCCGCACCCCGACTGAAGCCAAACACGTCCAGTTCCACCGCACCGATGACACAACCCGGATTATCGCTTTCAAACATCTGAAGTTCGTCGGCGAGTTTTTTGATTCCCCGCGACACTTTCGCCACCACGCCGGTGGTGCCGCGACCAAAGCCCTGGCCCGACACGCGTGAATCGCGCCCGCCAGAGGTAGTGCCAACGCCGCTGACATACACCGCACCATATACATACAGGCCGTCGGCTTTAATGATCGCCTTGCGCTGTTGCTTATATAAGCCGGCCAGTCTCGCGATATTGGTGGGGCTGTTGCTGTAACTGCTGCCGGGGTCAGTGTGTCGGCCACCACATTCTTTTATATGCACGCCGCCGTAGACTTCCGCCATGGCCTGGCAGTCGGCGCCTATCTGGCTATTGACGCGATTATTACCGGTCCCGTCGAAGAACACACCGAGGCGAACGGTGACTTCCGGCGCGTCGGTGCGGGAATCGGCCGACGCGTGAGTGATAGTTTTCTTTGTCATTTGATTCATCCGTGAGTACTGACATGAGTCCCGAACAGGCATTTACATATTCGGACATATACTCACAGGATGATCGCAGTTAACGTCCCGTCAACCGATGGAACTGCACTTCAGACGCTTCCTACTTCAATATCGGACGTTTAAATAATTGAAGGGCCTTAGTCTCACAACTAACGCTCCGCGAAGAGCTGCAAGCTTCAAGCGGCAAGCCACAAGACGCCCGATCACTGCTCACTGCTCTTCACTTGAAGCTTGTCGCTTGCAACTCAGTCCTCAGCTTTTCTCCGGCCTATAGCCCAGTCGCAGCCCGCCCCAATGCCGGCCCTTGACCATGACAGGCACGGAAAGATCGTGCATCAGTTCGCCGGTATCGCGGGTGTAGGTCTGCAACAGAACCGGCTGCTGGTGACTGCCGCAGCGAATCCCGGTGCGGTCGTCGAACTTGCGCTTAGTGCGGTTGTTGACCGCGTCGACTGCCGTGTCGCCCGTCAAAGGTCGGCTGAACGCCTTATTGTGGGTCGGCACGTAGCCTTGCTGGGTGCAGGCGATGGCGAACACCAGCCCCTCATGACGGGTCAGCAGCGGTTCCTGAATCGCCGGCAGCGTCTGGTCGGTGTAGCGGTCGAAGCGCGTCTGGTACTTGGCCGGCGAGGTGTTGGCGATGGGCTGATAGGTGCGGTCGAACAGATCGGTCAGGCTGACCCGGCCCTGATCGATGTCCTCTTCGAACGTGGCGGCGATCTGGCTGGCGCCTTCGCGGGCGAGGTCGTAAATGCGCTGGTGATAGTCATCCAGACCGACCTGGGCCAGGCGTTCGCTGATGGTTTCCGCCTGCTCCTCCATCTGCAACGCCGATTGCGCCAGACGCCGGGTCTGGTCATCGCTGACGGCCAGGTCGCTGCGCATTTGCTCGACGGCCACGAACAGGCTGCTCAATTGCGCCTGATTGGTCTGGGCGCCCCGCGCGATCTCACCCACTTGCTGCTCTACACCAACCGCCAGCTGAGCGATGCTCGCCAGTTGCTGACCGGTGGATTCGACCTGCGCCACGCCGCCACTCAGGTCGCCCGACAACTGCCGGATCTGCTCGACCACCTGACGGGTGCGCTGCTGGATATCAACGACCATCTCCCCGACTTCACTGGTCGCCGTCGCCGTACGCCCGGCCAGCCCGCGCACTTCATCGGCCACCACCGCAAAGCCACGGCCGTGTTCGCCGGCCCGCGCGGCTTCGATGGCGGCGTTGAGGGCGAGCAGATTGGTCTGGCTGGCGATGGACTGAATCACCGCCGTCACACGCTGAATGTCTTCGCTGCGCTGGCTGAGCGCTTCGATCAGTTCACGGCTGCTGTCGGCCCGCTCACTGAGTTGGTGCATCAGGCCGATGGAAGCGTTGAGGACGTTGAGCCCGGCGCCGCTGCTCTCCCGCGCCTGGCTGGCGGCCGTCAGCGCTTGCTGGCTGAGGGTCGACGTGGCGCGCTCGGTAGCGATCATCACATCGGCGCTGCTGACGATCTGCTCGGCCGCGTTGACCTGAGACTGCAGCTTGCCCGCCAGTTGCCTGACCGAAAACGCCACGGCCGCAGCAGACAACGCGTTGTGACTGGTGCTTCGGGACAGGTCCCGGGTCAGACGCGTCATGGTGTCTTCGCCCGCCTCTCCCGCCGCCACCGGCGTTCGGCCGGCGAACAGCGGCGGCAACCACAGAATCAACAGCGCGACGGGCAGGCACACGTAAACGGACACATGGCCCCACGCCATCGCCGCAAACAGCAGGCACAAGCCAAGGCTTTGCAGGGCGGGCGTCAGCCAGCGCGAACCGGTGACGACCTGACTGTCGACGGCCGCGTGCGCGGGGTGGGAGGGTGTTGCTGCGTGACGACCTTTCGCATCCATGTCCGGGACCTGCCCTGCTTTCATTATTGTGAAAGCATTAAACGCCCAAATAGCGGCCATGCGCCATGAGTCATTGGTGGTAGTCGGTCGGAATGTGCTGCGACGGGGGGCTATACAGTAGGCGGTTGAACGGTGCGCAAGGGAACGGCTCGACCACCCGTTGCGGGCGGTCGAACCCGATGGATCACGCCTGACGCTGGTGGCGGTCGATCTGCTCGTGACGTTCCTGAGCTTCGATGCAGTACTTGGTGGTCGGGCTGATCAGCAGGCGCTTGAGGCCAATCGGCTCGCCGCTGTCTTCACACCAGCCAAAGCTGTCGTCAGCGATGCGGCTCAAGGCCATTTCCAGCTGAGGCAGCATGCGCTGATCGCGGTCAATCACGTTCACCAGCCAGTGGCGCTCTTCTTCCACGGAAGCGGCGTCGGCAGGGTCAGCCGGGGTGTCCAGGCTTTCGATCGCGATACGGCTCTGCTCGATGCGCTCGTGGATTTCGACTTTCATGGCTTGCAACAGGCCGACGAAGAACGCGTGCTGCTCGGCGTTCATGTAGTCATCGGCCGGCATCGCCAGCAACTTTTCCTTGGTCATTGATTTCTCTATAAAAAAACGTGCATTAAGGCGATCTCAAAGGTGCGCCTCAACCTGGCATTAAACGCGCCGTAGTCTCGAAGCGCCGCTTGGCACTCAATTTACGAGGGGCGGCAGTCTAAGGCCGGGTTCGGTACTCGGCAACATAATTGATCAGGATTCGTCCAACAAGGGCCGCAATACCCGGTGGCATTGGGTCGCGCCGGGGATTTGATCGCACCCTTCACCCGGCCCAGGCGTCCTCGAAACGAGGCAGATGGTGTCTGACCGACCGTGGCGTGATCGGTTCAAACCGATGAAAAACGAAAAGGGCCTGCAATGAGGCCCTCTTTGATGACGCCTGAACGACTCAGCGCTTGAGCTTGCGCTTGTTGCGGTACTGATCGATGACCACGGCGACGACAATGATCAGGCCCTTGATGATGTCCTGCACGTAGGCATCGACGCCGACGAAGGTAAAGCCGCTGGCCATGACCCCGAGGATCAGCGCGCCGATGACCGTGCCGGTGATCCGCCCGACGCCACCGGCCAGGCTCGTGCCGCCGATCACCGCCGCCGCGATGGCGTCCAGCTCGTAGGAAACGCCCATGCCGGCCTGCCCGGTGGCCGCCCGTGCCGACGCCACCACCCCGGCCAGCCCGGCCAGCAGACCCGCGATGCTGTAGACGATCACCAGATGCCGCTTGACGTTGATTCCCGAGGTGCGCGCCGCCTGCATGTTGCCGCCGATGGCGTAGGTGTATTTGCCGTACTTGGTGTAGCGCAGGGCGATGTGAAAGATCACCGCGACGACCAGAAAGATGATCACCGGCATGGCGCCCTGGCCGATCGCGGTGTAGGAATCATTCAGCATGCTCACGGGCTGGCCGCCGGTGTAATAGCGCGCCAGCCCCCGCGCCGAGACCATCATGCCCAGCGTGGCAATGAACGGCGGGATGCCGGTGATGGCGATGATGCTGCCGTTGATCGCCCCGGCGAGCAGCCCCACCCCAAGGCCGGCGATGACGGGCGCCCACACCGGCAGATCGGTCAGCGACGGAAACACGGCGCGGGTGTAGTCCGACGATTGCGCCAGGCTGGCGGCAATCATCGCCGACAGCGCCAGCACCGAACCTGACGACAAGTCGATGCCGGTGGTGATGATGACCTGGGTCACGCCGATGGCCAGCAGGCCGATGATCGACACCTGCAGAATCATCAGCACCAGCCGCTGGGAATTCATCAGAAAGCTCTGATCGCGGACGATCCACCCGAACAACTCGAAGATCAGACCAATGCCGATCAGCACCAGAAAGATGCTCAGTTCGGTGGGCAGCCGGCGCTTGTGCTTGCGGGGCGCCAGAGCGGGTTTGTTTTCCAGCATCGCGTTCATCTTCATGTGTGCCTCTTGTTCTTGTGCGACCCGACTGGGGCAGTGTGACTGGGGCGTGGTGCAGTGCTTGAATCGGAGCGTCAATAGCCCGAGATTCAGTGGACCGGGTTTCCGGACGCCAGGTGCATGACCCGCTCCTGGGTGGCCTCGGCGCGGTCGAGGGTGCCCATCATTTCGCCTTCGTGCATGACCATGACCCGGTCGCTCATCCCCAGCACTTCCGGCAGTTCGGAAGAAATCATGATCACCGCCATGCCCTCGCTGGCGAGCAGGGAAATCAGCCGATAGATCTCGGCCTTGGCGCCGACGTCGATGCCGCGGGTGGGCTCATCGAGGATCAGCACCCGCGGGTTGGTCATCAGCCAGCGCGCCAGCAGCGCCTTCTGCTGATTGCCGCCGGACAGCGTGTCGATGCACTGCTCAAGGGACGGCGTCTTCACCCGCAGCTTTTTGCACATGTCTTCGCACAGCACGCGCAAGGCTTTCTGGTGGACAAAACCGTTGCCAGCGTAATGGGGCAGCACCGCCATCTCCATGTTTTCCAGCACCGACAGGCACGGAAACAGGCCGCTGAGCTTGCGGTCTTCGGTGAGCAACGCGAAGCCCTTCTCGATGGCGAAGTGCGGGTCGCTGACACGGATCGGCGTGCCGTCGAGGAGGATTTCCCCGCGCGTACTGGGGGTGATGCCGAAGATCGTTTCAGCGACATTGGTGCGCCCCGAGCCCATCAGCCCGGCGATGCCCAACACTTCGCCGGCGTGCAGGTCGAACGACACGCCTTCGAACACGCCGTTGAGCGACAGGTCGCGAACCGACAGCAGCAACTTGCCCACGGGCTGGTCGCGTTCGGGAAACAGCTGGGTGAGTTCACGGCCAACCATCATCGAAATCAGGCTGTCGCCGTTCATGCTGTCGGCCCGCTGCAGACCGATATAGGCGCCGTCCCGGAACACCGCCACCTCATCGGCGATGGCGAACACTTCGTTCATCTTGTGGGTGATGTAGATGATGCCCTTACCCTGGGCCCGCAGGTCGGCAATGATCGAAAACAGGTGGGCGACCTCCGTCTCGGTAATGGCGGAGGTCGGCTCGTCCATGATCAGTACGTCGGAGTCGTAGGAAACGGCCTTGGCGATCTCGACCATCTGACGCTCGGCGATGCTCAGGTTGCCGACCATCTCCTCTGGATCGAGGTTGATGCGCAGGCGTCCAAGCAATTCCGCCGTGCAGCGGTGCATCGCACGGTGGTCAACCATGTGCAGGCCGTTAAGCTGCTCACGGCCGATCCAGATGTTCTCGGCGATGCTCATGTGGGGCATCAGGTTGAGCTCCTGATGGATCATGGCAATGCCCGATTGCAGCGCCGCCAGTGGCGACTGAAACACCACCGGCTCGCCGCGCAGACGGATTTCGCCGCTGTCGGGCTGGTAGATGCCGGCAATGATTTTCATCAGCGTGGACTTGCCCGCGCCGTTCTCGCCCATCAGCGCCAGCACGCTGCCGGGCCGCACGCGCAGTTGCACGTTGTCCAGCGCCACCACCCCGGGGAAGCCCTTGCTGATGTTGGTGATTTCCAGCAGATAAGGGTGCTCGGCGTCGTTCGTCGTCCCGGAGACAGGCGAGAGGGTTGAAGCCGAAGCGGTTGTGGAAGCAAACATGGTCACAGGCTCCTCGGTTGACAGGGTCGGCAGAGGCACGGCCAGGCGGTGCTCTGCCGGGTGTCAGTCGGTCTGAGATGAGCGGTTATTTGAAGGTGTTGACGTTTTCCGGGGTGATCAGCTTGAAAGGAATCACGATGGCCTGTTCGGGCAGCGTTTCCTTCTTCGCCAATTTCACCGCCGCATCGATTGCGCCCTCGCCTTGCCCCTTGGCGTCCTGAAACACCGAGACCGAGAGGTCGCCTTTCTTGACCGCGCTCAGACCGTCCGGCGTGCCGTCGACACCGGCCACAAATACCTCACCTTTTTTGCCCGCCTGCTTCAGGGCCATGGCCGCACCGATGGCCATTTCGTCGTTGTTGGAGATGACCGCCTTGAAGTCGCGGCCCTGGGTCAGCCAGTCATTGGTGACGTCCATGCCTTTCTGCCGCTGCCAGGCGCCGGTCTGCTCCTGAGTGACCTTGATGTCGGGGTAGTTTTTCAGGACTTCCTTGACGCCCGCCGTGCGGTCGCGGGTCGAGTTATTGGCCAGCTCACCGAGCAAGATGACGACGTTGCCCTTGCCGTCCATTTTCTTGGCCAGGTATTCCATTTGCATGCGCCCGGCTTCCTTGTCGTCGGAGGTCACAGAGGCAACGCCTGCGGGCAGCTTCGGATCGTCCGGACGGCGGTTGACGTAGACCAGCGGAATGCCGGCATCCGTGGCAGCCTTGGTGATCTTCACGGTGGCTTCGGTGTCGACGGGGTTGACGATCAGTGCGTCAACCTTCTTGCCAATCAGCTCTTGCACCTGATCGAGCTGTTTGTTCACGTCATTGCGGCCATCGACAAACTGCAAATCGACGCCGCCCATGGCTTTGACTTTTTTGTCCATGTCCTCGCGCATGTAAGTCAGGTACGTGTCATCGAACTGCGACATGGACACGCCGATCTTCAGGTCGGCGGCCAGGGTGGCGCCGCTGCTCAGCATGAGGGCTAGAGCGAGTGAGGTGAAACGGAGCGGGGTATTCATGAACGGTCTTTCTCCAGATTCTTGTTGTTGTAATGACAGGGATGATGACGGCTGGAGGTACTGACACTCAGCGCGGAGCAGTGCACGCCGTGTCTGAAAGGTGCGCGACCGAACCACCCGATGCGCCGCATACCACAACGCCGCGGCGTTGGACGCAGAGCACATGGGCGATGGTTTCGAGGGCGGATTCGACAGCGGGGGCGGCGTTGATCAATATGTGGGAAACAGCGCGGGGAATAGCAGGAAGCGCGAGTAAGAAGGGGCGGCAAGCCTTGGCGGCTGATCTGAAGATATTCATTGGCGGTACCTGTCTGCGATTGGCTTTCTTGTTTTTGTGTCGCTCGTTCGGCCTGCTGCCGGGAGACCCGGCACCAGGCGCTGACGGCGATCGTCGGCAACCTGGAAATGACTCTATTGGAAAATAATTTCTACTTCAACAGCTTTTAGAATTAATTTCTATTTTCGGTTTGATGCGCCTCGTTCGGACAATCCGGTGGGTGCAGCGCACTCCCTCGCTAGACATCCGGGTGCACGTCCTACAGCACAACCACCCTGCCCTCCATCGCGCTGATCCTCGCGGCATCCAGCACGCGGGCCGAGGCAACCGCATTGTTTGCATCCACAGGATTACGTCCCTGATTCATCACCGCTTCCTGCCACTGCCGGTAAAACTCGGTCCAGCAGCCACGCTCCGACGGGACCCGCTCGCGGTGCTCGCCCTGCTCGAACCAACCCCAGCGTCGGTGTTCTTCCACGCCCCAGCGATCGCCTTCGGATCGGGGGGACAACCCGGCCAGTGCGGCAGCTTCCTGACCGTCGAGGCCCTCCACGGTATAGCAGCCCTGTGAACCGTTGACTCGAAAACGCGGGCCCTGGGCGTTTTGCAGGCAGTTGCCCCAGAGGTGCGAAACCACGCCGTTGGCATGGGTCAGTGAAATAAAGAAGCCGTGATCGACCTTTTGCTCCGGCGTCGCGAACTCAAGCTCGGCGTACACCCGCTTCACCGGCCCGAACAGCAGCAGTGCCTGATCCACCAGATGGCTGCCGAGATCGCGGAGAATGCCGCCGCCGCTTTCCTTGCCAACCGAGGACGGCGAATAGCGCTCGACCCGGGACTCGAAGCGGCTGATGTCGCCGAGAACGCCCTGATCGATCAGCTTGCGCACGGTGAGAAAATCCGAGTCCCAGCGTCGGTTCTGGTACACGCCCAGCAGCACGCCTCGGCGTTCGGCGGCGTCTACCAGTTCCTGGGCCGCCTGGGCATCCGGCGCGAACGGTTTGTCGCTGACGACCGGGACGCCGAGTTCGATGGCTTCGAGAATCAAGGCACGGCGGGAGGCCAGCGGCGTCGAGATCACCACCGCATCGACACCGGCCGCGACCAGATCGGCCAGGCTGTCGAAGGCCGGGACCTTGGGGTAATCGTTGCGCAGGTCCTGGCGGCGTTCCGGCGAACGGGTGACCACGCCGGCAAACGTCACGCCGGGCTGGCTGGCAATCAGCGGCGCGTGAAAGTAACGCCCGCCCTTGCCGTAGCCGATGAGTCCGATTTTCATGTGTAAGTCTCCTTGCTAACACCCTGTATCTGGCTCCTACAGGACAAGTATGTCTCTGCAGGATGAAAGCGTTCTCACGGTAGGAGTGAGCTTGCTCGCGATAGCGTTGCGTCCGGTACATATCTGTATCTGACACACCGTCATCGCGAGCAAGCTCACTCCTACAAAGGTCGCATGCATCAATACTGGCGGGCCTTGGCCAACGCCGCTTTTTGCCGCTCGTACGCCTCGGCCGTTGTTCCCGTGGTCGACACCTGCGCCACGCCCACGCGCCACCACGACAGGTAGCCGTGGATCATGGTTTTCGGCAGCACCTTGATGTCGATCAGCGTCGAAACGGTCTGCAGGCGCGCATCGGCCAGTGCCGCTTCCAGCTCTTGGGCGTTGCTGACCTTGTAGGTCTTGCAGCCATAAGCCGCAGCATTCATGGCGAAATCCACCGGCACGAAGTCGCCATCCAGCTGACCGGTCTCGGGATTGCGGTAGCGGAATTCCGTACCAAAACTGCCCATGCCGTTGCCCATCTGCAAATTGTTGATGCAACCGAAGGCCATGTTGTCGAGCAGTATCACGTTGATCTTGCGCCGTTCCTGAATCGAGGTGGCGAGTTCCGAGTGCAGCATCATGTAGGAACCGTCGCCCACCAGCGCGTACACCTCACGCTCCGGCGCCGCCATCTTCACGCCCAACGCGGCGTTGACCTCATAGCCCATGCAGGAATAGCCGTACTCGACGTGATAGCTGTCGACACTGGTGCTGCGCCACGCCCGCTGCAAATCGCCGGGCAGACTGCCGGCCGCCGCGACGATGACCGCGTCTGAGGGCAATTGCTGGTTGAGCACGCCCAATACCCGGCTCTGGGTCAGGCACGAACCGGTCATTTCGATGAAATCGCGCAGCACCTGCGGGTCGAGATGGCCGCTGACTTCCGGCTCGAAAGCCTCGGTCTGGTATTTCACGGCGTACAGCCGATCCACTTCCGCATCCAGAGCAGCCCTCGCCTCGCGCGGCTGATTGCCCCACTGCGCGCGGTAGTCCCCCAACTGATCCGACAGGGAGCGAAGCGCCAGGCGCGCATCGGCCAGCACCTGCACGCCATCAAGCTTCTGCACGTCGAATGCACCGACGTTGAGGTTGAGAAATTGCACGTCGGGGTTCTGGAACAGGGATTTGGAGCCGGTGGTGAAATCGCTGTAACGGGTGCCGACGCCGATGATCAGGTCCGCCTCCCGGGCCAGGGTATTCGCCGCCAGGGTGCCGGTCTCGCCGATGCCGCCCATGTTCAGTGGATGGGCGGAGATGATGGCGCTCTTGCCTGCCTGGGTTTCGCTGAACGGGATGCCGAAGCGCTCGGCGAACGCCTGCAACTCGGCGGCCGCACCGGAATAACGCACGCCGCCTCCACAGATCAGCAGCGGCTTGCGTTTGCCTTTGAGCAGCGTCAAAGCATCGTTGAGCATCGCTTCGGTGGGCGGACGGCGGTCGATGCGGTGCACGCGCTTTTGCAGGAATGAATCGGGGTAGTCGTAGGCTTCGGCCTGAACATCCTGGGGCAGTGCCAGGGTGACGGCGCCGGTTTCGGCAGGGTCCGTGAGCACGCGCATGGCGTTGAGGGCCGCGCTCATCAGTTGCTCGGGGCGGTTGATGCGGTCCCAGTATTTGCTCACGGCCTTGAAGGCGTCGTTGGTGCTGATGCTGAGGTCGTGGAACTGTTCGATCTGTTGCAGCACCGGATCGGGCTGGCGACTGGCGTAGACATCGCCGGGCAGCAACAACAGCGGAATGCGGTTGGCCGACGCGGTGGCCGCGGCAGTGATCATGTTGGCGGCGCCGGGGCCGACCGACGAGCTACAGGCGTAGACCTTGCGCCGCAGGTGCTGCTTGGCAAAACCCATGGCGGCGTGGCACATGCCTTGTTCGTTGCGGCCTTGGTGGACGATGAGCTCGCCGCTGTCCTGCTCCAGCGCCTGGCCCAGGCCCAGCACGTTGCCGTGACCGAAAATGGTGAACACCCCGGCGACGAACTTGCTCTGCACGCCGTCGACTTCGACGTACTGGTTATCGAGAAACTTCACCAGGGCCTGGGCCATGGTCAATCGAGTCGTGGTCATGCTTGCACCTTGTTGTTATTGGCGGTGATGAAAGCCCTGGGAATGGTTAGCGGACTTGGCTGACTGGGCTGAATATTCAGACTCAGCGATGATCCCTGTGGGAGTGAGCTTGCTCACGAAGGGGCCGGTCCGTCTGGCACATCCCCAGTAGCCATACAGCCGCCTTCGCGAGCAAGCTCGCTCCCACATTGACCGCGTTCAGCAAACGATTAACGTTGTTCCCCTACTTCGCCGTCGGCATGCTGAATTCCGCGCCCTTGGCGATGCTGTCCGGCCAGCGCTGCATGACGCTCTTGTAGCGGCTGTAGAACCGCAGGCCTTCTTCGCCGTAGGCATGGTGATCGCCGAACAGCGAGCGCTTCCAGCCGCCGAACGAATGCCAGGCCATCGGCACCGGGATCGGCACGTTGATGCCCACCATGCCGACCTTGATGTTGCGCGCAAAGGCCCGGGCAATGCCGCCGTCGCTGGTGAAGCACGACACGCCGTTGCCGAATTCGTGGGCGTTGATCAGCTCCACCGCCGAGGCAAAATCAGGCACGTGGACGATGCCCAGCACCGGTCCGAATATTTCCTCCTTATAGATAGTCATCTCCGGCGTCACCTCATCGAACAGCGTGGCGCCGACGAAGAAGCCCTGTTCCGCCCCCGGCACGGTGAAGTTGCGCCCGTCGACAATCAGCTTCGCCCCCTCTTGAAGGCCCTGGGCGATGTAGCCCTCGACCTTGGCCTTGTGCACCGCGGTGACCAGCGGGCCCATGTCCGAGTCGGCGTTCATGCCGTTGCCGACCTTGAGGGCATCGATGCGCGGCAGCAGCTTGTCGATGAGTTTCTGCCCCACGTCGCCCACCACCACGGCGATGGAAATCGCCATGCAGCGCTCGCCCGCCGAACCGTAAGCCGCGCCGATCAATGCGTCGGCCGCCTGATCCAGGTCGGCATCGGGCATGACGATCATGTGGTTTTTCGCACCGCCGAGGGCCTGCACGCGCTTGCCGTGGGCCGTGCCCTGCTGATGAATGTATTCGGCGATGGGCGTGGAGCCGACAAAGGAAATCGCCTCGATGCCCTTGTGCTGCAACAGCGCGTCCACGGCCACTTTGTCGCCCTGCACCACGTTGAACACGCCATCCGGCAGGCCCGCCTGTTTCAACAGTTGCGCCATCAGCAGACTCGCCGACGGGTCGCGTTCGGACGGCTTGAGGATGAAGCAGTTGCCGGTGACCAGCGCCATGGGGATCATCCACAGCGGCACCATCACCGGGAAATTGAACGGCGTGACGCCGGCGCAAACCCCCAGCGGCTGACGCAGGTTCCAGTTGTCGATGCCGCCACCGATGTTGTCGCTGTAGTCGCTCTTCAACAGGCTCGGCGCGCCGCAGGCGAACTCGACGATTTCAATGCCGCGCACCACCTCGCCCTTGGCATCGGAAAACACCTTGCCGTGCTCGCGGCAGATGATGGCCGCCAGCTCGTCATGGTGCTGGTCGAGCAATTCCTTGAACTTGAACATGACCCGCGCACGGCGCAGGGACGACTGGTCCGCCCAGGCGGGAAACGCCGCCTGGGCAGCGGCGACGGCTTCATCGACGGTCTTCAGTTCCGCCAGCGCGACCCGGGCCTGCACGGCGCCGGTGGCCGGATTGAACACATCGCTGAAACGCTCGGCGCTGTCGTGAATCTGGCCGTTGATGTAGTGGCCGATGATCGGGGCAGTGCTCATTGAGGGGCTCCTTCCAATAGATTTACAAATCGAGCAGCCAGCTATGCTGCGGATCGTTATGAAATTGCCAGGCGCGTTTGGGGCCGGCCATCACGTTCAGGTAATAGGATTCGTAGCCGTACGGCACGGTGACCGGGTGATACCCCTTGGGCACCGTGACCAGGTCGTTGTTCTCCACGGCCATGGCCTGATCGATGCTGCGATCGTCGGTGTACACGCGCTGGAACACATAGCCCTGGGGCGGGTTGACCTGATGGTAATAGGTTTCTTCGAGAAAGCTCTGGTGCGGTAAATCATCTGTGTCGTGCTTGTGCGGCGGGTAGCTGGACGAGTGGCCCGAGGGCGTGCGCACCTCCACCACCAGCAACGAATGCGCGGGCTCGGAATCAGGGAGAATGTCGCAGACGTAACGGGTGTTGGCCGCCCGGCCGCGCACGCTGCGTTTCATCGTGTCGGGTGTGATGACTCGCGCCGGCAGGTCTTTGGACGCATCGCCGGGCGCCGCGCACACGGCAATCTGCACCGCGCTCAACGCCGTGACTTCGGCCTGGCTGCCCGGCGGCAGATACACCGCAAAGGGAGATTTGTCCTCGAACACGGACTGCCGATCACCTAGGTTTTCCCAGTTGAAACCGCCCTGCCCCGGCGCCTCGCCGCTGACGCTGATGCGACCGCTGAGCAGCACCAGGCAGATTTCCTTGTCGCCCGCACTCACCGGCAGACGTTCGCCGACGCTCAATCGATGGGCGGAGAAGCCGACGTACGTCAGCACGCCGTCGGCCAGCGCGACCACATCGCGCCCTTCGGCCTTGCTCTTGACCAAGAGATTCATGTTCACAGGCTCCTGTGTTCAGGCGGTTGTTGGGGCGTGCGGTGTTGTCGAGCGGAGTGAATGACCTGCGCGGCGGCCAGCAACGCGCGCAGGGTCTCGTAGCCTTTCTTTGCATAGGCATAGCTCGGCGCGACGGCCGGGTCCTGTTCCGCTTCGACCACCAGCCAGCCTTGGTAACCGGCCTGCATCAACACATCCAGCAGCGCGGCGAAATCGATGTCGCCATCGCCGGGCACGGTGAAGGTGCCGTTGACGATGCAGTCCGGAAAGCTCCACAAATGGTTGCGCGCCAGTTGCACCACTGGCTTGCGCACGTCCTTGAAGTGAACGTGACAGACGCGGTCGATGTGCTTGCTCAGCACTTGAAGCGGTTCGCCGCCGCCCATGTAGCAGTGACCGGAATCGAACAGCAGGCCGACTTCATCGCCCGTCAGCGCCATCAGCGTGTCGATGTCCTCCGGCGATTCCACGTAGGCACCCATGTGGTGGTGATAGGCCAGGCGCACGCCCTGGGACAGGGTAAACCGGGCCAGCTCGGTGAGCTTGTCGGCGTAGGCCTGCCAGGCGCTGGGGCTGTGGAAACGTGGTCGCTCGACCAATCGAATGCGCTGACCCTGAATCGAATCGGCCACTTCGCCGTACACCAGCACCGTGGCGCCATTGTGCTTGAGCAGCTCGACGTGGCTGGCGATGGCGTCGATTTCCTCAGCCGCCGAGCGGCTGGCGAGCCGACCGGAATACCAGCCCGACACCAGCGCCAGGTCATAGGGGCGCAACACATCGGCCACGCCTTGGGCATCCTTGGGGAATTTGCCGTTGAGCTCGAAGCCTTCGTAGCCGATTTCCTTGCCCTCACTCAGCGCGGTGCTCAGGGGCGTTTCGCCGCCGAGGGCCGGGAGGTCGTCGTTGCTCCAGGAAATCGGGTTGATGCCAATTCGGATTGCAGAAGCGGGCATGGCTGCACCTTTATTGTTGTTATCTCGTTCAACTGAAAACACAGGCCTGGCGTGCTGACGTCAGGCCCGGGCGTCGCGCCAGGATTCGATGAGGAAACCGAAATTGCTCTGCACCCGCGTGATCAGGCCCGCGTCGTCGATTTCGCCTTCCAGCCAGGCTCGGCTGGGCTCATGAAAAATCGTCCGGCCGACGGCAAAACCGCGGCAGGTGGTGCTTTTCGCCGCCTGACGAAAGCCGACCGCCAGGGTTTCGGCGGGCGCGTTCAGCCCCAGCAACACCACGCCCCGGCAGTACGGATCGCGCTCGTGGATCAGCGCGTCGAGCTGCTCCCAGACCTCGGCGGGCTGCGACTCGATTTTCCACCAGGCCGGGTAAATGCCCAGGTTGTAGAGGCGCTTGAGGGAACGGTAGATAACGTCTGGATGGGTCGAAGGATGATCCTTGGGCGGAATAACCTCCAGCAGCAGTTCGTGACCACTGGCCAGTGCCGCCTGATACAGCCCCAGCAGTTGTGCTTCCTGTTCCAGGCGCAGCATCGGCTCGTCGTCCGGGTGGTATTGCACCAGGCACTTGATGATCTGTTCCTGAGGCCAGCTTTGCAGCGTGCTGCCCACCGAACGCCCGTGCTCGAACGCCAACGGGCGTGAACCCTGGACTTCCACCGGGCGAGCCACCCACCAGCCGCGCCCGCTGGCGGCATTCAGTGAATCCTGACCGAAGCGCTGATCCGCCAGCACGCCGACATCGGCAGCGATGCCGCGCGTGTGCAACTCGGCTTCGACCCGCGCGACCGCTTGCACGAACAACTGCTTGAGCTGGCCGATACAGGCCGGATCGCGCCCGGCCTTTTGCGCCAGCTCCACCAGTTGCCCGCGGTGATCGAAGGCGAAGATGAACAACGGCTGCCATTCGCGACGGGGCACGCTGACCCGGTGCAGGCGCTGCAGCACCGCGTCCTGATCGGGTCGGGTAATCGGCACCGGGCTGTTGAACAGGTATTCCAGTTCGACCAGCGTCGGCATGGCCGGCGCGCACGCATGCCGCGACACCACCAGACCGCCGCAGGCATTCGCCAACTGGCAGCAGCGCTCATCGCTCTCGTCGTTGAGCCAACCCTTGAGAAAGCCGGACATAAACGCATCGCCCGCGCCCAGCACATTCAGCACTTCGACGCGCACGCCGGGGTAGATCGCGCCGTCTTCCAGCTTTGCCGGAATCGCACCGTGAATCACCGTGCAGCCTTGGGGCCCAAGCTTCACCACCAGGGTCGCGGCACTGAGTTCGCGGACCCGACGCAGGGCGCTGAGCAAATCGGTCGTGCCACCGGCGATGAGGAATTCTTCTTCGGTGCCGACGATCAGGTCGAAGCGCGGCAGGATGCGCTGCACGTGCTGGCTGACGGTGTCGTTGGCGACAAAGCGCGTCTCGCCGTCAGCCTTGCCGGCCAGGCCCCAGAGCACCGGGCGGTAATCGATGTCGAGGACGCGTTTGACGTGGTGTTTTTCGGCGTAGTCCAGCGCCTGACTGCTGGCGCGGAACACCTGATCGGTGGAGAAATGCGTGCCGGTGATCAACAGCGCCTTGCTGGAGGCGATCTGCGCTTCGTCGATGTCTTCCGGTTGCAGCGCCATGTCGGCGCAGTTCTCGCGGTAGAACACCAGCGGAAAGGTTTCGCGGTCCTTGATGCCGAGCAGGACCATGGCGGTCAGGCGTTCGGCGTCGACCTTGACGCCGCTGACGTCGCAGCCTTCCCGCGCCAGGGACTCCACCAGAAAACGGCCCATGTGGTCGTCGCCAACGCGGGTCAGCATGGCGGATTTCACACCCAACCGTGCGGTGCCAAACGCGATGTTGGCGGAGGAGCCGCCGAGGTATTTGGCGAAACTGCTGACGTCCTCCAGGCGCGCGCCGATCTGCTGCGCGTAGAGATCGACACCCAGGCGCCCGAGACAAATCACGTCCAGCTGACGCCCAGTGGCAAAACGAGTCTGGCCCATGCCGGCCCCTCTTCTTTTATTGTTATGGATATGAGTGCTGATGCCCTTGCCTGCGAAACCGATGCTTGCAAGCGAGTTCGTGGATGCAGACTAGAACGGCGCCGGGCCTTGATCAATGAATTTTTCTAAATTATTTTCAGGTGGAATATTTATTCCACTTTGCATTGCGGGTCACAGCCTGCAAAACTGGCCGCCTGTCTTCCCGGACAATCCGCCACGCCACCACCCGCCAAAGGATTTGCACGTATGTCCAGCCTCGATCAGCCAGGCGCGCCCGATAACGGAGCCGACGGCGAAACGCCCGTCACCGCCGCGCCGGAGACCGCCGATGCCCTGCTCAAGCTGATCACGGCCGAATACGAGAGCCTGCCGCGCCAGCTCAAACGCATCGCCAGCTACATGAGCCAGCAGAGCGACCGGATCATGGTCGACCGCATCAGCGACATCGCCCGGGAATGCGAGGTGCATCCTTCGGCCATTGTGCGGTTCTCCCAGCGCTTCGGCTTCAGCGGGTTCAGCGAAATGCAAGCGCTGTTTCGCGAGGCCTACACCCACAAAACCACCCCGGTGCAGAACTACCAGCAACGTATTCGCAGCATGATCGCCAACAAATCGCAGAAGGCCAGCGCCGGCGACCTGGCCCGCGAATGCGTGAACGCCACACTGTCGGGGCTGGAGCGGCTGGCGCTGGAACTGGACGACGAAGCGTTCGAGAAAGCCGTGGGCCTGGTGGTCAACGCCGACAACATCTACGTGGTCGGGGTACGACGCTCCTTCGCCGTTGCCGACTATCTGGTCTACAACCTGCAGCACACCAATAAGCGCATCCACCTGATTTCCGGCCTCGGCGGCAGTTACCGCGAGCAGATGCGCAGCGTGCGCGCCAATGACCTGGTAATCGCCATCAGCTTCACGCCCTACGGCAAGGAAACCCAGCACTGTCTGCGCATCGCCCAGCATCATCAGGCCAAGACGTTGATCATTACTGACAGCAATCTGTCGCCCCTGGCCAAGCGCGCCAACGCCGTGCTGCTGGTCAACGAAGGCAGCTCGTTCGCGTTTCGTTCGCTCAGCGCTACGTTGTGTTTGTGTCAGGCACTGTTCATTGCCGTGGCCTATCGACTGGAGCTGAAGGTGGACGAGATCTCCGAGCAGGCCGGTTTCGACGATTAACTGGCAGCCTTGTACAAACCCGACGAGCTGTATAACTTCGGTATAGCTTTTTAACATCACCTGCGTAATTATCCGCTGCACTGCACAGGGAACACGCATCTGAGCTGACTCTCGCTCGCACGGTCATGGACCTGGACCCTCGCCTCTCCACCTGCGTGAGCCGCCATCATGTTTTTCGACTCGTCCAAGAATAAAATCATCCAGGACCTGCAGCTGACCGTCGCCCATCAGGCCAGTCTGCTGGAAGCGATCAATCGCTCGATGGCCAGCATCGAGTTCGATCTGAACGGTGTGGTGCTCAAGGCGAACGACAACTTCTTCAACACCATGCGCTACCGGCCCGAGCAGGTCATCGGTAAAGAGCACCGCATTTTCTGCACCCCGGAACACGCGCGCAGCCCTGAGTACGCTCAGTTGTGGTCACGTTTGCGCAGCGGCGAGTTTGTGACCGCGACGTTCCAGCGTGTCGCCGGCGACGGCAGCACGGTGTGGCTGGAGGCCAGTTACAACCCGGTCAGGGATTCGGACGGCAAGGTCATCCGGGTGGTCAAGTACGCCATGGACGTGACCGCCAAGCTTCAGGCCGAGAGCGAAACCCACAACAAGTTGCAGGCCATCGACCGCGCCATGGCGGTGATTGAGTTCGACCTGGACGGCACGATCATCGCGGCCAACGATAACCTCCTGCGTTTGTTGGGCTACAGCCGGCAGGAGTTGTTGGGCAAAAGCCACAAGATGCTCTGCCCGCCTGAGTTCAGCAACAGCGCCGATTATCAGGACTTCTGGCGTCGGTTGAACAAGGGTGAGTTTTTCAGCGATCAGTTCAAGCGCGTCGGCAAGCAGGGCCGAACGCTCTGGCTGGAGGCGTCCTATAACCCGGTGTATGACGCCAGCGGCAAGCTGTGGAAGGTGGTGAAGTTTGCGTCGGATGTGACCGCGCGTATTCAGAAGCACGAGGAGGATTCCCAGAGTGCTGCGCAGGCCTATCACATTTCGGTGCAGACGCAGAAATACGCTGAGCAAGGCACGCAGGTGATTCAGCAGGCGGCCAGTGAGATGCGTCAGATTTCGCAGAATATCGATGATTCGTCGCGGATCATCGGTCAGTTGGGTGAGCGCTCGGAGCAGATTACGGCGATCGTGAATACGATTCGCAGTATTGCGGATCAGACGAATCTGTTGGCGTTGAATGCGGCGATCGAGGCGGCTCGGGCCGGCGATCAGGGCCGTGGCTTTGCGGTGGTGGCCGATGAGGTTCGGCAACTGGCGGGTCGTACGAGTCGGTCGACGCAGGAGATTTCGGAGATGATTCAGGTGATTCAGACTGAGACGCGTCAGGCGATTGTGAGTATGGACAATACGCGGAGTACGGCGGTGAAGGGGGTGGATCTGGCGGATCAGGCGGGGGCGGCGATTGTGCAGATCAGTTCGGGGACGAATGATGCGGTGGATGCCGTCAGGATGTTCGCTGGGCGGGATTGATCTTTGAGATCAAGATCAAGATCAAGATCAAGATCAAGATCTAGGGGGTCTGCCTGGGGGCAGACTGTTTCGCCTTCGGCGAGTTACTTGGAAAAGCACCCCAAGTAACCAAGGGTGCTTGCTCTCGGTTGGGCCCCTCGTTCCTCGGGGTTCCTTCACTCCGGTCTCGCTCCGTGGGCCCGCGCCGAACGGACATCCATGTCCTGACGGCGCTCTCGCCGCATCCATGCGGCTCGGCCCACTCCGCGAGACCTGCGTTCAGCCTGCACCCAAGTCGCGATTGGCGGTGACTGGACCATCTGTGTATGAAGATCAAAAGCAAAAGCTTCCCGGCTGAAGCCGGTCCTACAGTCAGAGCCGATGTTTGAGGGGGACTGATTTATTTACAACGCTTCACCGTAAATTAATCTGTCCCCGACCTGCAATCTGTCCCCGACCTGCCCCAGATAGTCGATCTCCTCTCCTACAACTGCCCTTCGTTCTTGCTGCGCATGGCCTTGGCCCGTTTCTCCAAAACCACATACACCACCAGCGCAATCATCAGCGGGATGAGGAAGTAGATCACCCGATAGCCAATCAGCGCGGCCAGCAGTTGGCCTTTGCTGAATTGGTGTTGCATCAGTGTGATGAACACTGTCTCAAGCACGCCAAGTCCCGCAGGGATGTGGGCGATGACGCCGGCGATGCTGCTGATGAGCAGGATCCCGAGCACCGCCGGGTAGAAGGCTTTTTCCGGCAGCAGCACGTAGATCAGTAGCGCCATCAGTCCCCAGTTCAGCGCGCCCAGCAGGGCTTGGCGCAGTGCCTGGTTCAGCGAGGGCAGGACAAACTGTTGCTTGCGGACGGTCCAGGTGCGCTTTTTCGAGAAGTGGCAGGCCAAAAAATACGCCAGGCAAACGGCCAGCAAGACAAAGCCGATCAGTTGCAGCGTGGTGTCGCCAATCTTCCAGCCTTCGGGCAGGTCGACGAAGTCCCCGGCGAACACGAAACCGGCCAGGAGCATGTAGCCCAGCCAGTTGGTGATCAGGCTCAGGCTGAGGATGCGGGTGATGGTCGGCACGTCCAGGCCCAGGCGCGAATACAGGCGATAGCGAAGCGCAATGCCGCCAACCCAGGAACTCAGGTTGAGGTTGAAGGCGTAGCAAACGAAGGTCACGGGGATGATCTGCTTGACCGCCAATTTGTGTTCGGTGTAGCGCCGGGCCAGGACGTCGAAGCAGCAATACGTCAGGTAACTGCCTGCCGCGATAACGAAGCCCAGCGCCAGAGTGCTGAGCTTGTAGGACTCCAGCGCGTGCATCACCTCGTTCCAGTCGAGGTTTTTCATCAGGGTGAACAGCAGCACCGGCACCGCGATGAAGAAGAACAGCGTGAAGGCGCGCTTGGCCCACGTCAGCCACGGACGATTCTTGCCCGCGTCGGCCGGTTTCTGCTCGTGGGTGGAAGCTTGGGAGACGCCGGTCATAGGGATTTCTCCTGATCGGCCGGCAGCTCGTTTTTGAGCGCGGCGGCTTCCGGCAGGGTTTCAGGCGCGCGCAGGGGTTTCAGGCGTGGACCGTGCACCGGGAACAGGCCGGCAATGGCCGGGAAGTGCCGAAGGAAGTGGAAGCTGAGGAAGATCATCGGTGCACGCCACCACTGCCCTTTCGCCAGGCCCTTGAGGTTGACCTGTTTGCTGTGGGCCACGGCGAGGTCGCGCAGGTGTTCGTGCAAGCGCTGGTTCAAGGCATGGTCGCGGATGAACAGGTTGGCTTCCAGGTTCAGCGCGAGGCTCAGCGGGTCGAGGTTGCTCGAGCCCACCGTTGACCACTCGTGGTCGATCAACGCGACCTTGCCGTGCAGCGCCCGCTGTTTGTATTCGTGGATGATCACCCCTTCGCGCAGCAGCCAGGTGTAGGTCAGACGCGAGCACACGCGCACAAATGGCATGTCCGGCTGGCCCTGGAGGATCAGCGTGACTTTCACCCCGCGTCGGGCCGCATTGCGCAGTTCACGCAGGAACCGGTAGCTGGGAAAGAAGTAGGCGTTGGCGATGGTGATGCGCTGAGTCGCGTTGCGCATCGCCAGCAGGTATTGCTCTTCAATGTCGGTGGTGTGATTACGGTTGTCGCGTTCGGCGAGAAGCATGCGCGCGCTGCCGGCCTGACGCGTCACCGGCTTGAGCGGCTTGAAAGTCTTGCGCACCGCGGGGCCGAGCATGCCCAGCGTCGAGCGATAAATGTCGGCGACAATCGGCCCGCGCACCAGAACCGCGTAGTCCTGCTTGGCGGTGATGCCGGTGTCGGCCATGTGGTCGACGCTGTAGTTGATCCCGCCCATGAACGACGTTTCGCCGTCGATCACCACCACTTTGCGGTGCAGGCGCCGGAACAGGTTGGTGCGCATGCCCATAAGCTTGGGGCGCGGGTCGAACAGCTGAATCTGCACGCCGGCCTCGATCATCTTGCTGACGAACGCCGTGCTCAGGTCGCTGGTGCCGTAGTCGTCCACCGTGATAATCACGCGAACGCCACGGCTGGCCGCTTCGATCACGGCCTGCTGCAAACCCTCGCCGACGCGGTCTTCGAAGATGATGAAGGTCTCGATCAGCACCTCTTCGCGCGCCGCACGAATGGCGTCGAACACCCGGGCGAAAAAGTCTTCGCCATTGATCAACAACTCCACCGAGTTGCCGTCCCGCCAAAGGCCACACATGGCGCCCATCGCTCTCATACCCCTCATAGCGTTACCTCCACCGCCAACGGCGCATGATCGGAAAGGTGCGACCAGGGACGATTGGACATCACCCTGGGCGACCGGATGTGCGCGTTGCGCACGTAAATACGGTCCAGGCGCAACAACGGAAAGCGCGCCGGAAAACTCTTCGCCGGCGCCCCAAATGATTCAACAAAGACCTCGCGCAGCCCGGCAGGATTCAACACGCCATCGGCCTTCTGCCGCCAATCGTTAAAATCCCCCGCCACAATCACTGGCGCATCGGACGGCAACCGACCCACCAGATCAGCGAGCAATTTCAGCTGCTGCTGGCGATGAACCTCTTTCAGGCCCAGGTGCACGCACACCGCATGCAGCTCGCCGAAATGCGGAACGTCCAGCACGCAATGGAGCAGGCCGCGCTCTTCGGTGCCGTGGATGGAAATGTCGAGGTTTTCGTGGCGAATAATCGGGTACTTGGACAGCAGCGCATTACCGTGGTGACCATGGGGGTACACGGCATTGCGGCCGTAGGCGAAATCCTTCCACATGCTGTCGGCGAGGAATTCGTACTGCGACGTGGTCGGCCAGTTTTTCACGTTCTGCGCGTGGTCCTGATGCTCGCCGTGGACTTCCTGCAGGAACACGATATCGGCGGACACCGTACGCACCGCGTCGCGCAGCTCCGGCAGGATGAAGCGTTTATTGAGGAAACCGAAGCCCATGTGCATGTTCATGGTCAGCACATTAAGCGTGACCGACGTCGACGCGCTTTGTCGTCGGCCGTGGAGTTCTTCGGGGATCAGGGCACTGGTCACAACGTGGCTCCATGCAAATCGCCTGGCGCAACTTCCAGGTTTTCAGTGAGATTGAAACGCTCAAGCAACCGGCGCGCGTCGTAGGGCGCGCGGACCTTGATGTCGTTATCGAAGTAGCAATAGACGTCGCGGGATTTCCGCGCCCGGGGCGCTTTGTCCACGATGAGTTGAGCATCCTTGGGCTGCGCGCCCCGCTGCCACGCGTCGATGCGGTCGCCCCAGTGCTTGATCGCCTCGTCGGAATAGCCGCTGGCATAGAGTTCCTTGTCGCCATGCAGTCGCACGTAGACGAAGTCGGTGGCGAGGTCTTCGACGTGGGGCCACTTGCCGGCGGTGTCCGCGACCACCAGCGCGACCTTGTACTTGCGCAGCAGCGCCACAAAGGCCGGCACCTTAAAGCTTTCATGGCGGATTTCAACGGCGTGCCGCAGCTTCAGGCGGGGCGGAATGTCCAGATAACCCGGCTGCTGCAACCGCTCGGCGCACTTGCTGGCGCAGGCCCTGGCGGCTTTACCGTCGTGGGGCAGCAGTTTCAGAAAATGCTCGAAGCGCTCGGCGTCGAATGTGAAATTGGGCGCAAACTGCCAGAGGATCGGGCCCAGCTTTTCCTTGAGCTGGAAAATACCGGAGGCGAAGAAATTGGCGACGGGCTCGTCGATCTCTTTGAGGCGGCGGACATGGGTGATATAGCGCGGGCCCTTGACGCTGAAGACGAAGCCTTTCGGCGCCTCGTCGTACCAGCGCGCGTACAGGTCGGGAGACTGCAGCGAATAGAACGAGCCATTGATTTCGATGCTGTTCACGGCTCTGGAGGCGAATTTCAACTCGTTTTTCTGTGTCAGGCCGACGGGATAGAAATCCCCGCGCCACGGCGTGTAACGCCAGCCTGAAATGCCGATACGAATGTCGCCCATGCCTGTGCTCTCTCATGTCCCGCCACGGCACCTGCCCCGACGCTTGTGAACTAGAGATAAGAAGCTTGAGAACGTGGCAGGTTCCCTGGCTTTTTGCCGGTGTTAGGGCGCAGATTGCCGCAGGCTGCACCCACGCCAGTGCTCATGACTCGGCCGTGGCCCTTTTGATCTTTTCCCGCGCGCCGCAAATATTCATCTGGCACCAGCGGCGGCGGCCGTTTTTCGACGTATCGAGAAACAGCCAGTCGCAATCCGGCGTGGCGCAGGCCTTGAGACGCGTCAGATCACTGGTGGTCAGCAGCGCCGCTGCCTGCACCGCGAGACGACCGATGAAACCGGCCGTCATCGAGCCAAGATCGTCGCCCACACGCCAGCGCCAGATCACGCCCGCAGGCGTCAGCACCAGTAAACGCTGGCCAGCGGTGTCCACCAGTGCCTGATTCAACGCATCCAGGCTGGACGTGCCAGGCCCGTGGTCCAGCGCCATGGGCAGCAGCAACCGATACAACGCTTCGCGGAAATCGATTAACTGTCCAAATGCCGTCATCGTGTGCCAGGACGAATCCTGTACCAGCGCGACGAAGTGCTGATGCTCCTGATCGTCGATCAGCCCGGCGTGGTGAAACCAGTGGACGATGTCCTCCAGATTGCCCAGCTTGTCGACGACCTCCCGCAACCCCGTGCCCGGCCGACGGCCGTCACAGGTATTGAGGTAATCCAGCACCGCAGGCCCGCCGACGAGACGGATGGCGTTGATCTTCAGCTGTCCGATAGACATTGCCTGCCCTCAGTTTGAAGCGATGAGGGAATGATGGCAGAGAAGTGAGGGAGTGCTGAAGTTTCGGACGGTCGTGGGATGCGTGTTGATACCCCTGAGACCCGCCAGACGCCTCAGGCCGCCCCTCCCAACTGAGCAAGACTCGCCGCCAGTTCGCTTTTGCGGAACGGTTTGGTCAGGCGCGGCAAATCAGGGTCGAGCCCTTCATGTTCGGCATACCCCGAGACCAGCAGGATCGCCGTCCCGGGCCGGGCGTTTCGGACGCGTCTGGCCAGGTCGGTGCCACTGATGCCCGGCATGAGGTGGTCGGTGACGATCAGATCGACAGGCTGCCCGGTGCCCAACAACTGCAAGGCTTCTTCACCGGACGAGGCTTCGATCACGCGATAACCCAGATCGGCCAGCATGTACGCCGTACTGGCGCGCACCAGGTCTTCATCGTCGACCAGCAGCGCGATCCCGCGCATGGAGCGCCGGTCCGGGGCCTCGTCGATACGCAACGACGCCGCCGGCACGGTCATGCTGCGCGGCAGCCACAGCTCCACGTTCGTCCCGAGCCCCGGCGAGCTCTGGATCGTCAGCGCGCCGTTGAGCTGGGACGCCAGCCCATGCACCATCGACAGCCCAAGCCCCGTGCCTTTACCGACGCCCTTGGTGGAAAAGAACGGTTCCACCGCCCGGGCGAGCGTGGACGCATCCATGCCAATGCCGGTGTCCGCAACGGACAGACAGAGGTAGTCGCCGGTCGGCAGCCTGGAACGGTGGCCGGTGGACACCCATTCGGCACTCGCCGAGATCCTCATCGTGCCGCCTTCGAGCATGGCGTCCCGCGCGTTCACGGAAAGATTCAGAAGCGCCATCTCGAGCTGATTCGGGTCCGCGATGGCGGCAGGCAGATCAGGCGGGGCATCGACGACGACCCGGATTTGCGGCCCGGTGGTGCTGGCGACGAGATCGCCCATGCCGTTCACCAGTTTCGCCACGTCGACCGACACCGGCTGCAGCGGCTGACGGCGCGCAAAAGCCAACAACCGCTGCACGAGTGTCCTGGCGCGATCGGCCGATTGCACGGCGCCGGAGATCAACCGCTGCTCACGTTCGCCGCCTACGCCTTTGCGCTGGAGCATGTCGAGGGCGCCGACGATCGGGGTGAGCAGGTTGTTGAAGTCATGGGCGACGCCGCCGGTCAGCTGACCCATGGCCTCCATCTTCTGACTCTGGCGCAACGCCTCCTGGACTTCTTCGCGCTCGGCGATGGCTTTGGCAATCCGCACTTCCAGCGTGGCATTGAGTTCGCGCAGCCCCTCCTCGGCATCCTTGCGGGCCGTCACTTCAACCACCGTGCCGGTGACGCGCAGGCAGCGTCCGGCGGCGTCGAACACGCCCCGCCCCTTGGCGGCCACCCAGCGAATCACACCATCGTCTCTGCCGACGGTGCGGTAGTCCACGTCATACAGCGCGCGGCGTTCGGGGTCGCTGGCCGCCGTAAAGGCTTCGATCGTCGCGTCCCGGTCCTCCGGATGCAAGCCGTCATAAAAGTCTTGAATCGTGACCCGCACATCAGCCGGGATGCCGAACATTGCTTTGGTTCTGGGCGGCCAGATCAACGCGTCGTGGACGATATCCACGTCCCAGAAACCGATATCGGCGTGTTCGACGGCAAGGCGCAGGCGCTCTTCGCTCTCGCGCATCCGCATCTCGGCGCCCACACGCTCGACATGCGCCCAGCAGCGTTCGACTACTTCCCTGACCAGCAGGACTTCAGCGGGCAACCAGTCGCGAGGCTGATCTTGATGAACCGCCATCATGGCCGTCAGCCGGCCATTCTTGACCAGCGGGCAGCAGATGATCGCGTCGATGCCAATCCCGCGGAAGGTCTCCAGGCCTTCGCCGGGACCGAGTTCTGCAACGGCGTCGCGCACGATCAGGGTTCGGCCTTCGCGCATGTCAGCCGCCGTCCGCGGGCCGAAAAGATCGAGGCTGTAGGCGCCGACCGAGCTCTGAATGCCAGCCGCGTTGTAGTCGCTGCGAATCCAGAAGCGGTCATGGTCGATGTCGACATCTGCGTAGGCGCAGCGCGACACGTTGAGCCTGCGCCCGAGCAACTCGGTCGCCGCGAGCATCGCGTCTTCGGCCCGGCGGATGTTGAAAAGGCGGTTGTCGAGCTCATCAAAAAAGCTCAGACGCGCCGCGCTCTCTTGCAGCGCCGCTTCCGCCTGATGCTCGGCCGTGCGGTCGCGGAAGATTTTCACGAAGCCGCCCTGATCCGTTGCCAGCGGCATCATCAAACCCGAGCCCCAGAAGCGCGCGCCGTGTTTATCGACGTGCCAACGTTCGTTGACGGCGCGCCCCTGCTCCATGGAGAGTTCGAGCTCGGCTTGAAAGACCCGTTCGATCTGGTCCGAATCGGTGTAGAAGAGATCACCGTCGCGGCCCATGACTTCCTCGGCGCAGTAACCGACGATGCGCTGGGCGCCGATGTTCCAACCGGTGACGGCCCCCCGCCCATCGAAGGTGATGATCGCGAAGTCCTCGGCGCCTTCGACTATCTGGCGGTAGCGCACCTCGCTGCTGCGAATGGCGGCCTCAGCGCGCGCACGGTGCACGACCAGTCCCACCGTTTTGACCACGAAATCGCCGATCTCGATATCCGCCGTCAAGGGCTCGCGCCGCTCGGTGTGATACATGGCAAAAGTGCCGAGCATGGCGCCCTGCGCCGAACGGATCGGAATCGCCCCACAAACGTGTAACCCGTGTCCGACGGCAAGCGCCCTGAATTGGGCCCAGTGAGGGTCGTCCACGATGTCGGACACCGCCGTCCGCGAGTTCGGAACCGTCGCGGTTGTGCTGGAGCCTGAACCTGCGCCGACACTGATGTGTGCGGCAGCCTCGATAAATGCAAGGGGAAGGCTGGGCCCGGCGCAATGCTGCAGCTGGCTGCCCTCCTCGTTCAGGAGCAGGATGCTGCCCAGGAAACGGGACGGCGACAGCGCCTCCACCTCGCGGACGATCGCGTCCAGCGCGGCGTTCAGCGGTGTTTCTTCAACAGCCAGTTCAAGGATACGGTTCTGGGCGGCCCCGAGTGCAGCCGCGCGATTGCGGGCCTGGGTCAGGCGCGCATTCTCGATGGCGATGGTTGCCAGCCGCGCCAGACTTTCCAGGCGTTTGACCGTGTCGTCATCGTGACTGCGGACCTGCGACCAATAGGCGCCCAGCGCCGCGACCGGCACAGGCCGACCGATGGGTGCCATAACAAGGCTACGCACAAAGGTCGGCGCGTAGATGTCTTGCGAGATGCGTGGATCGAGCCGGACGTCACGGATCGCAATCGTCTCGCCGCGGTGCATGACCCACCCGGAAACACAGTGGTCAGCCGGAAAGGTCTGGCCCTGCCACAGCGCAGAGACCGCATCTTCGGCTATGTAAGAGCACCGTCCTTCGTCCTGAATCACCACCGCAATGCCATCCGCGCCGAGCGTGGCACGCGCCACGTCTCGCAGCACGGCGATGACTTCGTCCACGGATCCCGCCATGACGAGCCGTTCACTGGCATTCAGCACATGAGACAGGCGCTCATCGCCGCTGGGGTCGACTGGAACAGTAGTCACACGGATCTCCCGACATCGCCACGGCATCAACATCCCGCAGACTGGTTCGAACTGGACAGGGCCAAAGCGGCATTGTATCGGGTAACCCTTCGCCCTCGACACGGCTCGATTCGGCTTTCTCGGAAAAGCGACCAACGCGCCCGCCGGTCAAACTTTTTCAATGATCCACCGAACGTCAAACAACCACGACCCCTGTCAGAAAACAGACCAGCCAATCCGCGAACTCAGCAACTCCAACGCCGCCATGCCGGCGAGTGAATTCCCGGCAGCATTCAGTTCCGGCGACCACACGCACACGGTGAATTGGCCGGGCACGATCGCGACGATTCCGCCCCCTACCCCGCTCTTGCCCGGCAATCCCACGCGGTAGGCGAAATTGCCGGCTTCGTCATACAGCCCGCTGGTGGCCATGATCGAGTTCACTTGTTGGGTCTGGCGCGGCGTGAGGATCTGCTCACCGCTGTGTTTGCAGAACCCGTTGTTCGCCAGAAAGCAGAACGCCCGGGCGAGATCCAGGCAGCTCATCTTCAGCGCGCAGCAGCTGAAATAACTGCGCAGCACGGTTTCGACTTCGTTATGGAAGTTGCCGAATGACTGCATCAGGTAGGCCATGGCCGCGTTGCGTGCGCGGAATTGATATTCGGAATCCGCCACGCGGGCATCGATCAACACTTGGGGATTGCCCGACAGCCGCCGTACGAAATCGCGCATGGACAAGGTCGGGGCAGCGAACCGCGACTGGTTGATATCGCAGATCACCAAAGCCCCGGCATTGATAAAAGGGTTACGCGGGCGTCCGCGCTCGAACTCAAGCTGCACCAGCGAGTTGAACGGCTGACCCGACGGCTCATGGCCCAGGCGCTCCCAAATGGCTTCGCCAGAATGACCGATCGCCTGAACCAGGCTGAACACCTTGGAAATGCTCTGCACCGAGAACGGCTCCAGGGCATCGCCCGCGCAATAATAGGTGCCATCGTTGCCATAAACGGCAATGCCCAATTGCTGCGCCGGCACGTCGGCCAGCGCGGGAATGTAATCAGCCACCTTGCCCTGGCCGATCAAGGGACGCACTTCGTCGAGAATCTCGTTCAACAGCGTTTGCATGGAGGGTCCTGGCGTTGATCCCCTGACGGCAGCAGGGGTTAGGGTTCATGACGAATGCTGGAGGGGCGGGATCACACAATTGGGCAGGATTTTGGTTTTTTTGTGGCGGGTGGGTTGGCGCTTTCATGTTGGCAGCCGTTGGTTGACCGAGCGCTTTTGCGGGGCTGTCGTTTTTCGGAAATTGGCCCTGCCATCAGATACGAGTGTCGGGACTGAATGCATGCCGCAGCGCCGCGATGGCTTGATCGATGGACGGGCCTTCTATCGGCGGAGGATCAGGGCGCTCACAGAATTCTCGCCATACGAAGAGGGTCAGTTCCGCGCCGTCGGTTTGGTTGGAGCCGTCAGGTAGCGAGCCGAAGGTTTGCAGCGATCTGTAACGTTCGTCTTTCCAGAACAACGCCTCGACCCATGAGTAGATCGGGATGAAATGGAAGTGAATGGAATGGCCCGCGTCATGGCCGAAACGGCCGATGTAGAGGCGTTTGGGGAGCAGGTGGGTTTCGATGGCTTGCTGGATTTGGGCCTGCAATACACCGAGCTCGGCCAGCGCTTCGTTGGGTAAGGTTGTCAGTGAATTGGTTAACTGCCTGGCGCTGAGCATCAGGTAGCCTGGGAGGTGGCTGTCCTTGCGGTGGTTGATCAGCCAGTGGGTGGTTTCGTGAATGACGAGATTAGGGGATATGTGCATGAGGCGGTCCTTTACGCTGATGACAGCTGAGTAACGGTCAAGACGGATGCCGCCCGGCCTGCTGGGCTTCCTTCATCGCTTCACCAGCGATCTGGCCAGCTCGGGCCACTCATCCAGTATCGCATCACGAACTCGCAGTCCTGCGGGCATCGGCTGCGCGTGGTCATCTTGAGCTAGACGGGCGAAAACCAGGGATTGTTCGCCCTTCGTTGCCCAACCGACGAACCATCCGTATCCATGAGCCTCATCGCTTGTGCCGCCTCCCATCCGAGGAAATGCTGTGCCTGTTTTACCGTGAACGTCCCAACAGTCTGGCCGCAAGGCGATTTGCGAAATCCGACTCGTCATATCGAACGCATGGGGGCTCACGGGTAGTTGACGGTTCACCAGCCTGTTCAGAAAAGTGATCTGTTCGCGAGGAGAGATTTTCAACGAGGAGCTGATCCAGGCACGATCAAGGCCGTTGTTTTTCCCCGGATCACCCGTCAGGTCGGTATTTCCGTAATCGAATGACTCGGCATATCGCTTGACCTTAGCCTCTCCAAGCGCATGCGTAACGCGTTGAGAGAACCACACCACGGAGTATTGAAACCACCGCGCTGCATCGGTCGGCTCCAGCCATGCAGCTCCGCCCCAGTCAGGATCACCGGGACGGTACGGCAAAGTAGGAGAATGCTCGTTTTGCAGAAAAGCTGTGTCAAAGCCCATCAGGCTAATGGCGATCTTGAACGTTGAGGCGGGGGTGACTCGACTTCGGCAATCACCCTCTTCCAGCAGGACCTCACCGTTTTTAGCATCGGCGACAATGGTGCAAATAGTCCCGGCAAGTGCTGCCGAGACATTGAACCCCAGAATCAGTAAACCTAACGCAACGCGGCGCACGAACATGCATCCTATTCCTTTAGACGGTGATGCAGGAGTCTCTCCCGCGTGGGGAATACGACTCCGCAGTTCGAGCAGACTCTCTCCGAGCCGCTTATCCAATATCAGCTTCTCTCAGGCCTGTTCGACGGTTCGCTCACAGCTGACCGGATCAAGTGCAAGGTAAGCGAAATTCCCTACTCTGCGCATCAAAATCGAATCCAAGGCATTTGGTTGCACAGACGACTCCTTTGGGGGCGGCAGCAACCCTTCACCCGCACTTAACCGATGCCGGGACTCACCCCTCTTCAGGTCCCGCCCCACTCCTGCGGTCATGCAAACGGCAGTGGCCCGCGGAATGTGCCGATTGGCACCCAGTGGGTAATCAGACCCGTATCCACCTTCCAGTGATGCAGGAGTAACGCCGGCGGCTCCACATACGACGCCTCTTCTGCCTCTGGATCCAGGGCCAACCCGATGGCCGTCGTTGTGCTGGGGGCAGTGCACAGGACTGTGCCGCCAAAACGTAATTGCATCGAGCGGTGAATGTGTCCGCACACCACACGTTCGATCGCCGGATAGCGCTGCACCACCTCGCGCAGTCGCTCCGAGTTCCGGCAGGCATACGTGTCGATATAGGGAATGCCACTGAGGAACGGTGGCTGGTGCAGCATGATCAGAGTCGGACGCGCCGGCTCCTGGGCCAGTGCCGCATCGAGCCAGGCCCCAGCCGCCTCGGTCATGTCGCCGTGATGTTCCTGCGGTACGGTCACATCCACGCCAATGATCCGTACCGGCCCGAGGTCATCGGCGACGAAGTGCCACGGGCCTGCCGTCGAAGAGAGATACGGCAGAGAAAAGGCAGAACCCATTAATGTTCGGTCATCATGATTGCCAGGAATCATCAGCAACGGCGGCTCGATCCCGGCCAGCAATGTACGCGCCATTGCGTACTCTTGCGGTAGCCCCTCATCCACCAGGTCGCCGGTGATGATCACGACATCGGGTCGCGGCACGAGCCTGTTCAGGTGTGCAATGGCCTGCTCGCACATCGTGTTCGAATCAACCAGCCCCTGATAAAGCATGCCTTGCGGCCTGATATGCAGATCGGAAAGGTGGGCAATCAGCACGGGACATTCTCCCTAGAGGAAGCAGTGATCGATGTCGGGTGAAGGTAGCATGTCTGAGCTGCGATGGACGGCGTCAGCGTCCATGCGGCATGGCAGAGCGCCGAGATCTTGGAGGCCGGAACGGGCGATTGGTTGTTGAACCGGCCCAGGCTCGAACAGCCAGTCGCCGAAGCAAAAATAACCAGGCGGGATTCCGGCACATAACTTGCCCTTTTTGTATTCCTCGCTTGGCTGGAAGTCCCATGTTGCACTCCCATCTCACCACCCTCAATGCTGTCTCACTGGTCCTGAGCACGTTCAAGGCCCAAGGCTGGTCCGCCGAGGCGCTGCTGGCCGGCAGTGGCATATGCGCAGCGGACTTGAACCGTGCCGACACGCGCATCGCCACGCATCAGGAGATGCAGGTGTGCGCCAACGCCGTGGCTCTGCAGCGCGATATCGGCCTGATCGTGGGGCGGCGTATGCATGTCTCATCCTACGGCATGCTGGGCTATGCCCTGCTTACCAGTGCCACTTTCGGTGACGCGCTACGTCTGGCTCTGCGTTATCCCGCGCTGCTGGGAACACTGTTCGAGCTGAGTCTGGAGGAAGACGGCGAACGGATCTGGTTCACTGCGGGCGATTACCGCGAGAATCCGGCACTGACCGCCTTCAATGTCGAGCTGTGCCTGGGGTCGCTAAAGGTCATTTGCGACGACCTGCTCGGCCACTCACTGCCCTTGCTGGGCGCTCGCTTTGAGCACGATGCGCCGGACTATAAGACTCGCTACGCCGAATGTTTCGACTGTCCGTTGCAATTCCAGTCCACCGTCAATGCATTTGCTTTTGATATACGCTGGCTCGACCAGCCTTTACCGCTGGCTGATGCGGTGACACACCAGGCCATGACCGAGCGCTGCCGAAAACAGAACACTGAATTCACCGGGCGCGAGGCCTGGCTGGGGCGAATCCGGCTATTGCTGGCTGCACAACTGCATGCCGCACCTGGGCTGGACGGGCTGGCCCGACAGATGAACTGCTCGGCGCGCACCTTGCGTCGACACTTGCACGACCTGGGCTGCAGCTATCAGGAACTGCTCGACGAACTTCGTTTCGAACGCGCCAAGCAAATGCTGGCCGAAGACCGGTGGCCCATCTACCGGATCGCCGAGACTCTGGGCTTCAGCGAGACCGCAAGTTTTCGGCACGCCTTTGTGCGCTGGAGTGGCGTGGCGCCGAGCCAATTTCGCGCATGACGCCTCATTGAGGGGCGAATTACGGACAGAGAATCTGGCCATATTTATCCCCTTTTGGCCGCACTTACCGTTCTCATAAGCTGCGCCCAGGGCAAGACTGTATTGACCGATACAGCCTGCGGAGAACAACCAATGCTGACCATCTACTCGGATGATCACCACCTGCACCACGGCCGCTGTGAGCTGATGGACGGGCAGTTGATGCCCTGCTTCGAAATGCCCTCACGCGCCGATCATGTATTACAACGGGTCAGGGACCGTCAACTTGGCGAGGTACAGGCGCCGCAGGACTTTGGCCTGGAACCGCTGCAACGCGTTCATAGCCGGGAGTACCTGGATTTCTTCAAGGGTGCCTGGGCGCGCTGGACCGAATTTGGTCAGGACGGCGACCTCTTGCCCTACACCTGGCCCGCCCGCACCCTGCGCCGCGTGTTACCCGAAAGCCTGCATGGTCAACTCGGTTATTACAGCTTCGACGGCGGAGCGCCAATCACCGCCGGCACGTGGCAGGCAGCCTACTCGGCGGCGCAGGTCGCGCTTAGCGCCCAACAGGCGATTCAGCAAGGGGCCCACAGTGCGTTCGCCCTGTGCCGCCCACCGGGACACCACGCAGCTGGCGACTTGATGGGCGGTTATTGCTACCTCAACAATGCCGCAATTGCCGCCCAGGCCTTTCTTGATCAAGACCACAAAAAGGTCGCGATTCTGGATGTGGACTACCACCACGGCAACGGCACCCAGTCGATTTTCTATGCGCGCAGCGACGTGCTGTTTACCTCGATCCACGGCCACCCGGAAGCGGAGTTTCCGTTTTTCCTGGGCTATGCCGACGAGTCGGGTGAAGGCGCCGGTGCCGGCTTTAACTTCAACTACCCTCTGCCGGCCGGTTCCGGCTGGGAGACCTGGAGCGCGGCGCTTGAGCAAGCCTGCACAGAAATTGATCGTTATGGCGCCGACATCATCGTCGTCTCCCTGGGCGTGGATACATTCAAGGACGATCCGATCTCGACATTCAAACTCGACAGCGAGGATTATCTGGCGATGGGCGCACGCATCTCCCGCTTGGGTAAACCTACGCTGTTCGTGATGGAAGGCGGCTACGCGGTGGAAGAAATCGGCATCAATGCCGTCAACGTTCTCGAAGGTTTTGAAGGGGCTGCCCAATGAACATGTTCAAGTCACTTATCCTCTGCACTGCCGTTATCAGCGGCATGGCTCATGCCGAAGAGAAAACCCTGCGGGTCTACAACTGGTTCGACTACATCACCCCCAAGGCGCTGGAGGACTTCAAGGCGCACAATCCCAGCCTTAAATTGGTGTACGACATCTTCGACACTAATGAAGCGTTGGAAGCCAAGCTGCTCACCGGCAACTCAGGGTATGACGTGGTAGTGCCATCCAACGTGTTCCTGGCCAAGCAGATCGAAGCCGGAATATTCCAGCCGCTGGACCGCAGCCAATTGCCGAACTGGAACCACCTCGATCCCAAGCTGATGAAGCTGATCGAGGCCAACGATCCGGGCAATAAATTCGCCGTGCCTTACATGTACGGCACCATCCTGATCGGCTTCAACCCGGACAAAGTCAAGGCCGCCCTGGGTGCCGATGCGCCAGTGGACAGCTGGGACCTGATTTTCAAGGAAGAAAACATCAGCAAGCTCAAGTCCTGCGGTGTAGCGCTGCTGGACTCGCCCTCGGAAATCCTGCCCCTGGCCCTGCAGCACTTGGGCCTCGACCCCAACAGCAGCAACCCCAAGGACTATGTGAGGGCCGAAGCGCTGCTGATGAAAATCCGCCCCTATATCACCTACTTCCATTCCTCTAAATACATGGCAGATATCGCCAACGGTGACATCTGCGTCGCGGTCGGTTACTCCGGCAGCTTTTCCCAAGCCGCCAACCGCGCTAAAGAGGCCAGGAACGGCGTGACCGTAGACATGCGTCTGCCCAAGGAAGGCGCACCCATCTGGTTTGACATGCTCGCCATTCCCAAGGGAGCCAAGAACCCACAAGACGCCTACACATTCATCAACTACCTGCTGCAGCCGCAGGTGATTGCGCCCATCAGCGATTTTGTCGGCTACCCCAATCCCAACAAAGACGCTACCGAACAGGTTGATCCGTCGATTCGCAACAACCCCAACCTGTACCCCACCGAGGCCGCGATGGCCACGCTCTATACGCTCAAGCCTCTGGGTCGTGACGCCGAACGCGCCCGCACGCGGGCTTGGACCAAGATCAAGTCAGGCACTTGATACGTTGCCGTTATACGTAGCGGGGCGAACTGGATGACCAAGCTTTCATCTGCGGTAAAGCGTGGTATGCGCTTTCAAGGTGTCCGCAGTGGTCGGTTTACCGTGGGAAATGGTCAGCTTTTGAAAAGAGCCCATTGATTAGCGATCTTGGGTCGAGAACGGTTTAGGTTCAGCAGGGATATGGGCGTCTGCTTTCGGCCCAGGCTGTGTGAAAACTCCGAGAAATAGATAAACGCCCACATACGAGAAATATCTCTCTCAACGCTATCTGCCACCGAGACTTCCTCCGCCATCGACGCTGATCACTTGGCCCGTCACGAAGGATGCTCCGTCACTCAGAAGGAAGGTAATCAAGGAGGCAACTTCGGACGGGGTCCCCAGCCTTTGCATTGGAATCGTGGAAAGTATTTTACGCTCGCCTTCACTGCCAACAGGCCTGGTTTTTCGAAACAGCTCGGTTTCTATCGGGCCAGGCGCGACCGCATTGACCGTGATACCGATGGGCGCCAACTCAAGTGCCCAAGTACGAGTAATACCCACCAAGGCGCTTTTTGCGGCAGCGTAGGCAGTTCTGTCTCGGGCTCCAAAAATGGCCCGACTGCATACATTCACTATCCGTCCCGCAGGAGATTGCTTGAGTGACGGCAGGCAAGCCTGTGTTACCTGTACAGAGGCTCGAACATTCAAGTCCATAACTCTTTGAAGCGTTTCGAGATCAAGATCTTCCAGGCTTTGGGGGGCAGCGACACCTGCATTATTGACGACGGCATCGATGGACGTTCGCTCTAGCAACTGCTGAAGCATTTCACCCGTCTGTTTAGTGTCGGCTAAATCACAGAGCAATAGCTTCCCAGGAAAGTTGTCAATGGGATGTCTGGCGATGCCGATCACGTTCCACCCTAACTGATTTAGATGGGTGCTGATCGCGAAACCGATTCCTTTGGTTGCGCCTGTTACCAACGCAGTTCTGCTGTTGCTCATTGTTACCTGCTCATCATCCGACTCAACATTCAAAATAACCCGGGGTCTGTGGGTGATAGTGTCGATCATCTTGCCGGTAATCGGTGTTTGGATTGGGCCCCAGATCCCCGAGGCCCCGCCCTGCCCGGTCTTGGCCAGCTTGATCTTGCTGATGATGGAGGCGGCGGATCGGGTAGGTACCTTCACCGCACGCTGACATCCCACTGCCGATTACGGCTTCCCGCTCGAGCTGTCTGCCAAGTCCATATTTATGCTCTCAGGTGCAGGCGCTGCCGCATCGCTTGGCTCGACAGGTGTGGCTAAGGCAGCGGCGGCTTGAGCGGCGGTCGGCGTCGATGTGGGCATGGGCGCGGGTCGAGCGGCAGCGGCGGCACGAGCAATGGCAGCGGCACCGGCAGCCACGGCGGCCGGCGAACGGGCAGGGCCCGCGGACGATTGGCCTACGCCCACATTAGCAAAACGGGCTTGAGACCTCATAGAGGCTTGGGCCAAGGCGGAGGTCGGCGCTGACGCTGGTTTGGGTGCAGTTCGGCTCGCCGGTGTTGCCGGGGCAAGTGTGCTGGCCTGGGCGGCTGGTTGCGGGGCCTGGGCAGGTTGAGCTGGAACCGGCTGGGCGACAGGCGCCGGCGCAATTGGAGCTGGCTGCGCTTGCGCCGGTGCTACTGGAGCTGGCTGCGCTTGCGCCGGTGCAGTTGGAGCCGGCTGCGCTTGCGCCGGCGCAACTGGAGTTGGCTGCACTTGCGCCGGTGCTACCGTGGCGGTAACACCCGCCTGGCCGCCGGTAGTCTGGGGGCTACCGGTATTCAATGCGGCGCGGGCAGCCCGGTTGGTGGCATGGGCATTGTAGGTCTTGTTGACCGTTTCGTAGGTCAAACCAAACATGGCAGCGGCGCCAGCGTTATTAAAGAACTGAGACACAGCGGGCGAGACCTTGCCCTTGGTCAGAGTGTCCAGCGCCAGGGGCAGGGCCCCTGAAATATTGTTCCAGCTCAAGCGCGCAGGAGAATGGTCAAGCAAACGCTCATAATCCTTGAGCGGTAACAATTTGCTTGCATCGGTCTGAAGCTTTTGCGTATCGCCCACTTCAGCAAGGCTGGCGTGCTTGCCCCGGTAGGCATCCACTGTCTCGATCGCGGTGTTAGCCAAGGCGCGTATGCCCGCCACCGTGTTGATCGCGCTGTTGAGCGCCGCGCCGGTCAGTGGTTTGCCATGCTCATCATTAACCGTTGGGCCCGCCGCCGATTGCCCGGCGGGCAAGGCATGGCCGATCACCGCATCTTGCAGGTAACCCATGGCCAGGGTCATCGCTGAGTACGTCCAGGCATTGGCGTTCATATGATCGGAATTGACACCATGGGTGCTCGTGCCGTTGCTGCTGGTGGTGGTGGAGACGGTCGCCTGCAAGGTTTCGCGGCTGGCGGCGTAGGTCAGATTGCGCATCTGGGTGGCCAGCACCCGGGCAGCCAGGGCGCCATCGCCATGGCTGTGGCTCAGCGCGGACATCACCAGGAAAGCGGCGTCGGCCACGATCTCGTTGCGCGTCACATTGCGCGAGTCACTCTTATGTTCGGCTGTGAGCGCGGCTTTTTCAGTCGGCGTCTTGCTCTGCCACTGCTCGGGGCTGAGGCCAAAGTGGCCCCTCACCCCCGCTTCCGGGTCCGGGTGGTCCAGGCGTGAATGACGATAGAGGTTCGCCGCTATCTTGGTGCCGGACACCGCCACTTGGGCGGCCATCAACGCCGGGGCACCCTGGTCCTGAAGTATTGGCAGCATGGCATTGTAGGCATGCATGAACACTTCTTCGCGGGCGAAGGTCGTGGCCCCGCAAGTCACCGCCTGTTGCAACGCGTGCCCCGCCATGGCGCCCATGGTGCGGCCCGAAGGCAGGCTGTTCCGCGTATCGTCAATGAGCATGCCACCTGTCGCCAATGCCGAGTGACCAGCGTTGCGCAAGCGGTCTTGCAGAGTAGGTGGTTGATGCCCCGCATTGCCCGCATTGCCTGCGTTGCCTGCAGACGGCTGCGTGCTGGGCAGTAGAGGGGCCGTAACGTGGTTATTGCCAATGCCGCCAACCATCAGATATTGCTCCCGTTCAAACGCCTGCCGGAGGTCGGCCCAGGCCGGTGATTACTGTCAATGCCAACGGCCAGGGTCACGAAACGCACCAGCCAGCTCGCCAGGTCGTCGCCATCGAGCCCAGTGCTGTCCCAGCGCGCTTGCAGACTGGCGCCAGCCGGTGCCAGGGCGACGCCACATTGGGCGCCGGTCATCAAGTACAGATTGCTCTGCAAAGCGGCGCCGCGTTGCTCATTGCCGTTCAGGGCAACCGCCACCGGCGTGCTGAGCAACAGGTGGCGTTGGTCGGGGTCGGCGATGATGTCGATGTAGCGATCATTCACCTTAAGCGAGCCCACGCTACCGAACGCCTGGCCTGGCAGCGGCACTTGCAAAGCGGTGAAGGCCCGCTCAAGCAAAGGGCGGTGCCACTGGTCGTTGATCTGCTGCTGAGCGATGGCGTCGACCTTCTCGCCCAGCTGCGCCAATTGCGAGTTGGCCGGTGCCATATCCGCCGAGGGCTGTTCGGGAGGATTCTCGCTGGCGTTGGCGGCAGCTATCAGCGTGACCAGCAGGCTGGCCCCCAGCGCTTGCATCTGCTCGAGAGCCTTGATCAGCGCCTGGCTGTCGTTATGGTGGTAGAAGGGCAATTGCTTGACCAGCAGCGTGGCGCCGCTTGCATCCTGGGCCCACACGCAGGTGTCCAGGGCCATGCTCACGCAGTTGGCGCGCAGCAGGGCCTCGCGCCAAAGCAAAGGGCTGATCCCGGTCGGCGACTGAATGAACCCCAGCAGGGACCATCTGGGCGGTTCCTCTTGCTGGCGGACCATCACCACGTTCAAGGGTGACAGCGTCAGCATGCCGTAGCGTGTGAAAGTGGCGGCTGCCTGGGGCGACAGGCCCAGTGCGCGGGCCACTTCGGTCAGCCAGGAGCGGGTGTCGTCCCCCATTGGCGGGAGGCCGTTTAGCGTCGTGTCGGCGGGCGCATTGCGGGCCCGGGGCGAGCGAGACGGCGTAGAAAAACGCAGGTTGGGGTCTGTGAGCATGAAATCACCAATCCGTCAGCGCCTTCTTCTAAAGCGCCCTGGCACGTGGAAAGCTGCTACCTGGGGCGTTACAAGCAGGCAAGGCATGTTCGTAGCTGTGTGTGGTACCAGCACGCAGATCGGTTCCCCGCCATGTACTACATTTTTGTACTGCCGAGGGGTCAAAGGCTGCTGCCAGCGATGGCCCGTTATCGGGCAGAACCGTCTCTCGCCCCCGCGACATTAATGCCTAGGTTTCGCTGTCATCTACGATTGCGGGAGTCGCAGCCGTTCCGGCCAACAGCCCACCATCAATGTTGAACTCACTGCCCGTGATGTACGTGGCTTCATCCGACGCGAGCAACAAGGCCAGAGCGGCCACTTCTTCAGCCATTCCGAATCGCCTGAGCGGCGTGTCTCGAACCAGCGCAGCCATTCGCGCTTCGCGACCGGCATCGCTGCCTAACATGGGTTCCCACATGGGGGTCAGAATGGCCGCCGGGTGTATCGAGTTGCATCTAACCTTCAGCCCTTGTTCGGCGCAGTAAAGCGCCACCGTTTTAGTGTGATTGCGGACGGCAGCTTTGGAGGACGCATACGCGGCGGCACCTGGAATACCCACCAGACCGGAGCGAGAGGAGATGTTGACGATGGAACCGGCGCCTGACGGGCGCATGGAGCGAATGGCGTATTTGCATCCGAGGAATACACCGTCGAGATTGGTTTGATGCACCGAACGCCAATCTTCCAGCCGTGCATGTTCCGGGTCATGCCGCACAGCGCCATCCTCGAATCCGGTGATGCCCGCGTTATTCACGAGAACATCCCAACGGCGGCCGTCATTTGAAATCTGCCCGGCCAATCGTTGCCAATCTTCTTCACGCCGCACATCCAGACGCAGAAAACAGGCGCGCCCCCCCAACGCGCTTACAACCGCACGACCAAGCGCTTCGTTGATATCCGTGACGTAAACGAAGCAACCTTCTTGCACGAAGAGTTTTGCAATGGCGGCACCGATGCCTTGAGCCGCGCCGGTAACGACGGCTGTCTTGGAGGCCAGTTTATTTTCCATAAATGATTTTATCTCCAGGGTAAGGCGTGTAGAGCGCCCATGAGAATGAGCCAATGTCCTGTGCCATGCTCACGGTTGGCAAACAGGCTAGTCCATAACCGAACGCCACGAAACCTGAACGTCAAAACCTGACTCAGGGTCATAAAAACACTTCAGCCACGCCCCTCAAGGTGCCTTATGCGTTTGATACCTGAACTGAACAGCGAAGCTCATGTGCTGATATGCGGCGCCAGCCGGGGTATTGGCCTGGCACTGTGCGCGGCGTTGCTGGCTCGCGATGATGTGACGCAGGTATGGGGAGTATCGCGAAACGCCAGCACCTCATCAGAACTGGCAGCGCTTGCAGAACGCTATGGCCAGCGCCTGAAGCGGGTCGACTGCGACGCGCGCAATGAGCAATCCCTCGAAGCGCTCGTGAGCGAGACGCTTGCCGGATGCGACCATCTGCACCTGGTTATCAGCGCGCTGGGCATTCTTCATCAGGACGGCGCAAAACCAGAAAAGGGTTTGGCCCAGTTGACGCTTGCGAGCCTGCAGGCCAGCTTTGGGACCAACACGTTCGCGCCGATCCTGCTGCTTAAACACCTCCTCCCTTTATTGCGCAAACAACCTTCTACCTTCGCGGCGCTCTCGGCGAGGGTTGGTTCTATTGGCGATAACCGATTGGGAGGCTGGTACAGCTACAGAGCCAGCAAAGCGGCGCTCAACCAGTTGCTGCACACGGCCAGCATCGAACTGAAACGGTTGAACCCTGCCTCGACTGTCCTGGCCATACACCCAGGCACGACCGACACCGAGCTGTCTCGGCCATTCCAGGGGAACGTGCCTGAGGGCCAGTTGTTCGAACCGGCGTTCTCGGCGGACCGTATTCTTGAGGTGGTGGGCGCACATGGGCCGGCCGACAGCGGGACCTTTTGGGCCTGGGACGACACCCCCATCGTCTGGTGACGTCTCCCACGCGCGAAACGGGACGTGAATAATTACTTCGCCAACGCTTTCACCAACGCCGGCGTCACGTAATGCGGGCCATCGAACAGGTACAGCGGGTAGCCGTCATAGGCGGCGAGCTGCGGTTTGAGTTCGGCGGCCGTTGCGGAGCGGAAACCGCCGCCGTAGTTGGGGCGGAAGGCTTCGACGATGATGCGCACGCGGTCCTTGCCCAAGCGTTCGCGCAGGGTGTCGGCGTAGGTGCGGGCTACCGGTGCAGTACGGGCGTAGACCCCGACGCCGTCCTGAAAGAACACGCCGATGTCGTCTGGCAGCCATTGCTTGAGCCAGTCTGCTGTGGCGGCCGGGCCGATGTTGGCGCCGTCATAGACGCTTATCCATAACGGACGCGGAAGCTTGGCCAGCAGCGCAGGCAGCTCCTTGGCACGGGTCCAGCTGGGGTCGACTTCGGCCGGGAAGTAGTAGCCGGTCACGTGCAGCGGCGTCGGCAGTTTGGCGATGCGCTCCGAGACGGCCGCCAGTTGCTCGATGTTGTCCCGGGAGCGGTTTTCGCTGAAGTATCCCGCCAGGCCTATGATCACATCCTGAGCCCAGGGCTCTTTGGCGATACGTGCCCAATCGGGCAGGACCGGCACGCTGGGCAGACCGGTGCCAGGCACAAACGCCTGATCGTCGACCACGGTCCATTGCACCAGCAATTCTTTGGCTCCGAGCTGGTCCCATTGCCCCTTGATGCCCACTGTTTTGTTATCGGGCTGCCAGACGATGCCAACGATCCCAGGGTCCAGCCGTTTTTGCGTGGTGACGTAAAACATGGCGGTGCCTGTGACCAGTGTCGCTGCGAACAGCAGGACAGCTAGAGTCGCACGCCCGAGGCGCCCCGGGAGAATCTTCAAGGCAGGGCCTTGTTGATGCGCTGGCGCCACTGGCCCAACGACGTCACTCCCTTGGCATTCCACTGGGCGGCTGCATCGGGGCCGAGGTGGAACTGGCCCTCGTTGAATTGCCACACGATCACCTGCGGCTTGTGCTGAGCAAAGTCCGGTGATTCGAGGTATTGCAGCAGTGTTGCCCAGGGGCCGACGTCGCCAGGGTTCCAGGTCAACGTGACCGGGCGGTCCAGGGCGTTGGACAGCTTTTGGGTATAGCCGAGGTAAGGCTGCACAAAGCTGTTGCCGATGACCTGAACAGGGGCCGGGGCGTCGTCGATCAGCAGGTCTTTCTCGACCTGATGGCGCACGGTGTAAATGTCTCGGCCGATGGCTTTGCGCTTGATCGACGGCAGGAAGTTGCTGGCCAGATCGCCGAACGCGCGCTTCTCGAACCACTCCCCCAGCACTGCACCGCCGCCGGGTTCACCCTGCAGGCGATAGCGTCCGGTGATCAGTTTCGCAGTGGCATCGGCCGTGTTTTCGGCGCTCCACGCGGTCCAGTGGTAATCGGCGCGGTAAAACGCCGTCTGCTTGCCCTGCTCCGTGGCTTGGAGTATCGGCTTGATGTTCAACGTCGTCAGGCCAGCCTTCGTCAGTTCGCCTTGCAAACGGTCGTAGCGCTGCACCACGGCCGGGCTCAGAGGGTGGTCGGCAGGCAGGCGCTGGGCGTAGAACGGCGCTTTCATCGGCACCACCAGCACCACGAGCGCGATTTTCTCGCGCTCAAGTTGGTGTTGGACGTCTTTGATCAGGGCGATATCCCGGGCAATGCCGGCGTTATCGACGGTGTTCAGGCTTTCCCACGCAGGAAATAACCAGCCGCCCTGCCCGGTGATCACTGCAGAATCGGCTTGGGCAGCGGCGCCGGACAGACTCAGCAGCACACCGGCAATCAGGCCGGATACCGGAGGGCGGCGCAGGATATGGCGAGGTTTTACTAAAGAGGTCATGGGGCAGTCTGGTCAACGAGGCCAATCAGGCGGGGGGTCTGGCGTGAGCCGACCAGGAACAGGCTGTAACGGTCACCGGCCTTGAATGGCTCAAGCTTGAGCGGCAGGCTGGCGCTTTGATCGCAGCTGGCAATCAGCGTCGCCTGCACCGGATTGATAGTGCGCTGCGCCTGGCCGTTGAGCGGCAGCTGGCTAAATACGCTGGAGCCGTTGGCCAGCTTGATATCGGCTTTCTCACAGCCGGCGCTGAGGTTGTAGACGTTGAGTTCGGCACGCAAGTCTTTGCCGCGCGGCTGCGGGTCGATCACCAGCCGCGGGGCCGCTGCAGGATCGCTGCCCAGAATCACCGTGACAAAGGCGTTTTTCGGGACGTTCAGGCCCTTGAGCTCACGTTCGTTGATCGTGATGCGCAGCGGTTGCCGCGAGTCCACCACCTGGAAAGGACTGGCCACCACCGACTGCGCAGACAGGGCAACGCCGGGCTTGCGATCCACGCTCACTTGCACGGCGCCGTCGGCGGGATTGACCACCCGCACCCAGGAAGAGCCTTCCGGCAGTTTCGGTGCATAGAGTTGAGCGATTTCCGAAGCAGCCTGAGCCGCTGTCGACGCCATGCCCAGGCTCAGTCCGAGGGACATCAGCCAATACATACGAGGGTGCATATCCGTCCTCAATAGGAGTAAGTCAGACGAGCGAAAACACCTTTGGCGCGGTCATCGCCAGACACTTTCACTCGGTATTGCAGCGAAAAATCCACATAGGAGCGCGGCGCGTTGTACGCGTCTTCGCGGAACCAGTAGCGCACGTTGTTACCCACGCCGACGCCAGCCGCATGGCCGGAAGAGTAGTCGGTGCTGCCGTCGGAGCGGGTTTCGCTGTCCATCTTGGAGTCGTAGTCGAACGCGGCCACCACGTGGGGGAACGTCACCCAGCGCGAGCCGGCGCCGCCAATGGTGTAGCTGCGACCACCCTGCCATTCGCTGTTGATGTAATTGCGCGAGTCGTTGACGTAATGACCGGTTTCGGCGAACAACTGCGACGTCCACCAACTGGGGACATCAACCCGCAAATCGGTGCCGATGCTGGAGCCGTAACCCAGGCGCAACAGCCAGTCGCCTTCGACGTCGGAAGAACCCAGGGGAAAGGTGCGTTCCACGGCCGCCATGACGTTCAACGAGGTGAACGGCTTGACCCGCACGCCCAAAGCGCCTTGCAGTGCATCCAGGCCCGTGTCCGAATCGCTGTTTTTGCTCCACAGCGTGTCGGTGACCCGGCCATACAGTTCGACGAAACGGGCGTTGCGGTAACCCAGCGGACGCCACGATAGTTCGGTGCTGTTCTGCAGGCTGTCGTTGCTGCTACTGCCACTGCCGCTGTTGCCATTATTGCTGCCAGTGCTGGGCGCCGAGCTCAGGCCACTGGTGGAACTGTTGCCGCGATAACTGGTGGTGCTGGTCAGGCCCCAGGTGCGCGACACATCGGCCACGGCGCGACGGGTGTCGAACAGCTGCTGGTCGGTCATGTCCAGTTCGCCGCTATTTTTGGCGTCGATAACCCGCTTGAAATAGCCGACAGCGTGTTCGTCGTCACTGACCCGCATCGCGTTGTAGGCCGCGTCCTGAGTCGCTGTCGGCGCGAGAGGCGTGGCAGCGTCAGCCTTGCGGAATGACTCATGGGCGCTGTCATCGTCGCCGGCCTGTACCGACAGGTAAGCCACTTGCAGATCGCTCATGCCATCCAGTTCGCCAGCGTCGCGGGCGACCTGAAGGCGTTCCCGCGCCGTACGACGCTGCCCCAGGGCAGCATAGAGACTGGCTTCTTCATACGTGGGCAGGCTGCCCAAGGCCAGGGCCTGGGTGAAGTCCTTGCGGGCACCGGCATCGTCACCGGTCTGCTGCTTCAACCGACCGCGCTGGGCCAGCAGACGGGCGTCGTCGCCATTGGCTTGCAGGCCATCGCTGGCCGCAGATATGGCTTCGGGCAGGCGCTTCTGCTCGGTCAGGGCGCTGACCAAGAGGCTGCGATATGCCGGATTCTGCGGCGCCCGGCGAATGGCTTCGCTGGCCAGGGCCGCAGCCGAAGCGGCGTCCTTGCGGGCCAGCGCAGCGTAAGCCTGCACGGCCGTGTCCGTGCCGCCATCGCGCTGGTTGCCCGGCCAGATATCGCAGATCAGGCCGAATGCGCTTTCCTGGCAGTTAAGGGCCGGGGCCGGAAAACGCGTCGCGGTTTTCAGGCCATTGTCCTTCTGGCGCAACGCAACCTGGGCGGCGGCGCGACGGCGGGCGACTTCACCGCCCGTGTCGGCGGGCAGTTTTTGCAATTGATCCAGAGCCTGCTGCGGCTCGTTGTTGGCCAGCGCCAGGTCGGCGGCGAAAAAGCGAATCTCGCGCACCTCAGAGTCCAGCAAGCCTTCAATGGACAAGGCCCGGTTCAGGTCAGCCTGTGCCGCCTGGGTCTTGCCCTGACGATCCAGGGCGTAGCTGCGCAGAATCCATGGCGCGGTTTCGCCATCGTCCTGGGCCAGCGCGCCGGTGGCGGCCAGTTCGGCGGCGCGATAATCCTTGTTGGCGATCAGCGCGCTGATCAGCAACTGCTGGTGAGCGCCGATTTCCGGTGCCCAGGCCACGGCCTTGCGGGCTTGATCCACGGCCAGCGGCAGGTTGCCTTGTTCCAGCGCGCGATAACCGGCGATGGCCAGTGGCGCGGCGAGCTGACGGCGAATCGCTTCGCGACGCATCAGCAAGGTGTCGTCATCCGGGAACACCCGCAGGGCTTCGGTGGTGGCCTGATCGGCTTCCTCCAGATGCTGTTGGCGTTGCAGGGACTCGATCAGCAGCAGGCGGTAATCCATGCGCCTGGGTGCCTGGGCGATCGCTTTGCGAGCGGCCTGCGCGGCGACGCCGAAGTTTTCGCGATCGTAGGCCTTGAACGCTTGGGCCGCCGCGCTGAAACCGGGGGCCGGGCGCGAAGGCGACTGCGGGTAGCGCTTGGGGTTGTCGCGTTGTTCCTTGTCTCGTTGCGCCTGCACGATCAGCCGGTTCAGACGGGTGACATCGGCGCGCTGACGCAAGGCTTCGCGCGCTTTGGCGATGGCCAGGTCGTAGTCCTTGCGATCGTAGGCGCTGTAGGCCTCATTGGCCGCCTGATACGCGGGACCGGTCAACGGCAGCGGCAGAATTTCGCCATGCACCAGCGCAGGCAAAAGGGTCAGCCCCGTGGCCATGAGCGTCAGGAAAGGGCGGTTCATGCCGGGAGCTCCGTTGGGTAATGACTGTGCTGACGGGCCACGGCCTGTTCGATGGTGGTCCGAGGCAGCACGCCGCTGTCGACGAGATAGTCGCCGATGCGCCCGTGGTGCTGCGGGCGGTAATTGAGCATGGTGCGGTTGAACACGTCGCGATCCAGCAGCCCCATTTCGATCAACAGGTCGCCCAGCATCGGTGCGCGGGCGTTGGGCACCGGTTGGCCGTCGAGCGCATAGACGTTTCGCAGTTGCGCGACGATCTCGCTTTCACGGGCAATCAGCTGCACCGGCTCGCTGCCCAGCTCATCGCTGATCTGTTGCAGGCCTTCAGCAGACAGCGGGCTGGCGACGGCGATCTGCCCGCGGCCCTCCTCGTTGGTCCCCAGTGGCACAACACGCCAGCGCAGGGCGAACTCGTCGGCCAGCAGCGATGGATTGGCTTTGTGGGCCACATCGAACACCCGCGGCAGATCGTTCTGAAACGCGATGGCTTCCGCCAGGGTTTCGTCATCCAGCCAGCCGTGGCTGAGCAAAATGCGGCCCAGTGGCATGTGGCGGGTTTGTTGTTCGTCCAGTGCGGTTTGCAGATTGCTGTCGTTGATGGCCTGCCAGGACAACAACACGCTGCCCAGTTTGCGCGGTGCGGCAGCGACCAGGTCGGTGGACGGGAAGTCGTGCATGGTCTTGTCCCAGACCAGCTTGCGGTTGAGCACCTTGCCCACCAGAAACATGCGCCACGCCCGGGAGGCGGCCATGAAGTTGACGAAGTTGCCCACCACCATGCGCGGGAGCGACAGCAAGCCGTGCTGCCAGCCGTACAGCACCGTGGTGAAGTAGCAGCGGTGCAGGATGCGCCAGCCCAGGGCCAGGCCGTTGGCAATCAGCAGGTACTTGATCCAGCCGTTGGATTCGAACGGCGTCGGGAAGCTCACGTTCCACAGCCCGCTCTGGCGCAGGATAATCAGCGCCACCAGTTGCACCAGGATCACGTAGGCCAGGATGCTGACAAACGCTGTGACCACGCCCTTGCGGTCGCGAAACAGCAGGTAACGGTTGGCCAGCGAGCCGTTCCAGCCCATCTGCTCCCAGCCTTGCAGGCCGATGCCCAGGGTCCAGCGCGCTTTCTGGCGGAACGCCGTGCGGAAGGTGTCCGGGAAGAATTCGCGTACGCACAGCGGCATCTTCAGGCTTGATTCGTAGGGTTTGCGGAACCACGATTTGCGCAGCACCCGGAATTCCACCGGGAAGCGCACGAAGATGGCGTTCATGCCGACCTTGGCCAGGCGTGCGCCAACGTCGTAGTCCTCGGTGAGGCTGTCGGTGTTGAACGGCTGGTTCTGGGTTTCCCCGGCCAGCACTCTCAGGGCCCGGTGCGAGAAGCAGGTACCGACGCCGGCCGAGGGCACGGTATCGGTCATGCTTTCACGGACCACCAGGTCCTTGCCATGCCATTCGGCAAACTCGTCCATGTACGTACCGGCCACCCATTCGTACCAGTTGCGTTCCAGGGAAACGACCGGCAGCTGGATCATGTCCTTGCGTGGCAACAGGTAGTTGAACAGGCGCAGTTCCAGCGGATGCAGCACGTCTTCGCTGTCGTGCAGCACGACACCGGCGAAGGTCATGCCGTGGGTTTGTTCATGCAGGAAAATCGCCTGAATCACCCAGTTCAGGCAGTCAGCCTTGCAGGTCGGCCCGGCATGGGGGACTTCCACGCGGTGCAATTGCTTGTAACGCCGACGCATGCGCTCCACCTCATCGATGGTGCGCTGGTCGTTGATGTAAGTGCCGACGAAGACCACGTAGTTCTGGTAGTCCAGGGTCGACACCATGTTCTCGATCATCGGCGCGATGACGTCGTATTCCAGCCAGGCCGGAACCATGATCGCCAGTGGCTGCTCATCCCGGTCCAGCAATTGCTGGGCGGTCAGTGGCCGGTATTTGCGGTCCACGGTGAACTTGCGAAACAGGCGGCGAGACCAGTACCACAAGTCAATGAACAGATCGTCCAGGCTGGAAATCAGGATCAGCACCGCGACCACAATGGTCGCGACTTCCAGGAAGCTGTAGTAATGAGCCAGCCAGTAGGGCCAATAAAGCGACGTCATCGAAGGGTTCCGTTACTGGCGATTGCGACGGGCGCTACGGCCAGCCAACATCAGGATAAGCACCAACAGGATGCCGCCGGGAATCAGCCACAACAGCGAAGGCGTGCGCCAGGCGTCCAGACCCTTTGGCTCCTCTTTGTCGATGAACTGGCTACCGCTCGGATCCTTGCTGTCGAAGGTGTTCACGACACCGTTGTCGCCCAGGATTGACACGTCGCCGCGGGTCAACAGCACGGGCTTGGCGAATACCGGGGCATCGCTGCCCAGGACGCGATAGACCAGACCGTGCTGGCCACCGGCATCCACGGCCTGCAATGACGCCAGGTGGTTGAGCGGCGACAGGTCCAGCAGCGGCTGATCCTGGTGGTTGATGCGCAGGCGACCCTGGTCATCGACGCGAACCGATTCCTTGCTGTCCTTGAGCGGCAGCTCGAAGGCCAGGAAGTCTTTGTCCGGCGTGACCGTGGCTTTAGGATCGCTGCTGACTTTGAGTTCAGCGCGCAGCGGCGAAACGCCCGCACCGTCAGCCACCGAGATCACCTGCGGCAAGCTGCTGGCCGGGTGATCCAGGTAAGCCTGGGGCACGAGGATCTGCGTGTTCGTGGCGTAACGGGCAGCCATGCCGGAGAAACCGTCATCCAGTGAAATTTTGTCGAGCACGATGTGGCTGGTCGGCAATACGGAAACCGGGAACGCTTGCGGCGTTTCCAGGCAGCGATCACTGACGGGCTGACGCTGGAACGAGACACGCAGGACGTTCTTGGAACCCAGGGCGTAGCTCGGGATACGCGCTTCGATGCGCTGTTTCTCACCGTTGGCAAGCAACTGTTGCGCGCCGATCAGGTAATCGTTGAGGAACAGTGACGCCACAGGAGCGGTGTCCGAAGCGCCAGGGGCGGCGGACACATCCATCACGGCCTTGACTGGCAGGCGACCGTCGTAGGCCACGCTGCCCAGAGGGAAGGAGGCGCTCCAGTCGGACTTGGCGAGCACGTCGATGGTGCCGGGGTTTCCGCCCAGATTGGTCAGGGCCACACGGCCGTCGGCACTCAATGGCATCTGCGCTTCGCTGACGGTCAGCGTGCGACTGCGGGCCAGTTTGTTCCAGGCGCTGCTGAACAGGGCCATGGCCTTGCCGGTCGATTCAGGGGCGATCATCAGCACCGGACGGGTGCCGAGCAATGCCAGACGGACGTTATCCGTGCCCTTGGCGGCCAAACCGGCGTTCACGTGACGCTCGCGCCATTGCGTGAACGCGCTGGCAGCTGTGGCGTCCACACCTTGAATCTGGCTTTGCAAGGCGTCCAGGGATTCGTTGATCGCCTTGAGCAATTGCGGGTCGTTGATCGCCAGGTCGGCCTGCACGTCAGGGGTCTGGCCGAGCATCAGCAATGCACCGATTTCCGCCGGGTTGGCCAGGGCATGCGGGCCCTTGCCGTTGAGGCTGGCGAAGGCCGGAATGCTCTGCAGTTCGGCCGGAATGCGCAGTGCGCTCAGGTCAACGCTGTCCTGCACGGCAGGGAACGACAGGATGCGCGCGTGTTTGCCGATCCGTTCCAGTGCAACGCCCAGGCGCCAGGCGGCGTCGTACGTGCCGACTGCCAGGCTGCCCGGCGCGACCATGATGCCCGGCTTGGCCGGCAATGCGGTCCAGGCAGCGCCGACGTCCTGCAACAGGTTGGCGTCGTAGCTGTAATTGAGGCGGGTGTCGGGTTCGATGCGCAACACGTTGCCAATCGCGCGTTCGTCTTCACACAGCACGCGAGAAACGATCGACGACCAGGCCACGCCCAGGCGTACCGAACCGCTGTTGCGAGCGGCCTTGTCCACGCCGAGCGTGGAGCTGGCATTGCCTTGCGCTTCGCTGAGGCCTTCGGCCCGTACCGGATAGCCATCCAGGGACAGCAGCAGGGTGTTGCGACCGCCCTCCCCATTCAGGTAGCTGGCATCGAAGTTCAGCGACGCATCGGACAACGGCACACCCGCCGGAACCGGCAGGTACAGTTCGCGGCGCGAATCCGTGGAGCCGAGCACGATGGGGGCGTCGATGCCCAGATCTCTCAGGCGAATCTCCCGGTGTTGCAGCGTATCGGCATTGAGTCGGTTGATCGCCTCGGTGAGCGGGCTGTCCGCCGCCAGGGCAAAGTTGGGCATGAGCGCGAGCAGGCTCACGCCACAGACAAGGGCGCTAAGTGCGCCCGTTTGGGTGGCAACGGAAGACTTCATTCAGGCAGATCTCAAGCTAATAGAGGGGTCGGGCGTTTGTTACTGGTACGTGGACGACGGGCGGTTGTCGTCCCGTGCCGGGGCGCTGTGCCCATACTCGAGGTATCTGGGCACGTGCAACTGGCCGACCACGAAGTCGTTGACCGGGCGGCCCATCAAGGCATCAACGATGCGCGAACTGGCCTTGCCGTCACCGTACGGGTTGGCCGCCTGGGACGCGCGGCGCCACAGCAGGTCGTCGTCAAACAGCGCGTTGACGCCGCTGATGATCGAGTCCGGAGAAGTGCCGACCAGCCGCACGGTGCCCGCCGCAACTGCTTCAGGCCGTTCGGTCACATCGCGCATGACCAGTACCGGTTTGCCCAGGCTTGGCGCCTCTTCCTGCACGCCGCCGGAATCGGTAAGGATCACGTGGGCGCGCTGCATCAGACGCACGAACGCGAGGTAATCCAGCGGCTCGATCAGATGCACATTGGCCAGTCCGCCTAAATGCTCGGTCACCGGGCCCAAGACGTTCGGGTTCAAGTGCACCGGGTAGACGATCTGGATATCACTGCGCTGGGCCAGTTGACGCAAGGCTTTGCAAATATCCAGGAAGCCGTCACCGAAGTTTTCCCGACGATGGCCGGTCACCAGCAGCACTTTGCGGTCGTTGCGCAGGAAGGAGAATTGCTGATCCAGACGGGTACGCAGTTCAGCGTTCTGATCAATGCGTTGAGCCGTCAACTGCAGGGCATCGATGACCGTGTTACCGGTCACGTAGGAACGCCCTTGCAAGCGCTCGCCCAGCAGATTGCGGCGCGATTCATCGGTCGGGGCGAACAGCATGTCGGCACTCAGATCGATGCAGCGGCGGTTCATCTCTTCAGGCCATGGGCTGTAGATGTCACCCGTGCGAAGACCGGCTTCGACATGCCCCACAGGGATCCGGCGATGGAAGGCGCACATCGACGCGACCATGGCGGACGTGGTGTCACCATGCACCAGCACACGGTCCGGCCGGGTGATTTCCAACACCGGATCAATGGCTCCGTACAACGCGGCTGTCAGCGAATTGAGGGTCTGGTGCGGCGTCATCACATCCAGTGTGAAATCGGCTTTCAGATCGAACAGCTCCAGCACCTGCTTGAGCATGCTCTGGTGTTGGCCGGTGATGCAGATCTGCGAGTGAATACCCGGCTCTGCAGCCAGTGCCTTTACCAGCGGGGCCATCTTGATGGCTTCCGGACGTGTACCGAAAATCGACAGGATTTTAATCCCGGAATGACTACGAGCGATGATGCCCTCCTCACACGGATGTTCCGCGCCTACTCGCTGCTCAAGGCGTCATTGCGTCTTGAACGAACTGAGAATTGAGTTTATTGGGCCGGGGACTTAATCAGAATTCAGACTTGATATTCACTTCTTGTGAGATGGCGCATTGCCTTGCTTCCCGGAGCAGTCGGGATTATTAACACTAATAGGGATGACTGCAAACACAGATGGGCAAAAAGAATGTTTAATTATTCAGTGTGAAACTTCTGAAGTCATGAACAGTCGATTAGGGGTTTTTATTTCGTTGGGAATGGAAACTTCTTGAGCAACTTAATGGGCGTTTGCCCCAGTGTTTCCGGGGGTGCCGGGATTAATAAATGCCGCCCGTCTGCCGATCTGGACCTTTTCTTATATACCGTTGTCGCGACGCGGGCTATATAGAAATACTTAATCCAATGCACCTTCGATAGTCACCGCAATGGCGCCTGTATATTGTCGAAGCCGATAGCGAGAGTGTCGGACAATACATACCCAGTTGCAAGCCTGTTATGTATCGAAAGAGAAATATATGAGGCCATCACGGGTTAGCGCTCATGCAGCACCCAGCGTCTTCGCTGGGGCGGCCTGTTCAGGGTGAGTCTTTAAGGGTGAAAAAAGTCACCTCGAACCGGCATGGTAACGATCGGGTTGTGCACCCAGCCGAACCTCGCCCGGATCCCGCGCGACTGCTTAGCCCGCCAATAGACCAGCCGGGAAGGTCACGGGGGACGCCAGGGCAGTGTTCTTCTGCCCGGCATACCGGCAAGCCTTCCGCATTCATCTTCAAGAACACATCATTTCTGACAGCCCTACAGACGGAACCGACCCACTTCCTGCTTGAGCCCTATCGCCAGCTGATTCAGATCATGGCTGCTGCGCAGAAGGTCTTGCACGGACAGATTATTCTGCTCGGACATCTGTGCAGATCGCTCGACGTTACGGGCGACGTCCTGACTGGCCGCTGTTTGCTCACGCAATGCCAGCGATATCTGTTCGACGACCACGAGCACCTGGCCAGAGCTTTCACTGATTTCGGTAATCGCCTTGCCTGCCGACTCCGCCATCTCAACGCCCTGGCTAACTTCCATCACGCCGCTGCGCATGCTCTCCACGGTATCGCGGACGCCGAGCTGGATCTTGTCGATCATCCCGGCAATTTCCTTGGTGGATTTACCGGTGTTCTGCGCCAGCAACCGCACCTCGTCGGCCACGACTGCAAAGCCGCGACCCTGCTCCCCCGCCCGCGCCGCCTCAATGGCCGCATTGAGGGCAAGCAGATTGGTTTGATCTGCGATGCCCTGAATAACACTGACGATGGTGGAAATCTGCTCGGAGTGTTGACCCAGCTCCGACACCTTGGTCGACGCATGCTGCACGGTCTTGGCGATACCATTCATGCTGGTAAGGGTGTTCTGGATGACGGCCGATCCATCCAACGATTGCTGACCAGAGCGACTGGCAAGTCCACCGGCCTCCCCCGCGTTATTGGAAACATGATTGATACTGACCGTCAGCTCTTCAACCGTGGCCGCCATCGCTGATGCTGCGTTGGATTGTTCGCTCACCGCGCCGGAAAGCTGCTGCGACGCCCCTGAGATGTTCTGCACGGACTCGATCAACTGGCTGGCAGCTTGATTGATCTGCTGGATCATTTCTCGCAAGCGAGCTTGCATACGAGCAAACGCCTTAGGCAGTTCATCGCTGGTACTGGTATCGATCACCGTGTCCAGTCTGCCCTCGGCGACTGCGGTTGCCGCGTCGATAGCCACCTGCAGGCGGGCACGGACCGTGCGGCCCAAGGCGTAAGCCAGAATGATTGCCAGAACGGCGGCAATCAGCCCACCGGCCATCAGGATCGTGATCGCGCGATCCTTGGCGTCGTTCATCTCTTGAGTGCGCCGTGCCAGCAGGGCTTCTTCCGTCTGCGACATATCTGAAATGATCCCGCGCATGCCATCCATTTTGGCTTTGTCCGCGCCACTGTCGATGCGCTGATCAACCGAATCATCGGAGTTGCCGCTTTGTGCCAATTGACGACGCTGAGCAATGATCGAATGAACATCTTCGTCCAGCCAGCGTGTTTGTAACTGCGCCAATGAAGCCAGTCGTTTCTGTTGTTCGGCGTTATCAATCGTCAATGATTTGAGCGTTGCCAACGCCTCGGAAAACTTCGCTTCACCGGCAATCTGCGGCTCAAGAAAGTTGTCCTTGCCAGTAATCACGAAGCCGCGCATGCCGGTCTCGATATTGATCAACTGTTCAAGGGCCATCTGGGACTGATTTAACACACGATACGTGTGGACGTTGCTGTTAATTGCGCTGTCGACCTGACCAAAACCACGATAGGCACTGAAGACAAGAATGCCCAGAATCACCACGATCGCGGCGAAACTGAGATAGAGCTTTTGGGTAATACTGAGTTTGCTAAACATAGGTGTGCACTTCGACAGTGGAGCATCCTTCGCTCCGGCTTTTAGTTTTTTTCGTGAACAACCTGGTCGATATCATTCCGACATCACTCTTATCGACAGCTTTCTTCGCAGCTTGAATCCGGCTGTTATTTGCCATCAAACGTGCAGCATCACGCGCGCGGAGATGGATTCGCTTTAGTCCACCCTACGCCTCTGCCCTTTTCGAGCACGGAGCGGTACTTTTTGACGGGATAAGCAGGGTCGAGGACTTCCGCCACACAGACACTGCTATTGATGGGGACGATGCAGGCAGCGCACTGGTCGCAGAGGTGCGCGACGCCTACGTGCGTATCGCCAAACGTTTTTTAGACGTCAGGCACTCGGCAGGCGCTGTGCGTGGGCTTCTCAGGTTGACTGCACCTGTCGCTCTCGCTCGGCAACAACATCAGCGCTCAGGCAGCGTCGGGGGGAAGGTTCTCTGGTTCAACTACTTGAGCACTGGCAACTCAAGGGGGCGTTCTCGGACGAGATCAATCTGGTTCGACCTTACTCGCCACAAATTCCCAGGGCTGGCACTGCTCTGGTGGCGTATCTCAAAGACCAGTTTTTACAAGGTTTCTGTTGTCGGAGATGATCCTCAGTACCCTGATTCAGGCCCTGCCAGGCATGTCCCCCAAAAGAAACATGCGGCAGGAATCGTTTAGAGCATGCCCGCTACGTTGCGCACCTCTTCGGGTGCCGCTTTGGTTTCTGACAAGGCGCCGGCATAGGCGCCAGCCGCCATGGCTGCCGGGTTGCCGCCACCGCCGATCAGGCCTTCGGCCGCGCCTTTGGCGGTGTGCACCCCGCCTTCGACCCCGCCTTTGATCATCCCGCCAGCGCTGCCATCAGACTCACCGATCCCCGTCATGACGTTACTCAAGCCGGGGACCATCCACAGCGCTTTGCCCACTTCGCCAGCGGCCGATGCCAGTCCGTTCTTGTCATCGCCTTTCTCCGCCACAGGGGCGTCCTTGGTCTGGGTGCGGGCAGAATCGCCGGCGGAATGCGCACTCGCCCCGCCACCGAACGGCTGCAACAGCGCCCCGATTAACTTATCAAGCAGCTGCATCAAGGGAGAAGACGGCTTCGAGGCCTCACCGTTGTTGCTCAGCCCCGGGCTTTGCTCAGCCAGAGACTGGTTTTGCAAAGCGGCCGGCGCGCCACTCCCGGCAGGGCCGCCATAGTTGACCGCGCCTGTGGGGGACTGAGCGGCGTATTGGGAATTCTGCGTGCTTTGGTCAGCCCGATAGATGGCCGCGCCGCCGCTGGCCAGAGCCCCGGTACCTTGGGCCACGTTGCTGAAGTTACCGGTGGCGCGGCTGCCGCCGTTACCGGAGTCATTGGGGCTATTCGTCGGTTTGCCCGCGTCGGGCGTCGGTTTGGCGTCCGGCTTGGAGGCATGGGGGGTAATGTCAGGCGTCTTGGGCGACGAGGCGCCGATTCCGGGTAATTTCACGTTTTTTCTCCAAACTGAAAGGTCGGTTGGCAGTGCCCCAAGCCCACTCTTGGCCGCTTGCACAGGTGCAGGCGTGTTGGATGTTGTCACGGGGCGATCGCTGTGAGGTTCGCGTGGTGAGTGGGTTGCCCTTGTGTGGCGCTGGAGGGCCGATCGGTTCCGCGCACAGAGCAATGCAACCACGCGCTTTCGCTCTTTTTTTAAACGCCTCGTAGTCGTGGGGGCAATGCAAGCACTGCGGGCGGGCGTCAGGCGCCCGCTTCAGGCTCACCGACTACAAATGGCAGTACACAATCCCGTGGCGACCTCAGGAACGAATCCTCGCCCCCGAGATACCGTGCAGCAAAACCGCAGACGCCACGAACGCCAGCGAAGCGCCCACGACATTCGCAAAGTACCCGGTGCTCAAGCCATAGAGCCAGGCACTCAACAATCCCCCCAGCGTGCCGCCCGTTTGGTAGACCGCGTTGAGCGATGAGTTAAGACTTCCCCTGCGCGACGCTTCAACCAGCCCCATGGCATCGCCCAGGATCAACGCCAGCATCAGGTCTCGGCCGAACGCGAAAGCCATGTAGGCGGCGCCTTGCGTAAACGGCGAGCCCTCGCCCCATGGGATCACCTGAATCACCACCGCGATCGCCATCGAGGCGACGGCGCACAGGCGCAACGGATTGTTGAACCGACTGGCAAGCCTGGCGGAAAGCATCGCGCCGAACAGTCCGCCGACCTCGCCAATAAAGATGACCGAGCCGACGGTATCGACGCCGAATGAGGACAGGCCGTGCTGCACCAGCCAGCTCGGATACAGCCCCAGAAAAACGTACACGCCAATCGACCAGCAAAAGTACGCCGCCATTAGCGGGCGGGTGCCGGGACTGGCCGACAGCGACGTCAAGCGCTCCTTGTACATGGCTCGGCTTATTCTGGAAGAAGACAACGAAGCTGAAGGCGGTGTCGGAAAGGTAAGCGCCAGTCCGGCAAGGGCGGCGCAGACAAGCGCGAGGCCAATGACCGTGACTTGCCACGACAGCAGCCCTCCGACGACAACGCCCATCGACAGCGAGCACAAAAAGGCAATGGGCGCGGCGGTGGTGACATACCCGGCTGCCCTGGTGCGTTTGGGCTCGGGGACATAGTCCGCCAGGGCGGCGAAAATCGACGCGCCAATCATCGGCATGAACAGCCCTGTCGCCGCCCGACTCAGCACGATCATCGAAGCGCTATGGGATGCGGCGGTGATCAGCAGCGTGCAGCAGCAAGCAGCCCCTCCCACCGTGATAAACAGCTTTCTGCCAAAGCGATCAATCAGCGGACCAAGGGCGAGATTGCTGATCAGCGCCACGACCGGAAAAGCGGCCAATATCCACCCTGACTCACTGGAAGAAAGGTGCAGATCACGCTGAATAAAAGGCAGCAGCGGGATCATCATCACCACGTTGAAGTTAATGATGAAAAACGCTGCCCAGAGGATTCCGGTCACCAGCACGTGTTCCCCCTTGTGCGCGTGGGCGTGACATTGCCAAACGACTTCCATGTTGCGGAACTTTGTCTACGCTGAAAAGCGATGGGGTCATGAGGACCTCGACGTTCGCTCAGGAGTATTACCATGCACAAGCTCGTTTCGTCTGCACTCATCACTGCACTGATGACTGCGTCCGTTGTTCCTTTGGCCCTCGCCGAAGACGACGTGGCAAAAGGTATCCGTCACGACAATCGGGAGTTGGACAAGGGCGTAGAACACGATGCCAAGGAAGCCGACAAAGGCGTCAAGCACGACGCCAGCGAAGTGGATAAAGGCGTTAAACATGACGACGAGGAACGTCATAAAGCGGATAAGCATGTGGATAAAGAAGTCAAAAAACATCTCTGAGTGCGCTGATTTCCGCTCATCAAAGGCTGTGATTTGAAAGGAATTGTCGATGCGTTTTCTTTCTTTATCGCTGCTTATCACACTTATCGTCACCGGACCTGCATTGGCCAAGGATGATCATCACGAATGCGAAGCGGCATTCGACAAGCTGAAGGCAGAGACGGAGGCAGACTTCACCTCGTCATGTCACCATGAGCATCAGCAGGCCAAAGCGGCCAACAAGGCGTTGGCGCACATAAAGCAGAAGTAACTGCGCGCTCAACGGCATGACTTGGACTCCTCTGCTCGGTTCAAATAGCCACGGGGCCTGCGCTTGCATTCAGGTCTTCTCTTGGGTATGCCGACGCATCGGGCAAGGGCAGTCAGTCCAGCGCTGCCCAGTGCCTGGAGAGTTCTTCACAAGACGAGCAATCAACTATCTGAGGCCTGGGGCACGGCAGCTGAACGAAACCTGGCCCTGCCCCACGCCAAACCCAGCATCGCCGCCACTGTGGAAGCGGCGAGCACCCCAAGCTTGGACGCCGCCAACAAGCCAGGATCGCTGAACGCCAGTCCTGAAATGAAAATCGACATGGTAAAGCCGATGCCTGCGAGAAGTCCTACCAACCCAACGCCCGCCCACGTGACGCCTTCCGGCAGTTCGCAGACCCTTAGTTTGACCAACGCGAAGCTGGCCATGATGACGCCCAACGGTTTACCCACTATCAAAGCGCTCGATACCCCGACAAACACGCCATGCGCCACCGCATCCTCCAGGTTGACACCCTTCAGACTGACCCCGGCATTCGCCAGCGCGAAAAGCGGCATGACGCCGTAAGCGACCCATGGGTGCAACCCTATCTGAACGCGCTGGACCGGGGATAACACCTCCCGCTCAGCATGACGCAGTTGTTTCAACGGCCTGGCTGCGGCCTTTGGGTCCTGCTGAGTCTGTGACAAACGCTCCATCAGTTCATGGAAAGTACGCCCAATCGTATCCAGCGGCCGCTCGCGCAGAGGCTTTGAGTGGACCGGTGTCATCAGCCCCAGGACAACGCCAGCAAGGGTTGGATGAACGCCGGTCTTCAGCAGTCCAAACCACACGATCACTCCCGGAAGGACATAGGCGTAGGCTTTCCCGATGCCCATGCGTTGAAATATCAGCACGAGCAACAACCCGCCAGCTGCGATGACCAGCCCCAGGCAATCCAGACTCGCGGTGTAGAAAATCGCAATGATCAGGATGGCGACAATGTCATCAATGATGGCCAGGGCCAGCAGCAGGATCCTGACTGAGCCGGGGATTGCTTTACCCAGTAAAGCAAGGACTCCGACGGCAAAGGCGATGTCGGTCGCCGTCGGTACGGCCCAGCCATTGGCGGCTGGAGTACCGACATTGAGTAGGGTGTAGATGAAGGCCGGCACCATTACCCCACCGAGCGCAGCGCCCAATGGGAGCGTAGCGAGCTTGAAGCTCGACAGCGCACCATCGTTTATTTCTTGACGGATTTCAGCGCCCACCACAAGGAAGAACACTGTCATCAGCCCGTCGTTGACCATGAAATGCAGTGAGCGTGAAACGCTGAACGGCCCCAGACCCAAGGTCAGTTCGGCGTTCCAGAAGTGCTCGTACGACGCCGCTATCGGACTGTTTGCCCAGATCAGCGCGACGATCGCCGCCAACAGCAGTGCAATGCCGCTTACAGCCTCGATATGGGAGAAACGTTCCAGCGCTGCAAGCGCACGCTCAGTTAGAACCTGAGGACGAGGAATAGCGGGCGGTGCTGATCTTTTACTGGCCACAGTCAAGCTCCACTGGCGGCCCGACCAGCGTGTGCTTTTAACCTGCGCATCGCTTTATGCAATGGCGCACCCTGCGCGATCATAGGAAGCCAGGCGCGTGGATGCAATGGCTGGCCTTATTCTAGATCCTAATCGCACTGAACCTTGCGTAGCCGGATAAACTCCATTTACCGAGATTATCGGGGATCGAGCCCGCGTCACTCCCCGCCGTTGTCCAAAAAAGGTGTGACTATGATTGCTCGATGGCGATGGATGCTGACGCAACTGACTAAAAAGCTTTGGCTGAGAGCCACTCTGTTTTCGCTGCTGGGCGTTGCCACTGCCCTGATATCAATTCTGGTCAAGGACTCAATTCCGTTTTCGCTGTCCGCCCGCGTAGGCGCCGATGCCGTCGACAAAATCCTGAGCATCATTGCCTCTAGCATGCTTGCCGTAACCACCTTTTCGTTAAGCACGATGGTGACGGCGTACGGCGCTGCGAGCACTGGCGTCACCCCACGTGCAACGACACTGGTCATGGAGGACACGACAACACAGAACGCGCTTGCAACATTCATCGGTTCCTTCTTGTTCAGCCTGGTGGGCATCATTGCTTTGAGCACCGGAGCGTACGGTGCTCAAGGAAGGGTCCTGCTGTTCGCGGTGACCATCCTGGTCGTCATCCTCATCGTTTACACCCTTCTGCGCTGGATTGATCACCTGTCCAGGCTGGGACGCGTGGGCGAAACGATTGACCGCGTCGAGAAAGCGACAATCGATGCGATCAATCATAGAGTTCAATGGCCCTGCCTGGGTGGCAGGGCCTTCCCGCAGGGATGGATTTTACCTCACGGAGCACAAGCCGTTGCCAGCGTATCGACGGGGTACGTGCAACACATTGATGTCAACGCACTGAGTGAGACGGCCAAGGCCGAGGGGATGCAAGTCTTTCTAGACGTGCTTCCTGGCAGCTTTGTACACCTGGGAATGCCCCTGGCGTATCTGGTGCGGCTGAACAGCGTTTCTTCCGAGGCGTGCGACGCTCTTTCCGAGAAAACACGCGCCGCACTGACCATAGGCGTGCGACGAACCTTCGAGCACGATCCCCGCTTTGGACTTTCAGTGCTGTCGGAGATCGCCTCCCGCGCCTTATCACCCGCCGTCAATGACCCCGGCACGGCCATTGATGTCATCGGGCGGGGCGTTCGCAGCCTGACGGCCTGGGGTATGCCTGAATTCTTAGACACGAAGCATGCAAACAGCTGCGATCAGGTGTTTCTGCATGGTTTGAATGTCGACGACTTATTCGACGATTTCTTTGCGCCGATCGCCCGAGACGGCGCCGCCCTCATCGAAGTGGATCTGCGCTTTCTGAAAGCCTTGATCAGCCTTGCTCAGGTCAATCCCGGTTTGTTCAGGGCCGTGTGCGCAAGGCACGCGGATGTCCTATTGAGACGAGCGGAAAGCGCATTGACGATGAACGAGGAGAAGCAACAATTGCGGGCGTTGGCGAGCACCTTGCTACCCATTTCGCCGCAGCTGCCCGCAACGGTACGATAGCTGCATAAAGCGTGCACTAGCCAATTTGATGACGCGCCCATGAAGCCGCTGTACCTGACATCCACCAGGCTTGCCCCATCCGTGCTGACCAAAGCACTGATTGGTTTCATTGCTTTGGTGTGCCTTTCATTGATCTTGGCTACCGCCTGGCAAATGAAACAGTCGCGCAATGAACGCATCGCCACGGCCAAAATTTCGGTTTCGAATATCGTGCTTGCGGCCGAACAGCAAGCGCAGGACACCATACGGCAGGCAGATAACACGCTTCGCGATTTGGCGGAGCGCGTGGAGCACGACGGCGTTGAGGGCGATCAGAAAGTTCGACTCGAAAAGCTGATGACCCAGGCGGTGATGAACGTGGATGGCATTCAGGGGCTGTTCATTTACGACGCCAAGGGTAACTGGGTCGCCAATTCATTGGTCCAGGGCACACCGCTGAACACCAACAGCGACCGCGCCTACTTCCTCTATCATCGCGACAATCCCGATGCGTCCATCCACATCGGCTCAATTGTCGAGAGTCGCAGCACGAGCGACATGGTCATCCCTGTCAGCCGCCGCATCAATGCCGCCGACGGAACGTTTGCAGGTGTCGCGTTAGCAACGGTGCCTGTTGCCTATTTCCAGTCATTTTTCAAGCGTATGGACGTGGACGACAAGGGCGTTATTTTTCTTGCGCTAAACAACGGCGACCTGCTGGCACGGCGACCGACGCTGACCGCACTGATGACGACTAACGTGGCCAAAGGTGATCTTTTCACCCTGTACCTGCCTTACAGCGACAGCGGTAACGCCGTGATCAAGTCCGTCGTGGATGGAGTAGAAAGGATCTACGCCTACCGGCGTGTGGCCGGGTTACCCATCGTCGCTGCCGCAGGCGTGTCATGCGAGCATGTATTCGCGCCGTGGTGGGACTATGCGTACCGGTCAATGGCTTCGATCGCGTTGATCACGTTCGCTCTGGTTTTGCTGGGTTTGCTGTTGTACAGGCAAATTCAGCACCTCATCACGGCGGAAAATGACCTGAACACCGCCAGAACCGAGCTGGAGGTCATTGCCCAGACCGACAGCCTGACCCATCTGCCCAATCGCCGTTGTCTCGACGCGACCTTGCACCGTGAATGGGGCCGTGCTGTTCGAAATAACTCATTTATTTCCATTATTTTGTTGGATATAGACTGGTTCAAGCAATTTAACGACCGCTACGGCCATCTACAGGGCGACGACTGCCTGAGCGAGGTCGCGGGCATTATCGGGGCCTGTATCAACCGGCCCGGCGACCTGGCGGCACGGTATGGCGGCGAAGAGTTTGTGATCCTGCTGCCTGATACACATTTAGAGGGGGCACTGATCATCGCCGACAAGGTCAGATTGGCCATAGAAAATGCGCGCATAGCGCACGCCACCAGCCCCTTGGGCAATGTGACCATCAGTTCAGGTGTGGTGGCGGTCAACGCGCCCGGAAAGGATGGCTACAAAGCCGCCCTGGAAGAGGCAGACCGACTGCTGTATCGCGCCAAAACCAAAGGCCGCAATAGAGTCGAGGGTCAACCGCCACTCGATGACCTCAATGACTTCCCTGCCAGCGTCATCGCTTCCCGACTAGATGCTTAAAGTTTCCAAGCCTGAGTCGATAGCGTTATTGAACATATAAGCCATTAACGGAAAACAGGAATTTCGCATGCGCCTTAGAGATCTCAACCTCGCTCCACGAGCGGCCCTGTTTTTCGCCTCGATTATCTTTTTGGTGTGTGTGATGGGCGTATTTGCAATCCTGCAAATGGGCAAACTGAGGGACTCTGAAAAAGATGTCGAACTCAACTGGATGGCCAGCATTCGACAAACGGCGTTGATGAACAACGCCGCCCTTCGCATCAGACTCGAAACACAGCGAGGCCTCGCAGACCCGCAGTCCATTGAAAAGAATATTGAAAGTTTCGCGGGCTATCGCAAGGCGTTCACCGACGCGGTAGCAGGTTATGAGCCGCTCATCGCCAGTGATAAAGAGCGTTCATTTTATACCCGGGTAAAAAACAGCGCCGATGCTTACGCCAAACAACTGGATATTCTTGCGCCGTTAATGAGAAAAGGCGATATAGCGGGAGCCGTCAACCTCGTAAGTAACGGCATCCGCCCGCTGACGAATACGATGGAAACCCAGATCAAAGACTTGACCACCTTTAACGACGAAGGCGCCGAGCAAGCCGGAAACAACGCAACCGCCTTCTATGACAACGGCCTGCGGCTGGTTGTCGGCCTGATTACAGCTGTCGTCATCCTCACGATTGGCTTGGCATTACTGCTGACGAAAAGCATTACCAACCCGATCAATGATGCGCTGTCTGTCGCCGAGCGTATCGCCGCCAGTGACCTGTCCAGGGAAGTGCTGGTCAGCGGCACTGATGAAGCCGGGCGCCTGTTGAAGGCGCTCTCTCAGATGCAGACAAACCTTCGCGCCACCATCTTGCAGATATCCGACTCCTCCACCCAACTGGCGTCTGCGTCTGAAGAGATGACGGTTGTGACGGAGGAATCAAGTCGTGGCCTTGTTTCCCAGAACGATGAAGTCAATCAGGCGGCCACAGCGGTCACCGAAATGAGCGCAGCCGTTGATGAGGTCGCGCGTAACGCGGAGTCGGCTTCCGAGGAGTCAAAGCGGACCCAGGGCTATACCGAGGTGGGTCTGGCACGTGTGGCTCAGACCCTGATGTCCATCCAGAAGCTGAACGGTAACGTTGAAAACACTAGCGTACAGATTCAAGGATTGTCAGAGCGTGCCCAGAGCATCACTAAAGTGGTCGAGGTGATAAGGGCCATCGCAGAGCAAACCAATCTGCTGGCGTTGAACGCGGCGATCGAAGCAGCACGCGCTGGCGAGCAAGGCCGTGGGTTCGCGGTCGTGGCTGACGAAGTGAGGGCGTTGGCCCATCGTACCCAGGCATCAACCCAGGAAATCGAGCAGATGATTGCGGCCATCCAGAACGATTCTGACCTGGCCGTGAAGGCGATGAATACCAGCAAAGACCTGGCGACCGAATCACTGGGCGTGGCCCAGGAGGCCAGTACCTCGCTGGATCAGATATCCACGGCCATTAGTCAAATTAATGAACGTAACCTGATGATCGCGACAGCCTCTGAAGAGCAGTCCCACGTTGCTCGAGAAGTTGACCGGAATCTGGTCAGCATCCGCGAGCTTGCCATTCAGAGTTCTGCGGGCGCCGCCCAGACAGCAACCGCGTGTGGCGAAATGTCTAAGTTGGCCGTCAATTTGAATCAGTTGGTCAATAAGTTCGTAGTGTAAGTCCAGGGGCGCCCGTTCGCCGCTGAAACCGGCAAAACACATTCACCAGAAATTGTCATTCACCGGCGCCCTTGATCAAGGGGCGCCTACCCCCGCGCCAACAACCAGTCATCAATCATCTTCACCGCCCGTCTCACATCCACTTCATCACTGCGAATATGCAGATCCGGAAACACCGGCGGTTCATACGCTGAATCCACCCCGGTAAACCCCGGAATGCCCCCTGCCCGCGCGCGCCGGTACAACCCCTTTGGGTCCCGGGCTTCAGCCACCGCCAGAGGCACGTCGACAAACACTTCCACAAACCGCGCACTGCCAATGATCGAGCGGGCCAGCTTCCGGGCCGAGCGGGTCGGCGAGATCAGCGCGACCATCACCGTCAGCCCCGCATCAACCATCAACGCGGCCACTTCCGCCACCCGCCGCACATTCTCCTCTCGGTCCTCCGCAGAAAAACTCAGATCGCGGCACAAGCCGTTGCGCACCGAATCCCCGTCCAGAATGCAGGTGGTTAACCCGCGCGCCTGCAGCACCGGGTTCAGGCTGTCGACGATGGTGGACTTCCCCGCCGCCGAGAGCCCGGTCAACCAGATGACCCTCGGTCGGACGGCGGACGGGGCCGGAGTGATCTCGCTGAACGGGTACGGCACCAGGTTGTGGTGCTGCGTCAGCCCAGGATGGCGCGTGCTCATGACCAAACTCCTGCGTGGATCAGCATCAGATGTGGGCTTTGTGAATGACGAAATCCACGTCCATGACGTCGTAGATCGGCTTGAAATCGCCGTAGGCAGACACGGTACGGAACCCGGCCTCTCGCAACTCTTCCTGCAGGTGTCGCGGACGAATCGGGCACACCCGCAGCCGATACTGTGCACCATCGGCAAAGCGATACACGAACTCGCACACCGACTCGTCGAGTTCGCCGAGGGTGATGCTGGCGGAATTGCCGCAGTAGTAATAGCGCCCCGAAGAGGTGAAGCGCCCGGCGAGAATCGCTTCGAAATTGCGCTGATCGATCAGCAGCATTCCGCCGGGTTTGAGCATCTGCCGAAACCGCTTCAACACCGCGATACGCGCGTCGCGGTCGAACAGATGGCAAAGCGAACTGCCGAGGCACAGCACCGCGTCGAACCTGCCCAGTACGCGAGCGTCCAGCGCTTGCCACTCGCAACGGTGGACCGGCACATCGACGCCCAGCCGATCGAAGTTGCGCCGGGCGCGATCCACCATGGTCGCGCTGCCGTCACACGCGGTGACGTCAAAGCCGGCCTTGTGCAACTGCGCCCCATGAAAGCCGCTGCCGGTGGCGGCATCCAGCACACGCCAGGCGCCGGCCTGGCGCAGCAGGTCGAAGAAAAAAGAACCCTCGCCGGCTGCGCGCTTTTCCCAGTCGATGAGTTCGTCCCAGCGCTCGACGAAGTCCGCCACGTACTGGCGGGTGTAGTCGTGATCGGCGATTGCCGATCGGTCAGCAGGCAGAAGCGCGATGACCGGCGCCATGGGCGGCGACTCCTGTGTGGTGGCTGTTGGTGTGGGGAGTGCCTTCTGCGTACGCCAGGTATTTGCTGCCCAGCTCTTCCGCCCACGCCGCAGCGTCACACACGCGCATCTCGGCCATGGCGAAGTTGAGCTCGCGCTGCATGATCTGCCTCTGCACCTCGCCAAACACCGCCGAGCCGTCGGCACGAATCAGCGTGATGCCGTCGAGCCGCTGCCCCGCCTCATTCACCCTGATCGCCTCTTCCCGGGTCACGCCGTATGGCAGGTCGAGCAGGACTTTGCCCATGCCAACCTTGACCGGATAACCGCCGGGCAACCCCTGAGGCCCGGGCCCATGCACCCGCACCTCATGCTCGGCATGCAGGTTTTCCAGCACCGTCACCGCCGACATGGCGGTGAGGTACTGGCCGTCGACGCCGCCCAGCCGGCTGAATTGACGGGCGACGCAATCGAAAATAGCCTCGGGCGCGTGCTCGCCGGTGCGCTCTTCACCGTCGATCCAGTACGTCAGGTTGAAGATAGGCTCCATGCGTTGCGGCGGCAGGCCATGGCGAGGCACGCAATGGCTGAAATAGTGATGCCCGACCAGCTTGGCGCAGACCTGAGTTGGCAGGCAGCCGGACAAATGCGCAATGGCGCTGCGGGTGGCCGGGATCAGGTTGGCGATGTTGCCGATGCCGACGTCGGGCGCCATGCCGACCTTGTAGAGGATCGGGTTGACCGCATCCGGGAACGCCGCGTTGACCACCAGACTTTTCGGGCAGGACTGTTTGACGGCTCGCATCAGTGCGTAGGCCGGCGCCAGGTGCATCGGCAGCCAGGGCCCGAGCTGCGCCTGATCAAGGGCAGCAAAACGCTCGGCCGGCAACTGCGTGATCACCCGCCAGGATTGCAGCGAGGCACAGTTGAGGATGATGTCCGGGCGAATCTTGAGCAGCGTTTCGGCGTTGCGGCTGATGCAGGCTTCGCGCAGGTCCATCTGATGGCTTTCAATCTGAATGTTGACGTTCTGTTGAAGCGCGGCCAGTCGGATCAGGTTGCACATCCGCGTGGCCTTTCCGAGGTCTCGACTGGCGACGTGGAATTCGAACGGGTTGCGCGGGCCCAGGATCTGCAGGACTTGCAGGCACAGGTTGCCGCCGCCAACGATGAGCAGTTTTTTGCGATGCATGGTGTTCTCCCTGAAATACGTGAGGGACGACGGTGTTTTCGATCGCTAGCGCGGGTAGGCGCCGTTATCCACTGCGATGACTTTTCCGGTCAGGTGACGGCTCTGTTCCGACAGCAGAAACAGAATGACGTCGGCCACGCCGTCCGGCTGAATGGGCTCCTTGAGGATTTCCTGGCGCTCGTACTCACGGCGTCGGTGCTCGGGAATACGGTCATGGATCGAGGTGTCGCGAATCAGCCCCGGGGACACAGCGTTTACCCTGATCCGGGGGCCGAAATTCCAGGCGTTCGCCTTGGTAAGGCCGATCACGCCAGCCTTGGTCACGCCGTACCACGCATCCATGCTGCCGACCTCCCCTGCCACCGACGTGATGTTGACGATGCTGCGCGAGTAGTCGGCCGCCGACTCCCGCCGTGCGAAGTCCTTGGACAGATACCCCAGGGATTTGAGGTTGACGGCCCAGATCTCATCCACTTCCGCGTCGGTGTAGTCGTACACACCTTTGCCGTGATAGATCCCCGCGTTGTTGACCAGGGCATACAGCGCCCGGTGTTTGTGAAGGTCGTACAGGTTGCCGATAAACGACTGATAGACGTGCGCCTGGGAGAAGTCAGCCAGGTGGGTTTCCAGTCGGTGCAGGGGCAGGCTTGCCTGAAGCGACTGCAGGCCCAGTCTGTCGCTGTCCGCTGCGATGACGTAGTAGCCCGCCTTGACGCAGGCCAGGGTGGTGGCCTTGCCAATGCCGTTGGCGGCGCCGGTGATCACGATCTTTTTCATGGCTGTCCCTGCTCGGTGAACTGATTCATGCGTTCGTAGAAAGGTCGATGCAGCTGGTCATACGCCATCAGATGGGGATTATCGTGCAGCGGTCGCGGGTCGAAATCGGCGCTATCCGGCATGATCGTGGTGCTGTTCTCGGCGTCCTTGTGCCAGCTGCGCCAGGCTTTCCATTGCTCGGGGCACCTCGCATTCCAGCTCAATGCTTCGGGCAGGAAATCCAGCTGCAGGTGGTCACAAAGCCTGCGCAGGGTGGTTTCCGGATGGCTGGCCAGGTTCTCGGCGTTGACCACACAAGGGGTTTTGCCGGTCAGCCGCCTGACCTCGCAGAAGACTTCGTACAGCGCTTGATGGCCGATGGCGTGCGCCGGCATCTGCGGGAAGATGGCGTGGTGGGAAACAATCGCCCGGGCCGGGTCGCGAACGATGAAGACGTTCTGTTGCTCTGCGAGAAACTCGGCGTCGGCCTTCAGCGGCGTGAGGCAGTGGTAGGCCATATCCTTATGGAAAACGTGAGCGCGCTGGCGGGCGTCGCGCAACAGGGCCTTGATCGCTTCATAGTCACGGGGCATGCCGCAGTTGAGGTCCCCATGGGGAATGGCGGACTGTTCGTCGAAGGCCATGTGCGAAAACGGCTCGTGAAAAACCTCGAAGTCACCGCGCTCGATGAACACCCTTTCGAGGATCGTCGACCGCGAGCGGGGATGGGCCCAGAGGCCGATCATGCGGTTCATGCGCGGCCCTCCATGGTCGTTTTGTGACGCGCGACGGGCGGCGTGGAAACGGGCGGATCAAGCGTGTCGGCGATGAAGCACTGCAGACGCTGCACGCCCAGGCGTGCGTCATTGCCCGCAGTCAGGAACGCCGGATAACGGGCGTATTCGTCCGAGGTCAGGCCGCCCTCAAAGTACGCCTGGTTGAAATACGGAATGGCCAGAAGGCGGTCCAGCACTTTGCCGGGAATCTGCACCCATTCCGTCGCCGGTGCGATGCTGCGCCCGGCCTGCTGACGGCGTACGAGGAATTCGATGAGTTCAGGCGTCAACGTGTACAGCGTGGTGTCGGCGCCGGTGCGCTGCAGGTGCCAGCAATGTTCACGCCCACGCGCATCGGTGTCGACCTTGATACTGCACAGCAACAGTTGCGCCGGTGTCTCGCACCGTCGCATCAGCGCCTGCATCGCCTGGTACACCGCAAGTTCGGCCCAGCGCTTATCCGTCTGGCCAAGGTGGAGGCGACGGCCCCGCGCCTGCCGCTCGAATTCCGGTTCCGCACCCAGCCGGCCGATCATGAAGCTCACCACGTAACGCGCCCGCTCCGTGTTCACACCGTTGGCAAGCGCCCGCTGACGCCCGGCGTGAATGGCCTTGAGGCAGGCATCCAGCTGAGAGACGCTAAAACAGAAGGTGTTATTGATCGAGCAGCCCCGGGCGACCAGTTGCTCGATGGCGCGATAGCCCTGGGCGCTGCCCGGGATCTTGATCATGATGTTCGGCGCCAGCGCCGCCAGTTCGAGCCCGCGGGCCACCAGCGCGTCCTGATTCATCCAGTGCCCGCCCTCGATCTGCGCGGACAGCCAGCCCGTTCGATGCCAGGATTGCAGGAACAGCGGTAGTAACAGCTGCGCGCTGTCGATGATCAGTTGGTCATAAAGCGATCGCAGGCGAATGTCCGCAGGCATGGACGCCGGCAAGGTGTGGAGGAATGATCGGTAGTGGGCTGAATGGGTCACCAACGCCTGCCCCATCAACGCAGGATTTGTAGTGGCTCCGCTGACACCCGCGGCCGATGAACCCAGTGCTTCAGGCAACAGCGCAATAACCGACGACTGCATATCCGGGTAGGTCTGTAATAACCGCCTTTGGCACTGCTTATATATAAGGGGTGAAGAATCGAACCATACTTCCGAATCGGAATTATATGTTTTTAAAAGCTGAACGAAGCCGGAAACATCCATGAGGGTGTCCTTCCCTTTTCGATTAAGTCACGAAGATCAAGGCCCCGGCTGCATACGGGCAAAATGCCAGCTTATTCAAGCTGATAGTCAAGGATCTGAGCCTTCGACACATTACGATGGATCCATTCCCATAACCTGTCAAACGTAATTCGCCGGGATTTTAATGCCAAATTAGAATAAGAAACACTCTTTGTTATTGCTGATATGAAGATGAATCTCTATCAGAATTTCTTCCCTTTTTCGAAGTAACTCAAACGAATGAAAATTAATGTTCAATACAAGATCCAGTGCAAAATTGTATTGATGCGTCATGATTCACAATAAAAGTTACACCCAGGGATCGCTGAATTAATTAGTCATACTACTTATATTAATGAGTGGCCAAGATGTAAGCGTATGTGTCGTCAACACGTTTCTCCGAGGAACAAGCGACGGCTTTCTTGCAGTGCGCCTTGCACGTTCTCCTCGACGACCGTCAGCCATTGGGTTAAGAAAGCGCAGGGGCGGTCACCGCACTGCGCCACTCAAAAAAAACAGACCAAGAGACCTGACCGTGAGCAAACCTTCCGCTACCGAACGCTACAGCTACAAAGCCCGCTGGTTTCACTGGGTGATGGCGATCCTGATTGTGCTGGCGTATGCGCTGATCCTGAGCCGCACCCAGCTGGCCCGTGGCAGTGACGCGCGGACTTTCGTTGTGCAAACGCATTTCTGGGTCGGCATCGTGGTGCTGGTCATGGCGTTTTTCCGCATCGCCGAGCGTCACCGCCACACGCCGCCGGGGATTACTCCGCCCCTGGAAGGCGTATTGCGTCTGGCCGCCACGCTGTCCCATTACGCGCTGTATGCGTTCCTGTTCGCGCAACCGCTGCTGGGTCTGTTCACGGTGCTGCTGGAGCGCGGCGCACTGCCGATCCCCTTGACATCCCTGAGCATTCCCGCGCCGTTCGACCTGTCCAAGGACACCGCCGAAACGCTGGAGCATTACCACGTCTTGCTGGGCACGATTTTCTACTACGTCATCGGCCTGCACGTGATTGCGGCGATCTGGCACCACTTCGTGCGCAAGGACAACACCGTCAAGCGCATGGTGTAGGCCGGACCGTTCATTCGGCGGCGCCGCTTGCGTCAGCCTGCTGCGGATCAGCGAGGATCGACTGAATCCACCCGCCCATCCACCGGATCCGGCGGTACGGCGCCGTCCTGGCTGGTGTCGATGCCGACCACCACCGACATCCCGGGGCGCAGCCGGTCCACGTCGTGCTGGTCGTCGTCGATGGTGATGCGCACCGGGATGCGCTGGGCGATCTTGACGAAGTTGCCGGTGGCGTTGTCCGCCGGCAGCAGGCTGAACTCGGACCCCGCCGCCGGTGAGATGCGCTGCACCCGACCGCGCATCTTCAGGTTTTCCAGGGCATCGACGGTGAAGCTCACCGGCTGGCCCAGGCGCACGTTGGCCATCTGGGTCTCTTTCATGTTGGCGATGATCCAGCGCGGACGCGGCACCAGGGCCATCAACTGCGCGCCGGAATTGACGTACGCCCCCAGGCGCACCCCGATCTGCCCCAGCTGACCGTCCCGAGGCGCGGTAATGCGCGTGTTGGTCAGATCAATCCGCGCCAGCTCGATGGCGGCCTCGGCGTTCTTCACCGAGGCCTCCAGCGAGCCGCGATTGACGATCACCGTCTGCAGGTCCTGACGGGAAATCTCCAGCGCTGCCTTGGCTTCGGCCAGTGCCGCTTTCGCCTGCGCATCCGCGGCGCGGGTCACGTCGAATTCGCTCTTGGACACCGAACCATCGGTCACCAGTGCCTGACCGCGGCGAAGGTCGGCAGCGGCTTTTTCACTCTGCGCCTGGGCATTCGCAACGGCCGCCTGACGCTGGGCGATGGTGGCCTCGGCGCTGCGCCGTTGCTGCAGATTATTGGCCAGTGCGGCCTTCTGGACGCCCAACTGCGCAATGCCCTGATCGAGATGCTGCTGGTAAATCCGGTCGTCGATGCGCACCAGCAGGTCGCCCTTCTTCACCCACTGGAAATCCTGCACCGGCACTTCGTAGACGTAGCCACTCAGCTGCGGGCCGATAAGCGTGGTCTGCCCGCGAATCAGCGCGTTCTCGGTGCTTTCAATCGGGCTGCTGAACGGCGGCAACTGCCAGGCGTAGAGCACCACCAGCACACCCGCCAGGGCAATGCCGCCGAACAGAATCGACGACACCAGGCGTATGCGCGCCGAACGCGGTTGCGTGGTGGCCGGCATGACCGCCGGTGCAGGTGCTGCGGAGGTTGCCTGAGACGGAGCCGAGCCGCCCGTAGAACTGTTGGAAGCGTTGCCAGAAGGTTTACCGGGTTCTGTCATGAAGGTTGAGCGCCAGAAGGTGTGAGAGGAGATGCCGCAGGGGTCGCCGGAGTAAAGGGAGCGACCGGCTCGGTGGTGATCCACAGCCAGGTGGCGCGGCTGGTGATCCAGATCATGGTCAGCACCGCGATGACAGCGATCAGCATGAACACATCGTTGTACGCCAGGGTATTGGCTTCGCGGGTGGCGGCGGTCGCCAGCGAGCGAATGCCCAGGCTGGTGCGCGCGGCCGGGTCGGCGATGGCGGAAATATACGCGCCGCTCGCGCTTTGCAGGCGCGACTGCACCTGGGCATCGATCAGCGTGACGTGCTCGACGATATGCGCCGAGTGAAATTTCTCGCGCCACACCTGAAAGGTGCCCAGCAACGCCGAGCCGATCAAGCTGCCGACGTTCTGGGTAATCCCGAACATCACCGAAAAACTGACCATGTTGCGCGGGTTGCTGATCACCCCGCTGATGCCCATCACCAGGGTCGGCCCCAGAAAGAAGGTGCCGCCGAACGCCAGCAAAAACTGGCTGAAATACATCTGCGGCTCGCGGGTGAGGCTGGTCGAGAAGCTGTCCATGCTCGAGCCGATCGCCATCAACGCCAGGGAAATAATCAGCGGCTTGAACAGGTGCTGGGGATTGATCGTCAGCGCGCTGACCGCAAGGCCCGCAACGCTGCCCAGCAGCATGAACAGGTACAGCGTGTGCAACTGCTCGGTGCCCTGATTCAGGCCCTGAAGAAAACCGACCGCGCCGGTGGATTGCTCCGACAGCACGATGCGCGTCAGCAGCACGCCGAAGGCGAAGCGGATCATCCGGCCACTGCCCAGCCAGCGGGTAATCAACAGCGGGCGGGTGCGGTTGTGCTCGATGCACAGTCCGGCGAGGATCAGCACGATGGACGACGCCAGGGCGATGCCGATCCACGGCTCTTCAAGCCACCATTCGATCCGCCCCAGGGACAACGCCGCGCACAATGCCGCAAAGCCTGATGCCAGCAAGGCGAAGGTCAGGAAGTCGAGTTTTTCGAAGGCTTTGAAGCGATCACCGGGTGGCAGTTTGAGAATCAGCACGCAGCCCAGGGACAGCAGGCACATGCCCAGTTCGAACAGGTAAAGCCCGCGCCACTCGGCAATCTGCAGCAGGTCTTCGGAGACCAGTCGCGCCAGCGGCGTTGCCAGCTGCGCCGTGCCGAGGCCCAGCACCAGCGCTTTTATCCGCCACTTCTGCGGGAAGGCCTGGATCATGTAATACAGGCCCAGCGAACTCAGCGCCGCGCCGACCATGCCATGGGCCGCTCGAACGGCAACCGCCGATTCGATGTCGTTGACGAACAGGTGAGCAAAGGTGACCAGGGCGTACAGCACCAGGAACACTTCAGTGAACGCCCGCAAACCAAACTGCTGGCGAAACTTCACCAGCAGCAGGTTCATCGACACGTTGGTCATGACATACGCGGCGGGCAGCCAGGCGATTTCGGCCTGGGTAGCGCCGAGCGAGCCCTGCAGGTACTGGAGGTTGGCGACCACCAGCGCATTGCCGAGCCCGCCGGTCAGCGCCACGATGACGCCAACGATGGCATAGGCCCAGCGTTTCGGCGTCGCGTGCAAGGGCGTCGACGGCGACCCCGGCAACGTCGGTCGCTCGTGGGGGGCCCAGTCGTGGGGTCTGTACTTGTCGTTCATTGAGCGAACCTGATGAATGCCATGCAATACCACTGAAGCGCGATGGGGCGGGCTCTATCAGCGCTGCCCCCGTCAAAGCTAGCTGATCATTCTCAGTTCGCGCGCCTGCTCCAGTGTGACATCCACTGCGTGAATGCTCGCTTGCCTGTGTTTGAGCATCCCGCCGCTGCGGCCGTTGAACACCGCATTGATCTCCGAAAGAATCGACAACGCCACGCTGTGCGGCGCGTCGTCGCCCAGATCAAGGCCAACCGGGTAATGGAGGCTGGCTTTAGCCGCGGCGTCGCGGAGCTGATCCGGCAGTTCGTCGAGCAAACGCTCGGTGCGGCTGCGCGGCCCGAGCTGGCCGATATAGCGCGGCGTCGATTCAAGGACCTGCCCCAGCCAGTGACGGTCCTGGGTCAGGCTGTGGGTCATCACCACCACGGCGGCATCGGCGACCATTGCGTGCAATTCAGGCATCGGCTGCAGCGGCGCGGACAGCACCTGGTCGGCGTCCGGGAAACGCTGGGGCCGGGCGAAGTGCGAGCGCGCATCGATCACCGTGATGTGCCAGCCCTGCAGCCGCGCCATGCTGACCAGCGGCATCGCGTCGTGCCCGGCACCGAAGACCACCAGCCGGCGGGGCGCAGCGATGTATTCGAGGAGCACTTCGACGGCGCCGTCGGCGCTGTCGTAAGTACGTGTGGCTGAACGGCGGGCGTCGAGCACCGTTTTCAGGTCCTCGGCCACGGCCGTCGCCAGCCAGCGTTCGCGCATTTCACTCTGGACCTGCCCGGATGCACGGATGGCCACCCGCTCGCCCAGTGCCGTGTGGCGTTCGCTTTGCGTACCGATCACTGTCGCCAGCGCAGCGCCAGTGCCGCTCGCCTTGACCTCACGCAGCACGTCGACCACCAGGCTCGCCGCCTGCGGATCTATCCGTTCGAAGAGGATGTGCACCGTGCCGTTGCAGCCCAGGCCGAAGCTGAGTTCGGCATCTTCGAGCTCGTCGTCATCCTCGCCGGTGCTGTACGTGCGCATGGACGGCTTGCCGTTGGCGGTCAGCCACCAGGCCTTCTTGCTGACGTCGCTTTCCAGGCATCCGCCGCTGACGGTGCCGGTGGCTTCGCCCATCGGCGCAATAATCATCCGCGCGCCGGGGCGCCGGTAAGCCGAGCCTTCGACCTTGACCACCGTGGCGATCACCACTTCCTGCTGCCCGGTCTGCGCTTCATCAAGCGCCCCCAGCAGACTGGATAGATCATTCATGCGCGTCCCCAAAAACCGGTTCATTCATCTGACGTGATTCACTTTTAACCTGACTCCTGACCTGCAACGCCCCTGCCCTCTCGGACAAACGTGCTGTTGTGCTGACTGCCAGTTGCCGCGCAGGTTCAGGTTTTGCCCACAAGACGTACGTCCTGGGTAGCGCAACTGCGCTGGAATGGCCGGCAGGGTAACGCAGACTGGCCGCTCATTGGCCATCGGTCACCGACTGCGCGAATCAACCCACGCTGTGACTACACTCGGTGCGTGCCGTTAAATCCATGCAAACGCTGATGACTCAAGGCATCGACGTACGCGTGGGCAGTGGCCATCCTTCGTTTGGATATTTCGGTTGAACATTCCGGGCCACACGAGCCTCAAACCCTGAATCGCCGTACCGCCTGGCTGCGTGGAATCACTCCACCGGGTCCACCGGGCATCGGCAACGCCGGAGAGCACCTGATGACGCGCCAACTACGCCAGCTTCGTGAAACATCCGCTACCCACACCCTGTGCCAGCGCTTTCAAAGTGTGCGGGAACGTACCGAATTTCTGGTCGAGCCACTGAGCGCCGAGGACATGGTGGTGCAGTCGATGCCCGACGCCAGCCCGGCCAAGTGGCACATGGCGCACACCACGTGGTTCTTCGAAACCTTTCTGCTGGCGCCGAATCTGCCGGGTTATGAAGCCTTCGATCCGACATTCGGTTACCTGTTCAATTCCTATTACGAAGCGGTCGGCCCGCGTCATCCCCGCCCCCAACGCGGGTTGATGACCCGGCCAAGCGTCGATCAGGTGCTGGCCTACCGCAGGCACGTCGACGAAAACATGACGACGCTGTTGATGACGCCGCTCAGCGACGAGATGACCAGCCTGATCGAGCTGGGTCTTGCCCACGAGGAGCAGCATCAGGAGCTGCTGCTGATGGACATTCTTCATCTGTTCAGCCTGTCGTCCCTGAAACCCGCCTACAGCCCGCGCTGGCCGAAAGACCCATCGGGGCGTCGCGGTCACTTCAAGCCGCTGAGCGCCGGCCTGACCGAGATCGGCCACGACGGCGACGGTTTTTCTTTCGACAACGAAGGCCCGCGCCACACCACGTATTTGCAGTCCTTTGAGATCAGCGACCGGCTGGTGACCAACGGCGAGTGGCTGAGTTTTATTGCCGACGGCGGCTACCACACTGCCGCCCTGTGGCTGTCCGAGGGCTGGAGCCTGGTGCAGGAAAACGGCTGGAACTCGCCCATGTACTGGCAGCACGACGAGAACGGCTGGAAGCGCATGAGCCTGCGCGGCCTTGAGTCGATCGACCCGTCTGCGCCGGTGACCCACATCAGTTATTACGAAGCCGCCGCATTCGCCCTCTGGGCCGACGCGCGCCTGCCCACCGAAGCGGAATGGGAAGCCGCCGCCCGCGCCGGCTTGCTCGAGCAGGTGGACGACGTCGCCTGGCAGTGGACGCAAAGCGCCTACAGCGCCTACCCAGGCTTCAAGCCCTCAGTGGGCGCGGTCGGTGAGTACAACGGCAAATTCATGGTCAATCAGATGGTCCTGCGCGGCGGCGCCAGCGTCACGTCGCCCGATCATTGCCGTCTGACCTACCGCAACTTCTTCCACGCCGACAAGCGCTGGATGGTCTCCGGCCTGCGTCTGGCCCGTGACAGCCGTCAGCCCGGCGTCGTGGACCCGAACGACAGCGAATTCGCCCGGGACGTGGTGGCCGGTCTTGGCGCTGCGGTGAAAACCCTGTCGCCCAAGTATTTCTACGACGCAGCGGGTTCCGACCTGTTCGAAGCCATCTGCGAAACCCCCGAGTACTACCCGACCCGCGCCGAAACCGGGCTGCTGAAAGGCATCGCCGCGCAGATTGCCGCGACCATTCCCTCCGGCGCAGCGCTGGTGGAGTTCGGCAGCGGCGCCAGCGAGAAGACGCGCCTGGTGCTCGATGCCGCGCCGCACATCGCCGTTTACGTGCCGATCGACATCAGCGCAACGGCGCTCAACAAGGCCGCGCGGTCATTGCGCCAGCGCTACCCTGCGCTGATCGTTGCCCCGCAAGTCGATGACTTTACCCGGGTGCTCACCCTGCCTGAAGAAGCCGACGGCCACACCCGCGTGGGCTTCTTCCCGGGTTCCACCATCGGCAACTTCAGCCACGAGCAGGCCGTGGATTTCCTCCACAGCGCCCATGAGGTCCTGGGGGAAAACGCGCATTTCATCGTCGGTGTCGATATGGTCAAGGATGAGCAGACACTGGTAGCGGCTTACGATGACGCCGAGGGCGTGACCGCGCAGTTCAACAAGAACCTGCTGACCCGCATCAATCGCGAGCTGAACGCCGACTTCGATGTGTCCGCCTTCGATCATCTGGCGGTGTGGAACGCCGACCAGGCCTGCATGGAAATGCACCTGGTCAGCCGCAAGCAGCAGAGCGTCACCGTCGCCGGGCACACCTTCCGCTTTGCCGCCGGGGAACGACTGCACACTGAGAACTCCCACAAGTTTACCGTTGAATCGTTCACCGAATTGGCCGCCCGTGCAGGGTGGACCGTCAGCGAATGCTGGATCAGCGAGGCGCCGGAAATGGCGCTGTTCAGCCTGCAGGCGTGACTGGGGTCATGCGCCCGGCCCCGCAGGAATCTTCATTTTCATTTGCAAAATGGCGCTGGTAGCATCCATCAGCACCCTCACGGATCCCGGCTGTTCAGCCGGGAATTGAGTACAACAAAAATCAACAGGGATTCAGCGATGACGGCTCAGGTACTACCTGCCGAATACGCGGGCGAGCAATCAGCCTGCGAGAGCGTTCTGTCCGACGTACGCAATCATATCGGTCACATCACCCTCAACCGCCCCCAGGGCTTGAACGCCATCGACCTGCACATGGTGCGGCAGCTGCAGTTTCAGCTGGACGCCTGGGCGAAGGATGACAACGTTTACGCCGTGGTCCTGCGCGGATCAGGCGAAAAGGCGTTTTGCGCCGGCGGCGACATCCGCTCGCTGTACGACAGCTTCAAAACCGGTCGAAACGAGCACCTGGACTTCTTCGTCGAAGAATACGCGCTGGACCTCACCCTTCATCATTACCGCAAACCCGTGATTGCCCTGATGGACGGCTTCGTGCTAGGCGGTGGCATGGGCCTGGCCCAGGGGGCGGACCTGCGCGTGGTCACCGAACGCAGCCGTCTGGCAATGCCGGAAGTGGCGATCGGTTATTTCCCTGACGTAGGCGGCAGCTACTTTCTGCCCCGGATACCGGGCGAGCTGGGGATTTACCTCGGCGTCACCGGCGTGCAGATCCAGGCCGCCGATGCGCTGTATTGCGGGCTGGCGAACTGGTACCTCAACAGCCAGCGCCTTGAAGACCTCGATCTGCAGTTGGATAACCTGAAGTGGAGCCTGACCCCGCTCAAGGATGTACAGGGCGCGCTGGCGAAACTCGGCGTGCAGCACTTGCCTGCGCCGCCGCTGGCAAAGCTGCGGCCGGCCATTGATCATTTCTTCGCGCTGCCGGACATCCCGAGCATCATCGAACAACTGCTGGAGGTGACCGTCCACGACACCCATGCCTGGGCCGTCGACACTGCCAACCTGATGCAGACCCGTTCACCCCTGGCGATGGCGGTCACTCTGGAGCTGCTGCGCCGCGGCCGGCATATGCCGCTTGAGCGTTGCTTCGCCCTGGAGCTGCATCTGGACCGCCGGTGGTTTGAACGCGGTGACCTGATCGAAGGCGTGCGCGCCTTGATCGTCGACAAAGACAAGAAACCGCAATGGAGCCCCTCCAGCGTGCAGGCCTTGAATGCCGAGCACGTGGCAAGCTTCTTCAGCGGTCATGAGGCGTGACCTATGCAAGATCTTGAATTGACCGAAGAACAAGTGATGATCCGCGACATGGCGCGGGACTTCGCGCGCAATGAAATCGCGCCCCATGCCCAGGCCTGGGAAAAGGCCGGCTGGATCGACGACGCGCTCGTGGCAAAGATGGGCGAATTGGGCCTGCTCGGCATGATCGTCCCCGAGGAATGGGGCGGCAGCTACATCGACTATGTCGCCTATGCGCTGGCCGTCGAAGAAATCTCTGCCGCCGACGGCGCCACCGGTACGCTCATGAGCGTGCACAGCTCGGTGGGCTGCGGGCCGGTGCTCAATTACGGCAGCGACGCGCAGAAACAACAGTGGCTGGAAAAACTCGCCAGCGGCCAGGCCATCGGCTGCTTCTGCCTGACCGAACCCCAGGCCGGCTCCGAAGCCCACAACCTGCGCACCCGTGCCGAATTGAAAGACGGCGAGTGGGTGCTCAACGGCGCCAAGCAGTTCGTCAGCAACGGCAAGCGCGCACAGCTGGCGATCGTCTTCGCGGTGACCGACCCGGAGCTGGGCAAGCGCGGCCTGTCAGCGTTTCTGGTGCCCACCGACAACCCCGGCTACCGCGTCGACCGCATGGAACACAAGATGGGTATCCGTGCATCCGACACCTGCGCCGTGACCCTGAGCGATTGCCGGATTCCGGCGGAAAACCTCTTGGGTGAACGCGGCAAGGGACTGTCCATTGCCCTTTCAAACCTGGAAGGCGGACGCATCGGCATTGCCGCCCAGGCCCTGGGCATCGCCCGTGCGGCATTCGAGGCGGCACTGGGCTACGCCCGTGAGCGGGTGCAGTTCGACAAGCCGATCATCGAGCACCAGAGCGTCGCCAATCTGCTGGCCGACATGCACACCCGCATCAACGCCTCACGGCTGCTGGTCCTGCACGCCGCGCGCTTGAGAACGGCGGGCAAACCCTGTCTGTCGGAAGCGTCCCAGGCCAAGCTGTTCGCCTCGGAAATGGCCGAATGGGTCTGTTCCAAGGCGGTGCAGATTCACGGCGGCTACGGCTATCTGGAAGATTACCCGGTGGAGCGATACTACCGGGACGCGCGGATCACCCAGATCTACGAAGGCTCCAGCGAAATCCAGCGCCTGCTGATCGCCCGCGAGCTGCGCCACTACTCGCTGTAAGGTACGTGCCGGCTCGCCGACACCGGCGCCTGCCCATCAAGGACAGACGCCGAGCCTGAAGGCTCGGCGTCTGTCACTCAGCGGCCGCCCGGCGAAGGGCTCGGCACGACAAAGCTTCGGCGCCCCAGCCGCAGCACCAGCAGGGTTACCGAATCGGCGTTGGCCAGAATAACCCGGCTGCGTTTCTGGGCATCGCTCATAAACACATCGCGGGCATCGTCCAGGGTCTTGCACTTGGTGAGCTTCAGGATCGCGTCGTACTCGAAACTCTCCTCCTCATCGAAATCGCGCCACTCGCCGTCCGTGAATTGCAGAAACAGGTCCTTCTTCACGCTCAGATGCGACAACCCAGACGATTGCATGCGTTCGATGTCTCCCCTCAGCTTGATGTTGTTGGCATTGTTTTCCAGCAGCAGGTCGGGATACGGCGCCGTGCTTTCCAGGTAGGCAATGTCGTGGGTATCGAGCACCAGATGCGAGAGTTCATGGATCAAGGTGGCCGCGCGGTAATGGGCCGGGCAATCGAACCCTTCGTTCGCCGCCTCAGGCTTCAGTGGAAACGGCGGCGCATCAAAATACCGGTCGGTCAGAAACACGCGCTGTTTCGGGTCTCGTTTAATGACGAAGCCCATGGTGCCCTCCCGCCCCGAGCGGTTGGTGCCCACCACAAAGCGTGGCGAAGAATAGGGTGACAGCGACGCATCCATCACTTCATCAAACAGCGCCTTGACCGCGCGTTCGGTGTCGACCAGCAGCTCTTGACCGGGCTCACTGACCCCGAAAAAGTCGCCAATGATCTGCGTGACCCTCGGGTCCAGCGGCGTGCCGGGGGCATGCACGTTGAGGTTGTCCAGCGCATTTTCGAGGTACCTTTTGGCCTGCAGATGGGCTTCACCGATACGCTGGGCGCGCTCCCGATAGAAGGTCCGTATGTCGGCCATGCCGCTGGCCTCGATAAGCAGCACGTCGTCAGCACTGACATCGGCAGCGTGGCTCCGCAGTTTGGTCATGGCCCCGCCGCCGCCCTTCAGACCGGACTCGATATCCAGCTGCCAGCGCTGCCTGTCGTCCAGCTTCAGGCTCGGGCCGGGCGATCGGTCGGGGCCGATAATCATCCAGCGGCCACTCTCGGCCTGACGGCGCACTTCATAGACCCGCCCGGAAACAGCAGCATACGCCCTGCCGTTTTCCGTGTTCATGAACAGACTCAGCAGGTCGTCCCGGCGCAAGTCCTTGAGCGAGACGTTCCGGGCCTCCAGCGCATGCAGACGGGTCAGCTGCTCGCCTGTGAGCGTGGCGCCTCCCCAGAAGAACACCGGCGCAGGCACCTCCTCGCCCTCCACCAGATCGGCGCTGATCAACTCGTCTTTTTCAGCCTGGTCCCGGGCCGTCATCATGACGCCCAGGGCGGCAGAAAATTCGGAGAGGGCTTCCCCCCAGTGACGCCCGGAGGCCGACGCGGCTGACGCACGAAACAACGTATGGCTCTGCCACAGCGCGATCATCGTGCCAAGCTTGCCGGGCATGACACTCAGTACCTGCTCAAGGCCAAGGGACGCCAGAAACTGGCGTGACGCGTGATCGGCCTCCTGATTCGTGACCGTGTCGGACTTACCGATGTCCACCAGCAGGCTCATGGTGTCGGTGAACATGAACTGCAGCGAGTTGCCGTTTTCCTCAGCCAGTGACACCGTGACCGGACCCGGTGTGTGTGTCGGCACATCCCCGAACCCCTGCGCAAAGAACGGCAGGTGAGGCTCAATGAAGCCGCCGTGTTCATACCGCTTGCGAACTTCCGGGTCCACTCGCTGCAGCAACAACGCTTGCAGGCTCGCATCACTGCGGATATCGGCCTCCAGCGCCGACAGGCTGGCGTACTCGCGGAAGACAAAATCGCGGTGGAACACGGCGTGCAGGATCACCGGACCGCTGGCGCCCGCCTCGGCGCAGATCAGATAAATGCCCTTGAGGATGTCGGGCGTCATGCCTGCGTCGGCGACCAGCCGCAACGCACTGATAATGACGCGCACCCCGTTGACCGGTTCACGGGCGATCCCGTCAGGCATCTCAACCACACGCGAGATGAACGCGTAGGCTTCGGCGCTCAGCTGTCCTTCAAGCTTCTGCTGCATCGCCACCGCCTGCATCATCGGTGGCAGTTGGTCGATAAACAGCTTGTTGCGCCTCACCCATTTGGCATCCGCGGGGTTCAACGTCTGACGCAGCAGCGTCCTGAATCCTGTGCCGACGTCCAGCTTTCGCACCGTGCTGCGCAGGTAATCGGGCGTGATCAGGCGGGCTGCCTCTGGGTCGCCGGCGTCATTGATGCTCAATACACCGTCCGGGATGTCGGAAAAGCGATTGATCGCGTAATCGGTCAGCGTCTCACTGTGCACGAGGGTGGCGGCCGGAATCCCTGACGGGATCTGGCCAACGCCGGTGGGCGCCGCAACGTAGCGGCGCTGGGTGACGGTGATCTCGTCGGGGTGCAGGACATGCTCGGGAAAATCCTTGCGCATCTGTTCGAGCAGCCGGTCGCGTGCGTAATCCGAGAGCGTCGGGATGTCGAAGAGAAAGTCTTCCTCGCCGTCGCTGGCCAGAAAGAAACGACGCCATATCGCGTTATACGCTCGAAGGTCGCCGGGCGATGCCGCCTTCAGCCAGTCCGGCAGCAGCTCTTGAAAGAGCGTGTTATCGATCCGCACCGACAGGGCATCGAGCATCTCGATCAATTGCGTGTCCAGCTCGGTGGCCCGGGCAAGGCGCGTGAACAGCCCGGCTTCAAAGCGACAACGCCGGGCGCGGGCGCACATCTGCTGGAGGTTCTGTGACTGTCGGTCAAACACGCTTTGCTGCAACGCCTCGATCGCGTGGCCGGCGCGATGACTGAAATGAATGCGAATCGGACCCGCAGGGTGCGCTTGCAGGTGGTTGCGCAGCAGCACACGGTCGCGTTCCCCCAAAAGCGCCAGCCAACGCTCGCTATGAGCGCCACGCAAGCGACTGCCTATTTTGTCGCTCAATGCCTGCTTGGAGACGAAATACTCCCAGCCCAGCTGGCAGCTCCAGAACATCACGCCCGCATCGAGGGCCAGGGGTTGCCAGAGGGCCATTGAGTCACTGAGGGTGGCCCCCGGCTGTGGGCCGTAGACCAGCGACACCGCAAACACTTCAGTGGTCGGCGCCCCCGGCTCGGTCCGCTGCGCGCGGACCGGCGCGTTCAGCACTTGCATGACCATGCTCGCCGACGCGCTTGTCACCTGCTCCATTCGCTGGCGCAGTGCCAGATCGAGCCGCAACGTGTCTTCCCTGAGGACCAGCGCCATGGCAACCGGTTGCAGCTGCCTGTCGCCCAGACGCGCAAGGCCCGTGCGCAAGCGCCTGAAGTGGTCGAGATAACGTTCGATGAAATCCGCCGCCACGCGCTTGAGCATGAAGCGGATGAGCTCGATATCCAGGTGTGCCCCCGCGGCCTGGGCGGTGAGCAGCACCTGCGCCGACGATTCGAGCGGATCGCAACGGTGTCCGCTGACGCGTTCCAGCAACAGCGCCACCAGATCCATCGACGTGGCACTCAAGGTCTCACTGATGGCGACGGAGTCTGGTTCGACATCGGAGGAGCCCAGCGGCAGCGACTCCAGCCAGCGCACCCGCACCTCGCTCGCGCGCAATCCCCGGGCCGACGCCACGCACAGATATCGTTGCAGCGCCTGCTCGGCGTAACCGGCAAGGACGTTGTCCAGCTCGCGAAGATGCGCCGCATTGGCATCGAACACTTGGGTTCGCTCCAGCCAGGAAGGCGGCGTTGGTTGCAGTTGGGTCGGCTGGGAAGGGTCGGACGCTGACAGTTGACTGCCAATGCTCTCTGGCTCCGTGACGGCCACCACCAAGTCATCGTTGGCGCTGCTGCACCAGACGGCGGCGAAGTCCATTGGCTGCTCGCGGCGCCAGCGTCCGGCGCTGAAGTGCAGTTGACGAGGGTCGATCAGTTGGCGCACGTCCAGCGCGTCGTCGTACATCGCCGAGATCATTTCCGACTCGGTCGACAACCCCGTGACGAACTGCAGATTGCGCGCCTGCAGCGCAAGGATGGAATCAACCCGTTCGCCCAGCAGGGGCCCGCTGATGCGTTGCATCGAAAGGGACAGGGCGCCTTCGCGCAGCAACAGGGGCTGATCGGCCAGCGCCAGTGTCGGGCGGAGCATCTCGCGTCCTTCCGGGGTCGAGCAAAAGGCACTCAGCGCCGTCAGATTGGCGAATCGGCGCAGGCCGTGCTCCGGCGTAAACCACAGCAACGGCAACGCTGCCGGGCTGACATCGAAGACCAGGGTGCCGGCCAGTGGCTTTGCAGGGGCGCCCGGCACATGCAGCGCGAGACGACTGCAGTGGAACTCGGCGTCTGATGCGGTAAAGCGCGGCCCGGCCACGAGCAACGGCCGCAACAACGCTTGCTCCTGCCGAGTGAGATTCGCCTCGTGGCCATAACGGTAGAGCTCATGGCACAGGCTCGTGGCGTAAATTTGCATGGCCATGTCACGGCACGAACCGGCCGCGTGTCGCTGCCCCCAATAGTCGCTTAGCAATTGGGCGAATCGAGCAGGCACCGCAGGAATCGTCTCGCGTATGGCCTGAGCGAACAACGCCGCATCGCTGTCGCTCGCCACTCGCCCCTGCGCATCCAGGTACTGCATCGTCACGCCCTGGTCCAGCTCGGCACGGCACACGGCTTCATACGCCGTTTGAACCAGCGTCTGGGTCCTGAACACGAGTTCTTCTTCGGCACTGGAAGCCGGCTGCACCAGGCGCATGAGGTGCGTCGCCGGATCCATCTGCTGATCCGGCAACAGCCGGCGCAGCTGCAGGGCCAGGGACGAATTGACCGCGCCGATCAGGTCCGGGATCAGCTTCAACTGGTCGGTGAACTGCCTGACTGAATGGGCCTGGTACTCAACGATGGCTTCCATTTGCGCCTGGAAAGCATCGCCGTCGATTTTTTCGTATTCGAACGAGGCCAATGGATCATCGTTGGCAAATCGCCTGAGCAGCGTCGCCAAAAGCTGTGCGCGATCCTCGAAAGCTTCAACACCGGACGCAAGGGTAAACAGAAACACACGCGGATCGGCGGTCTGGCCATGGCTGAACATCAACGCCGCGCTGAGCTCCAGCGAGTTGGGCAGGCCGTCATTGAGCAGCAGCTGATCCACTCGGACCGGATCGGCATCATCGGTTGCCGGCGCGCCTGCTGCGCGTTTCAGCCAAGTCTGTTCGGATGACACGAGAAGATCGGCAGTGACGGCGCGGTCGAGTTCTTCGAGGAAGCGCCGTCGCAATGACGCGCTGTTGAAGTACGTGGTGGTAACGGTGGACATGACAACTCCTTGAGCACAAGCGCCCACGGCCGGCATTGGCCGGGCATGGGCAGGAAAGGCTGGGAGCGTAGGGAAGAAATCCACCGCGATTGCGGTACATAACGCTATACACGGGCAAGGAAATTCAGGATTGACTGACGAAGGCGCGACGATCTTGCGCGGTGGGTGCGAGGGGCCGGCACGCGGCGTTGCGCGCAGGCCCTTTCACCGAAAGACGGTACAGATGATCAGGCTTTCAAGGTGCGCGCAACGTGGCCGGCGAATGCATCGATGATGTTCTGCAGGAACGGGCGGGTTTTCTCGCTCAGCTTGCCGTGTTCGTCAAAGAAGGTCCCGGCGTTGCCCAGATAGGCTTCCGGTTGCTGCATGCACAGCACGTCGAGGAACACGAAGCACTGGCGCAAATGCTGGTTGGCGCCAAAACCACCGATCGCCCCGGGCGACGCACTGACCACGGCCGCCGGTTTGGCGCTGCCCCATGCGCTTTTGCCGTAGGGCCGCGAGCCAACGTCGATGGCGTTTTTCAGCGCGCCCGGCACTGAACGGTTGTATTCGGGGGTGACGAACAGAAACCCGTCTGCGCCCTGCAGGGCCTGACGGAAGGCGGTGTAAGCGGCAGGCGGCGAATCCGCGTCGATGTCTTCGTTGTACAACGGCAGGTCGCCGATTTCGACGATGCTCAGCTTCAGGCTGGACGGCGCCAGCTCAGCCAGTGCGTGGGCCACTTTGCGGTTGATGGAGTCTTTCCTCAAGCTGCCGACGATGACTGCAATCGAATGAACCTGGCTCATGAAACGGACCTTCTGCTGTGGGAGGAGACAACAGTTATAGATGAAACATGAGTGCAATTCTGTGTTGTTTTTCCGTTGCTAATCATCGAAGCGTTCGATGCTGGCCCGTGGGTTATCGGCCCCTGCTTTGGGCGGGCCGTGCTACCGTCGGTCGCGACTATTTTTCCAATCGCCGAAAACTCCCCCCGGAAACGGCGGTCTGACTGCCTTAGGCGAATAAGGTCCCCGGACAAATTTGGGAATTACCTTACAAGCGGACACGGTTTATTCACTCGCGGTGTTAGGATGCGAGCGAAAACGAGCAGTTATTTCCAGAGGTTACAAAGCAAATGGCTTCAGTTCTAGTTGGGCAATTTCATGCGAGGGATGCGGAGGGACGCGTTTACTCGGTGCATGAATTCCGTGAATCACAGCCTGACGAGGCTGATGGAAAGGAGCCCGTTTCCACTTATCGCCTGGCCATTGGCGACCGCGTCAAACATTTGGGCGGAGAGGAATTCGAGTTGATTCAGGGCAAGGTCAAGCTCATACGAGAGCATTGAAACACCGCTGCAAGCCCGCCTCTTTCCACACAGGCCGCTGACATCGCGCGGCCATGAGTCAGGTCAGAGGGGCTTGCCGCTTCAATCGACGCCCGGGGCGTCGAACAGCAGATACCAGAAAATCGCCGCCTCCTGCGTCAACGGTTCTATCGCGCGATACCGCAGATGATCGACCCCGCCGACCACAAACCCGTAGCGCTCATATAACCGGCACGCCTCCAGATTGTTGTTCTGGGTTTCCAGGGTGATGCCCGGCAGCCCGCGCTTGCGGCTCCAGAACTGCGCCACATCCAGCAGCTTTTGTGCCACGCCATTGCGTCGCGCCCCGGTATCGACCGCCAGCTCGTCGATGTGAGCGAAACCGTTCCAATGCTCGCTGACCACCACATGCCCGACCGGCTGCTCATCGAGCCAGGCCACCAGCACCGTGCCGTCGGCGGCGTCCCGATAATTGCAGAACTCTTCGGAATCGATGCCGTAATTTTTCAGGTAAGGCTCGACTGCATCGACGTGCCACTGCGCCACGGGCTCGCCGATCTGCACCCGGGCATAGCCGGTGACGGTGAAGGTGAACTCGCTATTGAGGATGTAATCCTCGAAGCATTCGTCAGCGACACGAATGCTGAAAGTCGGGCTGGACGTGTTCACCATGTGCCTCCTGCACGATTACCGGGATCGACATCACCTTCTATGAAGGCCGCTGCCGCCTTCAGGCTTCCGCCCGGGCCTGAACCTGGGCTTCGAGCAACTGGGTCCACAGGGCCGGGGCACCGGCGGATTTGGCGATCACGGCCAGCCGGGCTTCGTGCTCCGCCAGTTCGGCCTCGCTGGCGAGGATGATGCGTCCCGGCGTGCGGTTGGCGATGCGGCGGATCTCCGATGGGCGATCGGCGCCGCCCTCTCCGTCGTTGTTGCCGGCCAGCGACAGGGTCGTCTGGCCACCGGTCATCGCCAGATAGACTTCCGCGAGAATCTCGGAGTCGAGCAATGCGCCGTGAAGCTCACGGCCGGAGTTGTCGACGTCGTAGCGTTTGCACAGCGCATCAAGGCTGTTGCGCTGGCCCGGATGACGCTCGCGGGCCATGGCCAGGGTGTCGAGGATCGTGCAGTAACTGCTGAGATTGGCGCGATCGTGCTGGCCGATCAGGGCGAATTCGTTGTTCAGAAAGCCGACGTCGAACGCCGCGTTGTGGATGATCAGCTGCGCGCCTTTGACGAACTCGAAGAACTCGTCGGCGACTTCAGCGAAACGCGGTTTACCGATCAGGAACTGGTCGGTGATGCCGTGAACGCCAATGGCGCCCTCGTCACTCTCCCGGTCCGGTTGCAGGTAAACGTGGAAATGCCGCCCGGTCAGACGCCGGCCAATCAGCTCGACGCAGCCGATTTCGATGACCCGGTGGCCGTCGGTGACGGGCATACCGGTGGTCTCGGTATCGAGGACAACCCTTCGTTCAGTGATGATGTTTTGTACAGTCATTGCCTACCGCCTCAGCTTCAGGCGCGGATATTAGCATGGCGGTTTTGGGATGTGCGCGCGCAGCTATCGCCTTCTGGCGACAGGCGCACGCTGTTTCTGTAGGAGCCGGCTTGCTGGCGAACGCGTTGTGTCAGGGATGAAGATGTCGGCTGAACGCATGGATTCGCCAGCAAGCCGGCTCCTACACTCGTCATCATCAGCGTCACCAAGACTGTGTCTTGATCAAGCGTGCTTGATACCGCGCACTTCATCCACACCACGGTTCGCCAACTGGTCAGCGCGCTCGTTACCAGGATGGCCAATGTGGCCGCGCACCCACTTCCAGCTCACATTGTGCCGGCCGACCTGCTCGTCCAGCTGCTTCCACAGATCGGCGTTTTTTACCGGTTCCTTCGCTGCCGTTTTCCAGCCGCGCTTCTTCCAGTTGACCATCCACTCGGTGATGCCTTTCATCACGTACTGCGAGTCGGTCACCAGGATCACTTCGCACGGCCGCTTCAGTTCTTCGAGACCGCGAATGGCGCCCAGCAGCTCCATGCGGTTGTTGGTGGTGTTGGCTTCACCGCCCCAGAGTTCTTTTTCGACGCCTTTGCACACCAGCAACGCGCCCCAGCCGCCGGGGCCCGGGTTGCCCTTGCAGGCGCCATCGGTGAAGAGTTCTACGGTATCGCTCATTACGATGTTTCCAGAAATTGAGAAAGCGTGGCGTCAGCCGGTGAATCAGGGCTCGGGCGTGCGCCGATTGACCTTGGCCATCGGCAGAGGCAGCAGTTTGCCCATGGGCTCGCGGCGCGGCATGCGCACGGGCCGCAGCCCTACACTCATCTTGCGCGCGATCAATAGATAGAAGCCGCCGCCGGGACTTTGCCAGCCATCGCCGAGACGTTCGAGCCCGGCCAGACGAGCCTGCCACTTGGGCGAAGCGAGCGGCGGACGATAGCACCCGAAGCGGCGTTTCTCCAGCGCGAAGCCCAGCAGGTTAAGCCAGTCGCCGACCCGCGATGGCGAGATGCAGCGCGCCCTGCGCAGGGCATCATTGGCGAAGAAATGGCGGATGCCCCAGGTGCTCCAGGGGTTGATCCCGACGATCACCAGATGCCCGCCGGGGCGCACGCTGCTGGCGGCTTCGCGCAACAGGCCGTGGGGCGACAGACAGAAATCCAGACCGTGCTGCATGACCACCACATCCGCGGCGTGCTCGCTCAAAGGCCAGGCCTGCTCTTCGCAGACAATCTCGACGCCCGGCAACGGCGCGCCCAGTCGCACGTTGCGCTGCACTTGCTTCGCCGCCGGCGGCGTTTGCGCCGACGGGCCGTAATGCACCAGATAACCGCCAAAAAAACGCTCAAGCTCTTGCTCCAGCACACGGCTTTCTTCTTCCAGCAACAACTGCCCCAGGGGCCCGGACAGCCAGTCGCGGGCGGCGCTGATCAGCTCAAGCCACTCGGGATCGGCCTGGGCGAACGCTTCATCGGTCATTTCCGGTCTCCATGAGAGGGTCATTGCGATAGAGACTCGCCTCGAGTCTGTTCAGACCCTAAGATGCTTCTCTATGTTTCCAGCCAAGCGAACCGCGCCATGATACAGGTCGATGCCCTGCCCGCTTTCAGCGATAACTACATCTGGTTGTTACAAGACAATGCCGTCAAACGCTGCGCCGTGGTTGACCCGGGTGATGCCGCCCCCGTCATCGCCTGGCTTGAGCGCAACCCGGACTGGCGCCTGACCGACATTCTCATCACCCATCACCACGCCGACCACACCGGCGGCGTCGCGCAACTGAAAACGCTCACCGACGCCAAGGTCTACGGCCCGGCCAATGAGAAGATTCCGGCGCGGGACGTGGCCCTGTCCGACAACGATCAGCTCACCGTACTCGGCCTGACATTCAGCGTCCATGCGGTCCCCGGCCACACCCTGGGCCACATCGCCTTTTACCATGCCGACGCACAACAGCCGCTGCTGTTCTGCGGCGACACACTGTTCGCCGCCGGTTGCGGCCGCTTGTTCGAAGGCACCCCGCAGCAGATGCATCATTCCCTGAGCCGACTCGCCGAGCTGCCCGACAGCACCCTCGTGTACTGCGCCCACGAGTACACCTTGAGCAATTTGCGCTTCGCCGTGGCGGTTGAACCGGACAACGCCGACGTGCTGAAGCGTTTTGAAGAAGTGACGCGATGGCGTGCGCAAAATCGTATCAGTGTGCCGTCGACGCTGGCACTGGAGCGCAAGACCAATCCGTTTCTGCGAGCCGCCGTCATCTCCGTGAAACAAAAAGCAGACGAACGGAGCGGAACCCATAACGCGACGGCCACAGAGGTCTTTGCCGTGCTGCGGGCATGGAAAGATAAGTTCTAAACAGGCTGCGAATCAGCACGGAAATTCTGAAAGGTTGACCGTTCACCAGTCACTTTCTAGAATCGCCCGACATTTTCGCCTGGAACTATCCCCCAGCCAATGTCGTCATCTATACGCAAAACCTTCAATTCCGACACATTGACTCGGTTGGCCCAGGCAATCGCAGTGGTCGCGAGCGCGACACTGGCAGGCTGCCAGAGCACCGGCGGCCTCGAATCCGGGAACGGTTCCAGTGCCGCCCATCCCGTCGCCAGCACTAAGCCAAAACCTGTTTATATCGCGCGCAAACCTGTCCCCCTCGCACCGCCCCATGATGTGTGGGAGCGCATGCGTCAAGGTTTCCAGTTGCAAGACGGCAACGACCAGAATCCGCGGATCGATCAGCAGCGTCTCTGGTACGCGAACAACCCTTCGTTTCTCGAAACCGCCGGTAACCGCGGCAGTCTTTACATGCACTACATCGTCGAGCGTCTGGAAGAACGCAACATGCCCCTTGAGCTGGCGTTGCTGCCGGTGATCGAGAGCGCGTACAACCCGATGGCCTTGTCGCGCAGCGATGCGGCGGGGATCTGGCAGTTCATTCCGTCCACCGGCCGCTACTTCAACCTGCGTCAAACCAATTTTTACGACGGCCGCCGCGACATCACCGCGTCCACTACCGCAGCGCTGGACTACCTGACCAAGCTGCACGACATGTTCAACGGTGACTGGCTGCTGGCACTGGCGGCCTATAACGCCGGCGAAGGCACGGTCAGCCGCGCCATCGAACGCAACGAAAAGCTCAACCTGCCCACCGATTACTGGAACCTGCCGCTGCCGCAGGAAACCCGCGACTACGTGCCTAAATTGCTGGCGCTGTCCCAGGTGGTGATGTCGCCGGACGCCTATGGCGTCAACCTCAACCCGATCGACAACAAGCCGTACTTCCAGGTCGTCGAGCTGAATCAGCGCATGGACCTGTCGAAAGTCGCCGCCATGGCGAACATCGACGAGGACGAGCTGGTGCAGCTCAACCCGGCGTTCAAGAAGCGTCTGACCATCGACGGCCCTCAGCACCTGCTGGTGCCGACGTCGAAATCCCAGTTGCTGACCGCCAACCTGTCGAACATGAAGCCTGAAGAACTGGTCGACTGGCAGCAATACCGCGTGCGTCCGGGCGACAGCCTGGCCAGCATCGCCAGCCGCTACAAGGTGTCGACCAGCACCCTCAAGGACATCAACAAGCTGTCCGGCAATCAGGTGAAACGCGGCCAGGCGCTGACGATTCCGGTGCAGCCCGGCATGCAGTACGCGATGCCGGTGTTCGAAGAAGTCGCCGAGGTGGACGAAAAGCCGGCGCGCACCCGCAGCTACAGGGTGAAGAAGGGCGACAACCTGGTGCAGATCGCGCGCATCAACAAGGTCGACGTCAAGGATTTACAGCACTGGAACAAGCTGTCCGGCCAGAACCTCAAGGTCGGCCAGACGCTGGTCATGCAGGACAACAGCAAACCGGCGAAAGCCAGCTCACGCGCCGTGGCCAAGGCTGACAACAGCGCCAGGGGCGAAGACGCCGGCAAGAAGTCGATGCAGTACAAGATCCAGAAAGGCGATTCGATGTACCTCGTCGCCAAGCGCTTCAACGTCGAAATGCAGCACCTCAAGCGCTGGAATCCGCGCAGCGGCCAGGCCCTCAAGCCAGGGCAGACACTGACGGTGTACCTGCCGCACTGATGAGTCGCAGGCAACGCCGATGCTCTTTGTAGGAGTGTGGCTTGTCCCGCGATCGGCGACAAAGTCGTCGTAAAACCTCTGTTCACGATCTGCCAGGCATACCGCACTCTCAGGATTTACTGCCGGTCCCCGGCAGATCGCGGGACAAGCCACGCTCCTACAGATGTTGCGTCAGCCTGACACCTCCGCACTGCCCTTTTTCCAGCCGATACAAGCTGTTACTGTGACCGACCGCTGCCTGGATCGACCGCCGACTTGATACGTCACCTGCTGCTGACTTTCAGCCTGGTCTTGAGCACGACAGCCGCCGCGACCATCAGCGAAAGCCATGGTTACGCACAATTCGGCGTCCTCAAGTACCCTGCCAGCTTCACGCATTTCGACTGGGTCAATCCTGAGGCGCCGAAGGCTGGCACCCTGCGAATCATGGCCAACGGCACGTTCGACACCCTCAACCCGTACACCTTCAAGGGCAGCAGCCCGATTTCGACGGCCAACTTCGGCCAGTACGGCGTCAGCGAGCTGAACGAACCACTGATGGTCGGCACGGGACAGTACGACCCCTCCGGCGATGAACCCACCTCCAGTTACGGCCTGATCGCCAAAACCGTCGAGTACAGCGACGACCGCAGCTGGGTGGTGTTCAACCTGCGCCCCGAAGCGCGCTTTCACGACGGCAAGCCGATTACCGCCTACGACGTGGCGTTTTCCTATAGAACGTTACTGAAGGACGGTCACCCGCAGTACCGCACGGCGTTGCAGGAAGTGCAGCGTGTGGACATCCTCAACCGCCACCGCATTCGTTTCGTGTTCAAGCGCTCCGGCAACCCATTACTGATTCTGCGCCTCGGCGAACTGCCGGTTCTGCCGCAGCATTACTGGAAGAACCGCGACTTCAAGGCCACCTCCTTCGATGCCCCGTTGGGCAGCGGCCCCTACCGCATCACCCAGGTGCGGCCGGGGCGCAGCCTGGTGTTCGAGCGGGTGAAGGACTATTGGGGCAAGGACCTGCCGGTCAACCGCGGCAAGTACAACTTCAACCGCGTCGAAGTGGAGTTCTACCGCGACGCCGACGTAGCGTTCGAAGCGTTCAAGGCGGGCGAGTTCGACATCTACATCGAGCATCAGGCGAAGAACTGGCTCACCGGTTATGACTTCCCGGCGGTGACCGAGGGCAAGGTGATCAAGGCGCAGATCCCGCACCAGATCCCCACGCAGACCCAAGGGCTGTTCATGAACACCCGTCGCGGCGCGTTCGCCGACATCCGTGTGCGCGAAGCCCTGGGGCTGATGTTCAACTTCGAGTGGACCAACCGCACGCTGTTCAATGACGCCTATATGCGCTCGACCAGCTACTACCCCAACAGCGAATTCACTTCCAGCGGACTGCCCGCCGGTCGTGAGTTCCTCATGCTCGCCCCCTACCGCGAGCAGTTGCCGGCCAGGCTGTTCACCCAGCCCTTCGCGGTGTCGAAAACCGACGGCGGCGGCGTGCCCCGGGATTCCATTCGCAAGGCGCTGGGGCTGCTGGCCGACGCGGGCTGGACATTCACCGAGCGCGGTTTGACCAACAGCGCCGGGCAGCCGTTGCGTTTCGAAATACTTCTGGTCAATCCCAACCTGGAGCGAATCCTGCAGCCCTACATCGAAGACCTCACGCGGATTGGCGTCGACGCGCACCTGCGCACCGTTGACCGCGCTCAGTACAAACAGCGGCTGGACCAGTTCGATTTCGACATGATTCTGATGACCCTGAACCAGACCCTCAGCCCGGGGCTGGAGCAATGGCAGTATTTCCATTCCAGCCAGGCCACCATCAAAGGCAGCAAAAACTACGCCGGCGTCGCCAACCCGGTGGTCGACAACCTGCTCAACCAGCTGTTGGCCGCGAAGACCCGGGATGATCAGGTGGCGGCGACCCGTGCACTGGATCGCGTGTTGCTGTGGCAGCACTACATGATCCCCAACTGGTACCTCAATAATCACCGTCTGGCGTACCGCAACCGGTTCGCCATGGTCACCACCCCGCCCTATACCCTGGGCCTGCGTGCGTGGTGGCTCAAGCCTTCGGAGAAAACCCAATGACTGCCCTGCGCTCCCTGACCCGCGCCGGCGGCCTGTTTCTGAGCCCGTTCGTGCTGGCCCCGCTGCTGCTGGGCGTAACCTGTGCAACCCAGGCGGCTCCGCAACACGCCATCACCCTGTACAACGAAGCGCCGAAATACCCCGCGGACTTCAAGCATTTCGATTACGTGAACCCGGACGCGCCCAAAGGCGGGATTCTGCGCAGCGCCGGGTTTGGCGGCTTCGACAGCCTCAACCCGTTCATCAGCAAGGGCGTGCCTGCCGACGACATCGGCCTGATCTACGACACCCTTGCCCGCCAGGGCCTGGACGAGCCTTTCACCGAATATGGCCTGATCGCCGGCAAGATCGAAAAAGCCCCGGACAACAGCTGGGTGCGTTTCTACCTGCGGCCCGAAGCGAAATTCAATGACGGCCACCCGGTCCGCGCCGAAGACGTGGTGTTCAGCTTCGAGACCCTGATCAAGGACGGCTCGCCGCTGTACCGCAGTTACTACGCGGACGTTGATCAGGCCGTCGCCGAAAACCCGACCACGGTGCTGTTCAAGTTCAAGCACAACGACAACCGCGAACTGCCGCTGATCCTCGGCCAGTTGCCGGTGTTGCCTAAACATTGGTGGGCCACCCGCGACTTCAGCAAGGGCAACCTGGAAATTCCGCTGGGCAGCGGGCCGTACAAGGTGGTCGAAGTCAAAGCCGGACGCTCGGTTCGCTACGAGCGGGTCAAGGACTACTGGGGCAAGGACCTGCCAATCAACAAGGGCTTCTACAACTTTGATCGGCTGTCCACCGACTACTACCGCGACAACACGGTGGCCCTCGAAGCTTTAAAAGCTGGTGCTTTCGACTTCTGGCAGGAGATGGCGGCGAAGAACTGGGCGACGGCCTACGACGTTCCGGCGGTCAGAGAGGGCCGTCTGATCAAGGAAGAAATCCCCAACGGCAATCCTCAGGGCATGCAGGGCTTTATCTTCAACCTGCGCAAGCCGATGTTCCAGGACGTGCGCGTGCGTCAGGCCCTCAGCCTGTTGCTCGACTTCGAGTGGACCAACAAGCAGCTGTTCTTCGGCAGCTACACCCGCACCAAAAGCTATTTCGACAATTCCGACATGGGCGCAAAAGGCCTGCCGACGCCTGCCGAACTGAAGATTCTGGAACCCCTGCGCGGCAAGCTGCCCGAATCGGTGTTCACTGAGGCATTCAAGCTGCCGGTCACCGATGGCAGCGGCATCATCCGCGAGCAACAGCGCAAGGCGTTCCAGCTGCTCAAGGACGCCGGCTGGAAGATCGTCGGCGACAAGATGGTCGACACCGACGGCAAGCCGGTCACCATCGAGTTTCTGCTGGCCCAGACCGAATTCGAGCGCGTGCTGCTGCCGTACAAACGCAACCTGGCCGACATCGGCATTGATCTGGAAATCCGCCGGGTCGATGTCTCCCAGTACATCACCCGCCGCCGCTCACGGGACTACGACATGATCGTCGGCAGTTTCCCGCAATCGAGCTCCCCGGGTAACGAACAGCGTGAATACTGGGATTCCTCCGCCGCCGACAAGCCGGGTAGCTACAACGTGATCGGCCTAAAAGACCCGGCGATCGACACGCTGGTGAGCGGCTTGATCAACGCCGACTCGCGCCAGAGCCTGATCGACCACACCCGCGCCCTCGACCGCGCGCTGCTGTGGGGCTACTACGTGATCCCGAACTGGCACATCAAGACCTGGCGCGTGGCGTACTGGGATCACCTGGGCCACCCGGGCAAAACCCCGCTCTACGACATCGGCACCGTGACCTGGTGGGTCAAGCCCGACGCGACGCCGGCCATTCCCGTGCAGGCCGCGCCAGATCAGATGCCGGCCGACGCCGAGTCAGCCAAAGGCACGGAGCGATAACATGCTGGCCTACATTCTGCGGCGCTTGCTGCTGATCATCCCGACCCTGTTCGGCATCCTGCTGATCAACTTCGTCATCATCCAGGCCGCGCCGGGCGGCCCGGTGGAGCAGATGATCGCCAAGCTCGAAGGCTTCGAAGGCGCCACCAGCCGCATCGCCGGTGGCGGCGCTGAAGTCTCGGTGGCCGGCTCGACCTATCGCGGCGCACAGGGCCTGGACCCGAGCCTGATCAAAGAAATCGAGCACATGTACGGCTTCGACAAATCGGCGCCGGAACGCTTGTGGATCATGGTCAAGAACTACGCACATCTGGATTTCGGCGACAGTTTCTTCCGCGACGCCAAGGTCATCGACCTGATCGTCGAGAAGATGCCGGTGTCGATCTCCCTCGGGCTGTGGAGCACGCTGATCATGTACCTGGTGTCGATCCCCCTGGGGATCGCCAAAGCCACGCGCCATGGCAGCCATTTCGACGTGTGGACCAGCTCGGCGATCATCGTCGGCTACGCCATTCCGGCGTTCCTGTTTGCCATCCTGCTGATCGTGGTGTTCGCCGGCGGCAGTTACTTCGACTGGTTCCCGTTGCGCGGGCTGACGTCGAGCAACTTCGATGAGATGAGCTGGCTGGGCAAAGTGGGCGATTACTTCTGGCACTTGGTGCTGCCGATCACCGCGCTGGTCATCGGCAACTTCGCCACCATGACCCTGCTGACCAAAAACAGCTTTCTCGACGAGATTGGCAAGCAGTACGTGATCACGGCCAAGGCCAAGGGCCTGACCCAGCGTCGAGTCCTCTACGGCCACGTGTTCCGCAACGCCATGCTGCTGGTGATCGCCGGTTTCCCGTCGGCGTTCATTGGCATCTTCTTCACCGGCTCCCTGCTGGTGGAAGTGATCTTCTCCCTCGACGGCCTTGGCCTGATGAGCTTCGAAGCCGCGATCAACCGTGATTACCCGGTGGTGTTCGGCACGCTGTTCATCTTCACCCTGCTGGGGCTGGTGGTGAAACTGATTGGCGACCTGACCTACACGCTGGTCGACCCACGCATCGACTTCGACCGCAGGGATCATTGATATGACGTTGTCCCCCCTCAATCGACGCCGTTTCGAACGCTTCAAGGCCAACAAGCGTGGCTGGTGGTCGTTGTGGCTGTTTCTGATCCTGTTCGGCGCCAGCCTGGGCGCCGAGCTCATCGCCAACGACAAACCCCTGGCCGTGCGCTACGACGGCGAGTGGTACTTCCCGGTGTTCAAGCGCTACCCGGAAACCACCTTCGGCGGTGAATTCCCGCTGGAAGCCAACTACAAGAGCCCGTATATCAAAGAGCTGCTGGCGGCCAAAGACGGATGGACGCTGTGGGCGCCGATTCCGTACAGCTACCAGAGCATCAACTACGACCTGAAAGTCCCGGCCCCTGCACCACCGTCGCGAGAGAACCTGCTGGGCACCGACGATCAGGGCCGCGACGTGCTGGCGCGGGTGATCTACGGCTTCCGCGTGTCGGTGCTGTTCGCCCTGACGCTGACGATCCTGAGCTCCATCATCGGCGTGATCGCCGGGGCGCTGCAGGGTTTCTACGGCGGCTGGGTCGATCTGATCGGCCAGCGCTTTCTGGAAATCTGGTCCGGGCTGCCGGTGCTGTACCTGTTGATCATCCTCGCCAGCTTCGTGCAGCCCAACTTCTGGTGGCTGCTGGGCATCATGCTGCTGTTCTCGTGGATGAGCCTGGTGGACGTGGTGCGCGCCGAGTTTCTGCGTGGCCGCAACCTGGAATACGTGCGCGCCGCCCGGGCGCTGGGCATGGAAAACGGCGCGATCATGTTCCGCCACATCCTGCCCAACGCGATGGTCTCAACCATGACCTTCATGCCGTTCATCCTCACCGGCGCGATCGGCACCCTGACCGCGCTGGATTTCCTCGGCTTCGGCCTGCCCGCCGGTTCGCCTTCGCTGGGCGAACTGGTGGCGCAAGGCAAATCCAACCTGCAGGCGCCGTGGCTGGGCATCAGCGCCTTTGCCGTGCTGGCGATCATGCTGAGCCTGCTGGTGTTCATCGGCGAATCCGCCCGCGACGCATTCGACCCGAGGAAATGAGATGAATCAGGACAATCTGGTCGAAATCCGCGACCTCTCCGTCGAATTCGTGAACGGCACCAACGTCCAGCGGGTGGTCGAGGGAATCAGCTTCGACATCCGCAAGGGCGAAACCCTGGCGCTGGTCGGCGAAAGCGGATCGGGCAAGTCAGTCACCGCCCACTCGATCCTGCGGCTGCTGCCCTACCCGCTCGCGCGTCATCCGACCGGGACGATTCGCTACGCCGGTGATGACCTGCTGACAGTCAGCGAGAAGCGCCTGCGCGGCATTCGCGGCAACCGCATCGCGATGATCTTCCAGGAGCCGATGACGTCGCTGAACCCGCTGCAGTCCATCGAAAAGCAGATCAACGAAGTGCTCGGCCTGCACAAGGGCCTGACCGGCAAGGCCGCGACGCGGCGCACGCTGGAGCTGCTGGATCTGGTGGGCATTCCGGAACCGGCCAAGCGCTTGAAGGCTCTGCCCCACGAGCTATCCGGCGGCCAGCGTCAGCGGGTGATGATTGCCATGGCCCTGGCCAACGAGCCCGAATTGTTGATCGCCGATGAGCCCACCACTGCGCTGGATGTCACGGTGCAGCTGAAAATCCTCGAGCTGCTCAAGGAATTGCAGGCCCGGCTGGGCATGGCCTTGCTGCTGATCAGCCATGATTTGAACGTCGTCAGGCAAATTGCCAACCGAGTATGTGTCATGCAGCGCGGTTGCATCGTCGAACAGGCATCGTGCGAAGAGCTGTTTCGCGCGCCGCGGCATCCGTACACCCGTGAACTGCTCAGCGCCGAGCCCAAGGGCGGGCCGGCGAACAACCCGCCGGGCGCGCCGATGCTGGAAGTTGAAGACCTGAGGGTCTGGTTTCCGATCAAGAAAGGCGTGTTCAAGCGCACGGTGGATCACGTCAAGGCGGTCGACGGCATCCATTTCAGTCTGCCCAAGGGCCAGACGCTAGGGATTGTCGGCGAGAGCGGCTCGGGCAAATCGACGCTGGGCCTGGCGATCCTTCGGTTGATTCGCAGCGAAGGCGAGATACGCTTTCACGGGCAATCGCTTAGCGGGATGAATCAGCATCAGGTCAGACCGCTGCGGCGGCAGATGCAGGTGGTGTTTCAGGACCCGTTCGGCAGCCTCAGCCCGCGCATGTCGGTGTGTGACATCGTCGGCGAAGGCCTGCGGATTCATAAGATGGGAACCCCGGTGGAACAGGAAGCCGCCGTGGTTGAAGCGCTCAAGGAAGTGGGCCTGGATCCGGCCACCCGGCACCGCTACCCCCACGAGTTTTCAGGGGGACAGCGGCAAAGGATCGCCATTGCCCGGGCATTAGTGTTAAAACCGGCGCTGATTTTGCTGGACGAGCCGACATCGGCCCTCGACCGCACCGTTCAGCGTCAAGTGGTGGAGCTGTTACGCTCCCTGCAAACCAAGTACAACCTGACGTATTTGTTCATCAGCCATGACTTGGCGGTGGTCAAGGCGTTAAGCCACCAACTGATGGTGGTCAAGCAAGGCCAAGTGGTCGAACAGGGTGTGGCAGAAGACATCTTCGCCGCACCGCAACATCCTTATACACAGCAGCTGCTGGAGGCCGCCTTCTTGGCGCCGGCAGCTGTCGATTAACCTGAAGAGGAACAAAACAATGGGTTTTCTCGCCGGTAAGCGCGTCCTGATCGTCGGTGTCGCCAGCAAATTGTCCATCGCATCCGGTATCGCTGCCGCCATGCACCGTGAAGGCGCTGAGCTTGCTTTCACCTATCAGAACGAAAAACTCAAGAAGCGCGTCGAGGAATTCGCCGAGGGTTGGGGTTCGAACGCCGACCTGTGCTTCCCTTGCGACGTCGCCAGCGACGAAGAAATCGCCAAGGTCTTCGAAGAACTGAGCAAAAAGTGGGACGGCCTGGACTGCATCGTGCACTCCGTTGGCTTCGCGCCGGGCGACCAGCTGGACGGTGACTTCACCCAAGCCACCACCCGTGAAGGTTTCCGTATCGCTCACGACATCAGCGCCTACAGCTTCGTGGCGCTGGCCAAAGCCGGCCGCGACCTGATGAAGGGCCGCAACGGCAGCCTGCTGACCCTGTCGTACCTGGGTGCCGAGCGCACCATGCCGAACTACAACGTGATGGGCATGGCCAAGGCCAGCCTTGAAGCCGGCGTCCGTTACCTGGCCCGCAGCCTCGGCCCGGACGGTACCCGTGTCAACGCGGTATCGGCTGGCCCGATCCGTACCCTCGCCGCTTCGGGTATCTCCAACTTCCGCAAGATGCTGGCGGCCAACGAGGCGCAGACTCCATTGCGTCGCAACGTGACCATTGAAGAAGTGGGTAACGCTGGCGCTTTCTTGTGCTCTGACCTGGCGTCCGGTGTCAGTGGCGAGATCATGTACGTCGACGGTGGTTTCAATACCACGGCGATGGGTGATCTGGAAGGTTGAGGGTTGCTTGCCCCTTTTCAGAGTGATGACGCTCTGAAGCCTGGCGCACGACCTGTAAGCGCCGGCTAGCTGGCGAAAGCGGTGGATCAGACGGCCCTGTGGCTGGATGATCTGCCGTTTTTTTTCGCCTTGGGTTTCTTTGGTGAGATCGGCCCTGGAGTAGCGTGATAATTCCAGGCCGCGGGTGGCGCTGACAGGGTTCTGCCAGAGGCAGAACTGTTTCGCCTTCGGCGAGTTACTTGGAAAAGCACCCCAAGTAACCAAGGGTGCTTGCTCCTGGCTAGGTTCCTCCTACGTCGGAATTCCCTCACTCCGACGCCGCTCCGTGGGCCCGCGCCGAACGGACATCCATGTCCTAGCGGCGCTCTCGCGGCATCCATGCCGCTCGGCCCACTGCGCGTCGTCTGCGTTCGGCCTGCACCCAAGTCGCGATAGGTGTCGTCTGGGCGTTATGTGCTTGAAGATCAAGATCTAGATCAACAGCAACAGCTTCCCGGCTAAAGCCGGTCCCACTTAAAGCACCGCGGACCCACAGTAGGACCGGCTTCAGCCGGGAAGCTGTTGACCTGCTTTTGATCTTTGAACACAGAAAGCTCAGACACCGCAGAACGCGACTTGGGTGCAGGCTGAACGCAGGTTTCGCGCAGTGGGCCGAGCGGCATGGATGCCGCGAGAGCCGCCCCCCGCCATAGATGGCGGATGGCGGCGGGCCCACGGAGCGAGACCGGAGTGAAGGAACCCTGACGAAGGAGGGGCCAAACCAGGAGCAGGCACCCTTGGTTACTTGGGGTGCTTTTCCAAGTAACTCGCCGAAGGCGAAATGTCTGCCGTGAGGCAGACGCTCTTGATCTTGGTACAGTCAGCCGCGCCGCAGACCCGGGGACAGATTAATTTACGGTGAAGCGTTGTAAATAAATCAGTCCCCTTTCACACCACTTTCACACCCTTTCACAAAAAGTGCCTGCTCCCGGTTTGGCCCGACTTCGTCGGGTTCCGGGGTGTCCGGGCTACCGCGTATAAGATCAAGATCAACAGCAAAAGCTTCCCGGCTAAAGCCGGTCCTACCAAGAAATCGCATGCATCCAGTGGGACTGGCGCCGACTGTAGGACCGGCTTTAGCCGGGAAGCTGTTGATCTGCTTTTGATCTTCATACACACAAAGCTCAATCACCGCCAATCGCGACTTGGGTGCAGGCTGAACGCAGGTCTCGCGGAGTGGGCCGAGCCGCATGGATGCGGCGAGAGCGCCGTCAGGACATGGATGTCCGTTCGGCGCGGGCCCACGGAGCGAGACCGGAGTGAAGGAACCCCGAGGAACGAGGGGCCTAACTAGGAGCAAGCACCCTTGGTTACTTGGGGTGCTTTTCCAAGTAACTCGCCGAAGGCGAATTGTCTGCCGTGAGGCAGACGCTCTTGATCTTGGTACAGTCAGCCGCGCCGCAGACCCGGGGACAGATTAATTTACGGTGAAGCGTTGTAAATAAATCAGTCCCCTTTCACACCACTTTCACACCCTTTCACAAAAAGTGCCTGCTCCCGGTTTGGCCCGACTTCGTCGGGTTCCGGGGTGTCCGGGCTACCGCGTATAAGATCAAGATCAACAGCAAAAGCTTCCCGGCTAAAGCCGGTCCTACCAAGAAATCGCATGCATCCAGTGGGACTGGCGCCGACTGTAGGACCGGCTTTAGCCGGGAAGCTGTTGATCTGCTTTTGATCTTCATACACACAAAGCTCAATCACCGCCAATCGCGACTTGGGTGCAGGCTGAACGCAGGTCTCGCGGAGTGGGCCGAGCCGCATGGATGCGGCGAGAGCGCCGTCAGGACATGGATGTCCGTTCGGCGCGGGCCCACGGAGCGAGACCGGAGTGAAGGAACCCCGAGGAACGAGGGGCCTAACTAGGAGCAAGCACCCTTGGTTACTTGGGGTGCTTTTCCAAGTAACTCGCCGAAGGCGAATTGTCTGCCGTGAGGCAGACGCTCTTGATCTTGGTACAGTCAGCCGCGCCGCAGACCCGGGGACAGATTAATTTACGGTGAAGCGTTGTAAATAAATCAGTCCCCTTTCACCACCTCGCCGCAGGTGCCTCGGACCGCGTGTTCCGAACACCGGCCACAAAAAAGCCCCGACTCTCGCGAGTCGGGGCTTTCTGTTAACAGCGTTATGCGTCGATCAATACTTCTCGATCTTCGCCGCTGCTTCCAACTGCTTACGGTAGGCCGCGAAATCCTGCTGACCCTCACGGGACGACAGGAAACGACGGTACTGGCTCTTCTCCTCATCCGACGCCGGCGCCGCCTGATTCACGCCATTCAGACGCACAATCACAAAGCTGCCATCCGCCGCCGTCAGGCTGCCATAAACCGGCTTGTCCTTGCCTTCCGGCTTCGGCATACGGAATACAGCCTGCAGCACCTGAGGATCGACACCCTCCTGGCTGCGTGAGGCCGCTTCCACGACCTTCCAGCTCTGGCCTTCCTGCTTGGTCGCCGCATACGGCACTTTACCGTCACGCAGGCCTCCCAGCAGCGCCTCGCCCTTGGTCTTCACCGCATCGCTGGCATGTTCCTTCGCCAGTTGCGCACGAATCGGCGCCGATACCGCTTCCAACGGCAACTGCTCAGGCTGACGGTGCTCTTTGACATGCACCACCACCACGGTCTCGGGATCCAGCTCCAGCGCGGAACTGTTGGAACCCTCTTCCATCACTTCCGGGCTGAAAGCCGCCTGAATCACCGCACGGTTGGCTGCAACGCCTTCGCCACCCTCGCGACCGAACGGCGCAGTGGTCTGCACTTTCAGTCCCAGATCCTGAGCAGGCTGCGACAGATCCGACGCTTCGAACGCCGCGTCTTCCAGTTTCTTGCTTGCATCGACAAACTTCTGCTCGACCTGCTGAGACTTCAGGTCGTGGGTCAGCTTGTCTTTCAGACTGGCGAACGTCGGCACCGACGGTGCTTCAACGCCCAGCAGCTTGATCAAGTGCCAGCCGAACTGACTGCGAACAGGTGCGGACACCTGATCCTTGTTCAGCGCGTACAGCGCGTCCTCGAAGGCCGGGTCATAGACCCCCTTGCCGGCATAGCCCAAGTCACCGCCCTTGGTCGACGAGCCCGGATCCTGGGAGAACTCCTTGGCCAGCGCAGCGAAATCTTCGCCTTTGGCCACACGCTGCTGGATTTCTTCAATCTTGGCTTTCGCCTGAGCGTCCGTGGTCTTGTCGTTGACTTCGATCAGGATGTGGGCCGCACGGCGCTGCTCGGCCAAGTTGGCGATCTCTTTCTGATACGCCGCCTGCAGGTCTTCGTCCTTCACCGACACTTTGTCGAAGAAGGAGGACTTCTTCAGTTCGATGTAGTCGAGGACCACTTGCTCAGGACTCAGAAACTCTTTGGCGTGCTGATCGTAGTGCGCCTTGATCTCGTCGTCGGTGACTTTCACGCTCGACGGATCGGCCGGCAGGGTCAGCGTCGCGAAATCCCGGGTCTGTTTTTCCAGACGGGCGAATGCGTCGACTTGGGCGTCAGTGACGAATGCACTGCCGCCAATACCGGCACGAATCTGGCCGATCAGCATTTCCTGGCCCAGGATCTGGCGGAACTGCAGACGGGAATAGCCGAGCTGGCGAATGACCTGATCGAAGCGATCAGCACTGAATTTACCGTCGACCTGAAATTCAGGGGTCAGCAGCATCTGCTGGTCCAGCGCAGCTTCGGAGAAACCGAACTTGGAATCGGCGGCGCCCTGCAACAGCAGCTTGCGGTCGATCAAGCCCTTGAGGGCCGAGTCACGCAGCATCTTTTCGTTGAGCATTGCAGGATCGAAATCCTTGCCCAGCTGTTGCATCAGCTGACGGCGTTGCATTTCAACCGCTTGACCCAGTTCAGCCTGGGTGACTTCTTCGCCATTCACCTTCGCAGCATCCTGCGAGTGGCTGGTTGCGCGGAAGATGGCATCGAACCCGGTCAGGGCCATCAGAGCGATGATGACCCCGATGATGGTTTTGGCAATCCAGCCCTGTGAATTGTCCCTGATATTCTGCAGCATGTATCCCCCAGAGGGTTGTACTCGACTCACCAGGCTGCTGCACACGGTAACGCGGAGCGTGGGTTGAATCCGGATAGAAGAAAGGCGCATCGGAGGATGCGCCTTCTCGTAACTTGCAAAGCGGACGGGGTTCGATGTGCGTTCCCCGAGTGACAGTCCAGCGCTTGACCAACCGCACTTGCCGCTTCACGCCCTGAACAGAGATAACGCTGTCCTGGGCGGGCAAAGTAAAAAGAAACTTAGTTGACGGCTTCTTTCAGAGCTTTACCGGCTTTGAAACCTGGTTTCTTGGCCGCTGGAATTTCCAGGGTTTTACCGGTCTGAGGGTTACGGCCGGTACGGGCAGGACGATCAGTGACAGAGAACGTGCCGAAGCCTACCAGTACAACAGAGTCGCCACCCTTGAGAGCGCCAGTGACGGATTCGATTACAGCGTCCAGCGCACGGCCGGCAGCAGCTTTCGGGATGTCAGCGGATGCGGCGATGGCATCAATCAGTTCCGACTTGTTCACTCTAAGTCCCCTTATGTATTTGAGTATTTCTAAGTTTTTTTTGGTGTAACCAAACGAACACTGAGCGGCCTGAACAGGCTTGAAGAGCCGCTTTATAGCAAGGGCTCCAAAAACCTGTCAAGGAAGGCCTCCCAGACTAATGCGTGCTGATCCTCTCCTTGGCGTCAGACTCGCGCTTTTCATCCTTGGCAACCATCTCGGGAGCCACGTCCGGCAAGGGCTCTGGCGCGTATTGCAGCGCAATTTGCAAGACCTCGTCAATCCATTTAACCGGTTTGATCTGCAGGTCGGCCTTGATGTTGACAGGGATCTCCTTCAGATCGCGAACGTTCTCCTCGGGGATGATCACTGTCTTGATGCCACCACGGTGAGCAGCCAGCAATTTCTCCTTGAGACCGCCGATTGCCAGCACCTGTCCACGGAGGGTGATTTCACCCGTCATGGCCACGTCGGCACGAACCGGAATCCCGGTCAGGGCGGACACCAGCGCCGTGCACATGCCTACGCCTGCGCTCGGGCCGTCTTTTGGCGTCGCACCTTCCGGCATATGGATGTGCGTGTCGCGCTTCTCGTGGAAGTCCAGAGGGATGCCCAGGCTCTTCGCACGGCTGCGCACAACGGTCAGCGCGGCAGTGATCGACTCGACCATCACATCGCCCAGCGAACCGGTCTTGATCAGTTGACCCTTGCCCGGAACGACCGCCGCTTCGATGGTCAGCAGCTCGCCACCCACCTGCGTCCACGCCAGACCGGTCACCTGACCGACCTGATCCTGCTGCTCGGCGAGGCCATAACGGAATTTGCGCACACCCAGGAAGTTCTCGAGCATGTCCGCGGTCACGGTCACGGAGAAACGCTTCTCGTGGGCGTGTTCCTTGACCGCTTTACGGCACACCTTGGCGATCTGACGCTCGAGGCTACGTACGCCCGCTTCACGGGTGTAGTAACGGATGATGTCGCGAATCGCCTCGACCTCGAACTCGACCTCGCCTTTCTTCAAGCCGTTGGCAGCGATCTGCTTGGGCGAGAGGTACTTGGTGGCGATGTTGATCTTCTCGTCTTCGGTGTAACCGGGCAGACGAATCACTTCCATACGGTCAAGAAGCGCCGGTGGAATGTTCATCGAGTTGGCGGTGCACAGGAACATTACGTCGGACAGGTCGTAGTCGACTTCCAGGTAATGGTCGTTGAAGTTGTGGTTCTGCTCGGGGTCGAGCACTTCCAGCAATGCCGACGCCGGGTCACCGCGCATGTCACTGCCCATCTTGTCGATTTCATCGAGCAGGAACAACGGGTTGCGCACACCAACCTTGGTCATTTTCTGGATCAGACGACCAGGCATGGAACCGATGTAGGTGCGACGGTGGCCACGAATTTCAGCTTCATCGCGCACGCCGCCCAGCGCCATACGGACGAACTTGCGGTTGGTGGCGTGGGCGATCGACTCCGCCAGCGAGGTTTTACCCACACCAGGAGGACCGACCAGGCACAACACCGGGCCGCGAATCTTCTTCACGCGCTTTTGCACGGCGAGGTATTCGAGGATGCGCTCTTTGACTTCATCCAGACCGTAGTGGTCGGCGTCGAGGATGTCCTCGGCGCGGGCGAGGTCCAAACGGACCTTGCTCTGAGCCTTCCACGGCACCTGAACCAGCCAGTCGATGTAGGAACGAACGACGGTGGCCTCGGCGGACATCGGCGACATCTGCTTGAGCTTGTTGAGCTCAGCGGTCGCTTTGGTCATCGCGTCTTTAGGCAGACCGGCGGCATCGATGCGCTTTTTCAGCTCTTCGATTTCGTTGTGGCCCTCTTCGCTGTCGCCGAGCTCCTTCTGAATAGCCTTCATCTGCTCATTCAGGTAGTACTCGCGCTGACTGCGCTCCATCTGTTTTTTCACGCGACCGCGGATGCGCTTCTCGACCTGCAGCAAGTCAATTTCGGCATCCAGCAACGCCAGCACGTGTTCGACACGGGCCGACAGGTCAATGATCTCGAGAATTTCCTGCTTCTGTTCGATCTTCAGCGCCATGTGGGCAGCCATGGTGTCGACCAGACGACCCGGCTCATCGATGCTGTTGAGGGAGGAAAGCACTTCCGCCGGGACTTTTTTGCCCAGTTGGACGTATTGTTCGAACTGAGCCAGCAGGCTGCGGACGAAGACCTCGGATTCACGATCCGGCGCGTCCACTTCATCGATCAGCGCGACTTCGGCGCGGCAATGGCCGTCGACCTCGATGAAGCGCTCGACCGAGCCACGCTGCTCGCCTTCAACCAGAACCTTCACAGTGCCATCCGGCAGCTTCAGCAGCTGCAGCACGGTGGCGACGGTGCCAACGTTGTACAGCGCGTCTTCACCGGGATCGTCGTCGGCCGGGTTCCGTTGCGCCAGCAGCAGGATTTGCTTGTCGCCGGTCATCGCCGCTTCAAGGGCCTCGATCGACTTCTCGCGCCCCACGAACAGCGGAATAACCATATGCGGGTAAACCACAACATCGCGCAGTGGCAAGAGAGGCAGTTCAATGGTCGTCTTCATGATTTCGCCTCTACGGCGGCCTTCAGGCCATGGACAGATATAAATAAGCTGAAAATCAAGATGGGGGTTGAACCTTAAAAAAACAAGCGCCGCTTTGAGTTAAAGCGAAAGGACCCTGAAACGCGGGCCGGACTTGAGGGAAACGCGAAAAGGGCCCGAGGGCCCTTTTCGTTTCCAGTCGCCCGGTGCGTTGCCAGCAGGCTACGCGTCCGGTGCCGCCTTGGCAGGTGGCTCGCTGTTTTCATAGATCAACAGCGGCTTGGAGGTGCCCTCGATCACGCTCTCATCGATAACCACCTTGCTCACGTCGGATTGCGACGGGATCTCGTACATGGTGTCGAGCAGAACGCCCTCGAGGATGGAGCGCAGACCGCGAGCACCAGTCTTGCGCTCAAGCGCACGACGGGCAACCGATTTCAACGCATCCGGGCGGAACTCGAGGTCCACGCCTTCCATTTCGAACAATTTGCCGTATTGCTTGGTCAGCGCGTTCTTCGGTTCGGTCAGAATCTGCATCAGCGCAGCTTCGTCCAGTTCGTCCAGCGTCGCCAGTACAGGCAGACGACCCACGAACTCCGGGATCAGACCGAACTTGACCAGATCGTCAGGCTCGACTTCACGCAGGGATTCGCCGACCTTCTTGCCCTCTTCCTTGCTGCGCACTTCGGCGTTGAAGCCGATGCCGCCTTTGGTGGAGCGATTCTGGATGACCTTTTCCAGGCCAGAGAACGCACCGCCGCAGATGAAGAGGATATTGCGCGTGTCCACCTGCAGGAATTCCTGCTGTGGGTGCTTGCGACCACCTTGAGGCGGAACGGAAGCCACGGTGCCTTCAATCAGCTTCAGCAAGGCCTGCTGCACGCCCTCGCCCGACACATCACGGGTGATGGAAGGGTTGTCGGACTTGCGCGAAATCTTGTCGATCTCGTCGATGTAGACGATACCCATCTGGGCCTTTTCGACATCGTAATCGCACTTCTGCAACAGCTTCTGAATGATGTTCTCGACGTCCTCACCCACATAACCAGCTTCGGTCAGGGTGGTGGCGTCGGCGATGGTGAAAGGAACGTTGAGCAAACGAGCCAGCGTTTCCGCCAGCAGGGTCTTGCCGGAGCCCGTCGGGCCGATCAGCAGGATGTTGCTCTTGCCCAGCTCAACGTCGTCGTTTTTCTTGTCGCGCTGGTTCAGTCGCTTGTAGTGGTTGTACACCGCTACTGCGAGAACCTTTTTGGCACGCTCCTGACCAATGACGTACTGGTCAAGGATGCCGCTGATTTCTTTAGGCGATGGCAATTTATGCGCGCTGCTTTCGGCCTGTGCTTCCTGCACCTCCTCGCGGATGATGTCGTTGCACAGGTCGACGCACTCGTCACAAACAAATACCGAGGGGCCGGCAATCAACTTGCGCACTTCATGCTGGCTTTTGCCGCAGAAGGAGCAATAAAGCAGTTTGCCGTTGTCCTCGCCGTTGCGGGTGTCAGTCATTCGATCGATCCAATCCGGTAGGCTTGCAACACAAGATGAAGGCAATTGCTCGATTTTTCAAGTCCGCAGGCGGCACGGAAGTACCGACCGCCCGGGATCATTGCCCTTCACGCAGTCATTTGGTCATTTGACGCCGATCGATGACCGAGTCCACCAGACCGTATTCGGCAGCGCGTTCTGCGCTCATGAAATTGTCGCGGTTGGTGTCGCGTTCGATCGTTTCGAGCGACTGGCCGGTGTGGTGCGCCAGCAGTTCGTTCAGACGTTGACGGATGAACAGGATTTCCCGTGCGTGGATGTCGATGTCCGACGCCTGGCCCTGAAAACCGCCCAACGGCTGGTGAATCATGACCCGGGAGTTCGGCAGTGCGAAACGCTTGCCCTTGGCGCCACCGGCCAACAGGAAAGCGCCCATGCTGCAGGCCTGGCCCATGACGGTCGTGGAAACGTCAGGCTTGATGAACTGCATGGTGTCGTAGATCGCCATGCCCGCAGTCACCGAACCGCCTGGGGAGTTGATGTAAAGATGGATATCCTTGTCCGGGTTTTCCGCTTCAAGGAACAGCAGCTGCGCCGAGATGAGGTTGGCCATGTAGTCTTCAACCGGACCGACCAGGAAGATGACGCGTTCCTTGAGCAGGCGGGAGTAGATGTCATAGGCGCGCTCGCCACGGGCGGACTGCTCGATAACCATCGGGACCAGGCCGCCAGCGGCCTGGATGTCAGAGTTCTGCTGAATATAAGAATTGCGGGACATGTCTCGCATTCACTCCCAAATAGTCATGTCTTGAATACGCATAAGCCAGCGCGAAGGCTGGCTTATGGTGTTTTCGAACGAGAGAAGGAAATCAGTCGGCTTGTGGAGCTTCAACCGGCTTGACTGCCTCTTCGTACGAGACCGCTTTATCGGTCACGCTCGCTTTCTGCAAAACAGTATCCACAACTTGTTCTTCCAGCACAACCGAACGAACTTCGTTCATTTGCTGTTCGTTCTTGTAGTACCAGGCCACAACCTGCTCTGGCTCCTGGTAAGCGGAAGCCATTTCCTGAATCAGCTCGCGAACGCGGGTGTCGTCAGGCTTGAGGTCGAACTGCTTGACGACTTCAGCCACGATCAGACCCAGTTCAACGCGGCGCTTGGCCTGCTCTTCGAACAGCTCTGCCGGCAGCTGGTCAGGCTTGATGTTGCCGCCGAACTGCTGAACAGCCTGGACGCGCAGACGGTTCACTTCGTTTTCCAGCAGCGCTTTAGGCACTTCGATCGGGTTGGCGGCCAGCAGACCGTCCATTACCTGATTCTTGACCTTGGACTTGATGGCCTGACGCAGCTCGCGCTCCATGTTCTTGCGAACTTCGGTGCGGAAGCCTTCGATGTTGGTTTCCTTGATGCCGAACTGCTTGAAGAACGTTTCGTTCAGCTCAGGCAGGGTCGGTGCCGACACAGTATTGACAGTGACGGTGAACTCGGCGGTTTTGCCAGCCAGCTCCAGATTCTGATAATCCTCTGGGAAGGTCAGGTTCAGAACGGGCTCTTCGCCGGCTTTGGCGCCAACCAGACCGTCTTCGAAACCCGGGATCATGCGACCCGAACCCAGCACCAGCTGAGTACCGGTGGCCGAACCGCCAGCGAATGCTTCACCGTCGATCTTGCCAACGAAGTCGATGTTCAGCTGGTCTTCGTTTTGCGCAGCGCGGTCGGCTACTTCGAAGCTGACATTCTGCTTGCGCAGGATTTCCAGCATGTTGTCCAGATCGGAATCAGCGACGTCAGCCGACAGACGCTCGACGGAAATGGAGTCGAAACCGGCAACGGTAAATTCAGGGAACACTTCGAAAGTAGCGATGTACTCGAGGTCCTTGCCCTTTTCGAAGGTTTTCGGCTCGACGGAAGGTGCGCCAGCCGGGTTCAGCTTTTGCTCGACGACGGCTTCGTAGAAGGTCGCCTGGATCAGGTCGCCCAGTGCGTCTTGACGAGCACCGTCTTCGTAACGCTGGCGGATCACGCTCATAGGCACTTTGCCTGGGCGGAAGCCCGGGATCTTGGCTTTACGTGCGGTCTGCTGCAGACGCTTGTTGACTTCAGTCTCGATGCGCTCAGCGGGCACGCCAATGGTCATGCGGCGCTCGAGAGCGGAAGTGTTTTCAACAGAAACTTGCATGGATATTCCTCGTTGCACAGACGTTAGCCGGCCGTTTCCGACCCCAGAATCAAGGGCAAGCATTCTAGTGGGTCAAACTCAAGAAGTCACCCTACTGAACAAGGGTAAATAAAGTGGCATGCAGCCCGGGTATCGCAGACGAATGTTTCAGCCTGCGCGAGGTGTCTGGAACGCACCTGATACGCCCCTATATAAAGGAAGCAAAAGGACGACCGAAACATGATCCAGTCCCTGGAAGCACACCGGACGAGCCCCGCGTTCCTGGACCCATCAAGCTCGCACCGCGTCAAAAAGCAGTACGCTGAAACAAAAAAAGCCGCACAAGGCGGCCTTCTTTCATCCCTCAACACCCGAGGTGTTGCGAGACCTGTAACTGGTGCGGACGGAGAGACTCGAACTCTCACACCTTGCGGCGCTGGAACCTAAATCCAGTGTGTCTACCAATTCCACCACATCCGCGTTTTAAAGCGCTTAAAGCAAAGGCGCCAGATTATGAATCTGGCGCCTTTTCGAATATGGGGTGGACGAAGGGGATCGAACCCTCGACAACGGGAGTCACAATCCCGTGCTCTACCAACTGAGCTACGCCCACCATATTGCGTTGTAACCGACGCATTCAACTTGAATGCTACTTGTGCCAAAGCTGCCTAATGGCGCACCCGGCAGGACTCGAACCTGCGACCATCCGCTTAGAAGGCGGATGCTCTATCCAGCTGAGCTACGGGCACTTATTTCATTTGCCTTCGTAAGACTGCAAATTAAGAGCTTTCAATCACGCTGAGCAGATCTTAACTCTACCTGACTTATTCAACCTTTCGACCTGATTTGCCGCTTCCGGCTAATCCTGTGTGGGGTTGTGCCCGACAAGTGCGACGAATCTTATAGACGGCCCAAAAGGTCGTCAACACTTTTTTCAAAAAAATTCAGTTAATTAAAGGGGTTAGCTTATTAAGCGGACCAACCGTCTTTGCCCTTGGGTCAGGTCATGCGAGAATGCGCGCTCTTTTTCCCTCCCCTTCCGATGGTTAATCACGCGTAATGACTGCAAAACTAATAGACGGCAAAGCGATCGCAGCCAACCTGCGCCAGCAGATCGCCCAACGAGTCGCCCAGCGTCGCCAGCAAGGCCTGCGCACGCCGGGCCTCGCGGTGATTCTGGTCGGCAGCGACCCCGCCTCTCAGGTTTACGTCTCGCACAAACGCAAAGACTGCGAAGAGGTCGGCTTCATCTCCCAGGCCTATGACCTGCCCAGTGAAACCACCCAGACCGAACTGACCGATCTGATCGATCGTCTCAACGACGACCCGGCCATCGACGGCATCCTGCTGCAACTGCCGCTGCCCGAGCATCTGGAATCTTCCAGCCTCCTGGAGCGCATCCGCCCGGATAAAGACGTCGATGGCTTCCACCCCTACAACGTAGGGCGACTGGCCCAGCGCATTCCACTGCTGCGGCCCTGCACCCCCAAGGGCATCATGACCCTGCTGGAAAGCACCGGTGTCGACCTGTACGGCAAGGACGCGGTCGTGGTGGGCGCTTCCAACATCGTCGGTCGTCCGATGGCGATGGAGCTGCTGCTGGCGGGCTGCACCGTGACCGTAACCCATCGCTTCACTCAGGACCTGGCCGGACACGTGGGCCGTGCCGATCTGGTGGTCGTGGCGGCGGGCAAGCCGGGCCTGGTCAAGGGCGAGTGGATCAAGGAAGGCGCGATCGTTATCGACGTCGGCATCAACCGTCAGGATGACGGCAAGCTGGTGGGTGATGTGGTGTACGACACCGCCCTGCCCCGTGCCGGCTGGATCACGCCAGTGCCAGGCGGCGTTGGCCCTATGACCCGCGCCTGCCTGCTGGAAAACACACTGTACGCGGCAGAAACGCTGCACGGCTGATCATTCAAGCCGACGCATCAAGACGCGCACATGAAAAACGGCACCCGAGGGTGCCGTTTTTTTATGGGCTGAACGTGGAAGCGTGCAGCTTACTTCTTGGCCGCTTCCCAGCTCTTCAAGAGGTCGGAGTAAGCGATGGTTTCGCCCTTCGGCTTCTCGTTGGCCAGTTTGCGCTGCGGTGCGAGGAAGGCACCGTTGCTCTTCTCGGCTTTGGTGTACCACTCTTCCGCCGAGGTTTCCGGGTTCATCTTCGGCGCGCAACCGCTTGGTTCCTGAACCTTGGAGCGCTCGATCCGGGTCATGATTGCATCCTGGTCCTTGGCCAGACCGTCGAGAGCCGCCTGCGCGGTTTTCTCGCCGGTAACGGCTTCAGCCACATGACTCCACCACAGCTGTGCCAGCTTCGGATAGTCCGGAACGTTGGTGCCGGTTGGCGACCATTGCACGCGGGCCGGGCTGCGATAGAACTCGACCAGACCACCGAGTTTCGGCGCCAGGGCGGTCATCTCTTTGGAGTTGATGTCCGATTCACGAATCGGCGTCAGGCCCACGATGGTTTTCTTCAGCGAGACGGATTTCGACGTCACGAACTGCGCGTAAAGCCAGGCGGCCAGGCGTTTCTTCTCCTCGGTGGACTTGAGGAAGGTCCAGGAGCCCACGTCTTGGTAACCCAGCTTCATGCCCTCTTTCCAGTAAGGGCCTTTTGGCGATGGAGCCATGCGCCATTTCGGCGTGCCGTCGGCATTCATGACCGGCAGACCCGGCTTGGTCATGTCGGCGGTGAAAGCGGTGTACCAGAAGATCTGCTGAGCAACGTTACCCTGGGACGGCACCGGGCCGGACTCGGAGAACGTCATGCCTGCCGCTTCAGGCGGCGCGTAGGCCTTGAGCCAGTCGATGTACTTCTGAGTGGCGTACACAGCGGCCGGGCCGTTGGTGTCGCCGCCGCGGGTAATGCTCGAACCGACCGGGTGGCAGTCCTCTACGCGGATACCCCACTCGTCGACCGGAAGACCGTTCGGCAAGCCTTTGTCGCCGCTGCCGGCCATGGAGAACCAGGCATCGGTGAAGCGCCAGCCCAGGGACGGGTCTTTCTTGCCGTAGTCCATGTGACCGTAGACTTTCTTGCCGTCGAGTTCCTTGACGTCTTCGCTGAAGAACTTGGCAATGTCTTCATAGGCCGACCAGTTCACCGGAACGCCCAGCTCGTAGCCGTATTTGGCCTTGAATTTCTCTTTCAGGTCAGGACGCTCGAACCAGTCGGCGCGGAACCAGTAAAGGTTGGCAAACTGCTGGTCAGGCAGCTGATAGAGCTTGGCCGGCGTAACGACTTTGCCGGACGCGTCTTTGACTTCTGGCGACGTGGTGAACGAGGTGCCGATGAAGTCCTTGAGGTCGAGGGTCGGAGAAGTGACTTTCGCCCCTTCCGGGCTGGCCATCAGGTCTGTCAGAGACATCGCCTTGCCGTAGCGGAAGTGCGTACCGATCAGGTCGGAGTCGTTCACCCAGCCGTCATAGATACTCTGGTTGGACTGCATGGCGGTCTGCAGTTTCTCGATCACGTCGCCTTCCTGCAGCAGGTCGTGGGTGACCTTGATGCCGGTGATTTCGGTGAACGCCTTGGCCAGGGTTTTGGATTCGTATTCATGGGTGGTCAAGGTTTCGGACACCACCTTGATGTCCATGCCGCGGAACGGCTCGGCGGCCTTGATGAACCACTCCAGTTCCTTGAGCTTCTCGGCATCGGAGAGCGTGCTCGGCTTGAACTCGCTGTCGGCCCATTTCTTCGCCGCATCCTCGTACTGATCGGCCCAAGCCGACACGCTCAAGCCACTGAGCATTACCATCGTCGCTACCGTCACACTATGTCGCAGCTTGTTTTTCTTATTGAACATAGACACCTCTTGTGTTGATTCTTATGTGATCCCGCGTTTCAACCTTCGTCATTCGTTCGCGGCACAAGCGCGTCTGCGCTTGCACCGTCAAAACCTTTCAACCCCAACGCATCACCACCAACAGCCAGACCAGGGACAACCCGGAGGCCACCCAGATATCCCAGCTCGTCGCGCCGATGACCAGCAGATGCAGGTAAGCGCTTCCGAGCAGGCCGATGAACAGACGATCGCCGCGCGTGGTGGCAATCGGCAGAAAACCGCGACGCTCAATACTCGCCGAACGCAGTTCCCAGGCCGTCATCGCCACCAGAATCGCGGCGATGGACGCAAAGAAAATAGCAGTTGGCAGGGTCCAGGACATCCACTCCATTTTTCGACTCCTCAGACACGACCAAGAGCAAAGCCCTTGACCACGTGATTACGAACGAACCAGATCACCAGCATGCCCGGCAGAATGGTCAACACCCCCGCCGCTGCCAGCACCCCCCAATCGATCCCCGACGCTGAAACGGTACGGGTCATGACCGCCGCGATCGGCTTGGCATTGACCGAGGTGAGCGTGCGCGCCAGCAACAATTCGACCCAGGAGAACATGAAGCAGAAGAACGCCGTGACACCGATGCCCGAGCCGATCAGCGGGATGAAAATCTTGCCGAAGAACTTGGGAAAGCTGTAGCCATCGATGTAAGCCGTTTCGTCAATCTCCTTGGGAACCCCGGACATGAACCCTTCCAGAATCCACACCGCCAGCGGCACGTTGAACAAACAATGCGCCAACGCTACCGCAATGTGCGTGTCGAACAGGCCGATGGACGAATAAAGCTGGAAGAACGGCAGCAGGAAAACCGCCGGTGGTGCCATCCGGTTGGTCAGGAGCCAGAAGAACAGGTGTTTGTCGCCGAGGAAACGATAGCGTGAAAACGCGTAGGCCGCAGGCAACGCGACGCTCAGCGATATCACCATATTCAGGCAGACGTAGTACAGCGAGTTGATGTAGCCGCTGTACCAGCTTTCGTCGGTGAAGATAACCTTGTAGTTCGCCAACGTGAAGTCCTGTGGGAACAGGGTCAGGCCGCCGAGGATTTCGGTGTTGGTCTTGAACGACATGTTGACCAGCCAGTAGATCGGCACCAGCAGAAACAGCAGGTAGATCCACAGCGGTATGAGCTTTTTGAACGACACTTTCTCGCGCTTGTTCATGGGCGCTCCTCAGTTCTTTTCGCTGTGGGTCATGGCGGTGTAGAACACCCACGACACCAACAGAATGATCAGGAAATACACCAGCGAGAACGCCGCCGCAGGGCCCAGGTCGAACTGGCCGAGGGCCATGGTCGTCAGGGTCTGGCTGAGGAAGGTCGTGGAGTTGCCCGGACCGCCTCCGGTAAGCACGAACGGCTCGGTGTAGATCATGAAGCTGTCCATGAAGCGCAGCATCACGGCGATGAGCAGCACGCTTTTCATCTTCGGCAGCTGGATGTGTCGGAACACGGCCCAGTTGGACGCCCGATCGATTCGTGCCGCCTGGTAGTACACGTCCGGAATGGCGCGCAGCCCCGAATAGCACAGCAACGCCACCAGTGAGGTCCAGTGCCAGACGTCGATGACCAGCACGGTCACCCAGGCGTCCGACGCATTGGCCGCGTAGTTGTAGCTGATGCCCAGCACGTCGTTGAGGACCCAGCCCAGCAGGCCGATGTCGCCACGGCCGAAGATCTGCCAGATGGTGCCGACCACGTTGAAGGGAATCAGCAACGGAATGGTCATGACGATCAGGCACAGCGACGACCAGCGACCCTTGGTCGGCATGGTCAGGGCGATGCCGATGCCCAGCGGGATTTCAATCAGCAGCACGCACCCGGAGTAGATGAACTGGCGCAGCAGCGAGTCATGCAGACGCGGGTCCTGCAGCACTTGCCGGAACCAGTCGGCGCCGACGAAGTAGCGGCTGGACTGGTCGAAGATGTCCTGCACCGAATAGTTGACCACGGTCATCATCGGAATGATGGCGCTGAACGCCACCAGCAGGAACACCGGCAGCACCAGCCACCAGGCCTTGTTGTTTTGCACTTTAGTCATGGGACACCTCGCTGGCCGGCAGTGTGTTCGTGGCGGCCTCCAGCAGAAATTCATCGGCGTAGAGCATCAGCCATTGCGCCGGGAAACTGATCCAGGCCTGGCCCTGGGGCACCGGCTTGTCTTCCTGCAGGCGCACTTTCAGCGACTGGCCGGCCAGGTTGACGGTGATGATCTTGTAGGTCCCCAGGTCCTCGACATAGGTCACCTCGGCCTGCATGGCGTCGTCGTTGGGGCTGTCCCAGACGTGTACGAACTCGGGGCGAATCCCGACTTTCAGCGTGCTCCACTGAGTCGATGCAAGGCGCTGCTGCAGGGCATCGGGCAATGGCAGGTGAATGCCGCCAAAGCCCACGCCGCCGGCTTCAGGCTTGACCTCGATGAGGTTCATGCCGGGGCTGCCGATGAAGTAGCCGACGAAGGTGTGGTGCGGCTTTTCGAACAGTTCACGCGGGGTGCCGAACTGGACGATCTGGCCGCCGTACATCACCGCGATCTTGTCGGCGAAGGTGGAGGCCTCCAACTGATCGTGGGTGACGTAAACCATGGTGATGTTGAACTGCTCGTGAATCTGCTTAAGCTTGCGGCGCAGTTTCCACTTCAGGTGCGGGTCGATCACGGTCAGCGGTTCGTCGAACAGAATCGCCGACACGTCATCGCGGACCAGTCCGCGGCCCATGGAGACTTTCTGTTTTTCGTCAGCGGTGAGGCCTTTGGCTTTCTTGCTCAACAACGGCTGCAGATCCAGCACGTCGGCGATTTCCTGCACCTTGATCTTCACTTTCGCTTCCGGCATGCCCTGATTGCGCAGCGGAAACGCGAGGTTGTCGTACACCGTCATGGTGTCGTAGACCACCGGAAACTGGAAAACCTGAGCGATGTTGCGCTCCTCCGGCGACATGTCGTTGACCACCGTGGTGTCGAACATGACCTTGCCTTCAGACGGGCTGAGCAGGCCGGAGATGATATTGAGCAGGGTCGATTTGCCGCAGCCGGACGGGCCGAGCAAGGCATACGCGCCGCCCTGCTCCCAGATGTGGGTCATTTCCCGGATGGCATAGTCTTCAGGGCCGGTCGGATTGGCGCTGTAGCTGTGCGCGAGTTTTTGCAAGCGGATCTCGGCCATCAGGCAACCCTCGCCATGCGCAGGCCCGGCGCCTGAATCAGGCCGCCCTGCTGATCGAATACGAACAGTTTGTGAGTCGGGATGTACACGCGAATCGGCGTGTCCACGTCGTACTCGTGGACGCCCGGCAGATGCAGCACCAGCGAGAAATGCTCGTTGCGCACGTGCAGAAAGGTTTCCGAACCGCTGATCTCGGCGAGTTCGACGGTCACCGCCAGTTCGAGGTCGTCGTCGTTGGACGGCACCAGGCTGAGATGGCTCGGGCGCACGCCAAAGCGGTATTCGCCGTCACCGATGCTGCGCAGGTCAACATTCAGCGGGAAGTGCACGAAATTGGCGAAGCTGACTTCGTTGCCTTCGATACGGCCGGGCATCAGGTTGATCGGCGGCTCGGAGAACAATTCGGCGGCCAGCACGGTTTTCGGCTGGTGATACACCTCGGGCGTGCGGCCGCTCTGGATCACGCGGCCTTCGTGCAGAATCGTGGTGGTCCCGCCCAGCGCCAGCGCTTCGTTCGGCTCGGTGGTGGCGTAAATGGCGATGGTGTTGCGCGTTTCGAACAGCTGGCGCATTTCCTGACGCAGCTCTTCGCGCAGCTTGTAGTCGAGGTTGACCAGCGGCTCATCGAACAGAATCAGCTCGGCGTCCTTGACCAGCGCCCGCGCCATGGCCGTGCGCTGCTGCTGACCGCCGGACAATTCGAGGGGGTGACGGCTGAGGAATTTCTCGATGCGCAGCATCTTCGCGGTTTCGCGGACGCGTCGGTCGATTTCGTCTTTCGACATCTTGGCCTGGCGCAGCGGCGAGGCGATGTTGTCGTAGACGGTCATGCTCGGATAGTTGATGAACTGCTGATAAACCATCGAGACGTTTCGATGACGCACCGCGACCTGGGTGACATCTTTGCCATTCATCAGTATCCGGCCGCTGTCTGGCTTGTCCAGACCGGCCATCAAGCGCATCAGGCTGGTTTTGCCTGATAAGGTGCGCCCCAGCAATACGTTGAATGAGCCGGGTTCAAAGCTCAGCGAAGCATCGTCGATCCAGATCTGACCGTCGACGGCGCGGCTGACGTGCTCAAGCGTGAGAGACATGGCGTGCCCTTTTTATTTGTTTTGTTCGGGGTGTTGCGTGTATGCCGTATGGCAGGTCGTGACATCCGTTGACCGATTGTGCTGACCGATTGTTGGATAGCGACAATCGTGCCAACCGGCCCGCTCAGGCGCTTTCTGGCTGGGATACGCGGACTAGAGCGGTTGCGACAATTTGCCGCACAGACCGGCATTCGTTGATGAACGTAAATGAACAGGAAATGCTGAACACCTGAACAAAATGAACATTGACTTTGAACAATACTGAACAACAATGGGTGGACGTTTTCGAGCAGGGATGCTCTGCCTGGCGGCATCTCGACAACAACAAATAAAAGTACTCGGACGGAGCCATTTCATGGCCACAGCAGGCGCATCCCCCAGCCACGACATGATCATTCAGGACTCCTGGGCCCGTTGCCGCGAGTTCGGCCTCGACCACCAGTCACGCCCGTCCTTCGGTCGCCTGCCCGATCAGCAGGTTTCGCAGCTGCTCGAGCGCCATCATTCCCTGGTGCAGACTACCCATCAGCAGGTGCTGCCCTTCTACGAGAACATCCTGAGCAATTCCAATTGCCTGATCCTGCTCGCCGATCAGCAGGGCCAGGTGCTCAATTCCTGGGGCAACAAGCGCTTCGTCGAGCCGGATCAACAGCCGGGTTTCGTCGCCGGCGCCAGCTGGCTGGAGCAAAGCGCCGGCACCAATGCCATCGGCACTGCGCTGGCCTGTGAACAGGCTGTTCACATTGAACACGATGAACACTTTCTCAAGGCCAACCGTTTCATGACCGGGTCGGCGGCGCCGATTTTCGATGCGTCGCGGAGGATGATCGCGGTGCTCGATGTGTCCAGCGACAGCTTCCTGCCGCCTTCCCACACCCTTGGGATGGTCAAGATGATGAGCCAGACCATCGAAAACCGGCTGATCCTCGACCAGTTCCAGCACAGCCATTTTCAACTGGTGTTCAACACCGGCCTGAACAACCTCGACAGCCAGTGGGCCGGCCTGCTGGTGTTCGATGAAAGCGGCCGTGTGCTCTGCGCCAACCGCCGCGCCGACACCCTGCTGGGCGTCAGCCTGCTCAACGCCAACATCGAGAACCTGTTCAAAGCGCCGGTTGCCGATCTGCTTGACCAAATGGAAGGCCAGCCCTTCCCGCTCCAGGCGTCGGGCCACAACCGTTTCCATTGCGTGCTGAAGCGGCCGAAAGCACCGGTGCTCAAGCTCAGAACGGTGCCGGTGCAGGTGCCGATGCTGTCCCGCCCACTCGCGGTCGGTGTCATTGAGCCCGGCATGGGGGACGAGCGGGTCGAGAAAGCCGCGCGTCAGGGTCAGCGATTGCTGGAGAAGAACGTCCCGCTGTTGATCCTTGGCGAGACGGGTGTGGGCAAGGAAGTGTTCGTCAAGGCCCTGCACCGCGCCAGCTCCCGCGCCGATCAGCCCATGATTGCCGTGAACTGCGCGGCCATCCCGTCGGAGCTGGTCGAGGCTGAATTGTTTGGCTATGAAAAAGGCGCGTTCACCGGCGCTCACCATAAAGGCAGCATCGGGCTGATCCGCAAGGCGGACAAAGGCACGCTGTTTCTCGACGAGATCGGCGACATGCCGCTGCCGGTTCAAGCGCGTCTGTTGCGGGTGTTGCAGGAACGGTGTGTGCAGCCGGTTGGCAGCAGCGAGTTGTACCCAGTGGATATTCGGGTGATTTCCGCCACTCACTGCTCATTGCGCGAACATGTGCAGAACGGACGGTTTCGTCAGGATTTGTACTACCGCATCAGCGGCCTGAACCTGGAGTTGCCGCCGTTGCGGGATCGCAGCGACAAGCCCGCGCTGGTCCGTGCCATCTGGGAACAGCATCGCGAACCGCAGCAGACAGCAGGCTTTGAGCCACAGGTGATGGAGTTGTTCGAACGGCACCCGTGGCCGGGCAACCTGCGGCAGTTGAGCAACGTGATTCAGGTGGCGTTGGCGCTGGCCGATGATCAACCCATTTCCACGGAGCATCTGCCGGAAGACTTTTTTGCCGACCTGGCGATGGGCTGCGAGCGCGTCGAACCCGAGACAGTGTTCAACCGCAAGGCAGCGCTGGACACGCCGGAAGAGCTGAGTGAGTTGCTGCAGGCGGCCGGCGGGAATATCTCGCAGTTGGCGAAACGCCTGGGGGTGAGCCGGAACACGCTGTACAAGCGGCTGAGGGAACAGGGGTTTTGAAGGCTTAGATGGTTCCCACGCTCCGCGTGGCAACCCGCCGATGACGCTCCGCGCCAAATTAGACGCGGAGCGTCAGACGAGGTATTCCCACGCGGGGGGGGTCACCGCAATCAGCACAGAATTGTAACGGTGGCTTGGGCAAGAAGAATTATATGGCTATATTTGGCCAATATTTCCGAATGCGAGCATACGTCATGATTATCGTCCCTCTCGGTGAGGCCAAGGACAATCTGTCAAAACTGGTAGATGACGCTGCGGCGGGCCAGACTATCACGATCGCCAAACATGGTCGCGCAATGGCGCGCCTCGTCCCGATCGGGCGGCCCACCGGTAAACGCATCGGTGCTATGAAAGGTATTCTTCAACTACCGGACGACTTCGATGCGCCGCTTTCTGACTCTGTGCTGGATGATTTCGAAGGCAGTCGCCCATGAGGATACTGCTGGATACTCATATTCTTCTGTGGGCTCTGACTGACGACCCGAAGCTTTCTCCCAAAGCAAAAAAACTGATCGAAACCGCTACTGAGGTTTACATCAGCGCCGCCACGTTTTGGGAGATGTCGATAAAGATTGGCTTGGGGAAACTAACGGCTGATCTTGAGGAGATTCGCGAATACTGCCGAGACAGCGGCTTTATCGAGCTCCCTGTCAGCGTTGAACATGCAATCGCAGTCAAAGATCTGGAACACCATCATCGCGACCCATTCGATAGGCTAATCGTTGCTGCCGCCATCACTGAACCGATGAAGCTAATTACGTCAGACGCGATGGTTGCTAAGTACACGTCGCTCGCAGTGCTGGCTTGAGGCGCCCAAGCGCGAACGGCAGCAGGCCAGTAGAAATCAACAATTTGCCAAACGACCTTCGGGACGCTGATCGTTCCCACGCTCCGCGTGGTAACCCCGCCCAAGACGCTCCGCGTCAACGAAGACGCGGAGCGTCCGGCGAGGCATTCCCACGCGGAGCGTAGGAACGATCAAGGATAGGCGTTTACCGAGGGTTGCCGATCAATCCGCCAAACGCCAGGTGGTGCTGCCTTTGCTGTCTTCCAGCACCACGCCCATGGCGGTGAGCTGATCGCGGATGCGGTCGGACTCAGCCCAATTCTTGTCGGCGCGTGCCTGCAGGCGTGCGGCGATCAAGGCTTCGACTTCGGCAGCATCCACCCGCCCTTCGGCGCCGGCGCGCAGGAAGTCATCGGATTCCAGCTGCAACACGCCCAACACGCTGGCCAGCTCCTTCAAACGTGCCGCCAAGCCTGCCGCTGCGTTGACATCGCTGTCGCGCAGGCGGTTGATCTCGCGAACCATCTCGAACAGCACGGCGCACGCTTCCGGGGTCCCGAAGTCGTCGTTCATGGCAGTCGAAAAACGCTCGACGTACGCCTCGCCCCCCGCAGGCTCGGCGACCGGCAGGCCTTTGAGCGCGTGGTAGAACCGCTCCAGCGCGCCTTTCGATTCTTTCAGGCTGTCTTCGGAATAGTTGATCGCGCTGCGGTAGTGGCTCGACACCAGCAGGTAACGCACCACTTCCGGGTGGTATTTATCCAGCACGTCGCGGATGGTGAAGAAGTTGTTCAAGGACTTGGACATCTTCTCGCCATTGATGCGGATCATGCCGCAGTGCAACCAGGCGTTGGCGTAGGTCTTGCCGGTCGCGGCTTCGCTCTGGGCAATCTCGTTCTCGTGGTGCGGGAATTCCAGATCGCTGCCGCCGCCATGGATGTCGAAGGTCTCACCCAGGCAGCAGGTGGACATCACCGAGCACTCGATGTGCCAGCCCGGACGTCCCGCACCCCACGGCGATTCCCAGCTCGGTTCGCCCGGCTTGACGCCTTTCCACAGCACGAAATCCAGCGGATCGTCCTTGGCTTCGTCGACCTCGATCCGCGCGCCGATGCGCAGGTCTTCGATCTTCTTGCGCGACAGCTTGCCGTAGCCGAGGAATTTGCCGACGCGGTAGTACACGTCGCCATTGCCCGGGGCGTAGGCATAGCCCTTGTCGATCAGGCGCTGGATCATGTCGTGCATGCCGCCGATGTAATCGGTCGCGCGTGGTTCCATGTCCGGCTTGAGGATGTTCAGGCGCGCTTCGTCCTCGTGCATCGCGTCAATCATGCGCGCGGTCAGGGCATCGAACGCCTCGCCGTTTTCACGGGCGCGGTTGATGATCTTGTCGTCGATGTCGGTGATGTTGCGCACGTAGGTCAGGTCGTAGCCGCTGAAACGCAGCCAGCGGGTGACGACGTCGAACGCCACCATGCTGCGGCCGTGGCCCAGGTGGCAGTAGTCGTACACGGTCATCCCGCAGACGTACATGCGCACCTTGTTGCCATCCAGCGGCTTGAAGACTTCTTTGCTCTTGCTGAGCGTGTTGTAGATAGAAAGCACGTTGCCTACCTTAGCTCCACGAATCGCGGAGCGTCACAGTCCGGTTAAAGACCGGATGACCGGGTTTCGAGTCCTTCAGATCCGCGCTGAAATAGCCTTCGCGTTCGAACTGGAAACGGTCTTCCGGCTGAGCGTCAGCCAGCGACGGTTCAGCGCGACAACCGGTCAGGACCTGCAAGGAGCCTGGGTTGATGTTGTCCAGGAAGGTCTTGCCCTCTTCTGCTTTCTCAGGGTTTGCCGACAGGAACAGACGGTCGTACAGACGCACTTCGCACTCGATGCTTTCCGCCGCCGGCACCCAGTGCACAACGCCTTTGACCTTGCGGCCTTCAGGGTTCTTGCCCAGGGTTTCCGGGTCGTAGGAGCAGCGCAGCTCGACGATGTTGCCGTCGGCGTCCTTGATCGATTCGTCGGCGCGAATCACGTAGCTGCCACGCAGGCGCACTTCGCCGTTCGGTTCCAGGCGCTTGTAGCCCTTCGGCGGCTCTTCCATGAAGTCGTCACGGTCGATGTAGATCTCGCGGGAGAACGGCAGCTTGCGCACGCCGAGTTCTTCCTTCTGCGGATGGCGCGGCAGTTCGAGGTGGTCGACCTGGCCTTCCGGGTAATTGGTGATCACGACTTTCAGCGGACGCAGCACGCACATGGCGCGCGGGGCGTTGTGGTCCAGGTCCTGACGGATGCTGAACTCCAGCATGCCGAAATCGACCACGCCGTCGGAGCGGTTGGTGCCGATCATTTCGCAGAAATTGCGGATCGACACCGGGGTGTAACCGCGGCGGCGGAAGCCTGACAGCGTCGACATGCGCGGATCGTCCCAGCCCTGCACGTGCTTTTCGTCGACCAGTTGTTTGAGCTTGCGCTTGCTGGTGATGGTGTAGTTCAGGTTCAGGCGCGAGAACTCGTACTGACGCGGCTTGCACGGCACCGGCAGATTGTCGAGGAACCACTCATAGAGCGGGCGATGGCTCTCGAATTCCAGGGTGCAGATCGAATGGGTGATGCCTTCGATGGCGTCAGACTGACCGTGGGTGAAATCGTAGATCGGGTAGATGCACCACTTGTCACCGGTCTGGTGGTGGTGCGCGTGACGAATGCGGTAGAGGATCGGATCACGCAGGTTCATGTTCGGCGAAGCCATGTCGATCTTGGCACGCAGGACGCGGGCGCCGTCTTCGAACTCGCCGGCTTTCATGCGGCCGAACAGGTCAAGGTTTTCTTCGACGCTGCGATCGCGGAACGGGCTGTTCTTGCCCGGCTCGGTCAGGGTGCCGCGGTATTCGCGAGCTTGTTCGGGGGTCAGGTCATCGACGTAGGCCTTGCCCGCTTCGATGAGATGGACCGCCCAGGCGTACAGCTGGTCGAAGTACTGCGAGGCATAACGCACTTCGCCGGACCACTCGAAGCCCAGCCATTTGACGTCGCTTTCAATGGCGTCGATGTATTCCTGGTCTTCCTTCGCCGGGTTGGTGTCGTCAAAGCGCAGATGCGTAACGCCACCGAATTCCTGAGCCAGACCGAAGTTGACGCAGATCGACTTGGCATGACCGATGTGCAGGTAGCCGTTGGGCTCCGGCGGGAAGCGGGTCACGATCTGGATGTGCTTGCCCGAGTCCAGGTCAGCCTGCACGATCGGGCGCAGGAAGTTGGTTGGAATTGCAGGGCCTGCCTTGGAATTCGCAGCGGCATCTTGAGTGGGCTTGCTCATAGGATCCTTGTACGGGTCGCGGCCAGGAAGGCCGGTTAAATCAAAGCGCCTATCATAGCCGAAGCTGTCAAGCCCCTGACAGCGCGCTGTGACAAAACTGCCGAGATGGGCCTGCGCTCAGCGAGAACCGCCGGCGCAATCGCAACTACCCGAGCAGCGGCTACCCTCTGTAAACTGCGCGCCTGGTGTGCATCAGCGGCACTGGCCTCGCATCTCGATGGCCGACTGCCGCGATCACTGCCTCTCACCACGACTTCAAAGAGCGAGCTGACCATGTCGAAAGTAAAGCTGACCACCAACCACGGTGAAATCGTTCTGCAACTGAACGCAGAAAAGGCGCCGCTGACCGTCGCCAACTTCATCGAATACGTCAAAGCCGGCCACTACGAAAACACCGTGTTTCACCGCGTGATCGGTAATTTCATGATCCAGGGCGGCGGCTTCGAACCGGGCATGAAAGAGAAGAAAGACAAGCGCCCGAGCATCCAGAACGAAGCCGACAACGGTCTGCCGAACAAGAAGTATTCGGTGTCCATGGCCCGCACCATGGAGCCCCATTCAGCCTCGGCGCAATTCTTCATCAACGTCGCCGACAACGACTTCCTCAACCACAGCGCCAAGACCGTACAGGGCTGGGGTTACGCCGTGTTCGCCGAGGTGGTCGAAGGCACTGAGGTGGTCGACAAGATCAAAGGCGTCGCCACCACGTCCAAGGCGGGTCATCAAGACGTGCCGGCTGACGACGTGATCATCGAGAAAGCCGAGATCGTTGAGTGATATTGCTGATCTCCGATTTGCACCTGGAAGAAGGACGCCCTGACATTACCCAGGCGTTTCTCGGCCTGCTGAACGGCCGCGCGCGCAACGCTGAGTCGCTGTACATCCTTGGGGATTTTTTCGAGGCCTGGATCGGCGATGACGCCATGTCGCCCTTTCAGCGCTCCATCTGCCAGGCGCTGCGCGCGTTAAGCGACAGCGGCACCCGGGTGTTCCTGATGCACGGCAATCGCGACTTCATGATCGGCAAGGCGTTCTGCAAAGCGGCGGCCTGCACGCTGCTCAAGGACCCAAGCGTCGTACACTTCAACGGAGAGCCGGTGCTGCTGATGCACGGCGACAGCCTGTGTACCCGGGACGAAGCCTACATGCGTATGCGCCGTTACCTGCGCCATCCGCTGACGCGATGGGTGTTGCGTCATCTACCGCTGAGCACCCGGCACAAGCTGGCGCGCAAGCTGCGCAGCGAAAGCCGTGCGCAGACACGAATGAAGGCCAACGACATTGTCGATGTGACGCCGCACGAAGTGCCGCGGGTGATGACCGAGTCTGGCGTGAAGACGCTGATTCACGGCCACACCCACCGGCCTGCGGTTCACGACGTGCAGCTGGGTGAGACCACGGCGCAGCGCATTGTGCTGGGGGATTGGGACCGCGAGGGGTGGTTGCTGCAGATCGATGAGTCGGGCTTTCATCTGGAGTCGTTTGCGTTTGAGCCCTGACCAGATCACCGGTGCGTCAGAAGTGAACACCGATGATCGTCGAACGCCAAACCTGTGGGAGCGAGCTTGCTCGCGAAGGCTTACTTTCTGACACCAGAGAAAGTGGCTGAATGTCCCGGCCTCTTCGTGAGCAAGCTCACTCCCCCATGACCTGTGTTTGACGCCGACAGCGCGGCGTCAATGCCCTCCCCCGGGCGCAGCCTTCGCGGTAAACGGTGGCTTGGCCAGCCAGATGATCAGGATCAGCGACAGGAAGATCCAGCCCATCATGTAGAAATAGTCCACCGTCGACATCATGTAGGCCTGACTGGTGACCATCGAATCAAGCTGCGCGTAGGCCTGGTTGCTCGCCCCGCCCAGGGTCTCCAGCGCATGCCGCGTTGTCGGCTCGTAAGCGTTCACGTTTTCGCTCAGATACGCATGATGCTGATTGGCGCGGCGGATCCAGATCCAGGTGGTCAATGACGCCGCGAAGCTGCCGCCAAGGTTACGCAGGAACGTCGCCAGCCCCGAGCCGTCGGCAATCTGCGACGGCGGCAGGTCCGACAGCAGAATGCTCAAGGTCGGCATGAAGAACAGCGCCACGCCTGCGCCCATGAACAACTGCACCAGAGCGATGTGGGTGAAATCCACCTGACTGGTGAAATCCGCACGCATGAAGCAGCTCAGGCCGATCGCCAGAAACGCCAGACCGGCCAACAGACGCAAGTCGAACTTATGCGCGTAGCGACCGACAAAGGGCGACATCAACACCGGCAGCACCCCGAGCGGTGCTACTGCCAGCCCGGCATAGGTGGCCGTATAACCCATCTGCGTTTGCAGCCATTGCGGCAGAATCAGGTTGATACCGAAAAACCCCGCATAACCGCCCACCAGGCAGATCGTCCCAAAGCGAAAGTTGCGGAACGCAAACAGCCGAAGATTGACGACCGGATGGTCATCGGTCATTTCCCAGATCACGAACGCCACCAGGCCAATGGCTGAAATCACCGAGCCAATGATGATGAAGTTCGACTCGAACCAGTCCAGGTCATTGCCTTTGTCGAGCACGATCTGCAGCGCACCCACACCAATGATCAACGTGATCAAGCCCACATAATCCATGGGCTGGCGACTGGTGCTGACCGGACGTGTGGCCATTTGCTGACGCACCACGAACGCCGCGAACAGACCGATCGGCACGTTGATGAAGAAGATCCACGGCCAGCTATAACTGTCGGTGATCCAGCCGCCGAGAATCGGGCCGGCGATCGGCGCCACAACGGTGACCATCGCCAGCAGTGCCAGCGCCATCCCCCGTTTCGCCGGGGGATATACCGCGATCAGCAGGGTCTGGGTCATCGGGTACAACGGTCCGGCGACCATGCCCTGCACGACCCGAAAGCCCACCAGTTCGGGCATCGACGTGGATATGCCGCAGAGGAACGAAGCCATCACGAACAGCAGCGTGGCCCAAAGAAACAGCTTCACTTCACCGAAGCGTCGACTGAGCCAGCCGGTCAGCGGCAGCGCGATGGCGTTACTGACCGCGAACGAGGTGATGACCCACGTGCCCTGCTCCGAACTCACGCCGAGGTTGCCGGAGATGGTCGGCAAGGCCACGTTGGCGATGGTCGTGTCGAGCACTTGCATGAAAGTCGCCAGCGACAGGCCGATGGTGGTCAGCAACAGGCTTGGCGGCGTAAAAGAAGCGGGAGCGTTAGTACTCATCGCGAATCCTTTGACACTCGAAGATCACCCCGGCCGGCTGAAGCGGGCCGGGGCAGATGGATTGGCGAATCAGCGCTGGACCGTCTTGCCGCTGGTTGACGCGCTGTTCTCGTGGATCACGCGGGCAATCATCGTGTCGGCATCGGCCAGTTGCTTGGCGTAGACATCGGTGGTGAACAGCGGCTGCTTCGGCGGTTGCTGCGCCAGCACCGGACCGCTCTGGTCATGCAGGTTCACGTCAACGGTGGTCGACAGACCGATGCGCAGCGGGTGCCTGGCCAGTTCATCGGCGTTGATGCGAACCCGCACCGGCACACGCTGCACGATCTTGATCCAGTTACCGGTGGCGTTTTGCGCAGGCAGCAAGGCAAACGCACTGCCGGTGCCGGCGCCGACGCTGTCCACGGTGCCGCTGTACTTGACGTCGCCGCCATACAGGTCGGCTTCGATGTCCACCGGCTGGCCGATGCGCATCTGGCCGAGCTGGGTTTCCTTGAAGTTGGCGTCGATCCACAGCTGGTCGAGGGGAATCACGGCCATCAGCGCAGTGCCCGGCTGAACCCGCTGGCCCAGTTGCACGGTGCGCTTGGCAACGTAACCGGTGACCGGGGCGATCAGCGTGCTGCGCGCGTTGCTCAGGTAGGCCTGACGCAGTTGCGCGGCAGCCGATTTGACGTCCGGGTGCGAAGAGACCTGGGTGTCATCCACCAGCGCGCTGCTGGTTGCCAGTTGCTGCTGGATGTTGGTCAACGCGTTCTGTGCGGTGGTCAGGTCATCCTTGGCGTGGGACAGCTCTTCCTGAGAAATTGCCCCGCCCGCCGCCAGACTGCGACGACGGTTGTAGTTGTCCTGGGCTCTCTGCACTTCGGCGCGCTGGGCCGCCAGCTGCGCTTTCATGCCGTCGACGTTGCTATACAGACCGCGCACCTGACGCACTACTTTTGCCAGATTGGCTTCGGCACTTTGCAGCGCCACTTCGGCGTCATTTGGGTCGAACTGCACCAGCACCTGACCTTCGCGGACCAGATCGCCGTCGTCGGCGCCGATGCTCACCACGGTGCCGGTGACTTGCGGGGTGATCTCCACGACGTTGCCGTTGACGTAGGCATCGTCGGTGCTCTCGCTCCATCGCCCGTACATTTCGTACCAGGCCCAGACACCCACCGCACCGAGCACCACGACCAGCAGCAGGCCAAGGAACAGCAGCTTGCGCTTGCGCGGGTTCTTGGCCGGTTTGGTCTGCTCGGCGCCTTTGTCGCCGCCTTTGTCAGCGCTGTTGCCGGGCGCCGATGCGTTGGCGTCCTTTTGTTCGTTTGCAGGGTTGTTGTCGGTAGTGGCAGTGGCCATGACGATTACCTTAATGAGTCAGCGAAGCAGTTGACGGGACGACCGGGGCGGCGTTTTCGCCGGGCTTGCTGTCTTCGAAGCCTCCCCCGAGGGCCTGCATCAACTGGATCGAAAGATCGATTCGTTCCGCGTTGAGATCAGCCTGTTGGCGTTGCGATTGCAGCAGTTGTTGCTCGACGCTCAGCACGTCCAGGTAGTTGCCGATGCCGGATGAGTAGCGCTGAACGACGGTGTCGTAGGATTTCTGAATGACGTCGGTCGCCTGCTGGCGCGCCTCGATCTGGCGGCGGATGTCGCGCAACTGGCCAATGCCATCGCTGACATCCCCCAGCGCCCGGACCAGCGTCTTGTTGTACTGCGCCACGGCGAGGTCGTAGTCGGCGTCCCGCGCATCAAGGTCGGCACGGCGACGGCCACCGTCGAAGATCGGCAGCGACACTGTCGGCGCGACGTTGAAAAAGCGACTGGCCGAGCCGAACATCGCGTCGCCCAACAGCGACTCCACTCCCGCCGACGCGCTCAGGTTGAGGTTCGGGTAGAAGTTGGTCTTGCTGACGTCGATGTTTTTGCTCGCCGCTTCAACCCGCCACCGCGCCGCCACCAGATCGGGGCGACGGCCCAGCAACTCAGCGGGCACAACCGAGGGCAAGGCCACAACAGCGGGTTGCAGCACGGCAGGCCGGCTCAGTTGTTCGCCACGGTCCGGGCCTTTGCCCATCAGCACGGCCAGCTGGATCTTGGCGCTGCGCAGGCTCTTGTCCGCGTCCGCGAGCGATTCGCGGGAGTTGGCTTCAAGGCTCTGGGTCTGCTCGTACTGGTACTCGCTGTCGATGCCCGACTTGAAACGCCGCGCGCCCAGGTCCAGCAGTTGACTGGTGCGCTTGAGGTCTTCGGCCGCCAGGTCGCGGACGAGGTAGGCCTGGCCCAGGTCGCTGTAGGCGCGGGCGACGTCGGCCGCCAGGGTCAGTTGCGCCGCTTGCTGATCGACTTCGCTGGCACGGGCCTGGCCCAATGCCGCTTCCCAGGCAGCGCGCTGGCCGCCCCACAGATCGAAGTTGTAATTGAAGCCGGCGCTCAGGCTGCGCAAGGTGCTATAGCGCCCGCCTGCACCGGTCGGGTCCTGGTCGCGGGCCAGACGGGAACGGCTGACGCCGGCATCGGCATCGACGGTCGGCATGCGTTCGGCGTCGGCGGCATAGGCCTGGGCACTGGCCTGACGGGTACGGGCCGCGGCGATCTGCATGTCCGGGCTGTCGCGCAGCGCTTCAGTGATCAAGCTGTTGAGCTGTGGATCGCCCAGGCTGGTCCACCAGTCGCGCTTGGGCCAGGCCGCCGGTGACAGGGTGATGCCGTTGAGGCTCTGGGCGGTCTGCAGGCTGTTGGCATCGATGCCGACGGCTTCGGTGTTCAGGCCTTTGGAACTGGCGCAACCGGCCAGCACCAGTGCCACGACTATCACGCTCAAGGACGTGCGCAGGGTCGAGCCCCGCTGAATGTGAGTGCTCATCGTTCGGCGATCCGGGCAATCGTGATGGGGTCGCCCGAGGCAACCAGAATTTTCGTCAGAATCTTTTCCAATGCCAGCAGCTCACTGTCTTCCAGGACGCCGACCATCTCGTTCATCGCGTGTGCACCGATTTCCGGGAGCAGATCGGAGAGCGCCTTGCCTTCATCGGTGAGCACCAGTTGCACCTGACGCCGATCGGATTCCGAGCGCGCACGGGACAGCAGGTTTTTCTGCTCAAGACGATCGAGCATGCGGGTCATCGAACCGCTGTCGAGGTTCAACATGCGGCAGATGTCGGCCGGGGTCTCGGCGCAAAACCGCGCGATCATTACCAGCACTTTGAACTGCTGCGCGGTGACGCCGTGGGGCTCGAGATGCCGGTCGAGGATGCGGTTTTTCAGCTGCTCAGCCCGGCCCAGCAGCATGCCCAACAGACTGTCGTGAAAGTTTTCAGGAGTGAAATGTGCCATTGATAGCCACCCATTATCTGCTTAGGCAGTGAATGGTCAGGATCTTACTGCCTAGGCAGCAAACACACAATGAAACAAATTTTAAGGCGCGCGAATTCAGACGAACGTGGTTCGCCTGCTGAATGGGTAGGTTTCTACAGTGGGCTTAGAGCGCCGGCACACCGCTGTGGAAGCGGAAATCTTCGTCCGGGCTAAGGATCAGCTCGCGCTCGGCCAGGCGGATTTCTTCGATCTTGGCGTCGACGTCTGCTTCGTTGCCGTAGGTGTAGGCAAGCTTCAGGTAATCCTGAAAATGCCGGGCTTCGGACTTGAGCAGGCTGGCGTAGAACTTCGACAGGTCTTCGTCCAGATGCGGCACCAGTGCTGCGAAGCGTTCGCAGGAACGCGCTTCAACGATGGCGCCGACGACCAGCGCGTCGGTCAGGCGATAGGGGTTGTGGGTGCGAACGAGTTTGCGCAACGACCCGGCATAGCGCGCCGAACTGATGTTGGCCATCGGGATGTTGCGCTTCTTGATGATGCCGATCACTTGCTCGAAGTGACGCAGCTCTTCGCGCGCCAGCCGCGACATCTTGGCCAGCAGGTCGAACTTGTCGTTGTACTGGAACATGAACTGAAACGCCGCACCGGCGGCCTTCTTTTCATTGTTGGCGTGATCGATCAGCAGGATATCCAGGTTCTGCAAGGCGGCCTGAACCCAACTGTCGGGCGTGGGGCAAAGCAGGAAGGCGTCGATCTCTGGATAAATCTGCATGGGTTCACGGATGGCTGGCTGGGCAAGGCGCAGCATTATACGGAGCCTGACGGGCAGAGCCAGCCTGCGCAGATGAAAAGCCCAGGATTTACTGCCAGCGGGTGAGGGTCACGCCACTGTCAGACCGCACCCATTGCATCCTTGAGGAAGCCGGGCGCGATGTAGCGCTCATAGTGCGCTTCGGACAGCAGGAAGAATTCCCGATCAATGGCATCGCGCAGTTCAGGCAGCGACCAGTCGCGAAACTCCGGCAGCAGCACCATGCCGTAGGCGTCCAGCTGGTTGATCACCCGCGCGCCCCGTGCAATCAACTGGTACGCCCAGCAATATTCCGACTGATGCGGGACGAAACGGATTTTGCGTTGCTCCAGTTGCGCCCGCAACCTGGCCGGGTCGAACACCTCGACTTTCCCGGCCATCACTTGCACCAGCAGCTGTTCCAGGCGCAGCCAGACAGCGCGCTTCGCGTCTTCGTCGTAGCCGTTCCAGTGGATCACTTCGTGGTGGAAGCGCTTGCATCCGCGGCACACGAGGTCGCCGTAGACAGTGGAGCACAGGCCCACGCAGGGCGTTTTGATGATTTGATTGGGCATGACGGAGCAACACGGCGGCGAACGAAACAAGCCAGCATGTTAGCCCTTTGTCTAACGAGGTACACCCTTCAACCTGTAGGGGCTAACTTACCTTCAGCGGTTTTTTACCGTAGAATCACCGGGCCTTTTAAGGCGCCAATGTCCGTTGGAAGCTGTTTTCAAAGCGTCACGAGCACAGTCAGGGCTTTTTACGATGAGTCGGCCAGCCACTTGTCGCACAAAGCCCGCCCCGCAGTCCGGTCCGACGCGAGTTCGCTTGCGTCCCCTCCTCGACCGATCATGCAGGCGTAAAACTTTGAAAACAGCTTCTGTTGGAGATCGTCAGCTTCCTGCCAAGAAACTTTAAAAAGTTCGAGAGCGCCGATGCGGACCTTCTCTGGATGAGCGTCCCGGACACCCATTTGGGACCACTGATGAGGGTAATACTGTGCTTGAAGCCTACCGTAAACACATCGAAGAGCGTGCCGCCCAGGGTATCGTGCCCCAGCCGCTTAACGCCGAACAAACTGCAGGCCTGGTCGAGCTGCTGAAAAACCCACCGGCTGGCGAAGAAGCTTTCCTGCTTGACCTGATCACCAATCGCGTTCCACCGGGCGTTGACGAAGCTGCCTACGTCAAAGCCGGTTTCCTCTCTGCCCTGGCCAAGGGCGAAGTTCAATCCCCTCTGCTGGACAAGACGCGCGCCGTCGAACTGCTCGGCACCATGCAGGGCGGCTACAACATCGTGACCATGGTTGACCTGCTCGACGATGCCGAGCTGGCACCGGTCGCCGCACAGCAACTGAAGCACACACTGCTGATGTTCGACGCCTTCCACGACGTCGCTGAAAAAGCGAAGAACGGCAACGCACACGCCAAGGGCGTTATGCAGTCCTGGGCTGACGGCGAGTGGTTCCAGAAGCGTCCGACCCTGGCCGAGAAGATCAGCCTGCGCGTCTTCAAGGTCACCGGCGAAACCAACACCGACGACCTGTCGCCTGCACCTGATGCCTGGTCGCGTCCGGACATCCCGCTGCACGCCCTCGCCATGTTGAAGATGGCCCGTGAAGGGATCGTGCCTGACGTTCAGGGCTCCATCGGCCCGATGAAACAGATCGAAGAAATGCGCGGTCAGGGTTTCCCTATCGCCTACGTTGGCGACGTGGTCGGCACCGGTTCTTCGCGCAAGTCGGCGACCAACTCGGTGCTGTGGTTCTTCGGCGACGACGTCCCGAACGTCCCGAACAAGCGCGCTGGCGGTTTCTGCTTCGGCACCAAGATTGCCCCGATCTTCTACAACACCATGGAAGATGCCGGCGCTCTGCCAATCGAATTCGATGTCTCGAACATCAACATGGGCGACGTCATCGACGTCTACCCGTACGCGGGCAAAGTCTGCAAGCACGACAGCGAAGAAGTCATCACCACCTTCGAACTGAAGACCCCGGTGCTGCTCGACGAAGTCCGTGCTGGCGGTCGTATCCCGCTGATCATCGGCCGTGGCCTGACCGACAAGGCGCGCGCCGAGCTGGGCCTTGGTCCGACCGACCTGTTCAAGCTGCCTGAAGCCCCTGTCGATACCGGCAAAGGTTTCACCCTGGCGCAGAAAATGGTGGGCAAGGCATGCGGTCTGCCGGAAGGCAAAGGTGTGCGTCCTGGCACCTACTGCGAACCGAAGATGACCACCGTCGGTTCCCAGGACACCACAGGTCCCATGACCCGTGATGAACTGAAAGACCTGGCGTGCCTGGGCTTCTCGACCGATCTGGTGATGCAGTCGTTCTGCCACACCGCGGCATATCCGAAGCCGATCGACGTGACCACGCACCACACGCTGCCTGACTTCATCATGACCCGCGGCGGCGTTTCCCTGCGTCCGGGCGATGGCATCATCCACAGCTGGCTGAACCGCATGCTGCTGCCGGACACCGTCGGTACCGGCGGTGACTCGCACACCCGCTTCCCGATGGGTATCTCGTTCCCGGCCGGTTCGGGTCTGGTGGCGTTTGCCGCGGCCACCGGCGTCATGCCGCTGGACATGCCGGAGTCGATCCTGGTCCGCTTCAAGGGCGAGATGCAACCGGGCATCACCCTGCGTGACCTGGTGCATGCGATCCCTTACTTCGCGATCCAGAACGGTTTGCTGACCGTCGAGAAGAAAGGCAAGAAAAACGCCTTCTCGGGCCGCATCCTGGAAATCGAAGGCCTGGACAACCTGAGCATCGAGCAGGCATTCGAACTGTCCGATGCCTCGGCCGAGCGTTCTGCCGCAGGTTGCACGATCAAGCTGTCGAAAGAGTCGATCACCGAATACCTGAACTCGAACATCACGCTGCTGCGCTGGATGATCGAACAGGGTTACGGCGATCCGCGCACGCTGGAGCGTCGTGCTCAGGCGATGGAAGCCTGGGTGGCCAATCCGGAGCTCATGGTTGCGGACGCTGATGCCGAATACGAAGAAATCATCGAGATCGATCTGGCCGACATCAAAGAGCCTGTGCTCTGCGCGCCAAACGATCCGGACGACGCGCGTCTGCTGTCCAGCGTTGCCGGCGAGAAGATCGACGAAGTGTTCATCGGTTCGTGCATGACCAACATCGGCCACTTCCGCGCGGCGGGCAAGTTGCTGGATCAGGTCAAGGGTCAGCTTCCAACGCGTCTGTGGCTGTCGCCGCCGACCAAGATGGACGCTCATCAATTGACCGAGGAAGGCTACTACGGGATCTACGGCAAGGCTGGCGCGCGCATGGAAATGCCGGGCTGCTCGCTGTGTATGGGTAACCAGGCACGTGTGGAGCCGAATTCGACGGTTGTTTCGACGTCGACCCGTAACTTCCCGAACCGTCTGGGTGATGGGGCGAACGTGTATCTGGCGTCGGCTGAGTTGGCGTCTGTGGCGTCGATTCTGGGTCGTCTGCCGACGGTCGAGGAGTATATGGAGTACGCGGGCAAGATCGACAGCATGGCTGCTGATGTTTATCGCTACTTGAGCTTCGATCAGATCGCGGAGTTCCGTGAGGCTGCAGCGAACGCTAATATTCCGGTTGTTCAGGCTTAACAGCTGAGACCGTGTTGAGAAAACCCCGCTTCGGCGGGGTTTTTTGTTTTTAAGATCAAGGGCGTCTGCCTGGGGGCAGACTGTTTCGCCTTCGGCGAGTTACTTGGAAAAGCACCCCAAGTAACCAAGGGTGCTTGCTCCTGGTTTGGCCCGACTTCGTCGGGTTCCCTCACTTCGACGACGCTCCGTGGGCCCGCGCCGAACGGACATCCATGTCCTGACGGCGCTCTCGCCGCATCCATGCGGCTCGACCCACTGCGCATCGTCTACGTTCGGCCTGCACCCAAGTCGCGTTTTGCGGTGACTGGGCTTTTTGCGTATGAAGATCAAAAGCAGATCAAAAGCTTCCCGGCTGAAGCCGGTCCTACTGACACAGCGCATGCTTTTTGTAGGACCGGCTTTAGCCGGGAAGACGGCCCCACTGACTGCATGCGTTGCTTTTAGTGGGACCGGCTTTAGCCGGGAAGGGGCCGGTGTGGGCGAGGGCAATTTCACGGCCTGGCACGTTGATCGTTCCCACGCTCCGCGTGGGCATGCATCCCGTGACGCTGCGCGTCACAACGTGCGATATCCATGCTTCTAGCCGTAGCCACGCCCGCAATCAGCCGCTTAGACTGTCCCCTCTTTCTGTTTTCAAAGGATGAATCCAGTGAATGTTGCTGTTGATCAGGTGGTGATCCATCGTTTCACCGAGGCCCATATCGAGGGTGTCACTGCGTTGTATAACGACCCCAGTGTGTGTCGTCAGGTGCTTCAGATGCCGTATCAGTCGGCCGATGTCTGGCGCAAACGGCTGGCGGGGGCGGATGACCGGTCTGTGAAGCTGGTCGCTTTGCATCAGGGTCAGGTGATCGGCAACATCGGTCTGGAGCAATACGCGCGCATTCGCCAGCGTCATGTCGGCGCGATCGGCATGGGCATCGCGGCGGCCTGGCAGGGCAAAGGGGTGGGGTCGAGGCTCATGGCCGCTGTGCTGGAAGTCGCGGACAACTGGATGAACCTGCACCGGGTGGAACTCACTGTGTTTGCCGACAACGAAGCCGCTTTGGCGCTGTACCGCAAATTCGGCTTCGAAACCGAAGGCCGCCTGCGGGACTACGCCATACGCGACGGCGTCCTCGTCGACGCCATCAGCATGGCGCGCTTTAAATAACCGCTCAGCCTGTGGAAGAGCGACGCAGAGCGTCTGGGGATGCATGCCCACGCGGAGCGTGGGAATGATCAACAGCATTCGCGAGCAAGCTCGCTCCCACAGGCAGGGTGTCCGATCAGCAAAACTGCCAGCGCTCACACTGGCCCCTTCCCGGCTAAAGCCGGTCCCACTAAAAGCACACCGCGTACACCCTGTGGGACCGGCTTCAGCCGGGAAGCTGTTGATCTGCCTTGCTTTTGATCTTTGAACACAAACAGTCCAGACACCGCCAATCGCGACTTGGGTGCAGGCTGAACGCAGGTTTCGCGCAGTGGGCCGAGCGGCATGGATGCCGCGAGAGCCGCCCCCCGCCATGGATGGCGGATGGCGGCGGGCCAACGTAGCGAGACCGGAGTGAAGGAACCCTGAGGAACGAAGGGCCAAACCAGGAGCAAGCACCCTTAGTTACTTGGGGTGCTTTTCCAAGTAACTCGCCGAAGGCGAAACAGTCTGCCCCCAGGCAGACGCCCTTGACCTTGATCTCCCCAACGCAAAAACAAAAAAAGCCCCGCGTCTCACAACGCGGGGCTTCCGATTACAGACGACTAAACCATCACACCACCGCCGTCTGCCCACTCATTGCCAGGTCCAGCAACTCACGGTTAGCGACCGCATACATCGCATAATCGTTACCGCTCGCCGCACGCAACTCCAACAACATCGCGCGCCAGCGCTCGACCATCGGCAAATGCTGCTCCAGCCACAGACTCAAACGCTCCTCGACATCCGCAGGACCATTCGCCATCTGCAACACTGACACCGTAATCGCCCGCTGCTGCCAATCGATATCATCACGGAACGCCTCACGGGCCAGCGCCTGCCAATTGTTCTCCACCGGCAACGCACTGATCTGCTGCAGATACCACGTCACATCCAGCGAACTGCCCACCGCGAAATACACCTTCGCCACGTCCGCTGCATTCTGACCAGTCACATCAGACGCCTCGATGATCGGCAACAGCGTGTACAGGTGACTCGTACCCGCCACCATCCGCGCCAGCAGCTCCGGCACGCCGGCCGCGACGTACTCCTGATAACGCGTCTGCCAGACCTCACGGGTCGGGCCTTCCAGCAACTCGTCCAGCTTCAGACCCAGTGCCGCGATGTGCGGACCGAAGTGCGCCACATCACGCCCTGCGTCCAGCTCATTGCGACGGCTGCGCAAGAACCAGCGCGTCGCGCGACGACCCAGACGCATCAACTCATCCATCAACGCCAGCTGAATCTCCGCCGGGACCTTGTAGTCCAGCGCCTCGATCTGACGGAACCAGTGCGGGAGGTGGAAAATGTCACGCACGATCACGTAAGCACCGGCCACGTTGGCGGCGGTCATGCCGGTCGACTCTTTGAGCCGCTGCACGAAGGTGATGCCCATGTGGTTGACCAGATCGTTGGCGATCTGCGTGCTGACGATTTCGCGCTTCAGACGGTGGCGACGCATCGACTCGGAGAACTTAGCGCCCAGTGACGGCGGGAACGCCGTTTCCATGTCACGCGCCAGATAGTCGTCGTCCGGAACGCGGGATTCCAGCAGCGCTTCCTTGAGGTCGATCTTGCTGTAGGAGATCAGCACCGACAGCTCGGCCCGGGTCAGGCCTTTCTTCTCGGCGATGCGCTCGGCCAGTTGATCTTCCGCCGGCAGGAACTCGATGGCACGGTCCAGCTTGCCCCGCACTTCCAGGTCGCTCATCAGGCGCTTGTACTCGGCGATGCGCTCGTAGGCACGGCGCTCCGCCAGAGACAGGGCCTGGGTCTGCTTATAGTTGTTGCCGAGGACGAGGTTGCCCACTTCGTCGGTCATGCTTTCGAGCAGCAGGTTGCGCTGCTTCTCGGTCATGTCGCCGGCCTGGACCACTTCGTTCAGCAGGATCTTGATGTTCACTTCGTGGTCGGAGCAGTCCACACCACCGGCGTTGTCGATGAAGTCGGTATTGGTCGCGCCGCCCATAAGGCCGAATTCGACGCGGCCCAGCTGGGTCATGCCCAGGTTGCCGCCCTCGCCCACTACCTTGCAGCGCAGCTGATTGCCGTTGACGCGCAGTGCGTCGTTGGCCTTGTCGCCGACGTCTGCGTGGGTCTCGGTGCTGGCTTTGACGTAGGTGCCGATGCCGCCGTTCCACAGCAGATCCACCGGCGCCATGAGCAGCGCGTGCATCAGCTCGGTCGGGGTCAGTTTGTCAGCGGTGATGTCGAAGCGCGCTTTCATCTGCGGGGTGATCGCGATGCTTTTCGCACTGCGCGGGAAGATACCGCCGCCTGCGGACATCAGGCTGGTGTCGTAATCGGTCCACGCCGAACGCGGCAGGTCGAACAGACGCTGACGCTCGGCAAAGCTGCTGGCCGGGTCCGGATTCGGGTCGATGAAGATATGCAGGTGGTTGAAGGCCGCGACCAGTTGCAGCTTGTCGGACATCAACAGGCCGTTACCGAACACGTCACCGGCCATGTCGCCGACGCCGATCACGCTGATGCTGTCCTGCTGCACGTTGATGCCGCGCTCGCGGAAGTGGCGCTGTACGCCAACCCACGCGCCCTTGGCGGTGATGCCCATTTTCTTGTGGTCGTAACCTGCCGAGCCGCCGGACGCGAAGGCGTCGCCGAGCCAGAAACCGTAGTCGATGGCGATGCCGTTGGCGATGTCGGAGAAGGTCGCGGTGCCTTTGTCGGCGGCGACGACCAGGTACGGGTCATCGTCGTCATGGCGCACGACGTTGGCCGGCGGCACCAGTGCGCCTTCTTTCAGGTTGTCGGTGATGTCCAGCAGACCGGAGATGAAGAGGCGGTAGCAGGCGATCGCTTCGGCCTGAATCTCGTCGCGGGTCCCGGTGGTCGGCAGACGACGGGGCAGGAAACCGCCCTTGGCGCCGACCGGCACGATGACCGAGTTCTTCACCTGCTGGGCTTTGACCAGACCCAGCACTTCGGTGCGGAAGTCTTCTTCACGGTCGGACCAGCGCAGGCCGCCACGGGCCACGTTACCGAAGCGCAGGTGAACGCCTTCGACGCGCGGCGAGTAGACGAAGATTTCAAACTTCGGCACCGGCTTCGGCAGCTCGGGGATCAGGCGCGGGTTGAACTTGAAGCTGAAGTAGCTCTTGCTCTGGCCGTTGGCGTCGGTCTGGTAGAAGTTGGTGCGCATGGTCGCCTTGATCAGGTCAAGGTAGCGACGCAGGATGCGGTCTTCGTTGAGCACTTGCACGCCGTCCAGCGCGGTCAGAATGGCCTGCTCCAGACGCTGCTGCATGTCGTCGAGGTCGCCGCCGCTCAGCTTGCGCGCCAGATAGAAGCGGGTCTTGAACAGACGCGTCAGCTCGCGAGCGATGTCGGCGTGGTTGTTCAGCGTGCTGGCGATGTAACCCAGGTCGAAGCCCAGGCGGATCTGCTTCAGGTAACGCGCGTAGGCACGCAGCAACGCCACGTCGCGCCACGGCAAACCGGCGGTCAGCACCAGACGGTTGAAGGCATCGTTCTCGGCTTCGCCACGAACGATGTGGACAAAGGCGTCCTGCAGCGTGTCGTTGAGCTGTTGCAGGTCCAGGTTCAGACCTTCGCCGTAAGTGAACGCAAAATCGTGAATCCAGAACTCGCGGCCGTTGGTGTGGCGCAGGCGGTACGGGAATTCACCGAGTACGCGCAGGCCGAGGTTTTCCAGAATCGGCAAAACGTCGGACAGCGCCAGCGGCGTGTCAGCGTGGTACAGCTTGCAGTGCAGCTGCGCCTTGTCGCCGGACAGCGGCTGGTAAAAGCTCATGACCAGCGGATTGGCTTCGGACAGGCTCAGCACGTGTTGCATGTCGACTACGGCGGAGTGCGCGGCGAAACGCTCGCGGTAGCCGGCCGGGAAACCTTTCGGGAAGTCGGCCAGCACGTTGGTGCCCTGAGCTTCGCCGAAGCTTTCGATGACCAGACTGGCGTAATCGTCTTTCCACGAACGGCAGGCCTGGATGACTTCGTTTTCCAGCTGCTGCGGATCGATGTCGAGGGTGACTTTCGGGTCCACACGCAGGATCAGTTGCACCCGCGCCAGTACCGACTCGGAGAAGAAGGTCCAGAACTCGCAGTCGGTGGCTTTCAGGCGATCCATCAGCACTTGCTGAATCTTCTGACGGACTTCGGTGGAATAGACGTCGCGCGGCACATAGGCCAGGCAGTAGCAGAAACGGCCGTACGGGTCCTTGCGCAGGAACACGCGAATCTTGTTGCGCTCCTGGATCTGCACGATCGACATGACGGTGGTGAACAGCTCGTCCACCGGGGTCTGGAACAGGTCGTCGCGGGGCAGCACTTCAACCACTTGCGCCAGTTCCTTGCCCAGGTGCGCCTTGGCGTCGAACCCGGAGCGGCGCTCGACTTCGGCGACCTTGCGGCGGATGTAAGGAATGGCACGCACGCTTTCGCCATACACCGAGGAGGTGTACAGGCCCATGAAGCGCGATTCCTTGATGACCTTGCCGTCGGCGTCGATCTGGCGGATCGACACGTAGTCCGGGTACGCCGGTCGATGCACGCGGCTCGGGTGCGCAGCCTTGGCGAACGACAGCAGGGTCGGCTCCTGCAGGTAGTTCACTGCATAGCCTTCGATGTGCAGGTCTTCGGCGGTGAGCCCTGCGCGCAGTAGTTTGGTCAGGCCAAGGAAGGACGACGGGTCGTACTGGAGCTGACCGCCCTCGCCTTCGCTGCTGACGGTGAATTCTTCATAGCCGAGGAACGTGAAGTGGTTGTTGACCAGCCATTCGAGGAACACCTTGACCTCGGATTTCTCCTCCGGGTCAATGGTGTACTCCGTGGCGTCGATGCCGGCCAGCAGCTCGTGGAGCTTGGCTTTCATCGGCTCGAAGTCTTCCACCGCGACGCGGACTTCACCCAGCACCTGCTCCAGTTCGCGGGCGAGCACGTTCAGCTCCGCGGCATTGGCGCAACGGTCGATCTCCAGGTACATCAACGATTCTTGCAGCACGCCGTCGCCGCTGGTGCCTTTTGGCAGCAGTTCGAGCAGTTGGCCCTTCTCGTCGCGACGCACGCTGAGCACAGTGGTCTGCAGCGTGTGGATGCTGTAGCCGCGGCGGTTCAGTTCGGTGCGCACCGAGTCGACCAGGAATGGCAGGTCATGGTGCAGCACTTCGACGGCGGTGTGGGTGGACTGCCAGCCGTGACGTTCGTAATCGGGGTTGTAGACCCGCACTTCAGGCGTGCCGTGCTCGAAGCGTTCAAGCAGGCGCCAGGCCGAGAGGGTGCAACCGGCCAGGTCAGAGAGTCTGCGCTGGGTGAGTTCGTCGAGGGAGATGATGCCGAAGAATTGTTCGGCGAACAGCGCCACTTGTGGCAGTGCCTGTTCGCTGATGTGCTGAGCCAGTGCCGCTCGCAGTTGGTGCTGGAAGTCGGACTTGCTGGCTGCGGTGAAGAACGCCATCTGTGGTACTCCGATTGGCTTGAGCTTTTATATAGGAGAGATGCGTGTGTCGGGTGGAGCTTTGTGTTTGCCTCGTTTGCGTCTGGTCGATGATAGTCAGCATAACGTGACAGAGGGCAATGCGATTGGCACTGCGTGAATTACTAACGCTTTTGGTGTGTGTGCCGTCACATTTGTTCGGCTCGGGTGCAGCTTAACGAGTGGCGCCCTGAATCTGCTTGCGATGCTGCGACATATTCGGACATCGGGTTGCAGGCAGGGTGCTTCGCTGGGCCTGTTCCGTAAGAAGATCAAGGGCTTGAGGGGACTGATTTATTTACAGCGCTTCACCGTAAATTAATCTGTCCCCGGGGTACGCGGTGCGGCTAGAAGAAGATCAAGAGCGTCGGCCTAACGGCCTTGGTTTCGCCTTCGGCGAGTTACNACGACGCTCCGTGGGCCCGCGCCGAACGGACATCCATGTCCTGACGGCGCTCTCGCGGCATCCATGCCGCTCGGCCCACTGCGCGTCGTCTGCGTTCGGCCTGCACCCAAGTCGCATTTGGCGGTGTCTGGACTTTTTGTGCATGAAGATCAAAAGCAAAAGCTTCCCGGCTGAAGCCGGTCCTACTGAGTGCTAAGGGGACTGATTTATTTACAGCGCTTCACCGTAAATTAATCTGTCCCCGGCGGATCGGTCATTCAACTGCCAACCGCAATATCCAGCAAATCTCCCACAAGACTGGCAAAATCCATCCCTGCCCTGCCCCCCAGCCACAGGAATCACCGCCATGCAAATGACCACCGACAGCTTCATCTATAACCCATGCGACGAGGAGGAAGATGATATGGCGCTGGCCTGTTGCCATGGCAGCAGCACCGGTGATCTGTTTCTGCTCGCGCGTTTCCCCGATGAGGATGAGGTCGATATCACGTTTCGTGACGACACTATTCATGTCGAAGACAACATCACCGTCACCCTGAGCGCCACTCGGCTGTTGGTCGAAATCAACGCCGCCGACGCCAAACCCTTGGGCGGCGACGCCACGTACGACATTACCCACAGCACACCTGCCAATGAGCTGACCGAGCTGGACGCCACGCTGCGGATCATCCTCAGCGGTGTCGGGACGTACGTCAGCCAGATCAACTGAGACCTCCCCGGCATCGGGCCCCAATTGACGCAAATGTAAGACAGTTCTTGTTTTTGCCCAGTCCTTTGCTGAAAAGCCGAAAAAACCCGCCGGCCGATTAGTCGGCGCCCCTGCGATGGATTAAAGTAACGCCCCCAGCTTCGGCGCCACTTGGCGCTGCTGCCTCTCCTGCCAGGAACTGTCATCGATGGAACATCGTGAAGCGTTGATCGCGCTGCGGACCTTTCTCTCCACCCAGATTCTCGGGCAGGAGAAACTGGTTGAGCGCTTGCTGATCGCGCTGCTGGCCGACGGTCACATGCTGGTCGAAGGCGCGCCGGGACTGGCGAAGACCAAGGCGATCAAAGAGCTGGCTGAAGGCATCGAAGCACAATTCCATCGCATTCAGTTCACCCCCGACCTGCTCCCGGCCGACATCACCGGCACCGAAATTTATCGACCGGAAACCGGCAGTTTCGTGTTCCAGCAAGGCCCCATCTTTCACAATCTGGTGCTCGCCGACGAAATCAACCGTGCGCCGGCCAAGGTGCAGTCTGCCTTGCTGGAGGCCATGGCCGAGCGTCAGGTCAGTGTCGGGCGCAGTACCTACGACCTGTCGCCGCTGTTTCTGGTGATGGCGACGCAAAACCCCATCGAGCAGGAAGGCACCTACCCGCTGCCCGAAGCGCAGCTCGATCGGTTTCTGATGCACGTCAAGATCGGCTTCCCGGACGCCACCGTCGAACGCAAGATCCTCCAGCAGGCCCGGGGCGAAGCGCTCAACGGCGAGACCAAGCCGGAGCGCCGGGTCAGCCAGCAGGCGATCTTCGCGGCGCGCAAGGAAATCCTCGGGCTGTACATGGCTGACGCCGTTGAGGAATACCTGGTGCAGCTGGTGATGGCGACCCGCACGCCCGCCAAGTTCGATGCCGAGCTGGCCGAGTGGATCGGTTATGGCGCAAGCCCCCGCGGTTCGATTTCCCTGGACCGCTGCGCCCGGGCCCACGCCTGGCTGGCCGGGCGGGATTTCGTCAGCCCGGAGGACATCCAGGCGATGGTCTTCGACGTGCTGCGTCACCGCATCATTCTGTCGTTCGAAGCAGAAGCGGCGGGCATCGATCAAGACCGCGTGATCCAGCGCATTCTCGACGTCGTGGCCGTCGCCTGACCCCATGCAACCCTATCTGATTTCCCAACCGGGCATTCGCATCAGCCTCGCCGAGCTGATTGAGATGCGTCATCGCGTGCGGGAAGTGCAGCTGTTCTCCACCCCCAGCCAGCGCAGCCCGCTGATTGGTCTGCACCATTCCAAGCTGCGGGGGCGCGGGGTGGACTTCGATCAGGTCAGGGTCTATCAGGCCGGCGACGACGTCAGGACCATCGACTGGCGCGTCACCGCCCGCACGCAAGAACCCCACACCAAGCTGTTTCACGAAGAACGCGAGCGGCCGATTTTCATCATGGTCGAGCAAAGCCGCCGCCTGTTTTTCGGGTCCGGGCTGATGTTCAAGTCAGTCCTCGCCGCCCAGGCTGCCGCGCTGGTGGGATGGGCCGCACTGGGCCACAACGACCGGGTCGGCGGGCTGGTGTTTGGTGACAACGAGCATTACGAAATCAAGCCGCGACGCAGCAAGCAAAGCCTGCTGCAACTGCTGAACCGGCTGGTGCGAGTCAATCAGTCGCTGCATACCGAAGCGGCTGCCGACCGTGACACCTTCGGCGTGGCGCTGCGTCGTGCGCGGGAGGTGATGCGTCCGGGCAGTCTGGCGATCATCCTGTGCGACGAGCGCGCGCTGTCCGATTCGGCCGAACAGCAACTGGCCTTGCTGTCACGGCATTGCGACCTGTTGCTGCTGCCGCTGTCCGACCCGCTGGACCACGCGTTGCCCGCCGCCGGTTTATTGCGCTTCGCTGACCGCGGCGCGCACCTGGAGCTCGACACCCTTAACGCCGACCTGCGCCAGAGCTACCGTGCCCAGGGCGAAGCGCGTCAGGCGCGCTGGGAACTGCTGGCGCAGAAACTGCGCGTGCTGTTGATGCCGCTGAGCACCCAGCGTGAAATGGTCGAGCAATTGCGCGAGTACCTCAACGGCCAGCGTCCGGTGAAACAGCCATGAGTGCGCTGGACCAGCTGCAACCGCTGATCCTGCCGGAGCCGGTCGGGTTCTGGCCGCCCGCGCCGGGCTGGTGGCTGTTGCTGATCCTGCTGCCCGCGCTCGGCTACGGCCTGTGGCGGGCGCGCACGCTGCTGCCAAAAAAGGCCAGCGCTGACACCGTCGAGCCATTGGACCCCTTGCGCCAGGCCGCACTGGTCGAACTCGCGCAGATGCCCAAACCCTACGACGGCGCACCGGCCGGAGCCTGGCTGCAACAGATCAACGGCCTGCTCAAGCGCCTGTGCCGCAATCACTACCCCTACAGCCAGAGCCACACCCTCAATGGCCGCAAATGGCTGGCGTTCCTCGACAACCGCTGCCCGGCCGCCGGCCTCACGCGCTGGATGATCCTCGTCGAGGGCGCCTACAAGCCCGAATGCAAACTCGACGACAAGGCCATCAACGGCCTGACCCAGTCGGTCGAGACCTGGATTCGCAAGCATGTTTGAGTTCGCCTGGCCGTGGCTTTTCGCCCTCCTCCCGCTGCCCTGGCTGATGCGGCTTGTGCTGCCCGCCGCAGACAGCGGCGAAGCGGCGCTGAACGTCAGCTTTCTCCAGGAGCTGGAAGGTCTGGCCGGGCGCCGTGCGCGAACCCATTTGCCGGGCTGGCGGCGACAATTGCCGTTCGTGACCGTCTGGCTCCTGTTGCTGGTCGCTGCCGCCCGTCCACAATGGCTGGGCGAGCCGTTACCGGTTGCCGCCAGCGGCCGCGATCTGCTGGTCGCAGTGGACGTGTCGGGATCGATGGATTACCCGGACATGGTCTGGAAAAACGACGAGGTCAGCCGCCTGACCCTGGTAAAAACCCTGCTGGGGGACTTTCTTGAGCACCGTCAGGGTGATCGCATCGGCCTGATTCTGTTCGGCAGCCAGGCATATCTGCAGGCGCCGCTGACCTTTGACCGCAAGACCGTGCGGCTCTGGCTGGACGAAGCACGCATAGGCATTGCCGGCAAAAACACCGCTATCGGCGACGCGATCGGCCTGGCGTTGAAGCGTCTGCGCCAACGCCCGGCCCAGAGCCGCGTGCTGATTCTGGTCACCGACGGCGCCAACAACGCGGGCCAGATCGACCCGAGAACGGCCGCGCGTCTGGCCGCCAGCGAAGGCGTGAAAATCTACCCCATCGGCATCGGTGCCGATCCCGATAAAGGCGCCACCAGCATTCTTGGCCTCAACCCCAGCCTGGATCTGGACGAGCCTGCGCTGCGGGAAATCGCCGCGGTCAGCGGTGGGCAGTATTTCCGCGCGCGCAACGGCGCCGAACTCGCCGGCATCGGCAAGGCGCTGGACCGGCTTGAGCCGGTGGCACAGCAACCGACCCAGGCACGTCCGGCCCGGGCGCTTTATCACGTGCCGTTGGCGATGGCCCTGTTGCTGAGCCTTCTGCTGGTGGTCCAGGAGCGCTGGCCGAACAACCCGGTTTACCGCCTTTTTTCGCGCCGCCCGACGCTTGTACAGGCCACGCTGTGGCGTGAACGCTTGAAGCGCCTGACGAGGCGCCCATGATCGACTTTCTCTCCGGTCTATGGCCCCATTGGTCCCGCCCTGGCTGGCTGCTCCTGTTGCCCGCGCTCGGCTGGCTGTTGTGGCGGTTATGGAATCGGCAGAAGCGCGTCGGGCGCTGGCAGATGATTTTGCCCAGCGTGTTTCATTCAGCGTTGCTCAGTGGCGGCGGTGGCCGGGACAGCAAATGGCCGTGGGTGGTACTGGGTCTCGGCTGGTTGCTGGCGGTCCTGGCACTGCTCGGCCCGAGCTGGCAGCGTGTCGAGCAGAACAGTCAGCGGCCGGTTGATCCACTGGTGGTGATGCTCGAACTGACGCCGGAAATGCTCGCCGCCGACAGCCCGCCCACCCGCCTGGAACAGGCGCGACGCAAAGTGCTCGACCTGTTACAGGCGCGCAGCGATTCACAGACCGCGATCATCGTGTATGCCGGCAGCGCCCACACGCTGGTGCCGCTGTCGGACGACCTGGCGACCAGCAAAAACCTGCTGGATGCGATCAAGCCGTCGATCATGCCCGAAGCCGGCCAGCGCGCAGACCTCGCCGTGCGCAAGGCTCTCGACTTGCTGGAACAGGGCGACCTCGGTCAAGGGCGGCTGCTGTGGATCGGTTCGTCCCTCAGCGACGCCGAGCGTCAGGGCATTCGCACCGCGATGACCGGCCGGGACGCCCCTCCTTTATTGATGCTCGGCGTCGGCACCGCTGAAGGCGCGCCAGTCACCCAGGAGAAAGGCGGTTTTCTGAAGGACGCCCAGGGCGGCATCCTTGTGCCGCGTCTGGACGGGCCGGTGCTGAAGGATTTCGCCGACGGCATGGGCGGTCGCTACACGTCGCTGCGTCTGGACAACCAGGACCTCAACGACCTCGGCCTGCTCGACGGTCCGAAGAGTCTGATCAGCCAGGGCCAGAAAGTGCGCCTCGACCGCTGGGCCGACCAGGGCTACTGGTTGCTGTTGCCGCTTCTGCTGCTGGCCGGTTGCGCCGGGCGACGCGGTTGGTTGTTGTGCCTGCCGTTGCTGCTGATGGCCGTGCCGCAACCCAGCTATGCCTCTGGTTTCGACGACCTGTGGCGCCGCCCCGATCAACAGGGCGAGCACCTGCTCAAGCGGCATCACCCGGCAGAAGCCGCGCGGCATTTCGAAGACCCGCAGTGGCAAGGTGTCGCGCTATACCAGGCCGGTGACTACGCCGGCGCCGTCCAGCGCTTTGCCCAGGGCAGCAGCGCCGCCGACCATTACAATCGCGGCAATGCGCTGGCCCGAAGCGGTGAGCTGGAAGCCGCCATCGACGCCTATGAACAGGCGCTGGAGCGTCAACCGGACTTCCCGGCGGCGTTGGTCAACAAGGCGTTGGTGGAACAGGTGCTGGAGCAGACCAAGGCATCGGATCAGGCAAAAGCCGACGAGAAGGCGAAGACTGACGAGAATGCGGACAAGGCCCGCGAAGGCAATGCCGGACAGTCGTCATCGAGCGCGCAGTCGGCGCCGCAGGAGGCCAATGCCGACCGCTCGGCCAGCGATCAGCAAAGCGCCACCGACGAGCAGGCTTCCGGCGCAGGATCCGACAGCGATGAGCCGGCGCGTGCCTCCGGCAAACCGGGCGACGGGCAAATCGATGGCGAGCAGAAACAGGCGCTCGAACAATGGCTGCGGCAGATCCCCGACGAACCCGGTGAGCTGTTGCGGCGCAAATTCTGGTACGAACAACAGCAGCATCAGGAAAAGACCCGATGAGTCGTCTGCACAGGTTGCTGATTGCAGGAATGTGGTGCCTGTTCGCCCTGGTGGCACAGGCCGACAGTGTGGGCTCCACGCTGCAATCCAGCGTCGACCGCACGCGCGTCAACACCGGTGAAACCGTTGAACTGACCCTTGAAACCGACGACGCGACCGTCTTCGGCAGGCCGGACATGACCGCGCTGGACGCCGACTTCGAAGTGCGCGACACCCGCCAGCTCAACAGCCTGACCACACTGGAAGGCAACGTTCACGCGACGACTCGCTGGCTGATCACGCTGATGCCGCGCCACAGCGGCTCGATTGAGGTCCCGTCGCTGAAGCTGGGCGAAATGATCAGCAAGCCGATCGTACTGCAGGTGGTCGATGTCGGCCCCGTCACCCAGGGTCAGGAGCAGAAGCTCGCCCCGGTGTTCATGGAGGCGAGCCTCGATCAGGACAGCGTGTATGTTCAGGCGCAGGTCTTGCTGACCGTGCGCATCTACCACTCGGTGTCGCTGTTCGACGACAGCAGCCTGACGCCGCTGCAAGTGCCGGACGCGCGCATCGAAAAGCTCGGCGACACCCGCACGTACGAGAAGCAGATCAACGGCATTCGCCACGGCGTGATCGAAATGCGCTACGCGCTGTACCCCCAGCACAGCGGTAAGCTGACCATCCCGGCCCAGGCGTTCAGCGCCACGCTGGTTCAGGACACCACCGACGCCAGTGCGGCCGCCGCCATGGCACCGGGCGCAATCGCCAGCGGGCCGAAGCCGGGCCGATTGATGCACGTGACGTCGCTGCCCCTGACCCTCGACGTCAAGCCGCAACCGGCGCACTACCCCGCCGACACGTCATGGCTGCCGGCGCGCAGCATCAGCCTCAGTGAAAACTGGAGCCCGGAACCGGCCCACAGCCAGGTCGGCGACTCCCTCACGCGCACCTTGCAACTGAAAGCCGAAGGCTTGTCCAGCGCGCAGTTGCCGCCGCTGCCTGCCACCGACGTCAGCGCATTGCGGCGTTACCCCGATCAGCCGCAACTGAGCAACAAGCCCGGTGAGCGCGGTTTGACCGGCGTGCGCGAGGAGCGGGAAGCGCTCGTCCCCAACCGTCCCGGCGCCATCGAGATTCCCGCTATCGATCTGGTCTGGTGGAACACCCAGGAAGATCACCTTGAACACAGCGCCCTGCCCGCCCGCACCTTGCAGGTCAGCCTTAACCCGGCGTTTGCGGTGGACACGCCCGTAAGCGACAACAGCAATGTGACGGTGATCGGCCCGCCGGTGTGGCCGTGGCAGTTGAGCACAGTGCTGTTGAGCTTCACCACGTTGCTGGGCTTCGGCCTGTGGTGGCGCGGTCGTTGGCAACCGGCGCTGGCCCGGGTCGCGCAAACGGGGCCGAGTCCGCGTACAGTGCTCGACGACCTGAAACGCGCCTCCCTGGCCAACGATCCCCACGCCACCCGCCAGGCGCTGGACGCCTGGGCCCGACAACAGCCGGAAACCCTGGCCGATATGGCTGCGCGCTTCGTGCCGCTGTCCCATGCGCTGGACGGCCTGAACGGCGCGTTGTACAGCGAGACCGAAAAACTGTGGCTGGGCGAAGACCTCTGGCGCGCCGTCAAAGCGCTGCCCGCCATCGAAAACCCCCAGGACCCGAGTGGGGGCGACAGCTTGCCGCCGCTTTATCCGAAATGATTTCCATCGATCAGCGCATTCTCCGGTCACAGATAAAATGCGCTGATTGTTAAACCAAGGTAACCCCATGCGTCTGTTCCACACCTCCGACTGGCACCTCGGCCAGAACCTCCATGGTCAGGAGCGAGATTTCGAACACGCCGGCTTCCTGACCTGGCTGCTGGCCCGTCTCGCCGAGCGCAAACCGGATGTCCTGCTGATCGCCGGCGACATCTTTGACACGGTCAATCCGCCGGTCAAATCCCAGGAGCGGCTGTACGACTTCATCGTCAGCGCCCACGAACAGAACCCGCACCTGACCATCGTCATGATCGCCGGCAACCACGACTCCGGCTCGCGCATCGAGTTGCCCGCGCCGCTGATGCGACGCCTGCGCACCCACGCGCTGGGCCGGGTGCTGTGGCTCGACGATGGCGTGCTGGACGTTGACCGACTGCTGCTTCCACTGAGCAACGCCAAGGGCAAAGTCCTCGGCTGGTGCCTGGCGTTGCCTTTTCTGCGGCCGGCCGAAGTCACCGGCGCGGCGTTGGGCGACAACTACTTGCGCGGCATCGGGCAGGTCCACGACATGCTTATCGCCGCGGCGAATCAGCGGCGCAAGAAAGGCCAGGCCCTGATCGCCATCAGCCACGCGCACATGGCCGGCGGCTCGGTGTCGGAAGACTCCGAACGCAGCCTGATCATCGGCAACGCCGAAGCCCTGCCCGCCAGCCTCTTCGGCGAAAGCATCACCTACGTGGCGCTCGGGCATCTGCACAAACCCCAGCGAATCAACGGCGAGGACCGCATTCGCTACTGCGGCTCTCCCATCCCGCTGTCGTTTTCGGAAATCGGCTACCAGCATCAGATCCTCGAAATCGAGTGCGACGGCGACAAGCTGGTCAGCGTCAAACCCCTGCTGATTCCCCGCGCCGTGAACTTGCAACGGGTCGGCCCGGCGCCACTGGCCGAGCTGTTGCTGCAACTGCGGGATCTTCCGGACATCGATTTGCTGGCTGACGTCGACCGTCAGCCGTGGCTCGAAGTCCGTGTGCGTCTGGACGAACCTCAGCCGGACCTGCGCAACCAGATCGAAGCCGCGCTGGAGGGCAAGGCCGTGCGACTGGTGCGCATCGCCGCCGAATACGCCGGCAAGGGCAGTCGTGATGAAGACGCCAATCAAGACCTGATCGAACTGGACCAGTTGAGCCCGCAGGAACTGTTCAGCCGTGCATGGCAGGACAGCTACGGCAGCGAAGTGGATGAGCAGACGCTGCAGGACTTCGCGACCCTGCTTCAGGACGTGCAGCTGGAGAGCGAGCAGCCATGAAAATCCTCGCCATTCGCCTGAAAAACCTCGCCTCGCTGGCCGGCCCGTTCGAGCTGGATTTCACCGCCGAGCCCCTCGCCAGCGCCGGCCTGTTCGCCATCACCGGCCCCACCGGCGCGGGCAAAAGCACGCTGCTGGACGCCCTCTGCCTGGCGCTGTTCGGCGCGATTCCCCGGCTCAACAACATCGGCCAGTCCCGCGTGCCGGAGATCGACGGCGACATCAGCACCAACGACCCGCGTAACCTGCTGCGTCGCGGCACCGGCAGCGGTTACGCCGAGGTGGATTTCGTCGGCATCGACAAGCGCCGTTATCGCGCGCGCTGGGAAGCCAACCGCGCCCGTGACAACGCCACGAAAAAACTCCAGGCCAGCCGCCAGACGCTGATCGACCTGGACAGCGAGCAGATTCTCAGCACGCAGAACAAGACCGAGTACAAGACCCTGCTGGAAGCGCGCCTGGGGCTGAACTTCGAGCAGTTCACCCGGGCGGTGATGCTGGCGCAAAGCGAATTCAGCGCCTTCCTCAAGGCCGACGACAAAGACCGCAGCGAACTGCTGGAAAAGCTCACTGACACGGCGATCTACAGCCAGCTGGGCCGTCGCGCCTACAGCAAAAGCAAGGAAGCCGAAGAAGCGCTGAAAACCCTTCAGGCCCAGGCCGGCACGCTGACGCCGATGGAGCCTGCGCAGCGCGCCGAGCTTGAGCAGCGCTTCAACGACGCTCAACAGCAACTGAAGCTGGAACAGGCGCAACTGCGCCAGTTGGAGCTCAAGCAGCAATGGTTCAAGGAATTGAATCGCCTGCGCGACAGCCACCAGGCCGCCAACGAACAGCTCGCCAGCGCCCAGCAGACGTGGGACGCACACAGCGCCGATCGTCAGCAGCTCGCGTTGTTGGAGCGTCTGGCGCCGCAGCGGCATCTGTTCGGTCAGCGCGCCCGGCTGCAGGCTCAGCTCGCGCCGCTCACCGCCGCGATTCAGACCCATCAGCTCAAGCAAACCGGGCTCAATGGGCGCATCGCCGAGCTGGACAGCACACGCATCAGCGCCGACGGCGCGTTGCAGCAGGCGCAGGAACAACTGCTCAACGCGCGGCCGGCCCTGAGTGAAGCGCTTGAACAGCAGGCCCAGCTCAATCATCTGAATCAGGAGCTGCAACCGCTCGGCGAGCAGGCGCGCGCCGCGCAGCAAGCCAGCATTGAGGGCCAGTCGACGCTCGAGCACCTGGGCGAGCAGCAACGCCAGGTCGAAGTGCGTTTGCAATCGATCGCCGAGCAACTGGAGCAGAGCGCGTCGCTGACCACCTTGAGTCAGTCGTGGAGCGCCTACAGGCCGCGTCTGCAGCAAACCGTGCAACTCAGCGCGCGTCTGATCCAGGGCCGTGGCGAGCTGCCGCAGCTGGAAAAAAACGCCACCCTCGCCGAGCAGACCCTGAGCGAACGCCGCAGCGCCCTGCAGGCGCTTTACGACGACGCCGAGGTCAAGGCCGATGCGGTCAGCCACGACATCGAGCGGCTGGGGCAACTGCTGCAAGACAACCGCCAGCAGCACAGCGCCAGCGACTCACTTGAACGTCTGTGGCAGCGCCATCAGGACGTCGCCGGCCGCCTGCTCGACGTGCAAACCCGCCAGCAGCAGGCCACCGAACGTCGTGCCCAAGGCATCGCCCAGGGCCTGAAACTCAAGGCCGAACATGAAGCCGCCGAGCAGGCGCTGAAGGTCACCGTTGAACTGCTGCAACGCCAGCGCCTGACCCGCAGCGCCAGTGTCGAGCAACTGCGCGAGCAATTGGTCGATCAGCAACCGTGCCCGGTGTGCGGCAGCGAAGACCATCCGTATCACCAGTCCGAGGCACTGCTTGAAGCGCTGTCGGGCCACGACGACGGCGAGGAAGCGCGCGCCCGGCAGACCGTCGGGCAGCTCAGCGAAAAGCTCGCCGAGCTGCGCGCCGAAGTTGCTGAGCTGAACAATCAGCTTAAGCAGTCCAAGCCGCAGCAAGACCAACTGGCCGAACAGTTGCAAACCCTCGCGCCTGAACTGGAAGCTCACCCGCTGCATCCGCGCCTGATGGAGCAACCCGAGCACCTGCGCGGGGACTGGCTGAGTGAACGCCTGCATCAACTGGCCCAGGACATCCTCAGCGCCGAGCAGCGCCAGAGCCGTCTGCTGAAAGTGCAACGGGATGCCGAATCCCTGCAGCAGCAGGTGCTCGATGCCCGCGAGGCCAGTCAGCAGGCGATGAAGCTGCTGGACGATCAGCAACGCCACATCGCTCTGGACAACCAGGAGTTCGAAGCGGCGCTGCAGGAGTTCGAGCCCCTGCTCCCCGCCGAAAGCCTGAGCCAGTGGCGCGAGTCGGCGACCCAGAGCTTCATGCAGCTGGACAACGACATTGCCGCCCGCGTCGAGCAGCTCGATCAGCAAAAGACCGAACAACAGGAGCACAGCGAGCGGGCGCAAAAACTGGAGCGCGAGCAGGTTGCGCAGCAGAGTCGCGAGACAGAACATCAGAAGTTGCAGGCGCAACGCGCTGCCCGTCAGCAGCAGCAACAGACGGTGCAACAACAATTGGCGCAGACCCTCGGCGACCATGCATCGCCCGAGCGCTGGCAGCACGCCCTTGAGCAGGCTGTCGAGCAGGCCCGTGAGGCTCAGGCCGCCATCGCCCACGAACTTCAAGCGGCGCGCAGCGAACTGATCAAGGTGACTGCGGAGCTGGAGGGCGAACAACAGCGCTTGCAAACCCTCGAACAGGAGGTGGCAGAGCTCGAACGGCAGATCGCCGAGTGGCGCAGCAGCCACAGCGAGCTCGACGATGCCGCCCTTGAAGCCTTGCTGGGGCTGAGCGACGACAGCGTCAGCGGGTTGCGTCAGCAATTGCAGTCCAGCGAAAAAGCCCTGGAGCAAGCCAAGGTTCTGGTGGCAGAGCGCGCGGCGCAGTTGCAGCAGCATCAGGCCCAGCACAGTGACAGTGGCGACGCCGAGCAGTTACTCGCGGCGTTGACAGCAGCGCAGGCGCAATCGGTGGTTCAGGATCAGCTGTGCGCCGACCTGCGCGCCCAGGTCAGCGAAGACAACCGCCGTCGCGACGCCAGCAGCGAGCTGCAAGAGCGCATCGCTCACGCCCAGTCCGAATACCAGCGCTGGGGCCGCCTCAACGCGCTGATAGGCTCGGCCACCGGCGACACGTTCCGCAAGATCGCCCAGGCCTACAACCTTGATCTGCTGGTGCACCACGCCAACGCGCAGCTCAAGCAACTGGTGCGTCGCTATCGCCTGAAACGCGGCGGCAGCATGCTCGGCCTGCTGGTCATGGACACCGAAATGGGCGACGAACTGCGCTCGGTTCACTCGCTCTCGGGCGGGGAAACGTTCTTGGTCTCCCTGGCCTTGGCGTTGGGCCTGGCGTCCATGGCGTCCAGCACGCTGAAGATTGAATCGCTGTTCATCGACGAAGGCTTCGGCAGCCTCGACCCCGAATCCCTGCAACTGGCCATGGACGCCCTCGACGGACTGCAGGCCCAGGGCCGCAAGGTCGGGGTGATCTCCCACGTACAGGAAATGCACGAGCGAATCCCCGTGCAGATTCAGGTCCGGCGTCAGGGCAATGGCCTGAGCACCGTCGAGGTCAGCAGCGGCTAAACCGTTTTTTCACGACGCACGGACACGCCTGATGGCGTTTCTGTGCAACCCTGTATCCCTTGCGCGGCAGCAGTCGCGCCAAACTCGAAAGAAGGTAAACCACGTGGCAAATTCCAAAGTATTTTTCGACATCACTGCCAACGACGAGCCAATGGGTCGCATCGTCATGGAACTGCACAACGACGTCGTTCCGAAAACCGCTGAAAACTTCCGCGCCCTGTGCACCGGCGAGAAAGGCGATGGCCTGAGCTACAAGGGTTCGTCGTTCCACCGCGTGATCCAGAACTTCATGCTGCAGGGCGGTGATTTCACCAACCACAACGGCACCGGCGGCAAGTCCATTTACGGCAACAAGTTCGAAGACGAAAACTTCACCCTCAAGCACACCGCCCCGGGTGACCTGTCGATGGCCAACGCTGGCCCGAACACCAACGGCAGCCAGTTCTTCATCACCACCATCGTCACCGAATGGCTGGACGGCAAACACGTCGTGTTCGGCAAAGTCGTTGAAGGCATGGACGTGGTCAAGGCCATCGAAGCGCTGGGTTCGCAATCCGGCCGTACCAGCAAGAAAGTCGTCATCGCCGACTGCGGCGAACTGATCGAGGCCTGAGCATGACGTTGGCGCCTCACGCTGAATCGACGGTGCCGACGCTCTACTCGTTTCGCCGCTGCCCCTACGCCATGCGCGCCCGCATGGCGCTGGGGTATTGCGGCGTCCCGGTGACCACGGTGGAAGTCAGCCTCAAGGCCAAACCGGCCGAGATGCTCGAACGCTCACCCAAAGGCACGGTGCCGGTTCTGGTGCTGCAAGACCGGGTGCTGGAGCAAAGTCTGGACATCATGCATTGGGCCCTGGCGCAGCATGACCCGGACGATTGGTCCCTGGCCGACGACGTCGACGGGCAGCGGCAGATCGCCGAGCTGATCGCGGAAAACGACGGCAGCTTCAAGCAGGATCTGGATCACTACAAATACGCCGTGCGGTATCCCGAATTCACCCAGGAAGAATACCGTCAGCGGGGTGAGGATTTTCTGCGCAGGCTGAACGAATTACTGGCGTCACGGGACTTTCTGATCACCGATCGACTGACCCTCGCCGACATCGCCATAGCGCCGTTCATACGGCAGTTCTGCGCGGTGGATGCGGACCGGTTCTGGCAAAGCCCCTACCCCAACCTACAACGCTGGTTACAGCGATTTCTCGCATCGGACCTGTTCATCGCCGCGATGGCCAAGGGCTGATTGCAACGGCGTTGGTTAATAGCCAAACCCTTTCGCTACACCACTTCCATCTGAAAGATCGGCGAAATCATTTCGCTGTGCCGTGGCGGCGGGTTGCCGGCGTTGAGCTTCTGCGAGCGCTGCATCTCGACCGCTTCAGCGACCTCGTTCTTGAACGCCATGCTGCGTGCCACACCGCCCACCGAACCTTCGCCATGGCCAAGCAATGAGCAGCCGTTGTTGATCAGTGCGAAGAACACAATCACCCAGAAGTTCGCGCCTTTCACGACGCACGCCCCTGGGACTGAACAGCCGCGCGATTGAGTTCAATGGACGCTGTTTGCGTCGACATCTGCGACGGGGCATTGAGTGGTGGGTTCGTGCTGATGACGGTGACCACTGCGATGAAAACAACATACAACGCGATGGCGGTATAAGCGCCGTGTTTGATTGAAGTGAGAATGGCAGTGGCCATGTTTGAAGCTCCGGGACGTGTCTGTTTCAGGCGCCCAGAATGCTTGAAGTGATAGTTATTAAAAAACGATGCGTGGCGATTCAAAAGATCGATGGGGTTGATTATTCAAGAAGTTAATCAGCTTGATAGACCAACGCATTGGTCCTATTGACATCAATCCAAGTGGGAGCGAGCTTGCTCGCGAATAGGCTGGGACATCCACCAAATCTCCAGAGGCTGAAATGCAGTCTTCGCGAGCAAGCTCGCTCCCACATGATCGGTGCCTGCTGTTGGAAACCGGGCGTCGTCCCTTGAATCCAGCCCACAAAAAAATCCCCATCGCTTATTCAGCAGACGGGGACCAAAGGGGAGGAAATCAACGCTTTCGCGAACAAGCTCGCCGACACTTGATGCTGGGCCTGACACGCAATGGTCAGTGGGTCGCATCAACCTGTAGAAGACGAAGTTGCTCGCGAAAGCGTTTTCCGGCTTTCAGAAAGTTGCAGATCAAATCAGGTTCTTACAAATCCATTCCCCGGCAACGATACGTTCGTTAACGGGGAATGGATTCACTTCGAAGTGCTGTTCATTGTTGAATCTTGTGATCCAGAGCGGCGTAGAAGTCGGCGCTTTGTTGCAGGTACTTCGGGGTGTAACTCTGGGTCGAACTGACTTTCTTATCGGCGACTTCGACACTGGCATTGGCGGGCAATGCAGCGGTGGCGGAGATGGCGGACGCGGCGATGATGGAGAAGAGATTGAAGTTCATGGTGGGTACCTCGCTGTGGCGTATCGTTTCAAGTCTTGACCGTCGTGGCCGTGGAATGAAAGTTACGCCCGAGGATGTTCTGGAAAAAATCTTTTCTGCCACTAGCCCATATCACTTGAATTGATACAGGCCCGGAGCCCTTGAGAACCAAGGGCTGAGCCTGCGTCAAAGTGTCGCTGAGGTGCTTGCTCGGGGATTACTTGGCCGTGAGGAAATGAAAGTCGGACGGCGAGTCGAAGTCGACTTTCTGCACGGTGTCGCCCAGCAGGCCGGTTTTCGGGTCAAAGCGAACGGTCACGATCTGGTTGCTCTTCTGGTTGGCGATCAGCACAAAGTGGCCGCTCGGGTCGAAGGCGAATTCGCGCGGTTCCTTGCCTTCCACGGCGCGGCGCTGGATTTCCTTGAGCTGGCCGTTGGCAGCATTAATGCTGAACACCAGCAACTCATTCACTTCGCCACGGTTGGCAACGTAGAGGAATTTGCCGTCTGGCGAAGTGTGCAGGCCGCCAGCGGCGCGGTTTTGCTGACCTTCCTTGTTGGCGAGGTCCACCAGCTGCGTGCGCTTGAACACGCCATCGTGATAATCAAACACCGCCACCTGGGCGCTCATTTCCATGGTCAGCCAGGCGTGCTTGCCGTCTTTGCTGAATGTCAGATGGCGCGGACCGCTGCCCGCTGGCAGATCCACTTCAGGCACTTTCGCCGGTTGCAGGGGCTGAGGCTTGGTGGCGTCGTAGTTGAAGACGAACATCTTGTCGGCGCCCAAGTCCATCGCGATCAGGTACTTGCCATCCGGCGTCGGTACCGCGGCGTGGACGTGGGATGAAGCCTGACGCTCCGGATTGACCTTGCTCGCTTCGTGGGTCGCGGTCTGCACCACCGGCGCCAGTTTGCCGTCCTTGCCGACCGGCACTACCGCCAGCAGGCCACCCGGATCGGGGTTCACGGCGTAGTTGGCGACGAAGAGGAAACGGCCGTCCAGGCTCAGGCTGGAATGGGTCGGCTCCTCACTTTTGGTTTCGACCTGATTGAGGAACGACACCGCGTGGGTCTTGGGGTCGATGGTGTAGCTGCTGACTTTGCCGACGACGTCAGTCTGGCCCGGCCCGTTTTCGTTGACCGCGAACAGGTGGCGCTGGTCCTTGGAGAGGGTCAGCCAGGACGGGTTTTCAGTGTTGATCACCTGACGCGGTTTGGCGTCGAGCTGACCGGTTTGGGTATTGAAACCGAGTCGGTAGATGCCTTCGCTGGCGCCGGCGGTGTAGGAACCCACCAGTACGTCGTAATCAGTCATGGGTTTGGCCTGAGCAGAGAGCGCGGAAAGGCTGCTGGCGAGCGCTAACCACGGCAGAAGTCTGGGAGTCATTTGGGGTGTTCTCTTTTTGGAGTTGTTGGCGCGGCGTGCGCGCAGGGGTTTCCGGCTATGACAGCGGATTGCGGAAAGTAGTTGCCGACTGGGCGCTGTGAAACTGCGAGGGCATGAGGCTTGCCGGGGTTGGATTGACTTACGGTTGACGGGACTGTCAGATTTTTTGTGTGCGGGCCGGTTACGGCCTGCCGTTAGGCAGGCCGTGCTCTTACCAGGCCGGCCTG
>NZ_JACYUI010000010.1:0-217959 GCF_014841665.1 Pseudomonas sp. CFBP 8772 | reverse complement strand
GGCTAAAGCCAGTCCTACAGGTATTCGCGCACGGTCAGTAGGACCGGCTTTAGCCGGGAAGCTGTTGATCTTGATCTTCATACAAAGCCAGTCCAGACGACATCCATCGCGACTTGGGTGCAGGCCGAACGCAGACGACGCGGAGCGGGCCGAGCGGCATGGATGCCGCGAGAGCGCCGTTAGGACATGGATGTCCGTTCGGCGCGGGCCCACGGAGCGTCGTCGAAGTGAGGGAACCCTGACGAAGGAAGGGCCTAACCGAGAGCAAGCACCCTTGGTTACTTGGGGTGCTTTTCCAAGTAACTCGCCGAAGGCGAAACCGAGGCCGTTAGGCCGTTAGGCCGACGCTCTTGATCCTCGGCTCTTCCAAAGTACTAAAGCCAAAGCCATAAAAAAACCCTGCTCTAGAGCAGGGTTTTTTTTGCATCACTCACTCATCACAAACCCGCATGGCCCACCAGGGTCAGTAGCGGTTGCGGGTACACGCCCAGGAAGAACGCCAGCAGCGTGATCCCCAACAGCATCACGCCACCTGCACGCTGCGCCCAGTTGAACGGGGCGTCGTGGCGCTGGATCTTCGAGTCTTGCAGATACAACGTCACCATCACACGCAGGTAATAGAAGACACCAATGGCGCTGCCCACGACCAGCGAACCGGTCAGCCACCACAGGTGTGCTTCGACGCCCGTCGCGATGATGTAGAACTTGCCGATGAAGCCAGTCGTCAGCGGGATACCGGCCAGGGACAGCATCATCACGGTCAGCACCGCCGTCAGGTACGGACGACGCCAGAACAGGCCGCGGTATTCGAACATCGCATCGGCATCGCGGCCGCTGTACGGTGACGACATCAACGTGACCACGCCGAACGCGCCCAGGCTGGTCAGCACGTACGTCACCAGATAAACGTTGATCGCCTCGACGGCCATGCCTTTGCTCGCCACCATCGCGATCATCAGGTAACCGAAGTGCGCAATCGACGAATAGCCCAGCAGACGCTTGAGGTTGTTCTGCGTCAGGGCCAGCAGGTTACCGACCAGGATCGACGCCACGGCAATGACCGACATCACGTCGGTCAGCACACCACTGGTGGCCGCCGGGGAGATCTGGAACAGGCGAACCAGCACACCGAACACCGCGACCTTACTGGCCGTGGCAAGGAAAGCCGCCACCGGGGCAGGGGCGCCTTCGTACACGTCCGGTGTCCACAAGTGGAACGGCACCAGCGACAGCTTGAAGCCCAGACCCACCAGCATCATGCCCAGACCCAGGCTGGCGATCGGGCTTGGCATACCGGTGGCCGCGATAGCCTTGCCGATCTCGCTGAAACCCAGGCTGCCGGATTCGGCATACAGCAGCGCCATACCGAACAGCAAGAAAGCCGAACCGGCGGCTGACAGCACCATGTACTTGATGCCGCCTTCCAGCGAACGCTTGTTGAAGAAGGCGTAAGCCACTAGACCGTAGACCGGCACCGACAGCAGTTCCAGACCGATGAACAGGCTTGCCAAGTGTTGTGCAGCGACCAGTACCAAGCCACCGGCCGCAGCCATCAGGATCAGCAGGTAAAGTTCTTCGCGGTTACCCGGATAGCCCGCCTTGCCTTCACCCAGGTAGGCGTGAGCCAGGGTGACGCAAGCCAGCGTGGACACCAGGATGATGCCCATGTAGAGGCAGGCGAAGCTGTCGATTTGCAGCAATGGCGTGACCACCAGCGGCGCAACTTTCAGCGCCGGGTAGATGGACAGCAAAGCCAGGTTGAGTCCCGCTACCGTCAGCAGGAATGATTGCGAGTGATTGCGACGCCATGCGATGCCCAGCATCACCACCACAATGGTGATGCTGGTAATCAGCAGCGGCGCCAGCGCAATAAAGTGTTGAATCGTCAGGTCCATAGCGCTCTTACCGGGCCGAAGCGAGTTGAGTGAAGGCGGTGCCGAGCCATTGCTGCACGCCATGCATGGTCGCCGAGGAGGTGTCGAGGATCGGTTGCGGGTAGACGCCCAGCAGAATCAACAACACCGCCAGACCCAGCACCATGATCAATTCCCGACCGTCCATGCCTTTGTAGACCGCGTCGGATTTGGCCGGGCCGAAGTACGCACGGTGGATCATGATCAGCGAGTAGACAGAACCGAACACCAGGCCGGAGGTGGCGATGGCGGTGATCCATGGCGAGCTGACAAAGCTGCCAATCAGGATCAGGAATTCGCCAACGAAGTTACCGGTCCCTGGCAGGCCCAGCGAGGCGGCAGCGAAGAACAGGCTGATGGCCGGCAGGTACGCGATCTTGTTCCAGAGACCACCCATTTCGCGCATGTCGCGGGTGTGCAGGCGCTCGTACAGCTGGCCGCTGAGGATAAACAGCGCGGCAGCCGACAGACCGTGAGCGAGCATCTGAACGACGACACCTTGCAACGCCTGCTGGCTGCCGGAGTAGATGCCGATCAGCACGAAGCCCATGTGGGAAACGCTGGAAAACGCGATCAGGCGCTTGATGTCGGTCTGGGCGAAGGCCAGGAAGGCACCGTAGAAGATACCGATCAGGCCCAGCACCATCGCGATTGGTGCGAACTCGGCCGAAGCATTCGGGAACAGTGGCAGGGCAAAACGCAGCAGACCATACGCAGCGGTCTTCAGCAGGATGCCCGCCAGGTCCACGGAACCTGCGGTCGGCGCCTGGGCGTGAGCGTCAGGCAACCAGGAGTGCAGCGGCACGATCGGCAGCTTGACCGCGAAAGCGATGAAGAAGCCCAGCATCAGGATGTATTCGGTGCCGTGGGACAGCTTGGTTTTCAGCAGGTCCGCGTAACCGAAGGTGATCACGCCCGTCTGGTTGAAGTGCACCAGCACCAGACCCAGGATCGCCACCAACATGATCAGGCCGCTGGCCTGAGTGAAGATGAAGAACTTGGTCGCTGCGTAGATCCGGGTCTTCTTGCCGTCTGCCGAGCTGTGACCCCAGAGTGCGATGAGGAAGTACATCGGCACCAGCATCATTTCCCAGAAGAAGAAGAACATGAACAGGTCGATGGCGAGGAACACGCCAACGACGCCGCCCAGGATCCACATCAGGTTCAGGTGGAAGAAGCCGACGTTACGTTGAATCTCTTTCCACGAGCAGAGTACCGAGAGGATACCCAGCAGGCCGGTCAGCAGAATCATCAGCAGGGACAGGCCATCGAGCGCCAGGTGCACGCTGATGCCGAAGCGCTGGATCCACTGAAGCTTGAATTCAAGGGCCCAGGTCGGATCGGCGCCCGGAGCGGGAGCATAGGTAAACGTACCGGTGCTCCAGACCCACAGCCCAAGAATCGTCTCGAGAGACATGGTCAACAGCGCAATCCAGCGCGGCAGGGTAGGGCCGAAGCGCTCACCTTGCCAGCACAGCAGGCCGCCAATGAAGGGGATCAGGATTAGCCAAGGCAGAATCATGACGGGCTCAATTCCTTTTCGTAAGTCGCAAGGTTCATGTCAGATCGACTCATCAGACCAGCACAATCGCGCCGAGTACCAGTACGGCACCTGCGGCGATCGAAGCGGCGTACCAACGGAGCTGACCGGTTTCGGTGCGGGTCATCAAGCCGTTACCGGCTTTGACCAGACGCGGAATCAGGCCGATTGTGTGGTCGAGCGGGTCGGCACGCAGGAGGCGACTGATTGCCAGGTAAGGTTTGACGAACAGCACGTCGTATACCCAGTCGAAGCCCCAGGCCGCAAACCACCATGCCGACAGGAAACGACCCGGACCGCTGTTGGCGATGGCAGTGGCCAGACGACGCTTGCCGAGGAACAGCACCGCCGCCAGAAGAATACCGGCCAGAGCGATGGCGCCCGAGGCGATTTCCAGACTGTGCTTGGCTTCGCCGCCCGCATGGCCCGCGCTTTCCGGCAGCACGCCGGCCAGTGGCGGATGAATCCAGGCGCCGATGAACGTCGACAGTACGATCAACACACCCAGCGGTAACCAGTGGGAAATCCCGTGGCCGGCGTGGGCTTCGGTCTTCGCTTCGCCGTGGAAGGCGATGAAGATCAGGCGGAAAGTGTAAAGCGAGGTCATGAACGCACCGACCAGACCTGCATACAGCAGGTACTGATGGCCGCTGGCGAAGGCTTCCCAGAGGATTTCGTCCTTGGAGTAGAAGCCCGCGGTGACCAGCGGCAAGGCCGACAGCGCAGCGCCGCCGACGATGAAGCTGGCGTAGGCCAGTGGCAGTTTCTTCCACAGGCCGCCCATCTTGAAGATGTTCTGCTCGTGGTGGCACGCAACGATCACCGCACCGGACGCGAGGAACAGCAGCGCCTTGAAGAAGGCGTGGGTCATCAGGTGGAAAATCGCGCCGTCCCAGGCGCCCACGCCCAACGCCAGGAACATGTAGCCAATCTGGCTCATGGTCGAGTAGGCGAGGATACGTTTGATGTCGGTCTGCACCAGTGCGGCGAAACCCGCCAGTACCAGGGTCACGCCGCCGACAATCCCGACCAGATGCAGGATGTCCGGAGCGAGGATGAACAGGCCGTGGGTCCGTGCGATCAGGTAAACGCCTGCGGTTACCATGGTCGCGGCGTGGATCAGTGCCGACACCGGGGTAGGACCGGCCATTGCGTCTGCTAGCCAGGTTTGCAGCGGCAGTTGCGCGGATTTACCGACCGCACCGCCCAGCAGCATCAGCGTGGCCAGCACGATCCAGAAATCACCGACCTTGAAGTGCTGTGGCGCACGAACCAGCAATTCCTGAATGTTCAGCGTGCCCAGTTGTTGGAACAGAATGAACAGGCCGATGGCCATGAACACGTCGCCGATGCGGGTCACGATGAAGGCTTTTAGTGCGGCGTTGCCGTTGTTGCGGTTGCTGTAATAGAAACCGATCAACAGGTACGAGCACAGGCCCACGCCTTCCCAACCGAAGTAGATGAACAGCAGGTTGTCGCCCAAGATCAGGAACAACATGCTGGCAATGAACAGGTTGGTGTAGGCGAAGAAGCGCGAGTAGCCGTCTTCACCGCGCATGTACCACGAGGCGAACAGGTGAATGAGGAAGCCGACGCCGACCACCACACCGAGCATGGTGATGGACAGGCCATCGACATACAGGGCGAAGTTGGGCTCGAAGCCGTCCACCGACATCCAGCGCCACAGCACCATGGTCAGATGACCGCCTTCCGGTGGTGAGACGTTGAATTGCCAGATCACGTACGCGGCAACGATGGCTGACAGGCCAATGGAACCTACGCCGATCAGGGCTGAAAGGTTTTCCGACCATTTGCCGCGCGAGAACGACAGCAGCAGGAAACCGATCAGGGGGAATACGAAAGTCAGAAAGAGTAGGTTCATCCGCGCATCTCGCTGGCAGCGTCGATATCGAGCGTGTGGAAGCGGCGATACAGTTGCAGCAGGATCGCCAGGCCAATACTGGCCTCGGCTGCGGCAAGGCTGATCACCAGAATGAACATGATCTGGCCGTCAGGCTGTGCCCAGCGGCTGCCCGCGACCACAAAGGCCAGCGCGGCTGCGTTCATCATGATTTCCAGGCTCATTAACACGAACAGAATGTTGCGGCGTACCAACAGGCCCGCCAGGCCGAGGCAGAACAGGATGCCGGCGACCGCCAGACCATGTTCCAGAGGGATTGCTGAGTTCATGGCTTTACTCCTTCGCCTCGTTACGGCCGACATGGAACGCCGTCACGGCTGCCGCAAGCAGCAGCATCGAGGCGAGTTCGACAACCAGCAGGTAAGGGCCAAACAGGCTGATGCCGACGGCTTTGGCGTCCACCGTGGTGTGACCGATGGAGGCGCCGGTGGAGTTGGCAAACAGCACGTAGATCAACTCCGCCAACAGCAGGCCGCCCAGCAGAATCGGGCCGAGCCAGATGCCGGGTTTGAGCCAGGCGCGTTCTTGTTGAACCGAGGCCGGGCCCAGGTTCAGCATCATCACCACGAAGACGAACAGCACCATGATGGCGCCAGCATAGGCGATGACTTCAAGGGCACCGGCGAACGGCGCGCCGAGGCTGAAGAAGGTCATGGCCACGGCGATCAGCGAAATGATCAGGTAGAGCAGGGCGTGCACCGGGTTCGTGTTGGTGATCACCCGGAGGGTGGCCACCACAGCGATGCCGGATGCGAAATAGAAAGCGAATTCCATCTTTCTTCCTTAAGGCAGCAAGCTCTTGACGTTGATGGGCTGGGCTTCGTTCTGTGCATCGCCTTTCGGCTTGCCGGCGATGGCCATCCCCGCAACGCGGTAGAAGTTGTAATCAGGGTTCTTGCCGGGGCCGGAGATCAGCAGATCTTCCTTCTCGTACACCAGATCCTGACGTTTGAACTCGGCCATCTCGAAATCCGGTGTCAGCTGGATCGCGGTGGTCGGGCAAGCTTCCTCACACATGCCGCAGAAGATGCAACGCGAGAAATTGATGCGGAAGAACTCCGGGTACCAACGACCGTCGTCGCTCTCGGCCTTCTGCAGCGAGATGCAACCCACCGGGCATGCTACGGCGCACAGGTTGCAGGCCACGCAGCGCTCTTCGCCGTCGGGGTCGCGGGTCAGGACGATGCGGCCACGGTAACGTGGCGGCAGATAGACCTGCTCTTCCGGATATTGCAGGGTGTCACGCTTACGGAAGCCATGGCCGAAGACCATGATCAGGCTGCGCAGCTGGGTACCCGTACCCTTAACGATGTCGCCAATATATTTGAACATGGGTCAAATCCTCACTGAGCCGCCAGGACGACCGCAGCGGTCACCAGCAAATTGATCAGGGTCAGTGGCAAGCAGAACTTCCAGCTGAAATCCATCACCTGGTCATACCGCGGACGAGGGATCGAAGCACGCAACAGGATGAACAGCATGATGAAGAACGCGGTTTTCAGGGCAAACCACATGAACGACAGTTGCGGCAGGATATCGAACGGGCCATGCCAGCCACCGAAGAACAGGGTCACCAGCAGCGCCGAGATCAGGATGATGCCGATGTACTCACCGACGAAGAACATGCCCCATTTCATGCCGGCGTATTCAATGTGGTAACCGTCGGCCAGTTCCTGTTCCGCTTCCGGCTGGTCGAACGGGTGACGGTGAGTCACGGCGACGCCAGCGATGAAGAAGGTACAGAAGCCGAAGAACTGCGGAATGATGAACCACAGGTGATCGGCCTGGTACTTGACGATGTCGCCCATGTTGAACGAACCGACCTGCACCACGATGCCCATCAGCGACAGGCCGAGGAACACTTCGTACGACACAGTCTGTGCCGAGGCACGCAAGCTGCCGAGCAGGGCGTACTTGTTGTTCGATGACCAACCGGCGAACAGCACCGCATAGACCGACAGACCGGCCATGGCGAAGAAGAACAGCAGGCCGATGTTCAGGTCGGCGACGACCCAGGTCTGGGTCACCGGGATGACCGAGAACGCGATCAACAGCGCGCTCATGGCCACCACCGGCGCCAGGGTGAAGATCACCCGGTCGACGAAGGGCGGGTTCCAGTCCTCTTTAAAGAACATCTTCAGCATGTCGGCAGCAATCTGGAACATGCCGAACGGACCCACTCGGTTCGGCCCGTAACGGTCCTGCCACCAGCCCAGCAGACGGCGTTCGACGAAACTGAGCAGCGCGCCGCAGACCACCACGGCGAGCAGCACCACGATGGCCTTGACGACAGCGATGATCGAGTCGATCACTTCAGGGGTGAACCAGGTCATTGAGCGGCCTCCTGCACAGCATCAACGGTTTTGCCGAACAGCGCCGGAGGAATACCGGCCAGACCGGACGGCAGCGCCACCAGGCCTGCGCCCAGTTCTTCGCTGATGCGCAGCGGCAGACTCAGGGTCTGGCCGGCAATGCTCAGGCTGAGCAAGGCACCTTCGTTGACACCCAGACGGTCCGCTTCGGACTTGGCCAAGGCTACATACGGTTGAGGAATGCGCTCTTGAACCGGTGCGGCTTTTGAAGAGGTCTCTTCGCTGCCGAAAAGGTGGTAGAACGGCACGACCTGCCAAGTCCCTTGTGCCGGGGAGAAGGCACGCGGCACGTTGGCGAACCAGCCCAGCTTGTCGCCGCTGCTTTCGATCAGGCGTACGCCCGGATCGCCAGCACGCAGGTGACCACCGACCTCATCCTGGAACTTGTTCCAGGCCTGCGGCGAGTTCCAGCCCGGCGACCAGGCAAACGGCACCTGGGAACGCGGTTCGGCAGAGCCCGAATAACCTTCCATCGAGAAGGCGAACGCGGTGTCGATGTCCTGCGGCATACGGGGTTCGTGCACGCTGATGTTGGCGCGCATGGCGGTCCGGCCGCTGTAACGCAGCGGCTCGCGAGCCAGTTTCAGGCCCTTGATGCGGAACGCGGCAGACGGCGCGGCACCGACGATGCCCGCCAGTTGCGGATTGCTCGCGGCGCAGGCAGCGGTGACGTGGTCGAGCTGGGTCCAGTCAACCGGCTGATTCAACAGGGTGGCGCGCAGGGCATGCAGCCAGCGCCAGCCTTCGTGAACCAGAATGCTCGCGTCCAGATACGTCGGATCAAAGACCTGGAAGAAGCGCTGGGCGCGGCCTTCCTGGCTGACCAGCGTACCGTCGCCTTCGGCGAAGCTTGCCGCCGGCAGTACCAGGTGCGCGCGGTCGGTGGTCGCGGTCTTCTGATGATCGGCAACGATCACCACTTTGGCGGCCTTCAGTGCAGCCTCGACCGTCGCAGCGTCAACGCGGGTGAACAGATCGTTTTCCAGCACGACGATGGCGTCGGCCTGGCCCGAAATCACGGCCTGCAGCGCAGCGTCGACCGAGTCGCCACCGAACAGGGTCAAGCCCATGCTGTTGGCTTCCGGCACGATCAGGCTCAGCGAACCCTGCTTGTCGCGCAGCTTCAAGGCCTTGGCGATGTTCGCCGCCGCTTCGATCAGCGCGTTCGAGCCCAGCGAGGCGCCGGACACGATCAGTGGGCGCTTGGCTTCAAGCAACGCAGCAGCAATGCGCTCGGCCAGTTCCAGCGCTTCGCTGTCCAGACCGACAACGGCCGGGGCACTCGGGTCGATGGCGTGGGCCACGGCGAAACCGATGCGGGCCAGATCATCGGGCGCCGCGTGCACGCACTCTTCGGCGATGTCGTCGAGGCGGGTGTCGGTCAGGCTGGCGATGAACAGCGGGTTCAGCTCGTGCTGACCGATGTTTTTGACCGCAGCGTCCAGCCACGGTTGGACTTTCATCGCAGCGGCCATGTCTTCGGCTTTGTTCTTCACCGACTGACGCAGCCCGAGGGCCATGCGCGCAGCGGTCTGGGTGACGTCTTCACCGAGAATGAACACGGCGTCGTGCTCTTCGACTTCACGCAGCGTCGGGATCGGCAGCGGGCTGTCTTTCAGCACCTGAGCGATCAGGCGCAGACGCTCCAGCTCACCGGCTTCGATGCCCGAGTAGAAGTGCTCGGCACCGACCAGCTCGCGCAGGGCGAAGTTGCTTTCCAGGCTGGCGCGCGGCGAACCGATGCCGACGATGTTGCGCCCGCGCAGCAGGTCAGCGGCCTTGTCCAGCGCAGCGTCCAGGCCCAGCTTGATGCCTTCAGCCAGCGGCTGGCGTGGACGGTCCGTGCGGTTGACGTAGCCATAACCGAAACGGCCGCGGTCGCAGAGGAAATACTGGTTCACCGAACCGTTGTAGCGGTTCTCGATACGGCGGATTTCACCATAACGTTCGCCCGGGCTGATATTGCAGCCGCTTGAGCAGCCGTGGCAGATGCTCGGCGAGAACTGCATGTCCCATTTCCGGTTGTAGCGCTCGGAGTGGGTCTTGTCGGTGAACACACCGGTCGGGCAGACCTCGGTCAGGTTGCCTGAGAACTCGCTTTCCAGGGTGCCGTCTTCAACGCGACCGAAGTACACGTTGTCATGGGCGCCGAACACGCCGAGGTCAGTACCGCCGGCGTAGTCCTTATAGAAGCGCACGCAGCGATAGCAGGCGATGCAGCGGTTCATCTCGTGTGCGATGAACGGCCCCAGTTCCTGATTCTGGTGGGTCCGTTTGGTGAAGCGATAGCGGCGCTCGTTGTGGCCGGTCATCACCGTCATGTCCTGCAAATGACAGTGACCGCCTTCCTCGCAGACCGGGCAGTCGTGCGGGTGGTTTGTCATCAGCCATTCGACGACGCTGGCGCGAAACGCCTTGGATTCGTCGTCTTCGATGGAGATCCAGGTGTTGTCAGTGGCGGGCGTCATGCAGGACATGACGATACGACCACGGGTGTCGTTCTCGTCGGTGTACTGCTTGACCGCGCACTGGCGACAGGCGCCAACACTGCCAAGTGCCGGATGCCAGCAGAAATAAGGGATGTCGAGGCCCAGCGACAGACACGCCTGTAACAGGTTGTCTGCGCCATCGACTTCGAGCGCTTTGCCGTCTACGTGGATAGTGGCCATGGTTCAAAGTTCTTCGTTGGCCCGGTGTCAGCGGGCGTGGCTAATGGAATCTCGGTGCCATCCGACTCAAACAGCCTCGCGGCGTCGTCGGATGCAGGGAAGGCGACCTTGTGAGCCGCCAACCGTTTATCGTGTTATGCGCCGACCACGGTCGGACTGATGACCTGATTGAGGTCGCCCGCACGTGCCGGTGCGATGCCTGCCTCGAATTCCGGCCGGAAATACTTGATCGCGCTGCCCAGAGGTTCCACGGCGCCCGGTGCGTGGGCGCAGAAGGTTTTGCCTGGGCCGAGGAAGTTGACCAACCCCAGCAGCGTCTCGATATCGCCCGGTTGACCCTGGCCATTCTCGAGGGCGCGCAGCATTTTCACGCTCCACGGCAAGCCATCGCGGCACGGCGTGCAGAAACCGCACGACTCCTGGGCGAAGAACTCTTCCATGTTGCGCAGCAGCGAAACCATGTTGACCTTGTCGTCCACCGCCATCGCCAGACCGGTACCCATCCGGGTGCCGACCTTTGCCACGCCGCCGGCGTAGAACTGGCAATCGAGGTGTTCCGGCAACAGGAAACCGGTACCGGCGCCGCCGGGCTGCCAGCACTTGAGCTTGAAGCCGTCGCGCATGCCACCGGCGTAGTCTTCGAACAGCTCGCGAGCGGGGAGGCCGAACGGCAGTTCCCACAGGCCAGGGTTCTTCACCTTGCCGGAGAAGCCCATCAGCTTGGTGCCGTGGTCTTCGCTGCCTTCGCGGGCGAGGGACTTGTACCAGTCGTTACCGTTGTTAACGATGGCCGGGACGTTGCACAGGGTTTCGACGTTGTTCACGCAGGTCGGCTTGCCCCATACGCCCACCGCAGCGGGGAAGGGCGGCTTGGAGCGCGGATTGGCGCGACGGCCTTCGAGGGAGTTGATCAGCGCGGTTTCTTCACCGCAGATGTAACGCCCTGCACCGGTGTGCACGATCAGCTCGAAATCAAACCCGCTGCCGAGGATGTTCTTGCCCAGCAGGCCGGCGGCTTCGGCTTCTTTCACCGCGCGGCGCAGGTGCACCGCCGCAGTGGTGTATTCGCCGCGCAGGAAGATGTAACCGCGGTAGGCCTTCAGCGCGCGCGCACTGATCAGCATGCCCTCGATCAGCAGATGGGGCTGTTGCTCCATCAGCATGCGGTCTTTCCAGGTGTTCGGCTCCATCTCATCGGCGTTACACAGCAGGTAACGGATGTTCATGGATTCGTCTTTGGGCATCAGCCCCCACTTCACGCCCGTGGGGAAGCCTGCACCGCCGCGACCCTTGAGGCCGGAGTCTTTGACGGCCTGGACGATTTCGTCAGGCGACAGCGTCGCAAACGCTTTGCGCGCCGCGGCGTAGCCGTCTTTCTTCTGGTATTCATCGAGCCATACCGGCTCGCCGTCATCGCGCAGACGCCAGGTCAGCGGATGGGTTTCCGGGGCGCGAGTGATGAGGTTGGCGGGGCCGAAGGAAGTGATGGTCATACGTAACCCTCCAGCAGCGGGGCGACGCCCGCGGGCTGCAGATTGCCGAAAGTATCGTCGTCGATCATGACCGCCGGCGCCTTGTCACAGTTGCCCAGGCAGCAGGCCGGCAACAGCGTGAAGCGGCCGTCGGCGGTGGTCTGACCCAGGCCGATGCCCAGCTTGCTCTGAATCTCGCTGACGATGTCTTCGTGACCGGCGATGAAACAGACCATGCTGTTGCAGACGCGAATAATGTGGCGGCCCACCGGCTGACGGAAGATCTGGCTATAGAATGTCGCCACGCCTTCAACGTCGCTGGCAGGGATGCCCAGCACTTCACCGATGGCGTAGATGGCGCCGTCCGGCACCCAGCCGCGTTCTTTCTGGACGATTTTCAGGGCTTCGATGGACGCCGCACGCGGGTCCTCGTAGTGATGCATTTCGTGCTCGATGGCCGAGCGCTCGGATTCGCTCAGGGCGAAACGGTCTGTCTGGATAAGCGTGCTGTTCATGCTTAGCGGTCCACGTCGGCCATAACGAAATCGATACTACCCAGGTACGCGATCAAGTCCGCGACCATGCTTCCTTTGATCACCGAAGGGATCTGCTGCAGGTGCGGGTAGCTTGGGGTGCGAATCCGGGTACGGTAGCTCATGGTGCCGCCGTCGCTCGTCAGGTAATAACTGTTGATGCCCTTGGTCGCCTCGATCATCTGGAAGGATTCGTTGGCCGGCATGACCGGGCCCCACGAAACCTGCAGGAAGTGCGTGATCAGGGTTTCAATGTGCTGCAGGGTGCGTTCTTTCGGCGGCGGCGTGGTCAGCGGGTGATCCGCCTTGTACGGCCCGGCCGGCATGTTGCGCATGCACTGCTCGATGATCTTCAGGCTCTGGCGCATCTCTTCGACACGCACGATGCAGCGATCGTAGGCGTCGCCATCGTGGGCCAGGGGCACTTCGAACTCGAAGTTCTCGTAACCCGAATACGGACGCGCCTTGCGCAGGTCGAAGTCCAGACCGGTCGCCCGCAGGCTAGGTCCGGTGACGCCCCATTCCAGCGCTTCCTTGGTGTTGTACGCGGCAACGCCGACGGTACGACCTTTGAGGATGCTGTTTTGCAGTGCCGCTTTGGTGTACTCGTCCAGACGCTTGGGCATCCAGTCGATGAAGTCCTTGACCAGTTTCTCCCAGCCGCGGGGCAGGTCGTGGGCAACGCCGCCGATACGGAACCAGGCCGGGTGCAGGCGGAAACCGGTGACGGCTTCGATCACGGTGTAGGCGCGCTGACGGTCAGTGAACGTGAAGAATACCGGGGTCATGGCGCCGACGTCCTGGATGTAGGTCCCCAGGAACAGCAGGTGGCTGGTGATGCGGAAGAACTCGGACATCATGATGCGGATGACGTTGACCCGATCCGGCACGGTGATGCCGGCCAGTTTCTCGACCGAGAGCACGTACGGCAGGTTGTTCATCACGCCGCCGAGGTAATCGATGCGGTCGGTGTACGGAATGTAGCTGTGCCAGGACTGGCGCTCGGCCATCTTCTCGGCGCCACGGTGGTGGTAACCGATGTCCGGCACGCAGTCGACGATCTCTTCGCCGTCCAGCTGCAGGATGATGCGGAATGCACCGTGGGCCGAAGGGTGGTTCGGGCCCAGGTTGAGGAACATGTAGTCCTCGTTGGTGCCGGAACGCTTCATGCCCCAGTCTTCCGGACGAAAGCGCGCGGCTTCCTCTTCCAGCTGCTGCTTGGCGAGGGTCAGGCTGTAGGGGTCGAATTCGGTGGCACGGGCCGGGAAATCCTTGCGCAGCGGGTGACCTTCCCAGGTCGGCGGCATCATGATGCGGGTCAGGTGCGGGTGGCCCGGGAAGTCGATCCCGAACATGTCCCACACTTCACGCTCGTACCAGTTGGCGTTTGGCCAGATGCCGGTCACGGTCGGCATGCTCAGGTCGCTTTCGGAAAGCGCAACCTTGATCATCACGTCACTGTTACGTTCTATCGACATCAGGTGATAGAACACGGTGAAGTCAGCATCCGGCAGGCCACGTCGCTTGGTCCGCAGGCGTTCGTCGACGCCGTGCAGGTCGTACAGCATCACGTACGGCTTGGGCATCTGACGCAGGAAGGTCAGGATCTCGATCAGCCGGGCGCGTTGCACCCACAGCACGGGCATGCCGGTGACAGTGGACTGGGCGCTGAAGGCTTCAGCGCCAAAACGGTTATGGAGTTCAACGACGACCTCTTGGTCGTCAGCCTTGTGAGGCGGGATGTACAGAGCGGTGTCTGCAGTCATAGGTCTCGATCGCTATCGGTCAACGTACAGAATGAACCCAGGTTCAGGCTTCTTTTTGTAAAAGAAAAACTGGATCAGACTTCGTCGGGGCTGCGCAGGTTGGTCACCGCAATACGCTGTTCGCGGCGCTGTTCCTTCTGCGACGGCATCTCGGCGCGATAAACGCCCTGGTCACCGACGACCCAGGAAAGAGGACGACGCTCCTGTCCAATGGATTCCTGCAACAGCATCAAGCCTTGCAGAAATGCCTCTGGGCGGGGCGGGCAGCCGGGCACGTAAACATCCACGGGGAGGAATTTATCCACGCCCTGAACCACGGAGTAGATGTCGTACATGCCACCGGAGTTGGCACAGGCGCCCATGGAGATCACCCACTTGGGCTCCAGCATCTGCTCGTAGAGGCGCTGGATGATCGGGGCCATCTTCAGAAACGGTGTACCGGCGATCACCATGAAATCCGCCTGACGCGGCGATGCCCGGATGACTTCAGCGCCGAAGCGCGCGATGTCGTGGGGGGCAGTGAAGGCGGTGGTCATTTCCACATAGCAGCACGACAGACCGAAGTTGTACGGCCAAAGGGAGTTCTTGCGACCCCAGTTGACGGCACCATTCAGCACGTCTTCGAGCTTGCCCATGTAAATGTTTTTGTGGACTTGATCTTCTAACGGATCGGAAACGACTTCGCGTTCGCCGATGGGGTACTGCTCGTTAGGAGCATCCGGGTCGATCCTGGTGAGATTATATTGCATTGCCAAAGCCTCATTGTTTTAGCTTCGCCTGCCGGTTACGACGACCAACGGGAGCCCAATCGAGCGCCCCTACCCGCCATAGGTAGACAAGACCTGCCAACAGAATTGCTATGAAAACGAGCGCTTCGGCGAAGCCGGTCCAGCCGCTTTCGCGGACGGACACAGACCAGGCGTAAAGAAAGAGGGCTTCAATGTCGAAAATCACGAACAGCATCGCGACCAGATAGAATTTTGCCGAGAGCCGCAGACGGGCGCCGCCGGTGGGCAGCATGCCGGATTCAAACGGTTCGTTTTTGCTGCGGCCCCAGGCTTTGGAACCCAGCAGGCTGGAAAGGCCGAGCATGAAGGCGCAGAGGCCGACGACACCAAGGAGAAACACGGCGAAGCCCCAATTGTGGGCAATCAATCCTGTCGAGTCGGGCATGCTGGCAGTCCTTAACAGAGAGCAAAGGTCTCTGGGCTTGAAAGAAGTAGAAGCAGTGACGATATGTCGCAGTGCGATCAATCCCGGGATTTTATGTGCAAAAGGAGGGCAAGTAAATTTTCTGCATCAAATTTATTCGCAGGATTAATGAGATAGGTCACGGTTTTCATGCTTAGCCCCAGCAGGGGCGGGCGTCGAAGGCGCTTTGGAGAAATATGTATCGTAGGGCAGGCCGGCAATTAGCCACGGCTTAAATGATAATAAATATCATTTGGAGAGGGTGATTATCATGTGTCACTGCGACGTGACGAAGTTCCCGTTAATTATCGCGGGGAAGTTATCCGGTTATTGATGGCCTGATTAATTAACTTTTATCGGCTGATGAGAGTTGTCTATCGTTAATAGTTGACTGTCAACGTAGGTTAATTCCGGGCAGTCAGCAGAAAGCCGCCCGAAGGCGGCTCCTGTATTCTGTGGCGGCGGCTTTCGCCGGGAAGAGGGCGGTTCGAAAAGCGTCAGTGGAACTGTTCTTCTTCCGTCGAGCCAGTCAATGCGGTCACCGAAGACTTGCCGCCCTGAATGACCGTGGTCATGTCATCAAAGTACCCGGTGCCCACTTCCTGCTGGTGCGCCACGAACGTGTAGCCCTTGGCGGCGTCGGCGAACTCCTGTTCTTGCAGCTTCACGTAGGCAGTCATGTCGTTGCGGGCGTAGTCATGGGCCAGGTTGAACATGCTGTGCCACATATTGTGGATGCCGGCCAGGGTGATGAACTGATGCTTGTAGCCCATTGCTGACAGCTCGCGCTGAAATTTCGCGATGGTCGCGTCGTCCAGGTTCTTCTTCCAGTTGAAGGAAGGCGAGCAGTTGTACGACAGCAGCTGATCCGGGTATTCCTTCTTGATCGCTTCGGCGAAGCGACGGGCCTCGTCCAGATCCGGCTTGGCGGTTTCACACCAGATGAGATCGGCATACGGCGCGTACGCCAGGCCGCGGGCAATGGCCTGGTCCAGGCCGGCACGTACTTTGTAGAAGCCTTCCGGCGTGCGGGTGCCGGTGACGAACGGCTGGTCGTACGGATCGCAGTCCGACGTCAGCAGGTCCGCCGCGTTGGCGTCGGTGCGCGCCAGAATGATGGTCGGCACGCCGGCAACGTCAGCCGCCAGACGTGCGGCCACCAGTTTCTGTACCGCCTCCTGGGTGGGGACCAGAACCTTGCCGCCCATGTGACCGCATTTTTTCACGGACGCCAGTTGGTCTTCGAAGTGCACGCCGGCAGCGCCTGCCTCGATCATGCTCTTCATCAGCTCGTAGGCATTGAGCACGCCGCCGAAACCGGCTTCGGCGTCGGCCACGATCGGCGCGAAATAATCGATATAGCCTTCGTCGCCCGGGTTCTTGCCGGCTTTCCACTGGATCTGGTCCGCGCGGCGAAACGAGTTATTGATGCGCTTGACCACGGTCGGCACCGAATCCACCGGGTACAGCGACTGATCGGGGTACATCGATTCGGCGGAGTTGTTGTCCGCCGCGACTTGCCAGCCAGACAGGTAGATCGCCTGGATACCGGCTTTGACTTGTTGCACGGCCTGACCGCCAGTGAGAGCGCCCATGCAGTTGACGAAATCCTTGTCGGGACGAAAGGACGGCTTGGCGCCCTGGGTCACCAGGTTCCACAGCTTTTCAGCGCCCAGCTTTGCAAACGTGTGTTCAGGCTGAACCGAGCCACGCAGGCGGACGACGTCAGCAGCGGAGTAGGTGCGGGTGACGCCTTTCCAGCGTGGATTCTCGGCCCAGTCTTTCTCGATGGCTGCAATGTGTTGTTCGCGTGTCAGTGCCATGGGGTAAACCTCGTTGCTTGATGTTGTGGGTCTTGAGGTGAAGTGCCTTGCTTCGCCGGCGCCGGTCTTTCTTCAAGGCGCGCGGATGGCTGCTCGCTGATTCGGGGAGCATTGTTTCGGTCAGATTTATTCGCCATCGAGATGATGAGGCGATGAAACAGCCTTGTGGGCGTAAATGACGCTAATCGGCGCGAACGTGTTGAGTTCGAGCGCGATCAGGGAGAGTTCTGCACGACCCCTGATCAGCGGGAGCGAGGCCATCATGCCTCGGCAATTTTGCCTCGTCAAACACTTTGTAGTGCTTTTCTGGCTGCACTACATCTTTCGTCTAATGGGACTTGTCGGTCAGTTTCAGGCGTGCGGGTGCTGGGAAGGGGAAGTCACCGTGGACACTGGGTGGTCACGGGTTTGCGGCGTTATGTAGTCCCGGATCGGGCACTACATAATTAGCGGTATAACCGAAGCGGCACAGATGGACACGGTCCGTGTGGGAGCGACAGGGATGGCGCTCCACCTTGCTCGCGAAGAGGCCAGTACATCCGCCGAATCTTCATTGGCTGAGATAGAGCCTTCGTGAGCAAGCTCACTCTCACAAGGTGTGTGCAGTAACTGGCGATCACATCATGTCAATCCAGGCTGTCGACCTTCACCCGCAGTTGCATGTCGTTGCTGCCCTGAGTCGAGTAGCGCCGAGCCACGCCGTGCTCATCGGCGCGGGACTGACCGCTGGCGCCGGCCAGCGTGATCCACTCGCCCAGCCGACCACTGACTTGCGTGTCGGTGCTCTGCACCTTGATCGCGTCAGCCTGTTGCTGGCTCATGCGGTCGTTGTTGGTGCTGATGCTCAGATGGACGATATCGCCGGTGACCGTCGCCGTGACATAGAAGCCCTGGGTCACGTTGCGGTATTGAGTATTGGTCTGCGGGTAGCCATAGCCATCGGACTGCACCGAGGTGATCGGTATGCTCTGGCCCATCTGGATCAGAGCCGGCGTCCCTTCGCTGGCCTGAACCTGCTGCACGCCGCCGTCGCGGCTCGCGGTGCCGTAATTCTGGATGCGCGTCCGGCCGTCGGCGCTGAGGCGTCCGTCCTGCGAACGCACGGTGCCGTTGACCGAGTAGCCCTGGTCGCTCTGCACCGTGCTGTCGCTGGTGTCGACGCTGATCATCAGACGCTTGGGCGCAGTGTCGAGCTGGCCGAGGAGGTCGCGCAGTTCGCTGATCTTGTCCGGCTCGGCGTTGACGATCAGTTTGTTGCCATAGGCATTGACGCTGCCTTCGTTGCCCAGGAACGACTTCACGGTGGGCAGCAAATCGTCGCTGGTGCGGTAATTCAGGGGGATGACTTCAGTGGCGGCCGCGGCCGTGAAGCTGCAAGCCAACAGCAGTGAAGCGAGCAGGGTGCGTAATGACATCGGTGTGGTCTCCGCGAGGGGCGCGTCTGAACGACGAGTTTGCCAGTTTGTCGGCCTGGGCAGCACCAAGTTGAATCGCAGACAGCAAAACGCCCCGGTGCTTTTGTTTCAGCTTAGGCAGCTGAAGCGCGAACGCCGGGGCGCAAATGTCGCCAGGTGCAGTCAGTGCGAGTTGCGCACCATGTCCACGTGGGGCAGGCCGGCTTCAAGAAACTCGTCGCTCACCACGGTAAAGCCAAAGCGCTCATACAGCGCCGTGGCATGAACCTGTGCGCTGAGCCGCGTCTGTTTCAGGTCGCGGCGCTCTGCTTCGGCGAGGATCGCGGTGATCAACGCCTCACCCACGTTCAGGCCGCGCCAGTCCTTGAGCACGGACAATCGGCCGAATTCACCATCGGGCAGCAAGCGCGCGGTGCCCACGGCGTAATCCCCTTCAAGCGCCAGAAAGTGCAGGGCGCCTGCATCTTCCGAGTCCCATTCCAGTTCGGGCGGAACCGACTGTTCAAACACGAACACGGCGTCACGAATTCGCCGAATGTCGGCGTTGTCTTTCTGCCAGTCGGCTACCCGTACGTGGATCTTATTCATCAGCAAACCCCAGACTTCCTTGTTTGACCAGCTCACAGAGCAGGTTACGTCCATCATCATCTGCCAGCCATTGGCCCAGATTGTCGATGTGCAGCGCATCGGCCGCGCAGATCATTTTCAGCAGTTCACGCAGATGGCCCGGCAACAGACGGCTCTGACCGCTGGCGAACAGCAGCAGGTCGTCGTCGACTTCCGACCACGCCAGTCGCGCGCTCGGGTTGCGGATCAGCACGGCGCCCTGTTCCAGGCTGTCGAGTAACTCGCTCTCGGCCAGTTCCGGGCCGACCACCAGTTCAGGATAGCGCGGTTCGGTCATGAACTGGCCGAACCAGGTCAACAGCAGGCGCTCGTCACCCATGTGCTCGGCGAGCAAGCCCTTCAGGCGGTCAAGGGCGTCGTGTTGAATCTGGTGCGGATCGCTGACCGGTTGCGCGTCGGCGTCGGTGTAACGCTCTTCTTCAGGCATGAACTGGCTGAGGAAGTCCGTGAAGTGGGTCAGCACTTCGGCGGCGCTTGGCGCGCGGAACCCGACCGAGTAGGTCAGGCACTCATCCACCGCGACGCCGCAGTGGGCGAGGCGCGGCGGCAGGTAGAGCATGTCGCCCGGTTCCAGCGTCCACTCGTCGGTACCCTGGAAGTCGGCAAGGATGCGCAGGTCGGCGTGCTCGAGTAGCTTGCTTTCGGAGTCGCACATCTGGCCGATCTGCCAGTGACGCTTACCATGGCCCTGCAGCAGGAACACGTCGTAGTTGTCGAAATGCGGACCCACGCTGCCGCCCGGCGCGGCGTAGCTGATCATCACGTCATCGATGCGCCAGCTCGGCAGGAAGCGGAAGTTTTCCAACAATTCGCTGACTTCGGGAACGAACTGATCAACCGCCTGGACCAGCAGGGTCCACTCGCGCTCTGGCAAGGTGCTGAAGTCGTCCTCGGCGAACGGGCCGCGACGCAGCTCCCACGGGCGCTCGCCTTTCTCGAGGACCAGGCGCGATTCAACTTCTTCTTCCAGTGCCAGGCCGGCCAATTCGTCAGCGTCGATCGGGCTCTGGAAATCCGGAATGGCCTGACGGATCAGCAAAGGTTTCTTCTGCCAGTAGTCACGCAGGAACTCGCGCGCTGTGATGCCACCTAGGAGCTGAAGAGGGATGTCAGGATTCATGTGTAACCTATTGAAAAAACGGATTTTTACGACGGGAATAAAAACGCCCGGCTCAGCCGGGCGTTCAGAGCGGGTGCAGTGCGGTCAGATGCGCTTGGCTTGCGCCACGGCGTTGCCGATGTAGTTCGCCGGCGTGAGCTTCTTCAGCTCGGCCTTGGCTTCGGCAGGCATGTCCAGGCCGTCGATGAAGGTCAGCAGCGCTTCAGGGCCGATGCCCTTGCCGCGCGTCAATTCCTTGAGCTTCTCGTACGGGTTTTCGATGTCGTAGCGACGCATGACCGTCTGGATCGGCTCGGCCAGGACTTCCCAGCAAGCGTCCAGATCGGCGGCGATCTTCTGCTCGTTGAGCTCCAGCTTGCCGATGCCTTTGAGGCTCGCTTCGTAGGCAATCACGCTGTGAGCAAAGCCCACGCCGAGGTTGCGCAGCACGGTGGAGTCGGTCAGGTCACGCTGCCAGCGGGAGATCGGCAACTTGCTGGCCAGATGCTGGAACAGCGCGTTGGCGATGCCGAGGTTGCCTTCGGAGTTTTCGAAGTCGATCGGGTTGACCTTGTGCGGCATGGTCGACGAACCGATTTCACCGGCGATGGTGCGCTGCTTGAAATAGCCCAGGGAGATGTAGCCCCAGATGTCGCGGTCGAAGTCGATCAGGATCGTGTTGTAGCGGGCGATCGCGTCGAACAGCTCGGCGATGTAGTCGTGGGGTTCGATCTGCGTGGTGTAGGGGTTGAAACCCAGACCCAGCTCGTCTTCGATGAAGGCGCGGGCGTTGGCTTCCCAGTCAATGTCCGGGTAGGCCGACAGGTGCGCGTTGTAGTTGCCGACGGCGCCGTTGATCTTGCCCAGCAGCGGCACGGCAGCGACTTGAGCGATCTGACGCTCCAGGCGGTAGACGACGTTCGCCAGTTCTTTGCCCAGGGTGGTCGGCGAGGCCGGCTGCCCGTGGGTGCGCGACAGCATCGGCACGGCGGCGAAACGGATCGCCAGCTCGCGGATGGACTCGGCGATCTGGCGCATCAGCGGCAGCAGCACGGTGTCACGGCCTTCGCGCAGCATCAGCGCGTGGGACAGGTTGTTGATGTCTTCGCTGGTGCACGCGAAGTGGATGAACTCGCTGACCTTGGCCAGCTCCGGCAACTTGGCAGCCTGCTCCTTGAGCAGGTACTCGATGGCCTTGACGTCGTGATTGGTGGTGCGCTCGATCTCTTTGACACGCTCGGCGTGCTCGAGAGCGAAATCGTTGGCCATGGCATCGAGGATGGCGTTGGCTTCGGCGGAGAAGGCCGGGACTTCAGGGATTTGCGGGTGAGCCGCCAGGCGTTGCAGCCAGCGTACTTCCACCAGGGCGCGGAAACGGATCAGGCCGTATTCGCTGAAAATCGGGCGCAGGGCCTGGGTTTTGCCGGCGTAGCGGCCATCTACAGGGGAAACCGCAGTGAGCGAAGAAAGCTGCATAGGGTGTTCTCGGACTGTCGGGCAACGAAAAGGGGCGCGTATCATACATGAAAATTCCGGTCAGCCGAGGCTGGCTGACCGTTATGAGTCGCGCGATGTCGGGTCGGAAGCGAGCTGAAGGGCGTTGGCCCCTCAGCGGTGAAGCAATGGATACAGTTCTTTCAATAACTTGCGGCGGCTGATGACCAGTTGCCAGCGGTGACCGCCCACTTGTCGCCACAGTCGCGCGCAACGAATCCCGGCCAGCAAAAGCGCGCGGATTTTCGACGCATTGTTAGGTTGCTGCAGATTACGCATGTCGCCGTGGACCTGAATCCGCTGACGCAAGGTGCTCAGGGTGTCCTGATACAGCGCGCCGCTGGCCGCAATGACGTTCTCATGAGCGATACCGAAATGCTCAACCTGGGATTTGATCTGCGGCAGGCGCTTGCCGATGGTGTCGAGCATGTCGTCGCGCTTGGACAGTTGACGCTCCAGGCCCAGCATCGCCAGGGCATAACGCAATGGTTCCCGTTGCAACGTGGCCGGATCGCGTTCCAGGGCGCTGGCGAGGGCGCGATAGCCCTCGTGCAGATTCAGGTCGTCGCCACCGAACACGTCCAGCGTGTCTTTCGGGTCCATGACCAGCAGGGTGCCCATCATACAGCCCACGGCGGCTTCACTGGCCTGACCGGTCTTGGCGATGCGATCGACCAGCACGGCGGCCTGAAAGACCCCCGCCAGGGCGACGAGTTGTTCCTGAATCGGGGTCATCAACGTGCGTCCCTGGTGTGCCACGGCTCGGCGATTTCGATGACGCCGCCGCCCAGGCAAACCTCGCCGTCGTAAAACACCACGGACTGGCCGGGCGTGACCGCGCGTTGCGGCTCGTCGAAGGTGGCGCGGTAACCGGTTTCAGTGCGTTCCAGGGTGCAGCGCTGGTCGCTTTGGCGGTACCGCACTTTGGCGGTCAGCTGGCGCGGACTGCTCAGGTCGATCGGGTTGACCCAGTAGATCTCCGAGGCGAGCAGGGCGCGGGAAAACAGCCACGGATGCTCGTTGCCCTGGCCGACGATCAGCTCGTTGTGCTCCAGGTCCTTGACCAGTACGTACCACGGCTCATCACCGGCATCTTTCAGCCCGCCGATGCCCAGGCCCTGGCGCTGGCCGATGGTGTGGTACATCAGGCCGGCGTGGCGACCGATGACTTCGCCTTCGGTGGTCTTGATTTCGCCGGGCTGCGCAGGCAGATATTGCTTGAGGAAGTCGGTGAAGCGACGCTCGCCGATGAAGCAAATGCCGGTCGAGTCCTTCTTCTTCGCGGTCGCCAGCTGGTATTTCTCGGCGATGGCGCGCACCTGGGGCTTCTCCAGTTCGCCGACCGGGAACAGCGTCTTGGCGATCTGCTCGCCGCCGACGGCATGCAGGAAGTAGCTCTGGTCCTTGTTCGGGTCCAGGCCCTTGAGCAGTTCGGTGCGGCCGTCGATGTCGCGGCGACGCACGTAGTGACCGGTCGCGATCAGGTCGGCGCCGAGCATGAAGGCGTAGTCGAGGAAGGCTTTGAACTTGATTTCGCGGTTGCACAGGATGTCCGGGTTCGGCGTGCGCCCGGCTTTGTATTCCTCGAGGAAGTGTTCGAAGACGTGGTCCCAGTACTCGGCCGCGAAGTTCACGGTGTGCAGTTTGATACCGATCTTGTCGCACACGGCCTGGGCGTCCGCGAGGTCGTCCATGGCGGTGCAGTATTCCGTTCCGTCGTCTTCTTCCCAGTTCTTCATGAACAGGCCTTCCACCTGGTACCCCTGCTCCATGAGCAGAAGGGCGGAGACCGAAGAATCCACGCCGCCGGACATGCCGACAATGACGCGCTTCTTTTCTGTATCGGAAAAGGCTGAATCAGACATAGGAATTCGATTGGGTAGCAGCAGGAAAGGGCGCGATTCTAACAGGGAGTCGGCGCCAAGGCTAAAAGCTATTCAGTTGCGCTGGGCGGCCGGTCAGTCGCGCACAACCTCGATGCTGTGAATCGGACCTGTCAGGTAGTCGTCCACGCAGCGCAATACCAGCTCGCTGCGCCAGCGCTCCGGTTGGCTGGCGAGTTCGTCGCGGCTGAACCAGGGGGCGCCGACGATGCCGGTGTCCAGCGCACGCTCGGGGTGGTGTCGCGTCGCTTTGGCCGAAAAACACACACGCTGATAGGTCACGCCATTGCTTGGCGCAGTGTACAGGTAGATGCCGACGACGCCCGTCAGCTCGACGTCCCAGCCGGTTTCTTCAAGGGTTTCGCGGATGGCCGCTTCACGCAACGTCTCATCAGGCTCCAGGTGCCCGGCCGGCTGATTGAGCACCAGCTTGCCGTTTTTCAGTTCTTCAACGAACAGGAAACGGCCGTTGTCTTCGATGACGGTTGCGACGGTGATGTGGGGGTGCCAGGTCATTGGGGCTTCTCGTTATCTGTAGGAGCCATCCGAGTTTACGAGGGTCGCGATGCGGAGTGTCAGGTGAACCGCATTCGCGACCGTCGTAACCTCCGATGGCTCCTACATGGAGCGGTGTCAGTCAGCAAAAAAAGCCCCGGCGCAATGGCCAGGGCTTTCTTATCGCACTAGACAGCTTTTCAGCCGCCGGTCGCCGTGCCTTACTTCAACGCGTCGATCGCGTCGTTCAGGGTCTTGCTTGGGCGCATGGCGTTGCTGGCCAGTTCCGGGGTAGGGAAGTAGTAGCCGCCGATGTCCAATGGCTTGCCCTGTACGCTGTTCAGCTCGGCGACGATGGTCGCTTCATTGTCAGCCAGGGTTTTTGCAAGCTCGGTGAACTTGGCTTGCAGCGCCGTATCTTCGGTCTGTGCCGCCAGAGCCTGAGCCCAGTAGGTGGCCAGGTAGAAGTGGCTGCCACGGTTGTCGATACCGCCGACCTTGCGCGATGGCGACTTGTTGTTGTCCAGGAACTGGCCGGTGGCCTTGTCCAGGGCGGTGGCAAGTACCAGCGCTTTCGGGTTGTCGTAGACGTTGCCCAGGTGCTCGAGAGACGCGGCCAGCGCCAGGAATTCACCCAGCGAATCCCAGCGCAGGAAGTTCTCTTCGTTCAGCTGTTGAACGTGCTTGGGCGCCGAACCGCCTGCGCCGGTTTCGAACAGACCACCGCCGCTCATCAGCGGCACGATGGACAGCATCTTGGCGCTGGTGCCCAGTTCCATGATCGGGAACAGGTCGGTCAGGTAGTCGCGCAGCACGTTGCCGGTCACCGAAATGGTGTCCTTGCCCGCGCGGATACGCTCCAACGAAACCTTCATCGCGTCGACGGGCGACTGGATGCTGATGTCCAGGCCTGCCGTGTCGTGATCCTTCAGGTAGTGCTCGACCTTCTTGATCATCGCCGCGTCGTGGGCGCGCTCAGGGTCCAGCCAGAAAATGGCCGGGGTGCCGCTCAGGCGCGAACGGTTGACGGCCAGTTTGACCCAGTCCTGAATCGGCGCGTCTTTGGTCTGGCACATGCGCCAGATGTCGCCGGCTTCAACGGTCTGCTCCATCAAGACCTGACCTTTGTCGTCGGTCACACGGACCACGCCATCGGTGTCGATCTGGAAGGTTTTGTTGTGCGAGCCGTACTCTTCGGCTTTCTGCGCCATCAGGCCAACGTTTGGCACGCTGCCCATGGTGGTCGGGTCGAAGGCGCCGTGCTGCTTGCAGTCTTCGATTACTGCCTGGTAAATGGTCGCGTAGCAACGATCCGGGATCACGGCCTTGGTGTCCTGCAGAACGCCGTCGTTGTTCCACATCTTGCCGGAATCACGAATCATCGCCGGCATCGAGGCGTCGACAATGACGTCGCTCGGCACGTGCAGGTTGGTGATGCCTTTGTCGGAGTTGACCATCGCCAGAGCAGGGCGGGTCGCGTAAACGGCTTTGACGTCCGCTTCGATCTGCGCTTGCTGGTCGGCCGGCAGGTCTTTGATGCGGGCGTACAGGTCGCCAATGCCGTTGTGCAGGTTGAAGCCGATTTCCTTCAGGACGTCAGCGTGCTTGCTCAGCGCTTCCTGATAGTACTCAGCGACGAACTCACCAAACATGATTGGGTCCGAGACCTTCATCATGGTGGCTTTCAAGTGCACGGAGAACAGCACGCCGAGCTTCTTGGCGTCTTCGATTTCACGGGCCACGAAAGCGCGCAGGGCTTTCTTGCTCATGACCGCGCAGTCGATGATCTCGCCGGCCAGTACCGAGGTCTTGTCCTTCAGCACGGTGGTGCTGCCGTCTTTGCCGATCAGCTCGATCTTCACGGCGCCAGCGGCTTCGATCAGCGAGGATTTTTCGCTGCCGTAGAAGTCGCCGTTGTCCATGTGCGCCACGTGGGACTTGGAGTCCGCCGACCAGGCGCCCATCTTGTGCGGGTGCTTGCGCGCGTAGTTCTTGACGGAGAGCGGCGCTCGACGATCAGAGTTACCTTCACGCAGAACCGGGTTCACGGCGCTGCCTTTCACTTTGTCGTAGCCCGCCTGGGCAACCTTGTCGGCTTCGGTCACGACTTCATCGGGGTAGTTCGGGATGTCGTAGCCCTTGGCTTGCAGTTCCTTGATCGCGGCCTTCAGTTGTGGAACCGAGGCGCTGATGTTCGGCAGCTTGATGATGTTGGCTTCCGGCGTGGTCGCCAGTTGGCCCAGCTCTGCCAGATCGTCGGACACCTTCTTGTCACCCAGGCGCTCGGGAAAGCTGGCGAGGATGCGGGCTGCAAGCGAGATGTCGCGGGTTTCAACGGCGATGTCAGCGGAGGCGGTGAACGCTTCGATGATAGGCAGCAGTGAGTAGGTGGCGAGGGCTGGCGCTTCGTCAGTGAAGGTGTAGATGATCTTCGAGCGGTTGGACATATTCGGGATAACTCTCTTCTTTGCTGAGCGTACACAAAATTTCGAGATGCGCAGGGTAGGCACTTTCGCCCAAGGTATCGATGAGCCGAAAGTCGAGAATTTCGTCGCGTGATAGGGGGTGCATCAGTCGAGCGTCAAACGGTCGGACCCGGGTAGCGGTCTGGCCTGTCGAGGGCTGAAAGCCTGGTCTCAGGTGGTTCGGCCCTCAATGACCCAACGGTCACCGGCGCTGAGTATATCACTGCACCCGGCCATTACTACGGTACTCGTGTGACGGCTTTGCGGTGCCCGGGGCGGTCGCGCGGATTCAGGCAAGCGTCATGATTTCCCCGGAAAACCCTTCAGCCCTTGTACAGCGGGGCCTGCGGCAAGCTGTCGCAGTGGTCTGAAGGCGATGTACCCGGTTCGGTCGCTCAAGGGATTTCGACTAAAGGCGCATCCCCATCACGGCAGCGTTTCTCACGGCTATATAGATGCACGTCGCGAGAGGGGAGCGGCACAAAAAAAAGCCGGTCAACCCTGAACGGATTGACCGGCTTTTCGAATCTCGCGCTTGAACGGTCCGGCTCAGGCGTGATTGTTACGCTATGCCCGCTGCTTCTCTTCCTGTCTCTGGTGTTGAGTGACGGCTTCATGGGCAGCAGCGGGGACCTGCGCAATGATCCCCACGGCGTGAAGACCTTTTGGACCCTGGATGATCTCGAACTCGACCGGCTGTCCGGCCTTCAGCGTTTTATAGCCGTCCATAGCGATCGCCGAGTAATGAGCGAACAGGTCTTCAGACTTGCCGTCTTCAACGATGAAGCCATACCCCTTGGCGTTGTTGAACCACTTGACCTTACCGCTGTGCATAGTCACATCCCTCTGCAAAGGACTCCGATGGGAGTATCATCACCTCTCATCCGCCGGACCTAAAAAATTTTGGTTGACTGCGCGGACCCTTTTTACCCAATGTGGGTTCTATTGTTTGTAACACCGATTGGCCGATAGTCAAGGTCAAGCGGCGGTCCAGTTGAAAACCGGTATCACCGCCACCACTTATTTCAATCACGTCCTCTGTGAACCTTCTTTACCATGCATGCATTCAGCAAGATTCGACTAACATTCAATCAGGATGACCCGCAGCCCCATGAGGACGATGCGTCGGGCATCGCTGTACAAGAAGCCAAGCCGACATTGCAGGTGCCGCCTATGTATAAGGTGGTTTTGTTCAATGATGACTACACCCCGATGGATTTCGTTGTCGAAGTACTCGAGGTGTTTTTCAACCTGAATCGTGAGCTGGCGACCAAGGTCATGCTGGCCGTCCATACAGAGGGACGGGCCGTTTGCGGATTGTTTACCCGCGACATCGCCGAGACCAAGGCTATGCAGGTCAACCAGTACGCCAGGGAAAGCCAGCATCCGCTACTCTGTGAAATCGAGAAGGACGGTTAACCGCCGGACACTTGGGTATGAGGTGAAGCTATGTTAAACCGTGAGCTCGAAGTCACCCTCAATCTGGCTTTCAAGGAGGCCCGCTCGAAACGTCATGAGTTCATGACCGTCGAGCACCTCCTGCTGGCCTTATTGGACAATGAGGCTGCCGCCACCGTACTGCGTGCCTGCGGCGCAAACCTCGACAAACTCAAACACGACCTCCAGGAGTTCATCGACTCCACCACGCCGCTGATTCCCGTCCACGACGAGGATCGCGAGACCCAACCTACACTCGGCTTCCAGCGCGTTCTACAGCGTGCGGTTTTTCATGTGCAGAGTTCCGGCAAGCGGGAAGTCACGGGCGCAAACGTGCTGGTGGCCATTTTCAGCGAGCAGGAGAGCCAGGCAGTGTTCCTGCTCAAGCAGCAGAGCGTTGCCCGTATCGATGTAGTCAACTACATCGCCCACGGTATTTCGAAAGTGCCCGGGCATGGCGATCAATCTGAAGGTGAGCAAGATATGCAGGATGACGAGGGCGGTGAGTCTTCTTCCTCAGGCAATCCTCTGGATGCCTATGCGAGCAACCTGAATGAGCTGGCCCGTCAAGGCCGCATCGATCCGCTGGTAGGGCGCGAGATGGAAGTCGAGCGCGTCGCTCAGATTCTCGCGCGGCGTCGCAAGAACAACCCGCTGCTGGTGGGCGAGGCCGGGGTGGGTAAAACCGCCATTGCCGAAGGCCTGGCCAAACGCATCGTCGACAACCAGGTGCCGGATCTGCTTGCCAACAGCGTCGTCTACTCCCTCGACCTGGGTGCACTGCTGGCCGGTACCAAGTACCGTGGCGATTTCGAGAAGCGCTTCAAGGCGTTGCTCGGCGAGTTGAAGAAACGTCCCCACGCTATTTTGTTCATCGACGAAATCCACACCATCATTGGTGCGGGCGCTGCGTCAGGTGGCGTGATGGACGCTTCCAACCTGCTCAAGCCGCTGCTGTCTTCGGGTGATATCCGTTGCATCGGCTCGACCACGTTCCAGGAATTCCGCGGCATCTTCGAGAAAGACCGTGCGCTGGCCCGCCGCTTCCAGAAAGTCGACGTGTCCGAGCCCTCCGTCGAAGACACCATCGGCATTCTGCGTGGCCTGAAAGGTCGTTTCGAACAGCATCACAATATCGAGTACAGCGACGAAGCCCTGCGTGCCGCTGCCGAGCTGGCATCGCGCTACATCAATGATCGTCATATGCCCGACAAGGCCATTGACGTGATTGACGAGGCCGGCGCCTATCAGCGGCTGCAGCCTGTGGAAATGCGCGTCAAGCGCATTGAAGTGCCACAGGTCGAAGACATCGTGGCGAAGATCGCGCGGATTCCGCCAAAACACGTCAACAGCTCCGACAAGGAGTTGCTGCGTAACCTGGAGCGCGACCTGAAGCTGACCGTGTTCGGTCAGGATGCCGCCATCGACTCGCTGTCGACCGCGATCAAGCTGTCCCGTGCCGGCCTCAAGTCGCCGGACAAGCCTGTCGGTTCGTTCCTGTTCGCAGGTCCCACCGGTGTCGGCAAGACCGAGGCTGCGCGTCAGTTGGCCAAGGCGCTGGGTATCGAGCTGGTGCGTTTCGACATGTCCGAGTACATGGAGCGTCACACCGTATCGCGTCTGATCGGTGCGCCGCCGGGCTATGTCGGTTTTGATCAGGGCGGCCTGCTCACTGAAGCCGTCACCAAGCAACCGCATTGCGTGCTGCTGCTCGATGAAATCGAGAAGGCGCACCCGGAAGTCTTCAACCTGCTGCTGCAGGTGATGGACCACGGGACGCTGACCGACAACAACGGACGCAAGGCTGACTTCCGCAATGTGATCGTGATCATGACCACCAACGCCGGTGCTGAAACGGCGGCGCGGGCCTCGATCGGTTTCACCCATCAGGATCACTCCTCTGATGCGATGGAAGTGATCAAGAAGAGCTTTACGCCGGAATTCCGCAACCGTCTGGACACCATCATTCAATTCGGTCGCCTCAGCCATGAGGTTATCAAGAGCGTGGTGGACAAGTTCCTTACCGAGCTTCAGGCGCAGCTGGAAGACAAGCGCGTACTGCTGGAAGTGACCGAAGCGGCGAGAGGTTATCTGGCCGAAGGTGGTTACGACGCGGCGATGGGCGCACGTCCGATGGCACGACTGATCCAGGACAAGATCAAGCGTCCGCTGGCCGAGGAAATCCTCTTTGGCGAGTTGTCCGAGCATGGCGGTGTGGTACACATCGACTTCAAGGACGGCGAGATCACGTTCGATTACGAGACCACGGCTGAAATGGCCTGAGGTTTTGGCTATCGCAATAACCCTCAAAGGCGCCGAAAGGCGCCTTTTTTTGTGTCTGGCTGGCTCGGGACTAAACCCGCGCACACAAAAACGCCCGGCATGTGCCGGGCGTTTTTGTTAAGACCTGTTAGCGGGCGCGGTAAGTGATGCGACCTTTGCTCAAGTCGTAGGGCGTCAGCTCAACGCGGACCTTGTCGCCGGTAAGAATGCGGATGTAGTTCTTGCGCATCTTGCCGGAGATGTGCGCGGTTACGACGTGCCCATTTTCCAACTCCACACGGAACATGGTGTTGGGCAGGGTGTCGACGACAGTGCCTTCCATTTCGAAGCTGTCTTCTTTCGACATGCAGTAAAGCCCTCGGTATCCAATGAATGGCCCGGTGCAAACGGCAGCCAGGCAAAAGCGGGCTGCATTGTGCCCGAAAACTGAGGTTTAAGCCAAGGGCTTCAGTAAAGAGTGACCCATCTTTGATTGGTGAGCAGTTCGATGGGGCGATATTGGGTCTTGTAATTCATCTTTTTGCAGTTCTTTATCCAGTAGCCGAGGTATACCGCATGCAATTGCATGCGTGCGGCTTCGGCGATCTGCCAGAGAATCGCGAACCGCCCAAGGCTGCGGCGCTCCTCCGATGGCTCGTAGAAGGTGTAAACGGCAGAAAGACCATTGGGCAGCAGGTCGGTGACGGCCACGGCGAGCAGCCGGCCTTCCAGACGGAATTCGTAAAAACGCGAAAACGGCAGGTCCCGGACCAGGAAGGTGGAAAACTGGTCGCGGCTCGGCGGAAACATATCCCCATCGGCATGGCGCTGTTCGATGTAGCGCTGATACAGATCGAAGTACTCCTCACTGAAATGCGGCTTAGTGCTCGTCACTTCGAGGTCGGCGTTCCTTTTGAAAATACGTTTTTGCTGACGATCGGGCACGAACAGTCCCACAGGAATGCGCGCAGGCACACAAGCGCTGCAGTTCTGGCAGTGCGGACGGTAAAGATGATCGCCACTTCGGCGAAACCCCATGTCCGAGAGATCGGCATAGACCTGGACATCCATTGGCTGGCTGGGGTCGAGAAACAGCGTAGTGGCTTGTTCCTCGGGCAGGTAGCTACAGGAGTGGGGTTGAGTGGCATAGAACTTCAGCCGCGCCAGCTCGGTCATGATCAACCCTCGAGAAAAACTGTAGACATGAGTGTATGCCAGGCCAATCAAACTCGCCTAGGTGACCAATTGGCTGAATGGCTCCCGTCGAGGTGTTTGTGCAGATAGTCGGCGAAGGTCTGGCGCGCAATCGAGCGCGCGCCAAGGCTTAGCAGGTGCTCGGTAGGCATCTGGCAATCAATGAGAACAAAACCCGATTCTTTCAGGTATTCGACCAACGTTGCGAAGCCGACCTTGGAAGCGTTGTCGGCGCGGCTGAACATCGATTCGCCGAAGAACAGCTGGCCCATTGCCAATCCGTACAGGCCGCCCACCAGCGCGTCGCCGTTCCAGACTTCGACGCTGTGGGCGAAGCCGCGGGCGTGCAGTTCAATGTAGGCTGCCTGCATGGAGCCGGTGATCCACGTGCCGTCGGCGTAGGCCCGGGGTTCGGCGCACGCTTGAATGACCGCCGCGAAATCCTGGTCGAAGGTGACCCGATAACGCCCCTGACGCAGCAACTTGGCCAGGCTGCGGGATACATGCAGCTCTTCCGGAAACAGCACGGTGCGCGGGTCCGGCGACCACCAGAGAATAGGCTGGCCCTGCTGATACCACGGAAAGCAGCCATGCCGGTACGCAGCGATCAGGCGATCAGCGGACAAATCGCCGCCGCCGGCCAGCAGTCCGTTGGGCTCGCGCATGGCTTTTTCCAGCGGAGGGAAATCGAAGGTGTCGCGTTGTAACCAGGTCAGCATGGCATCCAGACTTTACGAGAGGGGAGGGGAGTCAACGCGGTGTGCAACTCCGTAGTGCAAATGCGGTCACAAGCCGCTTGATCGCGCCTGGAAAGTGGAGCAGTTGGCTTTTTCATCCAGACATGGCCTTTTGATAGTTCAAGCGAGTCGCAAAAACCCGTCATAAGCCTTTGTCGGCAAAGAAAATGCGTGCTCAAATTGTCAGCGGCCGGCGAAGCTTGAACATCTGCAAGCACCGCGCCAGACTAACGTAGCGCGCGGCGCGCAAATCCGTACAATGCCGATGTTGTTTAACCTCATTTCAAGTCACCTGTCGAGCATGCGTTATCGCAGGCGCGGTTTTCCCTGTTGCCAGGATGCTCTTCTGGCCGATGTTCGGGAAAGCCACTGCCATTTCGCCCAGGCAGTCGTACACAGTCAATCATCAGATGTTCGCGCTTGCGCGCAGGAATTGAAGCGTTTTGAAGAAATCCACCATAGCACCCACCCCCGTTCCGCTCTGGCGGCAGCACCTGCACTACCGGCTCAAGGAAGGTGCACTGATCGCGTTCGGCGCGCTGTGTCTGTATCTGATCATGGCGCTGTTGACCTACGATCAGGCCGATCCGGGCTGGAGCCACACGAGCAGCTCGAGCAATTCGGCGCAGATCCAGAACGCCGCAGGCTTCGCCGGTGCTTATTCTGCCGACATCCTGTTCATGATCCTCGGCTACTTCGCCTACATCTTCCCGTTGCTGCTGGGCGTCAAGGCCTATCAGGTGTTCCGCCAGCGCCATGAGCCATGGCAATGGAGCGGCTGGCTGTTTTCCTGGCGCATGATCGGGCTGGTGTTTCTCGTGCTGGCTGGCGCTTCGCTGGCGCACTTGCACTTTCATTCGGCGTCGGGCCTGCCGGGTTCGGCCGGTGGCGTGCTGGGCGAAGTGCTGGGCGATCTGGCCAAGCGTGCGCTGAACGTTCAGGGCAGCACGCTGCTGTTCATCGCCTTGTTTCTGTTCGGCCTGACCGTGTTCACCGATCTGTCCTGGTTCAAGGTGATGGACAACACCGGCAAGATCACCCTGGATCTGATCGAACTCTTCACCGGCTCCCTCAATCGCTGGTGGGCCGCCCGCAATGAGCGCAAGCAGATGGTGGCTCAGTTGCGTGAAGTCGACATGCGTGTCGACGAAGTGGTCGCGCCGGTGGCCCCGGATCGACGTGAGCAGGCCAAGGCCAAAGAACGCCTCATCGAGCGCGAGCAGGCGCTGACTGAGCACATGGTCGCCCGTGAGAAGCACGTGCCCGCCGTCATCGCGCCTGCACCGCCACGCGCACCTGAGCCGAGCAAGCGCGTGCAGAAAGAGAAGCAGGCGCCGTTGTTCGTCGACAGCGCCGTGGAAGGCACCTTGCCACCCATCTCGATCCTCGATCCGGCTGAGAAAAAGCAGCTCAACTATTCGCCTGAATCCCTGGCGGCGGTGGGGCATCTGCTGGAGATCAAGCTCAAGGAATTCGGCGTCGAAGTCACCGTGGACTCGATTCATCCAGGGCCGGTGATCACCCGCTACGAAATCCAGCCGGCTGCCGGCGTGAAAGTCAGCCGTATCTCGAACCTGGCCAAAGACCTTGCGCGTTCCCTGGCAGTGACCAGCGTCCGTGTGGTCGAGGTCATTCCCGGCAAGACCACCGTCGGTATCGAAATTCCCAACGAAGATCGCCAGATCGTGCGCTTCTCCGAGGTCCTGTCGACGCCGGAATACGACGACGCGAAATCGCCGGTCACCCTGGCGCTGGGTCACGACATTGGCGGCAAACCGGTCATCACCGACCTCGCCAAGATGCCGCACCTGCTGGTCGCCGGTACCACCGGTTCCGGTAAGTCGGTGGGCGTGAACGCCATGATCCTGTCGATCCTGTTCAAGTCCGGCCCGGAAGACGCCAAGCTGATCATGATCGACCCGAAAATGCTCGAGCTGTCGATCTACGAAGGCATCCCGCATTTGCTGTGTCCGGTGGTGACCGACATGAAGGACGCCGCCAACGCCTTGCGCTGGTCGGTGGCTGAAATGGAACGCCGCTACAAACTGATGGCCAAGATGGGCGTGCGTAACCTGTCGGGCTTCAACCAGAAGGTGCGTGAAGCGGAGGAGGCCGGCACGCCGCTGTCCGATCCGCTGTACCACCGCGAAAGCATTCACGACGAAGCGCCGCTGCTGACCAAGCTGCCGACCATCGTTGTGGTGGTCGACGAATTCGCGGACATGATGATGATCGTCGGCAAGAAGGTCGAAGAACTCATCGCCCGTATCGCCCAGAAGGCCCGTGCGGCAGGTATCCACCTGATTCTCGCGACCCAGCGACCGTCGGTGGACGTGATCACCGGTCTGATCAAGGCCAACATCCCGACGCGCATGGCGTTCCAGGTGTCGAGCAAGATCGACTCCCGGACCATCATCGACCAGGGTGGCGCCGAACAACTGCTCGGTCACGGCGACATGCTCTACATGCCGCCGGGCACCAGCCTGCCGATTCGTGTGCACGGCGCGTTCGTCTCGGACGAAGAGGTTCACCGCGTCGTTGAGGCGTGGAAGCTGCGGGGTACGCCGAACTACAACGACGACATCCTGGCCGGCGTTGAAGAGCCGGGCAGCGGCTTCGACGGTGGCGGTGGCGGCGGTGATGGCGAAGACAGCGAAAGCGATGCGCTGTATGACGAAGCGGTCAAGTTCGTGCTGGAAAGCCGTCGCGCGTCGATCTCTGCGGTACAGCGCAAGCTGAAGATTGGTTACAACCGCGCCGCGCGGATGATCGAAACCATGGAAAACGCCGGCGTCGTGACACCCATGAACACCAACGGCTCGCGCGAAGTGATTGCGCCAGCCCCTGTGCGTGACTGACACTTCCCGGCCACGCGTTACCGGGCGTCGCCATCGCGACGGCGCCCGGCTTCAACCACACTCAAAGAGGAATCCCATGCGTCTTATCCGCATGCTGTTGGTATCTGCACTGGCTTTTTCTGCTGTCTCGGCCCACGCCGACAGCAAGGACGTGGCACGCCTGACCCAACTGCTGGAAAACTCGAAAACCCTGAGCGGGCGCTTCTCCCAGCTCACCCTCGACGGTGGCGGCACGCAGTTGCAGGAAACTTCCGGTCAAATGACTTTGCAGCGCCCGGGCCTGTTCTACTGGCACACCGACGCGCCGCAAGAGCAACTGATGGTGTCCGATGGCAAGAAGGTTTCCCTGTGGGACCCTGACCTGGAGCAGGTCACCATCAAGACCCTCGACCAGCGCCTGACCCAGACCCCGGCGCTGCTGCTGTCCGGCGACGTGTCGAAAATCAGCGAGAGCTTCGACATCAGTGCCAAGGAGGCGGGCGGCGTGATCGACTTCGTGCTCAAGCCCAAGTCTCGGGACACCCTGTTCGACAGCCTGCGCCTGTCCTTTCGCAACGGCATGATCAACGACATGCAACTGATCGACAGTGTCGGCCAGCGCACCAATATCCTGTTCACCGGCGTCAAGGCCAACGAGCCTGTCGCCGCGAGCAAATTCCAGTTCCAGATCCCGAAGGGCGCTGACGTCATTCAGGAATAAAAGGGGTTCGCCTGTTTCATGGACCTGTTCAGCACTGAACCGATTGCGCAACCGTTGGCCGCGCGCCTGCGAGCGACCAATCTGGACGAGTACGTCGGCCAGCAGCACCTGCTCGCCCACGGCAAGCCCCTGCGTGAAGCGCTTGAGCAGGGTGCGCTGCATTCGATGATTTTCTGGGGACCGCCCGGCGTGGGCAAAACCACGCTGGCGCGGTTGCTGGCGAAAGTCTCCGACGCGCATTTTGAAACGGTGTCGGCGGTGCTGGCGGGGGTCAAAGAGATCCGCCAGGCGGTGGAGGTCGCCAAGCAGCAGGCGGGTCAGTACGGCCGCCGCACCATTCTGTTCGTCGACGAAGTGCACCGTTTCAACAAGTCCCAGCAGGATGCGTTTCTGCCCTACGTGGAAGACGGCACGCTGATCTTCATCGGCGCCACCACCGAAAACCCTTCTTTCGAACTCAACAACGCGCTGTTGTCTCGCGCCCGGGTCTATGTGCTCAAGAGCCTGGACGAAGGGGCGCTGCGCCAGTTGGTCAACCGCGCGCTGAACGAAGAACGCGGGCTGGGCAATCGCCATCTGACCTTGGGTGACGAGGCGTTCAAGACGCTTCTGGCTGCAGCGGATGGCGACGGCCGGCGGATGCTCAATCTGCTGGAGAACGCCTCGGACCTGGCGGAAGACGGCAGCGAAATCGATCCCGAGTTGCTGCAAAGCCTGCTGGGTGACAGTCGCCGTCGCTTCGACAAGGGTGGCGAAGCGTTCTACGACCAGATTTCCGCGCTGCACAAATCCATTCGCGGCTCCAACCCCGACGCCGCGCTGTACTGGTTCGCGCGAATGATCGACGGTGGCTGTGATCCGTTATACCTGGCGCGGCGCGTAGTGCGCATGGCCAGCGAAGACATCGGTAACGCCGATCCGCGCGCCTTGCCGCTGTGCATGTCGGCGTGGGATGTGCAGGAACGCCTCGGCAGCCCGGAAGGCGAGTTGGCCGTCGCCCAGGCCATCGTGTATCTGGCTTGCGCGCCGAAGAGCAACGCCGTGTACATGGGCTTTAAAATGGCCATGCGCGAAGCCACCGAGCACGGTTCGCTGGAAGTGCCCTTGCACCTGCGCAACGCGCCGACCAAGCTGATGAAACAGCTCGGCTACGGCGAAGAGTACCGCTACGCCCATGATGAGCCGGATGCCTACGCGGCCGGCGAAGACTACTTCCCCGACGAACTCGAACCGCGTCAGTATTACCAGCCGGTCCCCCGCGGCCTTGAGCTGAAGATCGGCGAAAAACTCAAACACCTGTCGGCGCTCGACCGCGCCAGCCCTCGTCAACGGAGAAAATAGTGATTCAGTTGATTCTTGCCGTGTCCGCCGGTGGCGTCGCTGGTACATTACTGCGTTTCGCCACGGCTAACGTCGTGGGCGCGAACTGGCCGCGCTACTTTTACACAGCAACGCTGGCGGTGAATCTGGTCGGCTGCCTGCTGATCGGTCTGCTCTACGGGCTGTTTCTGATTCGCCCGGAAGTCCCGATCGAGTTGCGCGCCGGATTGATGGTGGGATTCCTCGGTGGTTTGACGACGTTTTCGTCTTTCTCACTGGACACGATTCGTCTGCTTGAGAGCGGCCAGGCTCCTCTGGCCATTGGCTACGCCTTCATCAGCGTACTGGGCGGGCTGCTCGCAACGTGGGCTGGCCTGTCTTTGACCCGAATTTAATATACGAGAGACCGATATGCTCGACTCCAAACTGTTACGTACCCAACTTCAGGACGTAGCGGATCGCCTGGCTTCCCGTGGCTTCACACTGGACGTGGCCCGCATCGAAGCGCTGGAAGCCCAGCGCAAGACGGTGCAGACCCGCACCGAACAGCTTCAGGCCGAGCGTAACGCCCGTTCCAAATCCATCGGTCAGGCCAAGCAGCGCGGCGAAGACATCGCGCCGCTGATGGCTGACATCGATCGCATGGCCGAAGAGCTGAGCACTGGCAAGAAAGAACTGGACGCCATTCAGTCCGAGCTCGATGCCATGGCCCTGAGCATGCCGAACCTGCCCCACGAATCGGTGCCGGTGGGCGCTGACGAAGAACAAAACGTCGAAGTGCGTACCTGGGGCACACCGGCTTCATTCGACTTCGCGGTTCAGGATCATGTCGCCCTGGGCGAGAAGTTCGGCTGGCTGGACTTCGAAACCGCCGCCAAGCTGTCCGGCGCCCGTTTCGCGTTGTTGCGTGGCCCGATTGCGCGCCTGCACCGTGCGTTGGCGCAGTTCATGATCACGCTGCACATCAATGAGCATGGTTACGAAGAGACCTACACGCCGTATCTGGTCCAGGCGCCCGCGCTACAGGGCACCGGCCAGCTGCCGAAATTCGAAGAAGACCTGTTCAAGATCTCCCGCGAAGGCGAGGCCGATCTGTACCTGATCCCGACCGCCGAAGTGTCGCTGACCAACATCGTCTCTGGCGAAATCATCGACGCCAAGCAGCTGCCGCTGAAGTTCGTCGCCCACACCCCGTGCTTCCGCAGCGAAGCCGGCGCGTCGGGTCGCGATACCCGCGGCATGATCCGTCAGCACCAGTTCGACAAGGTCGAGATGGTGCAGATCGTCGAGCCGGAAAAATCCATGGAAGCGCTGGAGAGCCTGACCGGTCACGCCGAGCGCGTTCTGCAACTGCTCGAATTGCCGTACCGCGTACTGGCTTTGTGCACAGGCGACATGGGTTTCAGTGCGGTGAAAACCTACGATCTGGAAGTGTGGATTCCGAGCCAGGACAAATACCGGGAAATCTCGTCGTGCTCCAACTGCGGCGACTTCCAGGCGCGTCGCATGCAGGCGCGCTGGCGCAACCCGGAAACCGGCAAGCCGGAACTGGTTCACACGCTGAACGGTTCGGGTCTTGCGGTGGGTCGCACGCTGGTGGCGGTACTGGAAAACTACCAGCAGGCCGACGGCTCGATCCGCGTGCCGGACGTTCTCAAGCCATGGATGGGCGGCATCGAGGTCATCGGCTAAATGGAATTTCTGCCACTGTTCCATAACCTTCGGGGCGCTCGGGTGCTGGTGGTCGGCGGCGGCGAGATTGCCTTGCGCAAGTCTCGCCTGCTGGCTGATTCCGGTGCGGTGCTGCGCGTGGTTGCTCCCGAGATCGGGGCGGAAGTGCGCGAGCTGATCGAGCGCAGCGGTGGCGAGCAGATTCTGCGTGGCTACACCGAGTCGGACCTCAACGGCTGCGTGCTGATTATCGCCGCCACCGACGATGAGCCGCTCAATGCGCAGGTGTCAGCCGATGCCCGCCAGCGCGGTGTGCCGGTCAACGTGGTGGATGCGCCTGCGCTGTGCAGCGTGATCTTCCCGGCGATTGTCGACCGGTCGCCGTTAGTGATCGCGGTGTCCAGCGGTGGCGATGCGCCAGTGCTGGCGCGTCTGATCCGCGCCAAGCTGGAAACCTGGATTCCGCCCACCTACGGGCATCTGGCCGGTCTGGCCGCGCGCTTTCGTCATCAGGTGAAAGGGCTGTTTCCTAACGTTCAGCAGCGTCGGGCGTTCTGGGAGGATGTATTTCAGGGGCCCATCGCTGATCGGCAGCTGGCCGGACAGGGCGCCGAAGCCGAGCGCTTGCTGCAAGCGAAGATCGACGGCGAGGCGCCGCCCACGACCGGTGAGGTGTACCTCGTCGGCGCGGGGCCGGGCGATCCTGATCTGCTGACCTTTCGCGCACTGCGTCTGATGCAACAGGCGGACGTGGTGCTTTACGACCGCCTCGTAGCGCCAGCGATCCTGGACTTGTGCCGACGCGACGCTGACCGGGTCTACGTCGGCAAGCAGCGCGCCGACCACGCCTTGCCCCAGGATCAGATCAACCAGCAGTTGGTGGACCTGGCCAAGCAGGGCAAACGCGTGGTGCGCCTCAAGGGCGGCGATCCGTTCATCTTCGGCCGTGGCGGCGAAGAAATCGAAGAGCTGGCCGCCCATGGCATTCCGTTCCAGGTCGTGCCGGGTATCACCGCGGCCAGTGGTTGCGCGGCCTACGCCGGTATTCCGCTGACCCATCGCGATCACGCGCAGTCCGTGCGTTTCGTGACCGGCCACCTGAAGAACGGCTCTACCGACCTGCCGTGGAAGGATCTGGTGTCGCCATCGCAGACGTTGGTGCTCTACATGGGCCTGATCGGGCTGCCGGTTATTTGCGAGCAGTTGATCCGGCACGGTCGCTCTGCCGATACCCCGGCTGCGCTGATCCAGCAGGGCACCACGGTTAACCAGCGCGTCTTCACCGGCACGCTGGCCAATCTGCCGCAGTTAGTCGCCGAGCACGAAGTCCATGCGCCGACCCTGGTGATTGTGGGCGAAGTGGTGAAGTTGCGGGAGAAACTGGCATGGTTCGAAGGGGCTCAGGCGAGCGTCTGATTCCACCGCAGTCTTTCAAAGTTTATGCGGTGGAGAGCCAGGTGGGGTTTCAGTGTTAACTGAAACCCTTCAGCCGTTGTGCAAGATCCCTTTCCCGTTCAAACGCCCCCGATCATGCTCGCCGCTGAAGTCCTGCTGCGGCCCTTTTGGCACGATACCGGTCGGGTTGATGGTGGCGTGGCTCCCGTAGTAGTGATGCTTGATGTGCACGAAGTCCACCGTCTCGGCAACACCCGGCAGCTGATACATCTCGCGCACCCAGTTGCTCAGGTTCGGGTAGTCGGCAATGCGTCGCAGGTTGCACTTGAAGTGCCCGTGGTACACCGCGTCAAAGCGAATCAGCGTGGTGAACAGGCGCACGTCCGCTTCAGTCAGGTACTCGCCCGCCAGATAGCGTTTCTCGCGGAGCAGCGTTTCCAGTGCATCCAGCTCGGCGAACACTCCATCGAAAGCCTCTTCGTACGCACCTTGCGACGTCGCGAATCCGGCGCGATAGACGCCGTTGTTCACGGCCGGGTAAATCCGGTCGTTCAGCCGGTCGATCTCGTTGCGCAGCGGCTCTGGATAGAGATCCAGGTGATTGCCGGTCAGTTCGTCGAACGCCGAATTGAACATCCGGATGATTTCCGACGACTCATTGCTGACAATGCGATTCAGCTGCTTGTCCCACAGCACCGGTACCGTAACCCGACCGGTGTAATCGGCGGTGTCGGCGAGGTAGCGCTGGTACATAAAGGTATGGCCATCCAGCGCATCGCCGGTAGAACCGGTCTGCTTGTCGAATGTCCAGCCGTTCTCGCGCATCAGCCAACTGACCACCGAGACGTCGATCAGGCTTTCCAGACCCTTGAGCTTGCGCACGATCAACGTGCGATGGGCCCACGGGCAGGCCAGGGAAACGTACAAATGGTAGCGACCGGCTTCCGCCTTGAAGCCGCCTTCACCGGACGGGCCGGGGCTGCCATCAGCAGTCACCCAGCTCCGGCGCTTGGCTTGCTCGCGCTGAAACGCGCCGTCTTTGCTGCTTTCGTACCACTGGTCTTGCCAGCGTCCTTCAACGAGAAGGCCCATGCCTGACTCCAAATTGAGCTGTACCGAAGTACGTTGGAGATCAGTCTAAAGGCAATCGTTCGAACGAATGGCGCAAAGACTGGGGAGTAGCTATCGGCTAAATCGATCTGTTCCGGTTTGCCCAATACTGCTCCGCCTGGGCGAAGGCTTCAGCCCGCGGCATCCCGAGGCCCCGCAGTGCCAGCGCCATGGTTGCGATCAGCGCCAGCTGCGGGTAGCTGTCCTCGATATCGCCTTTCCAGATCGCGACCAGATGCAGCGGGTCGAGGGTGGCAGGCTTCACGTGGCGACGGTCCGACAATGCCGGCCATTCCTCATCCCACGGCTGGCCATCGGTGGTGCCGTACAAATGGCTGATGGTGTCGGGATTGATCTCGACCTCACCACCGTCGCCCTTGATCACGATGGCGTGGTCGCCGAGCAGGCTGCTGGCGTCGCGGTGCACGCCCTGATAGCCAGGATGGAAAATACTCTGCAGCCCGCACCGCGCGCCCAGTGGGTTGAGGATGCGCGCCAGCGAATGGATCGGCGAGCGCAGCCCCAGCGTGTTGCGCAGATCGATCATGCGCTGAAGCTGCGGCGCCCAGTCGCCGAGGGGGGAGAACGCAATGTTCTGCTGCTCCAGCGCTTGACCCACCGCTTGCCAGTTGCGACACAGCGGAATCCCCAACAACTCCAGCAACTGCTCGCTGTACAACCGGCCGGCGGTATGGGCGCCGCCGCCGTGCATCAATACGCGCACGCCGTTCTGCGCCAGGCACTTGGCGGCCAGCAGGTACCACGGCAGGTGACGCTTCTTGCCGGCGTAGGTCGGCCAGTCGATATCGACCGTCAGTTCCGGCGCATGCAGACGCTGGCGCACCGCTTCGGTGAAGCCTGCGAGCTCATCCGGGCTCTCTTCCTTGTGCCGCAGCAGCATCAGGAAAGCGCCGAGCTGGGTGTCTTCGACTTTTTCATCGAGCACCATGCCCATGGCTTCCCGGGCTTCGGCGCGGGTCATGTTGCGCGCACCACGCTTGCCCTTGCCGAGAATACGAACGAAGGGCGCGAAGGGATGCTCGGCAGGGGTTTCGGTGACGAGGGGGGTGAAGTCAGTCATAGGCAATTGGTCGGCTTGGGCAGGCCCGCCAGCTTGGCGGCAAGTTTGGCGGGAGTGCCGTTGAACAGACGATTCAGGTGCAAGCTGTTGCCTTTGTCGGCGCCCAGTTTCAGCGCGGTGTACTTGACCAGCGGCCGTGTGGCCGGGGACAGCTGAAATTCTGCATAGAACCCGCGCAGCAGTTCAAGAATTTCCCAGTGATCGGGCGTGAGGGCGATGTCTTCCTCAAGGGCCAGGGCTTCGGCGACTTCGTTGGACCAGTCGTTTAGGTCCTCTAGATAGCCGTCTTTGTCCAGCTGAATACCGCGCCCGTCGACGATGAGCTGTTTCATAGCCACGTGTTGACCTTGTCGTAGTGCACCGAGAGCGTCACGAAGCCGGCATAGTCGACGCTTTGTGCCCAGTCAGGCAGCGCGATGTGTCGAGCGGTGGCGTCTTCATCGAGCACGAACACCTTCAGGCTGCCGGTTTTCGCGTTCAGCGACTGGGCGGCAGCGGTGTCTGCGCGCAACGCATAGGTTGCGTCGCCGCAGAGCAGGATCGCGTCTTCGCTTCCTAGCACGCGCAGGCAACTGCTCAGGCGCGAGTCGGTGAAAGGGGAATGAGAGAGTACGTGCAGGGTAGCCATCAGATCGTAATCACTTGGTCGTAACGGTCAATGAGCGCGGCGATCTGCGGGTCGTCCAGCACCCGAAGCGGTTCGACGCTTAACCCGGTTGGCGGCATCCCGCGCTGATTCAGGCTGGTGCGGCAGGCGAACAGGTCTTCCACGCCGAACATCGACAACGCCTGCAGGTTGGCGCTCAGGTCTTTCTGCTGCACCTGGCTGGCGTTCTGCGCCGTGGCCAACTGAAGCACACCGTCGTCCATGAACAGCATGGCGACCGGCAGATCGAACGCGCCGCCGGCCAGGGCAATGTCCAAGGCCTCGCGGGCATCCGGACCCGACCAGGGCGCCTGACGGCTGATGATCAATAACGACTTCGCCACGTTACGGCCCTCCAAAACAGATCAAGCGATCGGCCGTCTGTACTGCGTCGTGCAGCTGACCCAGCCCCGACAATTCCCAGGGTGCCGACAGGTTCGCCGCAGGTCGCGAATAACGCTCCGCCTCTTCAGCATTCAACACCCCCCGGCGCAGGGCGGCTGCGATGCACACCACGCCATCAAGCTGGTGGGTGCTGACGAAATCGCGCCATTGCGCGGCGGTGTCCGACTCGTCCTGGGGCGACACCACATTGCCGGACGCGCTGTGCACGCCGTCCTGATAGAAGAACAGGCGCACGATTTCATGGCCCTGCGCCAAAACCGCTTTGGCGAAAAGCAATGCACGCCGGGAGGAGGGCGCGTGGGCGGGCGAATGCAGGGCAATGGCGAACTTCATGGGCGGCTCGGTCGGGCGCTGACAGGGAACATGGGCGCAATGATAAAGAATTCACGAACGCCGGACAGCAAAAAGCCCGCAGAAGCGGGCTTTTTGTTAAAGCGGGCAAACGGATCAGTCTTTGCTGCCCATGATGCCGAAGATCTGCAACAGGCTGATGAACAGATTGTAGATCGATACATACAGGCTGATGGTCGCCATGATGTAGTTGCGTTCACCGCCGTGGATGATCGCGCTGGTCTGGAACAGAATGCAGACCGACGAGAACAGCACGAAGCCGGCGCTGATCGCCAGTTGCAGGCCGCTGATCTGGAAGAACATGCTGGCTACTACGGCCCCGAGCAACACGAAAAAGCCTGCGGTGATGAAGCCGCCGAGGAAGCTCATGTCCTTGCGCGTGATCAGCACATAGGCCGACAGACCACCGAAGACCAGGGCCGTCATCGCGAACGCGGAGGCAACGACTTCAGCGCCGCCCTGCATGCCGATGTAGCGGTTGAGAATCGGGCCGAGGATGAACCCCATGAAGCCCGTCAGCGCGAACGCCGAGACCAGACCCCACGCCGAATCGCGCAATTTGTTGGTGAGGAAAAACAGACCGTAGAAGCCGATCAGCACAACGAAGACGTTCGGGTAACGGAAGTTCATCTGTTGGGAGACGAACGCCATAACGCCGCTGAAGGCGAGGGTGAGGGCCAGAAGGCCGTAAGTGTTGCGCAGGACGCGGCTAACCTCTAGCTGCTCGACCTGCACGCGGTTGTTGACTGCGTAATCCTGTTCGCGCATGGCGCTACTCCTGGTGGTGAAAACGAAGGGTTTGAAACCTCAAGTTGCAAAGATCATAACAGAGGCGAGGCAGCGCGCTAGCCGGAGAGTTTGACAGCTTGTTTCATTACGGTATTATGGCGCCCGCAAAGCGACGGAGGGGTGAAAAACCTTCGACGCCAAATGCTTCGGGGAATTGGCAGAGTGGTTGAATGCACCGGTCTTGAAAACCGGCGAACGTTAATAGCGTTTCTAGGGTTCGAATCCCTAGTTCCCCGCCAAACACAGTAAAAAGCCCTGCATATGCGGGGCTTTTTTCGTTTTCGGGGTCTGGTTTTCGCTGGGCTGGATTTGATCTTCATCTTTCGGATCATCCTGCCCGGCTTGCGTGAGCATTAGCAAAGGCTAATCATGTGGCTGATAGCAGACCGTAATTTACTGTATGCTAACCGGAAGCGATGATGGGACATGGACATTAACAAGCTTAGAGCCGACGCCCTGAAAGCCCTGATGGCCGGGGCCTCCCAGAAAGATTTCGCCAATAGGCACGGCCTTGATGCGTCGTATCTGTCCCAGATTCTTAACGGGCACAGAAATCTCGGCGAGAAAGCTGCTGCGAATTTGGAAGAGAAGATCGGCCTTCCTTCGGGAAGCCTGGTCAGCCCTGCTGCGTCCGAGACTTCCGCGACAGCAGTGAAGGCCGGGCTTTCGGCACTGGAACAGCTCAAACAGTCCCTCGCCAAGGTGAAAGGCTTTTCAAATGAGGCGCGGGACCGGATTGTGGCGGCGGCTGCCGACCCGGATGACCAGAGCACAGACGTGCTTCCGGCCAATTACGCCGCCCTTCGTCCTACCCAGGAAGAGATTGTCATTCGCCAGTACGACATACGTGCAGCGATGGGTCACGGACAGGTGCCGCCTGATTACAATGAGGTCGTGCGCAACTTGGTTGTCAGAGAGGAGATTCTTCGCGAGAAAGGTGTGACCTACACCTCGAAGACAGCTCTGGCCATGATCAGTGGCTGGGGTCAGAGCATGGAAGGAACCATCAACGATAAAGACTTGGTGATCGTCGACAAAGGCGTGCAGGACTTCATCGGTGAGGGCATCTACGTACTGACTTGGCACCAAGAGCTGTACATCAAGCGCGTGATGCGACTGGACGAAGAGAATTACAGGCTTATTTCAGACAATCAGCATTATGAGAACCAGACGGCAAGGATCGACGACGTGACGATCCATGCGAAGGTTTTATTGATCTGGAACGCAAGAAAGGCCTAGTTGCGCTGGCCGATCTGGCCGACTAGTGGCCGGCACAGGCGGTTTTTTGAAGGTGCAGACGCCCGCGAATCAAGCGGGCTTTTTTGTGCACTCAGAAAGGCGCGGCTTCCTCCAGTGCTTCGAATTCGTCCCGCACTTGGACGCGGGGATCGTCATCTGACGGCGCTTCCCACTTCAGCGTGACCGAACTGTCTTCATCGTTGAAAACCATCTCTATCCCATCCACTTCCGCAATAGCCCCCATCACTTCGTCCCACTCTCGCTCGCCGTCGGTCTCCAGCTTATGGATCGTGACCCACATCTGATCCTGGGCGATCGGGTGGTTGATCATGCCCGCCACCCTTAGGTTCAGGCGCTCCAGGCCGGACATGGGCTCGCGCTCTTGAGACTTTTTCTTCTCTGGTAGGGACATCAGTTTCTCCTTGATTACTGTATATGCGTACAGTTCTCGTAAGCATAACGGCAGTCAGCTGTTTGCAAAACCCCTGTCAGAAATATCGACCTGCCTCGAGCGACCAGCACCCATTACAGGCACGAAAATAATTTAGCATTAGCTATTGACGCTAAATTTAGCGCTTGCTAACTTACATCCATCGCAGCGACATACCGCAGCGATACATGACTGGTGAAGCCGCCAGATAGCCAGGGACCAGCGAAGTGGTCTCCCAGCCCCGACAAGGGACCGACTGGATCAAAGCTCTTTAGCAGGACGGAATCACCGATTTCGCTGGCTGGCCTTGGCAACAGGGCCAGACGGGAAATCAACGAAGAAAGAGAGGGCAGTCAGGCGGGTGCACTAACACCCACAGGGATCGCCAGATCGCAGGCTGTACCTGCAAACCAGCCGAGGCCCTTACTCTCCGCGCGAGCGGGGCGGAGCCTGGCAGAATCCAAAAGGCTTCGCGGAATGTTGAAAGATTGCAGATGTGGAAAGTGCAAAAGACTTCTCGCCCGTATCGGTGAGATGACGGAGCTCCAGATCAAGTGTTCCCGGTGCGGGACGTTGAACCATGTGAGGGCCACGTGCCCCGAGCTATCGCCTTTGAGCGACATGAATGCGGAATTCTCCGCTAAAAATCATTCGACTCAAGGTAATCAAAATGTCCAATAGCAGCTCAGTAATCGCCCAGCTCAAAAACATTCCTCTGGTAGGAATCAACCTGGGCTCGGTCGCCAATGCGGGTCAAATCCTTCCAGGTTCGGCCGGCACTCATTATCAATGGCCCACTCGGGACACCATCACTCACTGGGTGAAGAACCTCGGTGTGCGCCTTATCCGTTTTCCGTTCGAACTGCAGCGCGCCATTGAGCTGTCGACAATTGACGGTCTGCCAGGTCAAGGCGCGAACTTGAAGCAGGAGTTCGTGGACAAGTGGAAGGTAATGCTGAAGGCGATCAGCGATGACTCTAACGGTGAAGCCAGGATCATCCCCGATCCGCATCACTACATGCGCCTGCATCGCTACCAGACCGATGCGAATGGCCAACTGACCGGTCAGCTTTACCCAAGTAAAGAGGCGGGCAATCAAGACGGCTGGAAAATTACAGAGCAGGTTCTGATCCAGGACGGTAACTCCGTCGGTGGTGGTTCCTGGAGTGCGGTCCACTTGGCGAACTTCCACCAGAAGTTGGTCGTTGCATGCGATGACCCTATGGTTCTGGGTTGGGGTTTGGGCAACGAGCCCTATCCCAACCCCAACGCCGGCGCAAAGGACTACATTACGTCGGGCGACTTGGAAACCCTTTACATCAACACGATGAATACCGTGCTGAAGGCCCTGCGCAACAGCTCCAAAAAGCCAGTCTTCATATGTGGGCTGCAATTCGCGAGTGCCAAGGACTGGGCGGGTGTCTCGGCGAATCTACAGTCGAAGATTGTAGATCCGGCGAACTCTATCGTGTGGGAAGCGCACGCCTATGCTGACGTCGATGGCGGATCGAGCGGTGCCTACAACGGCGACAACACCCAAATTTCGCCGACGGCACTGCGCGACCAAATCGTGGGTCCGTTTCTGACTTACGCCAAAGCCAACAAGATGGCAGCATTCATCGGCGAGACTGGCATTCCACCAACGGATGCTGGCCGTACCGCGCTGAAGAATCTGCTCGACAAAGCCAAGGCTGAGAAAATCCCCGTCACCCTATGGGTCGCGGGTCCGGGCACTGACGGCGAGAAGATGAGCCTTGAAGCGAGTAACCAGGCGGCAACGGTTACGATGGTGAAGCCATACTTCGCTGAGCGCATCACTCAGTGGGGTTACGCGCAAGCCTAGGTCTGGCTGGTAGAGCCTGAGCCTCCCATTCCGGGAGGCTCTCCTTCCCATTCTTTCAGCGACCGAGGGTGTGACACCCGATCCGGAACGCTACATAACAATACCCGCGCTGCTCCGACGGGCAGCGTGAACGACATGCACTTATTCAGAGCCTCGGCATTTGCCGGGGCTTTTTCGTATTCAGCCCCGCCACATTCATCGCTCCAAGTAGGGATTGCCGAGGGGCTGACCCATTCCCCGAGCCCGAGGGGGCGGACTGTCGGAGGTCGACGAAGATGCCGGAAAAAACACCTGACTTCTGGGCGCACGTCTGGCTGATCATCACGACGCCGCTCTGGCAGGGAGCGATCATGGCCGCCACCACTTCTCTGTTGCGCGTGCTCTATGAAGGCAAAGAAGCCAACAAATGGCGCGTCGTGCTTGAGGCGCTGATCTGTGGTGCGTTGAGCCTGTCAGCCAGCAGCGTCATCGAATGGATGGCCTGGCCGTCGAGTCTGTCCGTCGCCGCCGGCGGCACCATAGGGTTCATCGGCGTGACGGCGATCCGCGAGCTGATCATCCGGTTCCTCGGACGCAAGGCGGATTCGTTATGAGCCTTGGGGCCATTGTCGCCGTAGCCAAAGCGGGTTCCACATTGCGAGCCATTGCAGCCGCCGTGGTCATTGCAATCGTGCTGGGACTGCTGATTGCGCTCCAGCAGATTCGCGTTGTCAGTCTGCAGGGCGCCATCGCCCTCGATCGTGACGCGCGGCAGACCGCCCCCAAAAGCACATCCGATCGTCTAGCCCGCCGCTGAGCGGGTTTTTTGTCTGGAGAATAGCCATGACCGTCACTGATAGAGATCGCGACGTGCTCGCCCGCACGCTGTATGGCGAAGCTCGTGGGGAAGGGCTTGCCGGAATGCTGGCCGTGGCCTGGACGATCCGCAACCGCGTGAACGATGGACAAGAAAGGTCATGGTGGGGCGAGGGCTATGCCGGGGTGTGCCAGAAGCCCTATCAGTTCAGTTGCTGGAACAAGGGCGACCCGAACTATCCGTCCGTGAGCGGCGCGCGACAGATTCCGTTCCGCGAGTTGGCGCAGTGCCAAATCGCTGCCGACCAAGTAATCGACGGGAACGTGCCAGACCCCACCGGCGGGGCGACTCACTATTACGCGACCACTTTGTCGAGGGCTCCGGCGTGGGCAGCCAGCGCCAAGCCGACTCTGAAACTCGGGAGCCACATGTTTTTCAAGGACGTTCCGTGATCAGCGGCACAGTCATCTGCAAGCCGTTGGGGTAGGGAAGCCGGCTTCAGGGCGTCAAAGCAGCCATGGGCTAAAGCCGGAACTTGCCGACCATGTCGTTGAGTCGGACCGCGAGCGTCGACAGTTCGCTGCTTGCCTCCAACGTCTGTCTCGCGCCCTCGGTGCTTTGCATGGCCAAATCCCGAATGCTCACCAGGTTTCTGTCCACATCGCGGGCAACATGGGCTTGTTGCTCCGAAGCCGTCGCGATCTGCATGTTTCGTTCGTTGATTTCAAGGACTGCGTCGGTGATCAGGCGCAGGGACGAGCCTGCGTCTTTCGCAGAGGTCAGCGTGCTATGAACCTCCTGCCTGCTTTTGTCCATGGATTCCACCGCCGCGGCGGACCCTGACTGGACCTTGGTGATCATCTGCTCGATTTCCTGAGTAGACAGCTGGGTCCGGTGCGCCAGGGCTCGTACCTCATCTGCCACTACGGCAAAGCCGCGTCCTTGTTCCCCGGCGCGCGCCGCTTCAATTGCCGCGTTCAACGCGAGCAGGTTTGTCTGCTCGGCGATGGCGCGGATGACGCTCAGCACTTTCGTAATATCGTCAGCCTGACTGGCCAAGGCCTTGACCTGTACCACAGAGTTGTCCACGAGGTCGGCGAGGTTCGTCATGGCCGTCACCGTGTTGACGACCCGGCGGTTGCCCTCTTCGGCAGATGTGCTGGATGACTGCGCGGCCTCGGACGTCGAGTTTGCGTTTCTTGCGACTTCTTCCACCGCCGCACTCATCTCGGTGACCGCCGTGGCCGCCTGTTCGATCTCACTGTTCTGTCTTTGAAGTGTCCGGTCTGCGTTTTCGGTGATCGATGTCATTTCGACGGACGCGGTGCTCAGTTGGTCGGCCGCTCCCGATATTTCAGTCAGCGTGGTCTTCAAATTGCCGGCCATGAGATTGAGCGCAATCATCAGACTGGATATCTCATCCCGCCCTGTCACGGCGAGGACGCCGGAGAGGTCGCCCGTTGCGATTTTCTCCGCGAAGGTCAACGAACTGCCGACCGGCTTCACGATGCTTCGGGTCAGGGCATAAGCCAGGCCTATGGTGAGCACCGATGCACCCAGAACAACGGAGATAAGAACCATGATGCTGTGGTTGTAAACCTCTGCAGCGCGATGCCCGGCGTTGACGGCGTTCTGTGAATTAAGGTCGCGCAGCTTTGTGAGCTCTGCCTGATACTGCGTCGCGGTCTGCGCCTGTTCGTTGTTGGCGTAGTCCAGCGCGCTTTGATGGTCGGTTTTATTCAGCGAAATAATGTTTTTGACGCCAGCTATGTATTTCTCCATCAGGCCGTTCGCGGTTTGAAACTGCTTGTTATCTTCTTCGTCAGTAATCAGGTGTGCTCGGTAGTAGCCCGTCTTGTCTTCGAGCGTGGCGATGTCTTGAAAAATATTATCGGTGACTTTGCGTTGTGCGTCTGAGCCCGACACCGCCAGCGATCGTATGCTTTCCAGCCGGGTATGCAGCAGAGCGATCTGGATATCGTCAATCACCTGAATGCTGGGCACCACGTCGGTTTCCAGCTTTTGTTCAGTGGCACGCATTTCATCAATTTGAACGTAAGCGAACACGCCAAGGCCTAGCAGGATCAGCGTGATCAGACCGAAGCAGAGCAGCGCTCTGGTCGCAATTCTAAAGTTTTGTAGTTGCATGTGAGTTTCTCCGGAGCTCCAAAGGAAGGCGCTGAGGTCCGTTCCAGCGATCAGCGTGTCTGCCGGATTTTTGAATACTTAAGGTGCGTTCGGCGGATGGGCAGGCCTATGGCTAGCATGTCCGCGGGTTTGCTCAGTGCTAAATAATCAATTAACTAATTCTTCATTCAACGGTGCCAAGGCGTTTGCAAATGCAACAGACACGAGGCGATTATTGTTTCATCGGGCTCTCCCCAACTACCTGCCAACTCTTAAGGAACACCATGCCGTTTAAAGACCTTTGCCTGGCATTGCTGGTCATCATCGCGTGGGGTTTGAATTTCATCGTGATCAAATACGGGCTGGATGGCCTGCCGCCGATGCTGCTGGGCGCGCTGAGGTTCACGCTGGTTGCGATTCCGGCCGTGTTTTTCATCCGTCGTCCGCAGTTGCCCTGGTTCTGGCTGCTTGCGTACGGAGCGACCATTTCCTTCGGTCAGTTCGCCTTTCTGTTCGAGAGCATGGCCCATGGCATGCCACCGGGGCTGGCCTCCCTGCTGCTGCAGGCGCAGGCGTTCTTCACGCTGCTGTTCGCGGCGATCTTCATCGGTGAGAAATTACGCGTCTATAGCGTGGCGGGTTTGCTCATCGCCGCAGGCGGATTGACCCTTATCGGCATGGGCACAGGGGCTGCGACACCGCTGCTGGCGGTGTTGCTAGTGTTGTGCGCGGCCTCGATGTGGGCGTTGGGCAACATCATCACGCGCCGGTTCGGCAACGTCGATCTGGTTGCCCTGGTGGTATGGGGTGCGATTGTTCCGCCACTACCGTTTCTCGCCATGTCGCTGTGGCTGGAGGGGCCGGCGCTCATTGAGCATTCATTGCTCAACCTGAGTTGGAGCTCGGTGCTGTCGCTGGCTTATCTGGCCTTCGTCGCCACGCTCTTCGGCTACATCAGCTGGAGCAAGCTGCTGTCTCGCTACCCGGCGGGCAAGGTCGCGCCGTTTTCCCTGCTGGTGCCGGTGGTCGGCCTGAGTTCCTCAGCGTTGGTGCTGGGCGAGCGACTCAGCGTGCTGCAATGCGCGGGGGGTGTGCTTGTGATGTTGGGTCTGACAGTCAATTTGTTGGGCCCCAAATTATTCGGTGGAGGGCGACGCGCGGTGGCTTGATGACGCGCGACGCCGGATCACTTTCGCAAACCACGCGTATCCATTGCAGCGCTGCGTCTCTGCGCAGCGCAGGCCGTTGCCAAGCCTTCCCGGCGTCACTGCTGACCGTTTTGCTGCGGTCAGTGCCCCATTGGCGTCTCTAAACCGTCCGGTTTGTCATGAATGCCGAAGCGATCCACGAGAGTTGCACTGGCCTGGTTCATCCCGATGACATCCACCTGGACCCCCAGTCGACGAAGCTTGAGCACCACTTTGTCCAATGCCGCAACCGCCGTGATGTCCCAGAAGTGCGCGGCGCGAAGGTCAATGGCCAGCGTCTCGAGGGGCTCGTTGAGATCAAAGGATCGGATAAACCTGTCCGCTGATCCGAAGAACACCTGACCGGTTACCTCATACGTGCGGTGAGGGTGCTCGGGATCACGGGTTGAGCTCACCTCGAGCTGATGGCCGATCTTGTTTGCGAAGAACATTGCCGCCAGCAAGGTACCCGCCACAACGCCGAAGGCCAGGTTGTCGGTGGCGACCACGACCACGACCGTCACCACCATAACGATGTTGGTTGAAAGCGGGTACTTGTTGAGGTTGCGGATCGAGTCCCAGCTGAACGTACTGATCGACACCATGATCATCACGGCCACCAGCGCCGCCATCGGGATTCTCGCAAGCCAGTCGCCGAGAAACACCATCATGACCAGCAGCGACACCCCGGCGCTCAGCGTCGACAGTCGGGTGCGGCCGCCGGATTTCACGTTGATCATGGACTGCCCGATCATTGCGCAACCCGCCATGCCGCCTATCAGGCTGGACGCGATGTTCGCGATGCCTTGCCCCTTGCACTCGCGGTTCTTGTCGCTGGAGGTGTCAGTCAGGTCGTCGACGATGGTCGCGGTCATCATCGACTCCAGCAGCCCTACGACCGCCAGGGCGGCAGAGTAGGGCAAAACGATCAGCAGGGTGTCGAGGTTCAGCGGCACGTCCGGCCACAGAAATATCGGCAGGCTGTCAGGCAACGATCCCATGTCGCCTACGGTGTGTACGGTCAGTCCCATCGAGATTGAAATCGCGGTGAGTACGATAATGCACACCAGCGGCGAGGGGAGCAGTTTCCCCAGCACCGGCAGTCGTGGAAACAGGTAAATGATGGCCAGCCCGCCCGCCGTCAGGGCATAAACCGGCCAAGTCACTCCTGTGAGTTCCGGCAGTTGGGCCATGAAAATCAGGATCGCCAAGGCGTTCACGAACCCGGTCACGACGGAGCGGGAGACGAAACGCATCAGCTCACCCAGGCGCAGATAGCCGGCGATGATCTGAAGCACTCCGCACAGCAACGAAGCTGCCACAAGGTATTGAAGGCCATGGTCCCTGACCAGATTGACCATGAGCAGGGCCATCGCTCCGGTCGCCGCCGACACCATCGCCGGGCGGCCGCCGACGAAAGCGATGACGGTGCAGATGCAGAAAGAGGCATACAGGCCGACCTTAGGGTCGACGCCTGCAATGATGGAGAAGGCGATCGCCTCGGGGATGAGGGCCAGCGCAACAACGAGTCCAGCGAGTACGTTCGCTCTGGCGTCGGACAGCCAGGCGGTTCTGATGTTTTCAAACATTAATTCACCCAGGGCAGGCACGGCATGACGCACAGCGGCGGGCGCTGGGCGATACACGTGTGTCTGTTTCAATTGAGTTGTGGATTAGCCGCGGACAGAAAATCAGGCGCAGCAGGATTCGACCGCAGTCAGGTGGCGGTCAGGGTCAAGCGAGGGGGGCGTAGCGCTAAGGCGGCGTAGGCAGCCAGTTGGAACGGGGCAAGGTAGTACCTTTGGTTATTCATCGTGAGACGTGGGCATGATAGTTGTGATCTCGCCGCCCGGTCCAGACGGAATTCGCCCGAGCCGACTGATGGACGTAAGAGCAGTAAAAACAAATCACACGCTTTAACAAATGGAAACGGTTTGCATTAACAATTTATAAAAAGGTTGTTACGATCGGCGCCCTCATAGCTTTTCGCCATGTGGAACGTCGCTCATCAGGGTGATGGGCCGCAGATCAGCTCTCGCCCTTTCCAGGAAGCACCCGATGCTACGTCCCGCCCTGCCAGCCTTGTCGGCACTTGTTGCCCTTGGTTTCTCCAGCCATTCCTTCGCAGCGCCGACGCAGCAGAATTTGCCGGATCAGCCACCGGCAACATCGCTCGCTCAACCGGGCAGTGCCAGCAGCAATTCGGCGTCGGGCGCCGTCGCGCTGGAAGGCCTGAGCATCAACGCCGATTACGGCATCGCGGGACAGGCGACCACGGAGAGTTCGGGGTCCTACACAACGGGTTCCATGAACACGGCGACCAAGCTGCCGCTGTCCATCCGCGAGACGCCGCAGTCGGTGAGTGTGATCACCCGCCAGCGCATGGACGATCAGGGCATGAATGACCTGAACGATGTGGTGAAATACGCGCCCGGCGTGACGTTGCACCGAACGGCGTCGGACCGTCAGGAGTTTCTGGCGCGCGGTTTCAAGATCGACAACATCATGTACGACGGCCTGCCGAGCAGCATCAGCGCCTACACCCAGGACGTGATTTCCGGCGCGGATCTGGCCATGTATGACCGCGTCGAAGTGGTTCGCGGGGCGACGGGCCTGATGACCGGCGCGGGCAGCCCGGCGGCGACGTTGAACCTGGTGCGCAAGCGCCCGACCGCCGTGCCGCAGGTCAGTGTCACCACCAGCGCCGGCAGTTGGGACCGTTACCGCACCGAGGTCGATGCGTCGAACAAGCTCAATGACTCCGGCACCGTTCGCGGCCGTGTGGTGGCCGCGTACGAAGATGACAAGAGCTTCTCCGATATCCGCAAAAATCAGCGGCAGACCTTTTACGGGATTCTCGAAGCCGACCTGAACGACTCGACCACCTGGACCGTCGGCGCGTCCAAACAGCGTGACGACAACACCTCGGACTGGGGCGGTCTGCCCAGCGGCCCGAACGGCGAAGACCTGCACCTCAAGCGTTCGACGTTCCTCAGCAACGACTGGTCGTACTGGAACAAAGACAACATCATGTTCTTCACCGACGTCACCCACCGTTTCGACAACGGCTGGTCGGCCAAGCTGGCGGGACAGAAGATCTGGGCTGAAGCGGACACCTTCTCCAGCTACATCGGCAACTACGACGTTCTGGGCTTTCAGCAGTACCACGGCAAGTACCGCGACGACGATGACCAGACCAACCTCGATGCGTCCCTTAGCGGGCCGTTTCAGATGTTCGGTCGCGAGCATGAACTGGTCGTGGGCGTGAGCCACCGGCAGGAGAAATTTCACCAGTGGGGCGGCTGGACCGACGGCACGCCCATTGACCTCTACAACCCGACCCATTCACTGCCCAAACCTGACGTCGACACCAGCCTGTACGAAACCCGCAATGCCGCCACCGAAGAAGGGGTTTACGCCGTCGCGCGCTTGAACCCGATCGACCCCCTGCACGTCATCCTCGGCAGCCGCGTCAGCTGGTATGACTTCGACAACCGCGTCGGCAGCGGCGATTACAAGGTGGTCCGCGAAGTCACGCCTTACGCCGGCGTCATCTATGACCTGAACGACACGTACTCGGCCTACGCCAGCTACACCGAAATCTTCAAGCCGCAGACCGAGATGGATTCAGCGCGCTCGGTGTTGAAGCCAATGACGGGCAAGAACTACGAGATCGGCCTGAAGGGCGAATACTTCGACGGCGCGCTGAATGCCTCGGTGGCGCTCTTTGAAATGGAGCAGGAAAACCGGGCGTACCTGGTGCAGGACCAGAACTCCACTAATTGCCCGAGCTTCCCGGCGTCCAGCTGCTACGGTGCAGCGGGCAAAGTGCGCAGCCGCGGGATTGATACCGAACTGAGCGGCGCGCTGACGCCGGACTGGCAGTTCTCGGCGTCGTACACCTACGTGTTGAGCCAGTTTGTCGAAGACGGCACCAAAAGCAACGAAGGCAAACTGTTCGCCCCCGAGCAGCCGAAGCATCTGTTCAAAGCCGCGACCAGCTACACCCTGCCGGGCGAGCTGCACAAATGGCGAGTGGGGGCGGACGTGCTGGCCCAGAGCAAGACCTTCAACCGCGTTGGCGACGGCCAGGCCGATCAGGACGCTTACGGCATCGTCGGCCTGATGGCCGGCTACAAGCTGAACGAGCACTGGGACGGCCGGGTCAACGTCAACAACCTGTTCGACACCCGCTACTGGCAGGGCATTCCGATCGCGTCGGGTACCGGCGTTTACGGCGATCCGCGCAACCTGATGTTCTCGGTGAAGTGGACGCTCTGATCACTCCAAACCTGCCCCATTGAGTGCCGCGTGATCGCCATGTGCAGCGATCAAACGTTCTCGTCCTGATCCTCCGTCAGCAAATCGGGCCCGGCCAAGGGCTCGATCAACTGCGCACCCTCGTTGCGCACATTTCCGACCTCTTTGCCCACGGCATGCCAGTGAAAATCGCTGACCGGCCGGCAGCCTTCCTGGGCGATTTGCGCGAGCCGTGAGGCCGGTGTCTGCGGGTCGACCCATTCCCGTGCGAGCTCGGGCGTCAGCACCAGGGGGCGGCGGTCGTGGATGTCGAGCATGCCCGCGTCGCTCGCTGCGGTGATGATGACGAAGCCGTCGCGCTCATCCGGCTCAAGGCCAGGCCTGACCTGTCCCAAGGCGGCGAAGTACATCGGCCCCTGGTCGTTCAGATGGATGAAGTACGGCTGCTTGCGCTTCGAGTCGATCGGGTCTTTCACCCATTCGTACCAGCCATTGGCCGGGGCCAGGGCGCGACCGTTCGGCCACAGATCCTTGAAGAACTTGCCTGTCATGACCGTTTCGACCCGCGCATTGATCGGGTCGGGCCGTTTACCTTTGGCCCAGTGGGGCGACCAGCCCCAGCGCACTTTGTCGACGCTCAGGCCGTCAGTCACCGGGCGGATGATTTCGACGCGGGTGGTCGGCGCCACGTTGTAACGCTCGATGGGCCAGAGATCGTAGCCGTTGATCACCAACTGCTCTGGCGCAAGCGTCTTGAGGTAATGGTCCATTGGCTCGTAGATCGAGTAGCGTCCGCACATGTGTCACCCGTCGAATTTTCCTGCCTACAACATTGACCGCACGCGGCTGAGAACGTTAACTGTATATACGTACAGTTAACAAACACAAGGTCAGTCCCATGAGTGTCACCATCCTTGGCCGGTTGTCAGCGGCGGGCGAGCGGTTCCCCCTTTATGCCTTTCAAGTACCGGCGGGTTTTCCCTCGCCAGCGGCCGATCACATCGAGCGGCACATCTCGCTGGACGAGCTCTTCGACATCCGCGCGCCCCATGTCTATCTGGTCAAAATAGAAGGCGACAGCATGCAGGGCGCGGGCATTTATTGCGGCGATCTGGTGATCGTCGACCGCAGCCTGTATGCCGAGCATGGCGACATCGTCATCGCCGCGCTGAATACCGAGCCCGTCTGCAAACGCCTGCACATGCGTGGCAACGAGGTCATCCTCAAGTCCGAGAACACCAAATACCCGCCGCGCTACGTTATGGAGGGCGACGAGCTGCTGATCTGGGGCGTGGTGAAATACAGCGTTCGCGATCACGACAAGGTGATGCACTCGTGATGCAGAGGCTTTCTATATAAGGAAGGCGCGCAGGAGGGGTGTGACAGCACGGGCGTATTGGAACCATTCAAGCGCCCGTGCCACACAGCATAAACCTCTCAGGATGACCTCCCATGCCGCCTGCCTTCCGCCCGTATTCGGGCGTTTTGCGTGTCGTTCGACCGATGCGCATCGCTTCACTGACCGTCGCGGTGCTGTGTGCCGGGTGCCAGTCCTACGGCCCTCCCGAGGCGAGTACCGAACGCACGCCGCGCCTGGTGGCGGGGCTCCATCGCAGCGAAGAGCCGTTGGCTTACTCGCGGCCGACGCAACCCTACGACGGCAGTGATATCTGGCAGCGAATGGGGCAGGATTTCCGCCTGGCCGACGACAATGGCGTCAATGAACGCATCGTGCGTCAGCGCAACTGGCTGCTGGGCAATGCAGGGTTCATCCGCAACGCCAGCCAGCGGGCCAGCCCGTATTTGCACTTCATCGTCGAAACCCTCGACCAGCGCGCGATGCCGGCGGAACTGGCCCTATTGCCGATCATCGAGAGCGCCTACAACCCCAAGGCCAATTCGATCCGTGACGCGGCCGGGCTGTGGCAGTTCATGGCGGCCACCGGGCGCGATTTTGACCTGCGCCAGACCGCCTGGTACGACGGCCGCCGGGACGTCGTGGCTTCCAGCAAAGCGGCGATGGATTACCTGACGCGTCTGCATGGCCAGTTCGGTGGCGACTGGTTGCTGGCCATGGCCGCCTATAACGCAGGGGAGGGCACGGTGAGCCGGGCTATCGACGCAAATCAGCGGCGAGGGCTACCCACCGATTACTGGCACCTGAGCCTGCCGAAGGAAACCCAGGATTATGTGCCGCGCCTGCTGGCGCTGTCGTTGCTGGTGCGCGAACCCGAGACCTATGGCGTGAAACTCAGCCCGGTGGCCAACGCGCCGTATTTCACGGAGCTGGAGCTGGCGCGGCCGGTGGATCTGGAGCGCCTCGCTGTCAGCGCCGGCATCGATCGCTCGGTGCTGTTGAACCTCAACCCGGCATTTCTGCGCAAAAAAACAGCCGACGGACCCTCTCGCCTGCTCGTGCCTCGCGACCAGTTCGAGCAGCTTTCCGCCACTCTGGACAAAATGACCGACGACGTCGTGCACGGTAACGAGGCACTGGCGGTCACGACTGCCACGGCGTCAGCGGGAATTGTGCGCCCCTGAGGCGACGCCTCAGCCGTGAGGTTGTCCGCTTCGGGCCCACTTTTGGCAGCAATGGGCTCGCCGTGTACCGGCGCAGACACACATCCGCCCGCCTGCTTTGCACGTCCCATCGACCCGGATGAGCCGGGTCAGACTTATTCACACAATGAATTAACGAAAATTTCACCGAACTTTGCCGGCGTTTTGTAAAAACGCCGATACATCATGGCCAGTCGCCTTCGAAGACACAATTCGAAACATCCACTGCCCTAGGTTGATGAGCCTTTTGGCTCGTTGAGCAGTGCCTGGCAGATCATCCTGCGCGGCGAGGATTAGTTGGATCCCATTACCGAATCGTTATTGATCCGCAAACCTTTGCTTCGCTGTTAATAGTTCAAATCATGATAGTCGGTATGTCCGACCCGCTAAACGCAAGGGGTTTGGACCTATACGCGAGAGTACAGTAAAGCGTGTTCGGAAAACCGACTTGGCTCAGTCGGATTTCCGAACGGAGTTAAACTAGCCTTCCTTGAAACTAATAATTCAGGTGTCAATGATAGGGTCGCTTTAAATAGGTGGGTGACGTTATATAAGTTATAAAGGGGCGGGATATATAAGTCAGGCGATCAAGTAAGTTCGCATTACTTGTCCGGGACGAGCGAATATTAAATAGGCGGTGGTCGAGCGCGCGCGAGGAATGACAATAAGTTTGAAACGGCATGAGTCAGCGTGCTGGCTTGTCAACCGGTTCGCCGCCGCCATAGCGATGAGGGGAAGACAAAGGGGACGCACCATGGCAGAGCATAACCTGATGATTGTTAAGCTATTGTGATGCAGGCGCCAGGCTGGCCGGGCCGTTGGACGCCTCCGACGCTTCATCGTCCAGTCGGGGGCAACGGATGATTTTAAATAGTCGTTTGAATGTTTTGCGGATAATTAGTTGTCTTCGTCAATAAAGTCAAAGTGCTACCACTGGTCGCGTGTGAAGTAGGTCTCGCGACGTCGGGGAACTAAATTTAATTGTGGCTGCCTTTGTAATGCGTGGTATTAATAAATCGCTTGCTCCCACTACGAGAGGTATCGATGAAAGAAGAAATCGATGTAAGCGACTGTTCCTGTCCGCCAGAAAATGTGGCGCTGGATATCCAGCAGATAGCATTGAATACCGCAAACCTGAGTATGGATTTGCTGCTGTGCGGGGAGACAGGAACAGGCAAAGACACGCTGGCCAAACGTATTCATGACTTGTCCGGTCGGACAGGTTCTTTCATCGGTATGAACTGCGCGGCTATTCCGGAATCCCTCGCGGAAAGTCAGCTGTTCGGGGTCGTGAACGGCGCCTATACCGGTGTCAGTCGGTCTCGGGAGGGGTACATCGAAGCGGCCTGCGGCGGCACGCTGTACCTGGACGAGATCGACAGCATGCCGCTGAGCCTGCAGGCCAAGCTGCTGCGGATTCTGGAAACCCGGGGCATCGAGCGCCTGGGGTCGACCGACTTCATTCCGGTGGACCTTCGGGTCATCGCTTCGGCGCAGCGCCCTCTGGATGAACTCGTGGAACAAGGGCTTTTTCGTCGCGACCTGTTTTTCCGGCTCAATGTGCTGACTATTCAAATGCCAGCCTTGCGCAAGCGTCGCGAGCAGATCCTGCCATTGTTCGACCAGTTCACCCAGCAAGTCGCCGCCGATTTTGGCTGCCCGGTTGCCGAGCTGGACAATCGCCTGGTGCAGGTCCTGCTCAGCCACTCATGGCCCGGCAACATTCGCGAGCTGAAGTCGGCCGCCAAGCGGTTTGTGCTGGGGTTCCCGCTGCTGGGCGGCGATGCACCTGCGGACCGGGACCTGGAAACCGGCCTGAAGACCCAACTGCGCGTCATCGAAAGGATGCTCATCGAAGACGCGCTCAAGCGTCACAAACACAGCCTGGAAGCGGTGGTGCAGGAGCTCGAAATTCCTCGGCGCACCCTGTACCACCGGATGAAGGAGCTGGGGATGAATGATGCTGAAGAAGCGGTGATTTCGTAGGACCGGCTTCAGCCGGGAAGAGGCCGGTGTGAACGGCATGAGATGTGTGGTGTGACGCCTGACGCCTTCCCGGCTAAAGCCGGTCCTAAAAACGCGAGTTCCGCCCTGAAGCCCCACAAATACCTGCCTCACCAAGCGCGCTGTTTCGCAATGGACGCCTCGCAGCCAATCTCGCGCAGCCAATGTCGCGTAACCCTGAGATACCAGAGGTCGTGGATGAGTGTGTACGAGTTATTCGATGAGCAACTGGAGGACGACCATCAGGTGCCGAACCTGCGGGTGGTGGCCCGCAGTCTCGGCCAGTTGGGGATCGACCTGCTGCTGTCAGGCGAAACCGGGACTGGCAAGGACACCGTCGCCAGCCGGATTCATGCGCTGTCCGGTCGTAAGGGCCGGCTGGTGGCGATGAACTGCGCGGCCATCCCGGAATCCCTGGCCGAGAGCGAACTGTTCGGCGTGGTCAGCGGCGCCTACACCGGTGCCGATCGGGCCCGGGTTGGCTACATCGAAGCGGCCCAGGGCGGCACGTTGTACCTCGACGAGATCGACAGCATGCCCTTGGCCCTGCAAGCCAAACTCCTGCGGGTGCTGGAAACGCGCTCCATCGAACGCCTCGGCTCGACATCACCCATTGCCTTGGACGTGTGCGTCATCGCCTCGGCTCAGCGCTCCCTTGACGAGATGGTCGAACAGGGACGTTTTCGCCGGGACCTGTATTTCCGCCTGAACGTCTTGACCGTGACCCTGGCGCCTTTGCGCGAGCAGAGGGCGCGCATCCTGCCGTTGTTCGCGCGTTTTGCTGAAGCCGCGGCGCAGGAATCGGGTGTTCCGATGCCCGAGACCACTGGCGTGCTGCGCCACGTCCTGCTCAACCACGACTGGCCGGGCAATATCCGCGAACTGAAATCAGCCGCCAAGCGTCACGTCATGGGCTTTCCGCTGCTGGGCGGGGAGGCCAGCGAAGAGGGCGAATCATCGGGCCTGAGATCGCAGTTGCGGGTCATCGAAAAAGCGCTGATTCAAGCCGCGCTCAAGCGCCACAACAACAGCGTCGATGCCGTGAGTCAGGAGCTCGAAATCCCCCGTCGGACGCTCTACCACCGCATGAAAGAGCTCGACGTCTGACCTCCGTTTATCCCGCTTTCTCTGGCGACACACCCTGCGTTCAAACGGCCAGATCCGCAGCGTCCCCGCCTGCTACGAACTTTATTGAGCGACATGGGAACCGATCCTGAGGTCCGGGCCACCCATTGGCACCAAGCACTTTCGCTGGTGATGACTCAGGAGTGTTCGACATGCCAAATCCAGTAGCAATGGTCGGTGGCCTCGCCAACAGCTTTATCACTGGCGCCGGGCAGGCGACTCAGCAGGGCGCCAACGCTGTGACCAAAGTCCAGCAGGAAGGCCAGATCACTGATTCCGCTGCCCCTTCCAAGGCCGAAGCGGCACAAAACGCCGCTACCGAAAAGGCCGATGCCAGCCAGGCGCGCCTGATTGCCATGCAGACCGAAGCCGACATCCGCAAGCAGACCAACGATGTCCTCAGCGCCATCCGTTCCGGCAAGGAAGACAGCGCCAACAAGGCGATCAGTGCCGAAGCGCAGAACGCCAAGGGCATCAGCTACTGATCGGTCCGAGCGCCCCCTGAAAAGGGGGGCATCCACCTAAGGATGGAGGTTTCATGCTAAGTCTCAATGCCAATACCAATCCGCTGCAAAACCTGCACATCGGCACCGTGGCTTCCCAGCCGACGTCAGGCGGCGACAAGACCCCGCAGTCGCTGAAGGACGTCATTGATCAGCTGGCTCAGGCGCTGACCAAGGACGGGCACCTGGACAAGGAATCGCCGCTGGGCCAGATGGTCGGCAAGCAGATGGAGAAGAACAATCCGTTGGCGTCCCTGATCGGCGGCAATCCGGACATGATCAAGGCGGCGCTGGGCGACCTGATCAAAGACAAGCTGGGCGACAATTTTGGTGCTGCCGCCGATGCAGGCCAGGCGGGTGCCGGCGCGCCGGACCTGATGTCAAAGACCCTCAACGGTCTGGCCAAGGCCTCACTGGACGACCTCCTGACCAAGACGGACAAAGGCACCACCTTCTCCAAGGGTGACATGCCGCTGCTGGAAAAAATCGCTGAATTCATGGACCAGCGCACGGCCCAGGATCCGGTCAAATTCCCGGCACCGGACTCGGGCTCCTGGAAGAATGAGCTCACGGCTGAGGGCGACAACTTCCTCGACGGCAAAGAGACCGCTGATTTCCGTTCTGCGCTCGACTCTCTGGGCGGTCAACTCGATCAGCAACAGAACGGCCTCAGTGATGCCGGCGGCGGATCGCAGCTGAGCAGCCTTTCTCCCGCCGATCCATCGGGCGGCGCTATGCAAACCCCCGGCAGCGTGAATCAGGACCTCGGCCAACTGCTCGGTGATCTGCTGCAGAAGGGCGTCAATGCCAGCGTCGGCGGCGGCCTCGGTACGCCGATGAACGACGCGTCTCAGTCGGGCGGTGCCACCCAGAGCGTGACCCAGGACCTGGGGCAACTGCTCAGCGGCCTGATCAAGAAAGGGCTTGAAGCTGAACAGAACGGTGCCGGCGTCAACGGCGCAGGTGGGCAAAACCCGTTCGCCCAACAGGATCAGCAAAACACCCTGGCCCAGGCCGCTGCTGCCCTTGTCTCGGCATTGGTGGGCGGTGGCAACAGCAGCAATAGCAACAGCCTGTCCTGAACCGAGCTGCGCCCCTCGACACCGTCTGCCGGAGAACCCCCGTGACCCTTTCCAATGTCAACCAACTCAAATCGCCGTCCACCGATCTTGAGCCTCGCCTGGATCAGGGATTGGTCAGCGGGCCTTCGCAGGCGGACGTCGATCTGTTCAACGCCGCCATGCGTCCCGAGCTGTCGATGCAGCAAAGCCATTTGTCCGAACAGATCGCCAGCGCGCTGTCGGACCGTCTTGGCGCCACCGACAAGCTCTCGCAGCAAGCGGCGCGCAAGATGAAACGGGCGTCCACCACTGACGACCCGCTGGAAATTTCCCAGATGAGCCGGTCGCTGTCGCAGTATTCGCTGCAAATGGCGCTGACCACCAAAGTCGTCAGCAAGAGCGCCCAGGCCCTCGATAAACTGACTAACCTGCAGTAGAGGCATGCCGTGAAATACCTGACTGCGGGACTGATCTGCCTGATGCTGCTGCTCAGCGGGTGCAGCGATGACACGGACCTGTTCACCGGGATGTCCGAGCAGGATTCCAACGACGTGATCGCCAGCCTCGCCGACCAGCACATCGACGCGCGCAAGCGCAGCGAGAAGACCGGTGTGGTCATCAGCGTGCCGACCGCCGAGATCAACCGTGCCGTGCGGATCCTCGATGCGGCCGGCCTGCCGCGTCGTTCGCGCACCAGCCTGGGTGAAATCTTCAAGAAAGAAGGGGTGATTTCCACGCCGCTGGAAGAGCGCGCGCGGTACATCTATGCCTTGTCCCAGGAGCTGGAAGCGACGCTGTCGCAGATCGACGGCGTGATCGTCGCCCGCGTGCATGTGGTGCTGCCTGAACGCATCGCGCCGGGCGAGCCGGTGCAGCCGGCTTCAGCGGCGGTGTTCATCAAACACACCTCGGCCCTCGACCCCGACAGCGTGCGCGGGCGTATTCAGCAGATGGTCGCCAGCAGCATTCCCGGCATGTCCGGCGAGCCCCTGGATTCGAAGAAATTCGCCATCGTGTTCGTGCCGGCGGCGGAGTTTCAGGACACCGAACGGCTGGTGAGTTTCGGGCCGTTTCTGGTCGACAGCGCCAACCTCGATTTCTGGAACCGCATGCTGTGGCTCGCGCCGTTTGCCTCGCTGCTGCTGATTGCCCTGATCGTGTTGGCCCTGCGCGGTGACTGGCGCGATGCGCTGTTGCAACGCATCGGCCTGCGCCGCAGTGCCCGGACGAGCATGCCGGTGAGGGCCTAATGCTCAGCGCCGAGGAGCACTGGATTCGCTGGTGGTGTGCGCCATGGGAATGGGCCCATGCCGACTGGATCGACGTGTTCGCGGACCACTGTGGCGTGACGCGCGAGGATGGCACCGAGTTGCTCGGCACGCGGCACGACGTCTTTCTGCACAGCGTCGGCGTGGTCCCGAGCCAGCCGCCGCCGCCCGTTGACTCGATGATGCAATGGCTGCAACTGGGTGACGCGCAACAGCAGCAGGCGCTGTCGTTGGCCGGCCGCATCTGTTTCGGCCAGGGCGGGCAGGCGAGCGCTGATCACGCCGGGCACGTGCATGAGCCCTGGTGCCGCGCCGTGGCCAAGGCGTTGCGGCCCGGTTTATGGCTGGACGCCTCGGTGAGCGATGCGCGCGTATTGCTGGCGGCGTGGGCGGGCGAGCCTTGCTGGTCACGGCTGCGCCTGTCGTGGGCGCCGGATGTGTTGCCGACGGCGTGCGCCGAGCTGCCCGAGAACAAGCTGCAAACCCTCTGGCACTCGGTGTTGTGGCGAGTGACGACGCCTTGATGATTGCCGTTACCTCATTGTATTTCAGGAGCTGAACATGCTCGCCAAGCGTCGTCTCGTGTTGTCTTCCTCCACCGTGCTGGTCACCGACATCCTGCGTCGCGAAGACCTGGCCAGTACCGTGCTCGCCGCTGAGGTGCTGGACAATGCCCGGGCAGAAGCCGAGCAGATTCTGGCCGCCGCCCACGCCCAGGCGCAGCACGAAAAGGATCAGGCGCTGGCGCAATTCTGGGACAGCGCCAACGGTTTTCTGCAGCACCTTGAGCAGCAGCGACTGGCCTTGGCCGAGGCGTCGATGGAGGCCGTGGAATCCCTGCTCAATGAGGCCCTTGCCGAGTTGCTCGACCAGACCACACTCGCTGAACGCAGCCGCGCCCTGATGCGCAATCTGGCTGCCGGACAGTCCGTTGAAACCACCGCCGTGCTCAGCGCCCATCCCGACATGCTCGACAGCCTCGGCGAGTGGCTGTCGGCCAGTCGATTCGCCGGTCACTGGCAGCTCAAGCCCGACCCGGCCCTGGCGCCGCAGACCCTGCGCCTGAGCGACGCCAACGGCGCGTTCGACATCGACTGGGACAGCCTGCGCCGCGGGCTGGTGGGGTCTTCGGCGCCTTCATGAGATTTTCTTGACCCGGTTGTGACGGTTCATGGAACCGGAGCGGCCGCAGGTTCCACTCAGGGGTTGAATCCCTCAGTTGGAGCCACCGGCATGATCAGTTTCAAATCCCTGCAAAACCACCTCGATCACTCCTATTCCCGCGCCCAGGACGACATGCAGGACGCCGCCGAAACCGCCTCGGAAAGCGGCACCATGGAAGACTTCCAGGCGTTCAGCGATGCCTCGCAGCAGACCAACGTCGCCAACATGATCCTCAACGAAGGGCTGCGCGCCAAACACGGCATCACCAAAGCGATCATCGATGGAATTCAGTGAATTCAGCGCGATCCTCGCTCAGTGGTGCGAGCGACGTCCGCTCGCACCACTGGACTGCTGGATCGACGACGCCAACGCGCGACTGGCGGTGTCGGGCAACGGCATTCGCCTGAGCCTGGATGTGCTCGATCCCTACGACGGCAGCGACCCGCAACGCCTCGACGCGGTACTCGCCCAGGGCGGTGCCGGCGTGGCCTGTGCCTGTGAGGGCGGACTGGCGATCGACCCCGACACCCGCTGCGTGGTGTTGGTCAGCTGGATTCCCGACCCCTGCAATCCCACGCAACTGCTCGAACGTCTGGAGCGCCTGGCCAATCAGCGCGCCGCGATGCTCAGCCTCATGCAAACCTCGATTCGCAGCGCGACCGCCTCGTCGTCCCGCTCGACCCTCAAAACCTGGCAACCGGGAGTGTGAAATGCGCAAGGCCTTAATGTGGTTGCCTTTGCTGATGATAGGCATCGGCGCGCCGGCGCTGGCAGCGGTGCCTGACGCCTGGAAACACACCGCCTACGCCTACGATGCGCGGCAGACCGAGCTGGCCACTGCGCTGGCAGACTTCGCCAAGGAGTTCGGCATCGGTCTGGACATGCCGGCGATGCCGGGCACGCTGGACGGGCGCATTCGTGCGCAGAACCCTCAGGAATTCCTCGACCGGCTGGGTCAGGAGCATCACTTCCAGTGGTTCGTCTACAACGAGACCCTGTACATCAGCTCGACCAGCGAGCAGACCTCGGCGCGGATCGAAGTGTCGCCGGAAGCGGTCGATGACCTGCAGCAGGCGCTGTCCGATGTCGGCCTGCTGGACAAGCGTTTCGGCTGGGGCGCCTTGCCCGACGAAGGGGTGGTGCTGGTGCGCGGTCCGGCCAAGTACGTCGACTTCGTGCGCAGTTACAGCAAGAAGGTCGAGGCACCGGAAAAAGCCGAGAAGCAGGACGTCGTGGTCCTGCCGCTGAAGTACGCCAACGCCGCCGACCGCACCATTCGTTATCGCGATCAACAGCTCACCGTCGCCGGCGTCGCGAGCATTCTTCAGGAGCTGCTGGAAAGCCGCTCCCGTGGCGAATCCATCAACGGTGTCAACCTGCTGCAAGGGCAGGGTGGTACAGCCGGATCCGGAGGCGGCACCACGTCGTCGGGCCTGAATTACGGCGGCATGGAAGGCCAGGGTTTCGACACCGGCGCCATCGAACAGGGGCTGGACCGCGTGCTGGGATCCCGTGGCAAGCGCGGCGGGTCCTCCAGTGAAGAGAAGGGCCGTTCGAAGATCCGCGTCAGCGCCGACGTGCGCAACAACTCGGTGCTGATCTATGACCTGCCCAAACGCCGGGCGATGTACGAGAAGCTGGTCAAGCAACTGGACACGCCGCGTAACCTGATCGAGATCGACGCGGTGATTCTCGACATCGACCGCAACGAACTGGCGCAGCTGTCCAGCCGCTGGAATTTCAAGGGCGGCAGCGTGAGCGGCGGCGCCAACCTGTTCGAGCAGGGCACCAGCACCACGCTGTTTATCCAGGATGCCGGTAAATTTTCGGCCGACCTGCATGCCCTCGAAGGCAACGGCGCGGCGTCGGTCATCGGCAATCCGTCGATCCTGACCCTGGAAAACCAGCCGGCGGTGATCGACTTCAGCCGCACCGAATACCTCACTGCCACTTCCGAACGCGTCGCCGACATTCAGGCCATCACGGCGGGCACCAGCTTGCAGGTGATTCCGCGCTCCCTGGACCAGAACGGCAAATCCCAGGTGCAACTGATCGTCGACATCGAAGACGGCCAGATAGACACCTCGCAAATCAACGAAGATCAGCCGGCGGTGCGCAAGGGCAACGTCAGCACCCAGGCGGTGATCGCGGAGCATGGCTCCCTGGTGATCGGCGGATTCCACGGGCTGGAAACCACCGACAAGGTCAACAAGATCCCGCTGCTGGGCGACATTCCGGTGATCGGCAAGCTGCTGTTCCAGTCCCGCAGTCGCGAGCTGAACCAGCGTGAGCGCCTGTTCATCCTCACGCCTCGGCTGATCGGCGATCAGATCAATCCGGCGCGCTACGTGCAGAACGGCAACCCCCACGATGTCGATGACCAGATGAAGCGCATCAAGGAACGTCGCGACGGTGGTGAACAACCGACCCGCAGCGATGTGCAGAACGCCTTCACCCAGTTGCTCGACGGCGTGACCCCGGTGGGCTTCAACAGCGGCGAGACCCTGCCGTTCGAAGCCGACAGCCTGTGTGATCCGGGCGTCGGCCTGAGCATGGATCGCCAGCGTTCCCAGTGGTTTACCCGCAAGGACTGGGGCATCGCGGTGGTCGTGGCGCGCAACACCACCAGCAAGCCGGTGCGCATCGACGAAAGCCGCTGTGGCGGTCGCTGGGTGATGGGTGTTAGCGCCTGGCCCCATGCGTGGCTGCAGCCGGGGGCGGAGAGTGAAATCTACATCGCCCTGCGTCAGCCGCAGGTGTCGAGCAAGGCCAAACAGAACCGACCTTCGCTGCTCAAGGGGGCTACACGATGAACCTGCGCGGTTTGCTTTTGCTGTTTCTGGTCACTGCCACGTTGGCGGGGTGTGCCACCCATGGGTGCTCGGGTTATTCGTGCAAGCGGCCAGATTCCAATGACCGGGAGTTGGTGATCTGGTGGCCGCCGGACATGCGTCAGGGGATTGATGAGCGTGACCATGAGCAGGATTTTACTGTGGTGCCATTAAAGGACTGAGCATGATTCGGGTATCGGAAAAAGCAGCGTTTTATGCCCACGTCGCCGCTGAGCGTGCGGCGATCTGGCCGGTGGCGACGGGCGTGGCGTTTGTCAGTCGACGTGAGCATCGGGACTGGGGCATTGCGCTGCATATCGAGGGCCGGGCCTTGCGTCCGGAGCAGTTGCGCGATGCGTTGGAGCGGCGGTTTTCGCAGGCGGAGTTGTTTAACGATTTCTTTTTGTTTTTGGATGTTCAGCGGGATTTTGTGGTGTGGCATGCGGTGCCCGATGCGCAGGGGGCGGCGGTGAGTCTGGACAGTATTCGGCGGCAGGAGCTGGAGCTGGCGGGGTTGGGGCATCTGAGTGATGCTTTGCAGTAATTCAAGATCAAGAGCCTCGGCCTAACGGCCTCGCGTTTCGCCTTCGGCGAGTTACTTGGAAAAGCACCCCAAGTAACCAAGGGTGCTTGCTCCTGGCTAGGTTCCTCCTTCGTCGGAATACCCTCACTCCGACGACGCTCCGTGGGCCCGCGCCGAACGGACATCCATGTCCTGACGGCGCTCTCGCCGCATCCATGCGGCTCGGCCCTCTGCGCGTCGTCTACGTTCGGCCTGCACCCAAGTCGCGATTGGCGGTGACTGAGCCTTTTGCGTAGGAAGATCAAAAGCGCGCTTACGCTTAGTAGGACCGGCTTTAGCCGGGAAGAGGCCAGTGTGGCCACCACCCATTTCACTGGATGCACGCGCTGCTTTTTTGTGGGACCGGCTTTAGCCGGGAAGAGACCCGCTCAGGCGCTGATATTTGATCGTTCCCACGCTCCGCTTGGGAATGCAGCCTGTGACGCTCCGCGTCACCTCCCGAGGGTAGATGCGCGGTGGAAATTTTCGGTCGGACGCCGGTCCTGTGGGAGTCGAGCTTGCTCGCGAATGCTGTATTGCAAACACCAACTATCCGGCGGATGTACCAATGCCTCGCGAGCAAGCTAGCACCCACAAATACGCGGCGTGTGGAAACGATCAGAGACGCCGCAAAATTGATGGCGCACCCACCGGCCTCTTCCCGGCTGAAGCCAGTCCTACGGGGAGCGCCGCCGGTCCCACTAAAAAGCAACGCGGACAACCTGTAGGACTGACGGTGCCTCCCGTAGGACCGGCTTCAGCCGGGAAGCCTTTGCCTTTGCTTTTGCTTTTGATCTTCTACGCAAGAAGTCCAAACGACACAAAACGCGACTTGGGTGCAGGCTGAACGCAGGTCTCGCGCAGTGGGTCGAGCCGCATGGATGCGGCGAGAGCGCCGTCAGGGCATGGATGCCCGTTCGGCGCGGGCCCACGGAGCGAGACCGGAGTGAAGGAACCCTGACGAAGGAAGGGCCCAACCAGGAGCACAAGCCCTTGGTTACTTGGGGCTTTATCAAGTAACTCGCCGAAGGCGAAACAGTCTGCCCCCAGGCAGACGCTGTTGATCTTGATCCTGATCAAACATCGTCAATTCGAATGACCTCGTCCGGAACGTCCTCAAGCTGCCGCACGATCTGATAAATATTCGCCACCGCCAACAGCGTCGTCCGCGGGATGTACTTGCCTGCCTTGACCTTATAAAGCGTCCGCGCCAGCCAGATACTCTGCACCACCGGAATCCCCGCCTTCTTCGCCCGCGCAATCAACGCCAGCGCCTCATCATCCTCACCCTTGCAGTGAATCTGCGGCAGCGGCGTTGTGCCCGGCCGGTAATACAACGCCACCGCATAATGCGTCGGATTCACCACCACCATGTCCGCATCCTCCACCGGCTTGGCCGGCGCAGTCGGTGCCTGGTTCAACAACTCATGGGCCAGCTGCCGACGATGCCCCTTCACGTGTGGGTCACCCTCGGCCTGCTTGTACTCCTTCTTGATGTCCTCGTGGCTCATCCGCAGCTTCTTCGCGTGGAAATACTTCTGCAGCGCAAAATCCACCGCGCCGATGACCAACAGCAACCCCAGCGTCGCCCGCAAAATGTGCCGGAACACCTCCAACAGCGCATGCCAATACGTCGTCAGGTCCGTGCTCGACAGCAAAATCAGCGTGCCCAGCGACGGCTTCACCACCACGTACAGCGTCACGGCGATGGCCGTGGCTTTCAAAATGCTGAGCAGCAAGGTCGTCAGGCTCTGCGCCGAGAACATCTGCTTGGCGTGGGCGAAGGGGTTAAGCTTGTTGAAGTCCAGCTTCAATGCCTTGGGCGCAAACAGGAACCCGATCTGTATCCAGCTGCCCACCAGCCGCATCAGCATCGCGATGCCGACACTGCTCAGGATGAAGCCGATCAACACGCTTGCGCCCTCGCTGGCGACCTGCTCGACGGTGTGCATGAAGGGCTGGCCAACCCCTTTGAACGACAGGTTCAGCAAGTTCAGCAAGCGCGCGACACTTTCGTCCGCCAGGCCCAGGGTCACTTCGCTGACGACCAGCAGCACCAGCAGTTTGCTCAGGTCCTGGCTTTGCCCGACCTGACCCTTTTCGCGGGCGTCGCGCACCTGTTTGGGCGTGGCTTTTTCGGTTTTTTCGCTCACGGCATATGCACCAGTTGACCGAGCAAATGCTTCAGGTCGGCGAGTTGCGTGATCTGGCCGTTGCCCAGTTCCAGCAGCGTCGGCAGGTAGATGAGCAGGAACGCGATGCCCGCCATGCTCTTGGCCGGCATGGCCAGGATCGACACGTTCAGTTGCTGAGCGTACAGGCCGATGATCGCCAGCGCGGCCTCGATCAACAGCAACAAACCAATGAACGGTGCGGCGTAGAGCATCATGTGCTGGAGGGTCTGGTTGAGTTGTTCGAGAAACAGGTCCAGGCCGTCGACCGTCATGCCGGGCAGCCAGGCGGTGGGCGGCCAGACCTGATAGCTGTCCCAGATCACCTGCGTGATCAGCGACAACCCGCCGGACAGGATCACCAGCATGATCAACGTTTCCTGAAACAGCTCGCCCAGCGGCGTCGCGTCAGGCCCCAGCGCCGGGTTCAGCTGACCGCCGCTCAAGGCGCCGCGCTGGCTGTCGAGCAGCGCGCCCACCGAGGCGAACATCCAGAACGGCGCGTACAGCAACAGGCCGAGCAGGGTGCCGAGTACGGCCTCTTTGAGCAGCAGCGCGCCGATGGAAAACCAGTCGTCATTCATCCCCGACAATGCGCGGCTGATGCTCGGCGCCGGCACCATCGACACCACCAGCACCACCGCGTAACGCAGCGGGCCCTTGAGGTATTTGAAGCAGAATGCCGGCACCAGAATCATGCACGGCAGGATGCGCGCGGCGGCCAGGCCCATGCCCAGCATCAGTTCGAACAGGCCCTGGGCGTCGAAGGGCATCTAGTGCGCGCCGCCGGACCGGGCGATCAGGTCGAAGGCCAGGTTGATGAACTGGATCAGCTCGACACCGATCCAGCGCCCGGTCATGGCCAGGGTCAGCCCGACGGCGGCGAGCTTGATGCCGAAGGGCAGGGTCTGGTCCTGGATCTGCATCAAGGCCTGCAACAGCGAAGTGATGACGCCGACCAGCACGGCGACCCCCAACGGCGGCGCCGTGAGGATCACCACCAGAAACATGCCCTGCTTGAACAACGCCAGCGCTTCCATCACCGCCTCACATGTACGAGTAGAAAAGGCTGTCGAGCAGGCGCGTCCAGCCTTGCACCAGCACGAACAGCAGCAGTTTGAGCGGCAGCGAAATGGTCATCGGCGAGACCATCTGCATGCCCAGCGCCAGCAGCAGGTTGGAGACGATCAGGTCGATGACGATGAACGGGATGTAGATCAGAAAGCCGATCTGAAAACCGGCCTGCAACTCGGACAGGACGAAGGCGGGGACGGCCAGCAGCAGGTCGCTTTTGCTGGCCTGATCGGCCATGTCCTTGGGCCACATGCGCTGGGTGTTGTCGAGCAGGTGGGCAACGACTTCCGGGTCGGTGTTACGGCTCATGAACCGTTGCAACGGCTCGATGACGGTGTTGGCGCTGGCCTGCAATTTCTCGGTGCTGCCCATCTCCAGCGGGCGGTCGTGAACCCGCTGCTGGATTTCGTGGGCGACGGGGGCCATGACGAACATGGTCGCGGCCAGGGCGATGCCGTAGAGCGCCATGTTCGGCGGCACTTGCTGCACGCCGATGGCGTTGCGGGTAATCAGCAGGGTCATGGAGATCTTGAGAAAGGCCGTGCAGACGATCAACAGAAACGGAATCAACGACAGGGCGCCGAGGAACAGCGCCAGCATCACCGGGTTCATCCCGTCCATGATCATGGGCGGGACGCCATGCGGGTGATCTGCAGACCGAGCCGGCCCTCGACGCTGACCAGTTCGCCCTCCGCGACGATGCGATCGCCATGGCACAGGGTGGCGAAGCCCGGCGTGACGCCGTTGACCGGTAATACGGTGCCGGCAGCGACGCGGCGCAGGTCGCCGAGGGTCAGTTCGAGGCTGCCGCAGCGCAGGGTCAGGGCCAGCGGCAGTTGATCGAGGGAATCGAGGGAGGTCTGGGTTTCTGTTGATTGAGGTTCGTAAGAATCGTCCGCGTAGCCAACGGCGGCGGTTTCATCCTGCCACTCGTTTTCAGTGGATTGATGTTCGGGGGCGCCGTGATGTCCAGGGTCCTCAAAAGCTTCCCGGCTGAAGCCGGTCCTACTCTGATCCGGCGCCTGATTCAGCGGTGGCTCAATTGACTCATCGTCGGCAAGATCCTCGATCTCGTCTTCGTACAATTCTTCATTGACCATGTCCCAAGTCTTCCTCGTGGCTGAACCGTACATACAGCTGCTCTGCGCGGCTGTCCGTCTGCACTGCCCATTGCCGACCCGCCAGTTGCAGGCGCCCGCCGCCTTCCTCGTCGAAATGACACAACGACGGCAGCAGCACGTCCCCCGGTTGCAACGACGCCAACTGGTCGAGGCTCAACGACAGCTCGCCCAGCACCAGCGGCTGGCGGATGGGCCAGTCTGGCGCGATGTCCTGCCGGTGTGGCTGCCAGTGGTGGCCGCCGAGCAGTTGCAGCATGACCCGCGCGTCGGCGCAGAGCTGTGCGTGCAACACCTGCGAACCCAGCCGCAGGTGCAATCGGCAGGTCATCGGCGCGGTAGCCGGGCGTTGGTCATCAACAGACAGCGCAGTGATATCGCTGAGTGGCCGCAAGGGGCAAAGCAGTTCCGCCAGTTCGGTATTCATGCGTTGATTCACTAATTGCCAGTACCACGGCTGGTGCTCGCCGCCGAGGGTGACCGGCAGTTCGCCCAGTAAACTGAGCACTGCTTCGGCGTCGCTCAGGGCGAAGGGGCCGATGGCGCTGTCGAACCAGGTCAGCGATGACGTGTTCCCGGCTAAAGCCGGTCCTACGAAGGGCGAGCCATCCCGGTTTGCATGGTCGGCTACCAATCGCAGGGTCAGTTCGCCGCGCTGGCCCTGGGCGGTGTAGCTGCAGCTCACGCCGGTGCCCAGCAAACGCGAGGCCTCGGCGACGTCGGCGCTGACTTCCCGCAGTGTCAGCGGACTGAACGACGGGTTCCCGGCTAAAGCCAGTCCTACAGGGTTCGGGCGGCTGATGTTCAGGGGGTTTACGTCCAATCCAGCCATGTCCACGTTGCTCACGTCCGAATTTATATCCGGGTTCATGTTGCCGCCTCCTCATGCAAAGACAAGTCAACGTCACAGCCCAGCGCCTGTTCCAGCGCGCTTTCACAGTTGCGTTGATGGGGCTGCAAGCGTTTCAGCACGCCCCGTCGGGCGAAGCCCAGTTCGATGCTCCACTGGTTGTCGCGCTTGTTGGCGTTGACCTGCACCTTGCCCAGATTGGGCATCAGCAAGGTCAGGCTCAACGGGCCGTCCGGCTGTTGGGGCAGGCGTTGGGCGAGCTCGTCGATGAGCTGAGTCGGCACGCCTTCAGCGGGGAACAACGTGCTGAAACTGCTGCCGGCGAAACCCGATTCGCTTTGATCTTCCGTCACCGGCGGCACCAGCAGTTGGGAGAAAAACATCCCGTCTGCACTCAACGACGCAGGCGAAGCGGATTCATCGCACAGCCGGCGCAGGCGTTCGGCATCGGCGCGACGCACGTTGGGCTGCGGCTGGCGCGCTTCACTTGGGGAAGCCGTAGAGGGCGTACGGGGCGGTTCAGCGCGGGGTTGCGGTTGCGGGCGAGGCGGGTGTTGCACCGGGCTGTTCATGACGATTCACCTTGTTCGTTGAGGGCCTCGGCCAGGCAGGCGAGTTTTTCCACGGCGCGTTGGGATGCTTTCGCCGCGTCTTTTGCCTGAGCGAGGCGCTGCTGTTGTTCCTCGATGCTCAACGCTTGGCGGGCCATGTCCTGGCGGATATAGGCGAGCCGGTCGAGCATGCGGTTTTCCTTCTCGTGCCAGCGTTCGAGGTCGTCCAGCGACATTGCTTTGTTGACGTGGGCGCTGCTCAACACCTGCCGGCGTTCACGCTGGTTATGCCGTTCCTGCGCGTAGGAATCGCGAGTCTGTTGCAGGTGTTCGTGCATCTGCTCCAGGGTTTTTTGCGCCTGCCGCTGCGCCCGTTCGGCGCTGGCCTGGCGATGCTGACGCAGAGGCGTGAGCACGCTGATGACCTGCTCCATGGCGAGGGTTTGCGGATCGACTTCGAGCGCTTCTTCCACGCGACTACTCCGGCAGTTGCGAGGTGAGTTGCATCAGCGCGGCCAGGGTTTCTTGCAGCGGCACCGGTTCGCGCAGGTCCTGGCGCAGAAACGCATTGATCGGCTCGTTCAGCCGCACGGCGCAATCGGTCACCGGGTCGCTGCCGGGCTGGTATTCGCCCAGGCGCAAGAGCATTTCCACCTGCTTGTACGCGGCCATCAAACGGCGCAACCGGTTGTTCGCCTGCTGGTGCTCGCGTCCGGTGACGTTGCTGATGATCCGGCTGATGCTGGCCTGCACGTCGATGGCCGGGTAATGCCCGCGCTCGGCCAGTTTGCGCGACAGCACGATGTGGCCGTCGAGCAGCGAACGCACCTCGTCGGCGACCGGGTCGTTCATCGAATCCTGTTCGATCAGCACGGTATAGAGCGCCGTGATCGAGCCCTTTTCGCTCATCCCGGCCCGTTCAACCAGACGCGGCAGCAGGGTGTAGACCGAAGGCGGGAGGCCGCCACGCCCGAGGGGTTCGCCGGCGGCAATACCGATCTCGCGCTGGGCCCGGGCGAACCGGGTCAGGGAGTCGAGCAGCAACAACACCTTCAGGCCGCGCTCGCGAAAGGCCTCGGCGATGGCGGTGGCAGTGAACGCCGCCCGGGCGCGCTCCATGCTGGAACGGTCGGAGGTGGCGCAGACCAGCACCGAGCGTGCGCGCAAGGTGGCGTCCAGTTCGTGGTCGAGGAACTCGCGCAGCTCACGGCCCCGCTCGCCGATCAGGCCGAAGACGATCACGTCGCAGTCCATGTTGCGCGCCAGTTCGGCCATCAAGGTGGTCTTGCCGCAACCGGCGCCGGCGAACAAGCCGACGCGCTGGCCTTCGCCGAGTAGAATCGCGCTGTCGATGGCGCGCACGCCCGTGGGCAATGCCCGGCTGATCCGCGGCCGCTGGGTCGGCGGCAGGGCGTCGGCGATCACCGGCAGGGTCACGCGGCGATCACCGGGCCCGGCGAATGCGCCTTCTGAATCCCCCAGCAGCGGGCGACCGAAACCGTCGAGCACGCTGCCCAGCAAACGGTCATCGACGCCGATGCGGTGGGCCATGCCCAGGGGCCGGATGTGCGCGCCGACCTGAATCCCGTCCGGAGTGCCTAGGGCACTGAGCAACGTGCAGTCGCGGGTGAAACCGACGATTTCCGCGAGCATGGTGCTGCCGTCGGATTTGCTCACTTCACACAAGTCACCGACCTTGGCTGCGGGAATCTGACACTCCAGCAAGATGCCGCTGACGGCGCTGACACGGCCGCTGACTTTCACCGCAGAAAAGCCCTTCAGGCGCTGAAGGTGGGCGGATTTCCATTGATCCAGCGCCGCGTTCACCAGCTCACCTCGTAGTGGCGGTCGCCGTCGAACTGGATGCGGTTGTCATCGATGCGGGTCAGGCGCAGCCCGGCCAGTTCGTCGCCGACGTACAGCCGGCGACCGTCCGCCGTGACCAGGTGGGCGTGGGGCCCGGACATGATCTGCACGATGGTGAACGGCAGGCCACTGGTGCCGGCGGCGACGTTGTCGATCAACGCGACCGGCGTGTCATAGCGGTCCTTGAAACGCTGCAGCATGCGCTGATACACCAGCTGCGATTCCGGCTTGAGATTGCCGCTCAACGCCAGGCCCTCGGGCGTCTGCTCCAGGGTGACGTCGCTCAGCAGGCGTTCGCTGAGCATGGTGTTGAGCTGGCGTTTGACGTCATCGATGCTGGTCAGCCGGATGCGCTTTTTGGCGGCTGCTTCGGTCGGTTTGCTCTTCTCGCTCGAAGGCCTGGCCTGCTGTGCGAGCTGCTGCGCAGGGGAGCTGATCGCCAGTTGCTCCGAAGCGGGTGCGGCGCTGCGGCTCAGGCTCCAGGCGCTGCCGGCAATGCCCAGCAACAGGCCGATGACCACGCCGGTGGTGCGGTTGAAGAAGCGTGAGCGAGACTCGACCTTCTCCAGCGGCGCGCTGGCCGGCGCTTCGGTCTGTGCCGTCTGTTCGGACTGCGCTTGAGGAATCACCGCCGGCAGCGAAGGCCAGGGGTCCTCGGCCGGGGACACGCACAGCCAGACCGAACCCAGCACAAAAGCGGTGTTGGGGGTGAGCAGGGTGCTCCCATGAAGGTGGCCTTCTTCATCGGCAACGGCGCCGTCGGCCGCGTCGAGCCGCCAGTCTTCGCCCTGGCGTTGCAGGCGGCAGTGCAGCTGTTCGACGCCGGGATCGTGCAGCGCCAGATCCTGATCGGCGTCAGCGCCAATGCCCCATTGCTCACCCACCAGCGGCAGCGCGGCGCCCTGGTGCAGGCCGGTCAATACGCGTAATTCAAACATGTGACGCTCTCCAGGCACTCAAGCGGCGTACTCGTTATCCAGCGCGTGCGGGTCGTCTTCGTGATCGCTCTCGAAGTCGTCTTCTAGGTCGAAGCGCCCGAGCACCTTGACCTGCGCCGCGTTGCTGATCTCGGCAAACGACAGCACCGGCACGTGATAGAACTCCTCCTGCAGCAGGGTGCGCAGCGGGCTGCGCAAATCCTGGGCGACCAGCAACACCGCGCGCTCGGCGCTGCGCAGGGGGAAGGCGATGTGCAGCTGCTGCACCAGCAGCTGGCTGGTTTCGTTGTCCAGCGCGAAGAAGGTTTCGGTCTGGGTCTGGCGCAGGCCGTCGCGCAGAATGCCTTCGCTTTCCGGCGTCAGGACCCAGACCAGCAAACCCTCAGGGCCGGAGTACTGGTGGTAGATCTGCGACTTCAGGGCGATGCGGACGTAGTCGGCGAGCACCGTGACTTCACGCTCGTGCTGTCCGTGCTCGATCAGGGTCTCGGCGATCACCCGGATCGCCCGCAGCGGCACGCACTCTGAAGCCAGGCGTTGCAGCACCGCCGAGAAGCGCGCCAGCGGCAGCACGCGCTGCATTTCCTGGGCAAGCTCCGGCTGCTCCGATTCCAGCCAGCCGAGGATCGCCTTGGTTTCCTGCAGGCCGATGAACTGCGGCCCGCACGACTGCAGCGCGCGTTCCATGCGCTCAATGATCAGCGTGGTCGCGTCGATGCGCTCGACGTCCCCATGCTGCAATTGCGGCGAATCGGTCGGCAGCCACAACCACTGAGCTTCTTCGCGCTCAACGCTGCCGTGCACGGCCGATTCCAGCGAGGCCGACTCCGGCAAGCCTTCTACCGAGCGCGCGTCCACCGCGACGTGGGTCTGGCTGAGCGTGGCCCGAAGCAGCGGCACTTCGTAAACCGAAAAACGAAACTCGTCCGGTGGCAGCAGCTCGCTGGTTTCGATGATGAAGGAGGGCAGGGTCAGGCCGTATTGCACCACCAGCCGGTTGCGTCGCTGACGGATTTCGCTGACCAGCGCTTCGATCTGCGCCGGGTTCTGGCTGGGGTGAAAATGCAGCACGAACTGGCGGCTGGGAGAGAAGGTGCGCAGGTCTTCGCGGCCGTTCATTTCCGGCGCGACGGCCACGGCCTGGGCAAGCTCGGCCTTGGGCTTGGCGCGGTGCAGCTGGAGCAGGCCGCCGACCCCGCAGATGATCGAGATGACCACGAACACCGCCGTCGGCATGCCCGGTAGTGCGGCGAATCCCAGCATGGCCACCGCCGCGATGATCCACGCCTTGGGCTGGCTGGTGATCTGCTCGGCGATCTCTCGGCCGATGTTGGCTTCGACGCCGTTTTCGCCGCTGGGCACGCGGGTGATGATCATGCCGCAGGTGACCGAAATCAGCAGCGCCGGGATCTGCGCGATCAGGCCGTCGCCGATGGTCAGCACGGTGTAGACCTGCAAGGCGTCGCCGGCGGTCATGTTGTGCTGCACCACGCCGATGGCGATGCCGCCGATCATGTTGATCGCGACGATGATCAGGCTGGCGATGGCATCACCGTTGACGAACTTCATGGCCCCGTCCATGGCGCCGAACAGCTGGCTTTCCTTGCCCAGTTCGGCGCGGCGTTTGCGCGCTTCGTGGACGCTGATCAGGTTGGCGCGCAGGTCACTGTCGATGGACATCTGCTTGCCGGGCATCGCGTCGAGGGTGAACCGCGCGCCGACTTCCGCCACCCGCTCCGACCCCTTGGTGATCACCAGAAAGTTGACCACGGTGAGGATCAGGAAGATCACCAGGCCCACCGCCAGATTGCCGCCGACCACGAACTGGCCGAACGCTTCGACGATGTGCCCGGCGTCCTGGTTGAGGAGGATCAGGCGCGTGGTGGAGATCGACAGCGCCAGCCGAAACATCGTCGTCAGCAGCAGCACCGCCGGAAACGTCGAGAACGCCAACGGGCGCGGCAGGTGCATCGCCAGCATGATCAACAGGCACGAGATGCAGATGTTGATGGCGATCAGCACGTCCACCAGTCCGGTGGGCAGCGGCGTGATCATCATGAACACGATGGCGATGACCACGAACGCACCGACGATTTCCGAGCGGCGCATGGCGGCGTGCGCGATCGAATTGAGCAGGTTAATGACACGATCCATCAGGCGAGGCCCCCCTGGAGCTGGTTCTGTTCCTGCCGAGTCAGTTCGGCCATGAGAATGAGCAGGTTGCCCAAGGCGTTCTGGCGGCTTTTCAGGTCGCGCCAGAGCAGAATCGGCAGCTGTTGCAGCATGGGCCGCAGCCCGTTGAGAAACGCCAGTTGATGCTTGAGCTGGTTGCCGCCGATGTGTTGCGTCAGTTGCAGGGTTTCGCCCAGGTTCATGCCCTTGCCCGACAGCGCCAGCAGGTGTTTGAGAAAGGCCGCTGCATCCACTTGCAGCGCGGGGTTCTTGTTGCGCATGCGGCCCAGCAGATGCTCGCAACTGCGCAGCAGGGTGGTGACGTGCCGGGCAGTGTTCAGGCCGTGCATCAAGGTGCGCAGTTGCTGCGGCGACGTAGATGGCGTGAGCGATGAAAGATCGTCGGCGAGGGCGCTGCGCATGTCCCGCAGGTTCAGCTCGAATTCGCCGGGTTCTTCCTGCTCATTGATCAGCGCGTCGATCAGCCCGGTGATGTTCTGCTGCCCGGCCACCGCCACGCTGTAGAGGTTGCGCAGGGCACCGCGGCGCTTTTCCGAGGTCGGCCGGGAAAACGCCTTGGCGCTGTTGATGCCTGCGCGGGTGCGTTTGCCGTATTGACGGCGCAGTTGCTTGAGCTGCTGGCTCAGCACCACGTGTTCGCCCATTTCGCCGTCGGCCTGGGCCTGCTTTCTCGCTGCTTGCAGCATCACATGGGCCTTGGCCGGGTCGCCGTCTGTGTAACTCAGAATCTGCGCGAGGCTCGACGCGTTCTGCTTTTGCAGCTGCTTGCGCAGGTTACGCGCGGCATCGTCGAGGCCTTTGTCCTGACTGCCCATCAACAGCTGATACAGCTCGCCCAGTTTCACCGCCCGCGATTGCAGGGCGTTCCCGCTGGCGAGCAGCTCCCGCTGGCTGAGGCTGCGGCTCTGCTGAACCAGCGCCGACGCGAAGCGCGCGACCTGTTGCGGCGAGGTGCCGTTGACGTTCGGCGGATTGACATGCAGCGGCGCGGGCGCCTGCGTTTTTGCCGGCGTGATCGCAGGGGGTTGCAATGCCTGTGGGGCAACGGGGGCGGCGATCTTCATAAGTCGGCTCTGGATGGCTCGGTTCGGGGCCTGGTCATGGGTCCTGAGTGGAGCGCGGCGGCAAACGGTTCCATCTATTTGTGCGCAGATGTGGGAGCAGACCGATCTGTGCCAAATCTCGTCCGAGAAACAGCGTGTTCGCGCAAAGATTTGCACAGTGCTGTGCCTGAAGATTTATTTATTCATCTAAATTCAATGGCTTATGGGTTTTTGAGGGGTGGCACGCATATCGCTATACGGCTAATACACTCAAAACAAGGAAGAGCCCTGATGTTTTCCAACCTTGCGATTCTCGACATTGACTCCCCAGTGCGCCGTCCCGCCCAAGGGATACGTCACCTGACCAGTGATCAGATCAAGATGATTCGCGGCTTCATTCAGAAGCGGGTCATGAACCCGGAAGATGTCGACGACATTCTGCAGAGCACCTTTCTGGAAGCGCTGCGCAGCGAACACAAGTTTCAACACGCGAGCAAACCCCAGACCTGGCTGTGTGGTATCGCGCTCAACCTGATCCGCAACCACTTCCGCAAAATGTATCGCCAGCCGTACCAGGAAAGCTGGGAAGACCACACCCATTCCGAACCCGATAGCCATGGCGACATCGGCCATCAGGTCGACGGCCATCGTCAGTTGATGCAGGCCGTCAGGGCGATCGGCACGCTGCCGTCGAACATGCAGCGGGTGATTGAGGTGTCGCTGGAAATGGACGGCAATTATCAGGAAACCGCGTCGTCCCTCGGCGTGCCGATCGGCACCGTTCGCTCACGCCTGTCCCGGGCCAGGGAACAACTCAAGCGGCAGATGGACCCGTTTGGCTGAGTGCCGAGTGGGACTGAAGGAACGCGGACTTTGTGGGACTGGCTTCAGCCGGGAAGGCGTCGGGCGCCACGCCGCAGGGTTGATGGTGTTCACACAGGCCTCTTCCCGGCTAAAGCCGGTCCTACGCAAAGCACCGCGTGCATCCAGCGGGACTGACGGAACGCGGACTTTGTGGGACCGGCTTCAGCCGGGAAGGCGTCGGGCGCCACGCCGCAGGGTTGATGGTGTTCACACAGGCCTGTTCCCGGCTAAAGCCGGTCCTACGCAAACCATTGCGCGTATCCAGTGAGACTGGCGGCGCCGCCGAGTTGTAGGACCGGTTTAGCCGGAAAGGCGTCGGGCACCACGCCGCAGGGTTGATGGTGTTCACGCAGGCGTCTTCCCGGCTGAAGCCGGTCCCACTAAAGCAGATTGCGTGCATCCAGCGGGACTGACGGAACGCGGGCTTTGTAGGACTGGCTTCAGCCGGGAAGGCGTCGGGCGCCACGCCGCAGGGTTGATGGTGTTCACACAGGCCTCTTCCCGGCTGAAGCCGGTCCTACGCAAAGCATTGCGCGTATCCAGTGAGACTGGCTGCCCACTCGGTGGTTGGGAAACAAACTGCAACATTTATCGGAACCGACGCGGCGCATCAGCCACACAGTCGCTATCCCTCATGCCCGGATGACGACTTCATGCGTATCTCAAGCACACCCTACAACGGCGTTGCCCCTCAACCCGCCGGCGCCGATGCCGCCCAGGGATCGCCGCTTGCCGAACCCAAATCGACGCTGTTGCTGAAGGGCGGGGTCGATCCGAATGTGCGCTTCGGCGCCTCGACCCAGCCGTCCCCGGCGAACGGTGCATTTGCCGGCGTTAGCCCGTCAGGCAAGGCTCAAAGCACTGAACAGCAGCTGCTTTCATTGCTGAACCAGCTCACTCAGCTCTTCAAAGGCCAGGCGCAATCGTCGCCCGAGTCCGCCACCTCGTCGCCCGATGCCCCCGCGCAAAACGTGCCCACCGGCGGTGCCGTTCCCGCAGGCAACCCGCAGCCTGTGGCTCAGGTCAACGCCCCAGCCCCCGCAGCCCCCGTCGAGGCGGCGAAACCCGCCGAAGAACCGAAATCCACCGAAGCAGCGTTTCTCGATGACTCGAAATACTCGTCGCCCAAGGAGCTTGAGCGTTGGGCGCCAATGGTCGCCAACCTGCCGGCGGATCAACGCGATCAGGCCGCCAAAGAGCTGAACCGGCCCATCGCCGCTGCACGCATGGCCGCGGAAAAAGGCCCGGACGCGGCCAAGGCCATGGACTTCATCAACGCCAACCCGTCGCTGAAAACGGCGGTCGATACCGGCAAGCACGGCGGCAAAGCGGACGGCAAGATCACCGACGGCGACCTCAAGGCCTTTGCCAAGAACATGCAGAAAGCCGCCGACAGCGCGGACAAGGACATTGCCAACTACCAGAAAGACCATCCGGACGCCGACCCTCAATCCCTGGAAATGGTCCGCAGCGCTGCGATGATGCGGGCCAACGAACCCCTGACCAAAGCCGCCGACCCCAAGCATGCGCTGGGCGCCGACGGCAAAACCAAGGTCGACGGCCTGACCAGCGCCGACGGTCTCAAGGCGATTCAGAACGACAACCCCGGCCTGGGCGGGCCCTTGAAGCAGGCAGCGAAAACCTGGTCGCAGCCCGGCTTTCTCACCCAGATCGATCAGGGTGGCCTGAGCGGTCGCTCGCTGGCGGCTCACAGCCCGGACACGTTGTTCAATGCCAAGAACATCAGCGACTGGATCAAGAAGCAGGCCCCCACCAACGGCGGCGAATTTGCCAGCGTGCTCAGCGATGCGGCCACGCTCAACTCAGTGGCCAACGTCGATATCTCCAAACTGGGCAAAGACGTCTTCGACAATCCGTCGGCCTACAGCGGCGAGCAGAAAGCCGCAGTCATGGTCAAGCTGCAACAGACCCAGCAGAGCGTCGTCGCCGGCCAGGACCTGCGCAAGACCGGCAAGACCGAAGATGCGCTGAACGAAAAGATCGGCCAATTACAGGCCGATCCCGACGTGCAGGCATTTCTCGACAAACAGATACCGCAGCAGTCGCGGGCGCTGGTCGACAGTACGCCGTCGTTGCAGGAAGCCGTCACCCGGCAGATGCAGAGGGTCAACAGTGGCGAGGCCCTGCAAGCGGACCTGAGCACGGCCGACAAGGCCACCAAAAAAGACAAGCCGAACGCCGATTACAGCAGCGCCCTGGGCGGGTTGTCGGCGCAGTTGCAGATGCAGAAAGACCTGCTCGGCGACGACGCGAACGTGCCGACCGAGCAGCAGGTACTCGGCCAGCGTCCTGATCTGCAGGGCAAGATTCAGGATTCGTACGTGCGCAACTTCAGTGAAGGCGGCGCCGTCAGGCAGTTGCTCGATCAGAAGAAAGCCGATGGCGAAGAGGCGCTGCAGACCGCCGACGCGCAGAAGGCCGCCTACGACAGCGTCCTGCCGGACACCTTCGTGCAGAGCCAGCAATCGCGCTATGTGGATTCGACCTTCCACCATCTGGAAGACACCAAGAGTGGTCGCAAGGTGCTGGAAAACGCCAAGGGCGATAAAGACCATGCGCCGTCGATGGCGGCTCAAGTGGCCTCAAATATGGGGCCTTCAGCGCTGCGCTCGGTCGCAGGCTTTGCCTCGGTCTCGGACATGCTCGCCCGCGGCGACAAGACCGATGCCGCCAAGACGATTTACGACAGCACCAAGTCAGGCCTTTCGGCCGCCAAGACCGGTTATGACGCCGTGGCCAAGTCCGCCGGACGTGCGGGGCTGGGCGAGGTGGCGGCGAAAGTCGGCGGACGCGTTGCCGGCATGGTCGTGGGTGAAGCAGCGGGCCTGGCGGCCGGTGCGGCCATTGGCGCATCCATTCCGGTGGTCGGCTGGATCGCCGACGCGGCCATGGCCCTGGGTTTCGGCATCTCCGCCATCATCGAAGCCGTCAAGAAGCACAAAGCCCAGAAGGCCTTCGATCACAACGTCGACCCGGTCCTCGATCAGTTCGGCATCCCCAAAGCCCATTGATGTTTCCTGACCCGAAAGAGGTAAGTGATCATGAGTATCGGTATTTCCCAGAATCAGCCATTGAGCAATCCCGCCGCCCACGCGGATTTTTCGTCCCTGAGCGGCAAGCCTGGCCAGAGCAATTCGCTGGGCGGTGGCGGCGGCGCCGGTCAGGCCCTCGACGCCAGCTCGATTCTCTTTGCCCATGCCGGACAGTCCCAGGTCAACTTCGGATCGCCTGAAAACCAGGACACGAAAACCGACGCCGCCAACCCCCTCGCCAGCGGTGCGGATCAGAATGGCATTGCCCAGCAGCTCATGGCGTTACTCCTGCAGTTGATGCAAATGCTGATGCAGAACAACCCCAACCAGACCGGTAATCCTGGTGCGCAGAACAATGCGGTGACCGGCGGCGGGGGAGGCGGTGGTGGCGCGACCGAGGGGGCTGGCGGCGGGAGCGGCGCTGCGCAAGGGGCGGGCGGTGGTGCAGAAGGCGCCGGCACGGGTGCTGCTCAAGCCGCCGCTTCGCCTGCCGCCAACACTGGCGCGGTGTCGAGCGACACCTCCCTCAGCGGCTCGGGGGATTTGCACTTGCCGCCCCAGCTTGAAGACTACCGCAAGGACATCATGGAGGCCTCCAGCGCCACCGGCGTGCCGCCGAGCATTCTGGCCGGGCAGATCTGGGCCGAGTCACGGGGTCAGTTGGGCCAGGACACCACCAACGTCAACGGCAAGACTGACGCCGGCGTGATGCAGGTCAACGCCGACACCTTCGCCGCCCTCAAGCGAGACAACCCCAAGGAGCTCGGCAACGCCGACGTCAACAACGCCCACGACAACATCATGGCCGGCGCGCTGTACATGCGCGACCAGAAGAAGGAGTTCGGTGACTGGGATTCGGCACTGCGTGCCTACAACTCGGGCCCGGACAAGGTCAACAAAGGCAACCTCGCGGACGCCGGCGGCATAGGCGATCCGAAGTACGTGGAGAACGTCATGAACTTCGCAAAAATCATTGAAAGCGGTCAGGGGCAATTGCCGGCCTGATGCAGGTCTTCGATCCACTGGGGGCGGGCGAGCAATCGCGCCCCTCTTGCCCCTCTTACAGGGGGAGGAGTTTTTCCATGAACACGCTGTTGGGATCATCCTGGTAATCACCAAAGGGACCCCGACGCTGATACCCGTTGCGCTGGTAAAACGAGAGGGCTTCGTGTTGCAGGTACCCGGTCTCAAGCATGACTCGCATGCAGCCTCGTCTCCGAGCCTCTTCTTCCAGAACAGCCAGAATGCTGCCGGCCAGACCCTGCCCGCGTGAGGCCGGTTGGGTGAACATCCGCTTCAGCTCGGCGTAGGTCGGGTGCACCACCAGCGCTCCGCACGCCACGGCTTGTCCATCACTTGAACGTGCGACGGCGAAGCCGGTATTAGCCGAAGCCAGCGCGTTTATGTCGATGCCATGGTGACTTTCCGCCGGATAGAGCGGTATTTGGTAGGCGTCCAGCGCTTCAATGAGCGCGATGATTTCCGGCTGGTCCGGTGATTCAAGGGAGACGGTGGGTGAGTTCAAAAGCCTGCACTCCGTTGGCCAGATGTCAGATCAATGGGGTTGCGACGAATATTCGCCCTGTTACGTCCCATGAATCAACCTACGCCATTGGTGCGGTAACGGCCTTTTGTGCATTCCAGGCAGGATTGCCCTGCCTGGAATCATGCTTCATCGATTGCGAGTAACTCGCCACACGGTGTTCGCCAGGTCGTCGGCGATGATCAGTGCACCGCGAGGGTCCACGGTGACGCCGACTGGCCGGCCGCGGGTTTTGCCGTCGGCACCCCGAAATCCGGTCGCGAAGTCAATCGGCGCACCGTTCGGACGGCCATTGCTGAAGGGTACGAACACGACTTTGTAGCCCACCGGATTCTCCCGGTTCCAACTGCCGTGTTCGCCAATGAACACGCCTTCGGCGTACTTGTCGCCCATCGCCGGGATGGAAAAATCCACGCCCAGCGCAGCGGCGTGGGACCCGAGGCTGTAGTCGGGTTTGATGGCGGCAGCGACCATTTTCGGGTTCTGCGGCTGGGCCCGCGTGTCGACGTTCTGACCCCAATAGCTGTAGGGCCACCCATAAAATCCACCTTCGCGAACCGAGGTCAGGTAATCCGGTACCAGATCGGGGCCCAGTTCATCGCGCTCATTGACGACTGCCCATAACTGCCCGGTTTTCGGCTGGATGGTCAGCGCCGTCGGGTTACGGATGCCGGTCGCATACGCCTTATGAGCCCCGGTCTCGGCATCGACCTGCCAGACCCGCGCCCGGTCAAGTTCGACCTCCATACCGCGCTCGGTGACATTGCTGTTCGAACCGATGCCGACGTACAAGGTGCGCCCGTCGTCGCTGACGGCCAGTGACTTGGTCCAGTGGTGGTTGATTTCAGCAGGAAGGTCAGTGACTTTGATCGGCGGGCCGCCGGCTTTGGTCTGGCCTTCTTCATAATCGAAACGCACCAGTTCGTCCTGGTTGGCCACGTACAGTTTGCCGTTGGCAAACGCGAGGCCGTAGGGCGCGTTAAGGTTCTCCGCGAACACCGTCTTCGTCTCGTAGACGCCGTCACCGTCAGCATCGCGCAGCAAGGTCAGGCGGTTGCCGCCTTTGACCTTGGTGTTGCCTTGAGCTTTGATATAGCCGGCGATGACGTCCTTGGGTTTGAGCTTCGCGGCGCTTCCGCCACGGCCTTCAGCCACGAGAATATCGCCGTTGGGCAGCACGAGGGTCTGGCGAGGAATCTGCAGGTCGGCGGCGATGGCCGTCACGCTGTAACCCTCAGGGACTGTCGGCTTTTGATCGTCCCACAAGACCGGTTCTGCAATCTTCATGTTGGGCAAAAGGCCGCGCTGGGGGGCCGGCATTTTCGGATCAGGCCCCAGGGCCTGGGTGGCATCCCCTCCGTCACCGCAGCCGCTTAACAGCAGCGCCATGCTGATCGCGGTCAGTTTGATCGAGTGGCTCATTGTTCTTCTCCCGAACGGATGCTGGTGAGTCCCAGCCACGCCGTCACGCCAATCAACAGCGTGGTCAGTGCGGAGAGAATGAGGCCCGACGGCATGGTGGCGAAGGCATCCTTGGCGTGTTCGAAGGCGTTGACGAGTCCCAGTGCCCAGGTCACCACCAACAACACGAGGTACACCACAGGGCGCCCGGCTTTGCGATCGGCCCGGATCAGATTGACCAGCGCGAACAGCACGGCGAGTCCGCAGAACACGAGCCCGCCGGCGATAAGCCAGGAGGCGAAGTTGCTCCATTGAATCTGGTAAGTCTGGAAGTAGGTGATGTCGCTCAGCAATGCGCCGAGAAACAGCGGGACGGTGCCGGCCAGCAAGATCGCGTGTAGCGGGCCTGGCGGGCTTCGGTAGTCAAGATGGGCGGTAGTGTTCACGACGGCTCCCTATTTTACTGACGCTTATGCTGTGCAGATGAACTGACCCATCAGGGCCGCGCAGGGTGCGCATGGTTTGGGATCAACTCCCAAGGAACATAGTTCACCGCATTTAGGCGTCATGCATATGCAGTTACAACTGCCGTTCTGGTGGCCCGCTGAGGTGAACCGGACGTTACCCGTACGGCCACTGATGCTTAGCGATACGGCCGTCCCGCGCCAAACGCCTCATCGACCCGCGCCAGCTGCTCGGCGGTCAAGGTGCCGGCGTAGTAATGCAGCTTGATCCAGGCCATCAAGTACTCATATCGAGTCTTCGCCAGGTCCTGACGGGTGCTGTAAAGCTGTTGTTGCGCATTCAGTTCGTCCAGGTTGACCCGCTCGCCACCCTTGATGCTGTATTGCGTGGAGACCACCAATGCCTCCGCCGACGCCAACGCCTTGTCGTAAGCGCGAATCTTCCGTACGCCCGTAGCACAAGCGTTGAACTGGCGGCGCAACTGGATCAGCGTCTCACGGGTTTTGCCCTCAAGGTCATACTCCGCTTGCTCCAGGCTACGACTGGCCTGGCGGCTGGAGGCGCTGACGCCCCCCCCGGCGTACAGCGGCAGGCTGATTTCAAGGCCAATGGTGTTGGTGTCGTAACGCTGGTTGTAGGTGTTGCCGCTGTCGGATTCCATGCTGCGCACCGTGGCGTAGGCGTTGAGCTTGGGCAGATGCCCGGCGACGTTGCGTTTCACCTCCTGGTGCGCGACTTCCAGCAGCTGCCGCTGGGAGGCGAGGTCGGCGTTCTCACTCAAGGCGATGGCATTCCACGCCTCGTACGTGGTGGGCGTCAGGGCCAGGAAGTTGAACGGCGTCCGCAGGGGCGCCAGTTCGTCGATGCGCACCTCGGGCACGCCGATCAAGGCCCCCAGCTCACGCAACGCAGCGTCTTGCTCATTCTGCGCTTCGATTTCCTCGGCACCGGCCAGTTCGTAACGGGATTCGGCTTCCAGGATGTCGGTTCGGGTGCCTTCGCCTTGATCGAACATCTGTCGGTTTTGCTCGAACTGCCGCTCGAACGCTTTCTTCTTTGCCTCGGCAATCTCGATCTGGTCGCGACTGAACAGCGCCTGGCTGTAAGCGGACAACACCCGCACCAGCAACTCCTGACTCTTGCCTCGAAAGGCCTGGTCGGCAAACAACGCCTGTGCCACACCCTTGCGATAGTTGGCGTAGGCCTCGTAGTCGATGATCGGCTGCTGCACGCTCAGGGTTGAACCGAAACTGTTGTAGTGACGGTCCTCGCGGGAGCTGGGGCGATCGTCGCTTTTGTACGTGGCCCTGGAGTCGTTGCGTCCCTTGTTGTAATTCCAGGCCACTTGAGGCAACAGCCCGGCACGGCCGATATTCCGATTCTCCAGCCCCGCGTCACGCTCCTTCATGGCGCCGAGAAAGACCGGGTCGTTACGCAAGGCCTGCTCATAAACGTCAAACAAACCCATTGCCTGGGCCTGCATGTTGGCGCTGATCCACAGCAGCGCTGCCAGCCAGATTTTCATGTACCGAAACATCCTATTCCTCGGTCAGTGCCATGCCTGCGCGATCCATCAAAGGCTTGAACAGGTAATTGAGAAGAGAGCGCTCGCCCGTGCGGACGAACATCTGCGCCGGCATGCCGGGTTTGATCACCAAGCCCTTGAGTGTGGCCAGCGCCTGATCGGTGACAGTGCTGCGCACGATGTAATAGGGCTGGCCACTGCGCTCGTCGAGTAACTGGTCGGCGGAAATCAGGCTCACCGTGGCGTTCACACGGGGCGTACGGCTCTGATTGAACGCGGTGAAGAGCACATCCACCGGCAGCTGTTCGGCCACCTTGTCGACCATGTTCACCGGGAGGTGGCCTTCGATCTCAAGGCCCTCGCCCTGGGGCACGATTTCCAACAGCGATTCACCGGCATGCACCACCGCGCCTTCGGTGTGCACCGAGAGGTTCACGGCGATGCCATCGGCCGGGGCGTTGATTTCACTGTGGGTCAGACTGAATTGTGCCGAGGCCAGTTGCTGGCTCAGCGTGATGCTTTTCAGCTCGGCATCGGCCAGTTGCCCGCGCACCTCCTTTTGGTACTCCTCGACACCTTGCTGCAGGCTCAGCCGCGATTGCTCGATCTGCTGAGCGACCCGCCCTGTGTCGCCGGTGTTCTGTGCCAGATCCCGTTGCACCTGGGACAGTTGCCGGTCATAGTCCATCAAGCGGTTGCGGGCGATGTATCCGCGCTCGGCCAGCGGCCGTAGGTTCTCCAGCTGCTGGCGCAATGACTCGGCCTGGGCTTGAAGGTCATTGCGCGCCTGGCGCATGCCGGCGAGTTGGGCAATGCCACCTTCGATGGTTGCATGGATGCCTGCCTGGGATCGCTGAAACGCCTGGTGCCGGCTGCTGAACAACTGCCGCTGGCCTTCCAGCACACCGAGCAGCTGTGGAGACGCTTTTTGTAACAGGGCCTCGGGAAAGCGCACCTGCACACTGCCGTCGCGTTCGGCCTGGAGCCTGGCAATGCTGGCCAGGGCCAGTTCGTACTGGGCGCGCAACGATTGCACGTCGGCCTGCACCTGGGTGTGGTCCAGCTGGAACAGCGGTTGGCCCTGATGCACCACTTGGCCCTCGCGCACCAGGATGCGACTGACCACGCCGCTGTCCACCGATTGCACCGCTTTGCGCTTGCCCGAGACCACCACCGTGCCAGGCACTGCGATGCCCTGGTCGAGCGGGGCAAGTGCGGCCCATAAGAAAAAGCTCCCGGCACCGAGCAGGGCGAGCCACCAGCCTGCGCTGACGAAAAACTGTGCGCTGCGTTCGGGTTTGAGGATGTGTTCATTCATGGCGCTGACCTCCTTGCTGCGCGCCGAGCTGGCGACTGGTACTGACCCCTTGCATCCCATGCGGCCGTTCAGGCGCAGGCGGGGCACCGGAGAGCGCCCTCAAGACATCACCCGCGGGACCGAACAATTGCAGACGTCCATCGTTGAGCACCAGCAGGCGGTCTGCCTGATTCAGTACGGCTGAGCCATGGGTAATCAGAATCACCGTGCAACCGCGGGCCTTGAGCTGCGCGATGGCAGCGGCCAGTGCGGCCTCGCCGTTGCTGTCGAGGTTGGAGTTGGGCTCGTCGAGCACCACCAGTTTCGGCTCGCCGTACAGCGCACGGGCCAGCGCCACGCGCTGCTTTTGACCGCCGGACAACCCGGAGCCGCCGTCGCCCAATTGCGTGTCATAGCCTTGGGGCAGACGCAGGATCATTTCGTGCACCCCTGCCAGTCGTGCGGCGGTCACCACCTGGTGCGGATCGGCGTCGGTAAAGCGTGCGATGTTGTCGGCGATGCTGCCGCTGAACAGTTCGATGTCCTGGGGCAGATAACCGACATGGGCGCCCAGCGCGTTGCGGTCCCAGCGGTGAAGCTCTGCACCGTCCAGACGCACCACCCCGGCCAGGGGTTGCCAGACCCCGATCAACACCCGGGCCAAGGTTGATTTGCCGGAGCCGGATGCACCGAGCACACCCAGGGTTTCTCCGGCATTCACGGTGAAACTCAGTTGCTGCAGCGTCACGGTGGTCCGCCCCGGTGGGGCTGCACTGATTTGCTCGACACTGATGTGCCCGGTGGGAGCGGGCAGGGGCATGGGCGCTGGACGCTCGGGATGGGCGATCAGCAGGGCGTCGAGCCGCTGCCAGGCCAGCCGCGCGGAACTCCACTGTTTCCAGACCGCGATGAGCTGATCAATCGGGGCCAGCGCACGACCCATCAGGATGGAGCCGGCGATCATCATGCCGCCGCTCATCTGGCCTTCGATGACCAGCAGTGCACCCAGCCCCAGCACCAGCGATTGCAGGCACAAACGCAGGCATTTGCTGAACGAACCGATCAGCGCGCCGATGTCGCTCGCGCGGTTTTGCCGCTCCAGAAAACGGCTGTGCAAGGCGAACCAGCGCTGGCGCAACGGCACCAGCATGCCCATGGCCTGGATCGCCTCGGCATTGTTCAGGTGACTGCCGGACAACTGGCTCGATGCCACGGAAAAGTGCCCGGCCTGGGCCAGCGGCTTGCGGGTCAGCGTTTCATTCAGCCAGGCGAGGGCGATCAGTGCCAGCGCACCCACCGTGGCAAATACGCCCAGCCAGGGGTTGAACAGAAAGATCACCGCCAGGTAGATGGGGAACCACGGCGCATCGAAGAAGGCGAACAATGCCGGGCCGGTTGCGAACTGCCGGACCAGGGTCAAATCGCCCAGCGCCTGTGCGGCATTGCCTTCGCCCTGGCTGAGGTTGCGTTCGAAAGCCGCCTGGTACACCTGTAGGTTGAGGCGCCGCTCCATATCGCTGCCGATACGGATCACCACAAAGCTGCGTATGGCTTCCATGAGCCCGATGAACATGAAAAAGGCGACAACCATCACGGTCAGCATCGCCAGTGTGGTTTCGTTTTGCGATGACAGCACCCGGTCGTAAACCTGCAGCATGTAGACCGAGGGCACCAGCATTAACACGTTGATCAGCGCGGTGAAGGCGCCGATGCTGAGCAGGATGCCTTTATAGGCCTTGAGCGTGGCCCACATGGGCGCGCGCGGCAGGGGGCTTGGCCGGCCTTGGGTCATGGGGGTTCATCCTTGAAAAAGAGTCAGGAGCGTGGGGTGGCGCTGGCGGGTTCGCGTTGCAGAACAAGGGTGCGGCCATCCGGGAGTTGCGCCATGTAGAACCCTTCTCGCTGTCGACCCATGTGCACCAGCAGTTCGTCGTGGTTGTCGACCAGCGCCAGTCCATCGGGCGTCGGGTACCAGGTTGCCGGTGTGCCGCCCAGCCAGTGACCGGCGCAGGCCAGATCCCCAGCGAGCTGGCCGTCCTGTTCTTGCAGAATCAACGTGCAGGGTTTCTGCGTATCGTCCTTGGGGTAAAACTGCCAGGGTCCGGCCAGTTCGGCGGGGCTCGCGAGACGTAGGCTGCTGGCCATGGGGGGTGCTCCGCTTAAGGTGAAAAGCGTCGTGAACAGACACGCCGCGGTTTTCCAATTCATTGATCTGCTCCGGGTCAGGCGGGGACGGCGTTTGCACGCCGCCCCCTCAGGCTTAAACCACGATGTCAGTCGTGGCGGCCTGGCCTACGGTGTTAACCATGAAATCGGCCGCACGGTCACCCGTGAGGTCGATCGACAAGGTGCTGCCAGTGCTGATCTGGGACAGCATGGCCTGACCTGCCGTACCGCTGAACGCACTGACGAACGTCAGCGGGATGTGGCTTGTCGCAAACTCCGGCATGGCCGACAGATCGATTTTGTCCTGACCGCTGACAAAGTCCATGAGCTGGTCCGGCGCCGACGGCCGTGAGTCACTGCTGGCCGCGAATACAAACGTATCCGCGCCCGTACCACCCCACAGTTTATCGGCACCGCCGCCACCGAAGATGATGTCGTTGCCGGCACCACCACGGAGTTCGTTGGCTGCGCTGTTGCCAATGATCAGGTCATTGCCCGAGCCGCCGATGGCGTTCTCGATGACCACACCTTTGGCAATGGACACGTTGCCCACCAGGCCGCCGACATCCGAAAACGAAGCCTCGTTGAGGTTGATTTTCTGGCTGCTGGTGTAGCCGGAGAAGTCCAGAGTGTCCTTGCCACCGCCATCCCATACCGCGAACACCAGCTTGGACGACGAGGACGTCGCCGAGTAGTAGTCACGATCTGCTGTGGAGTTGAAGCCGTAGGTGGTGTCTGCGGCACGTGTCGCGAGATTGGCACCGTACAGCTTTTGTACGGCGGCAATATCGTCGAGCAAGGGTGCCGAGGCGTAAGCCCCTTTGGCGTTCTGCCCGGTGTTGGTTTCGCTCCAGTAGCTCATCACGCTGTAGCCGCGAGTGTCCTGGGCATAGGTGGCATCGGCATAGGTCGGGTTGCCGTTGCCGGCGTTGTAATCGCCGGGGTGCGACAGGCCCAGGGTATGGCCGATTTCGTGGGTCAGGGTCTGGCGCCCGTAGTTGCTGGTGCCAGGGTTGGCGTTGACCTGATAGCCGTTGTTGATCATGTACCAGGACTGACCTGCATACGAGCCGCTATCAGGGAGGTAGGCAAACGCCGCGCCGCCGTTGTCACCGCTGTAGTTGCCGAACGTCATGTGCCCGTCACCGCCGGAATTGGCTTGGGTAAAGGTGACTTTCGCGACATCGGCCCAGGACTGCATCGACAGCTTGGCCTGGGATTGTTGCAGCGCCGAAAAGGCGCTGAACGTGCCCAGGGTGCGATCGAAATCGGCGGGTCGGCTGGTCAGGAAGGTGTAGGTCAACTCGATGGTGCCGCTCTTGTTCGAGTCTGCCCATGCGGCATGGTCGCGCAAGATGTAGTCGGCTGCCTTGTCCACCGTGTACGACGGTTTTCCGTTGATCGGGTTTCCGCCTCGATCGTATTGGTGGCTGAACGTGTTGATCTGGTTGTAGGCAGAGCTTGGACCCTGCGGCGTGACGCCGAGGGCATTGAGTTTAAGTTTCGACATTCAGACATATCCTTGTCTGCGTGAAAAAAAACGACCGAATGACCTCAGGTGCGAGGTCATCCAATCACTCGCTTGGTGCATGAAGCGAGGAAAAATTGGCACAGGGTTGGGACGATCGTCCAGCGATTTAGTTAAAAATGTATCAAGATTTCTCAAATATGTAACAAATTCGACAAACATTTGCCATCAAGTGACACGCTGGCGTTACACATGAAGCGGGGTGGGAGGGTTACAAGCTCAGCAAGACCGCTTTGTTCGTGATGGCATATTGGGGGTGGTTGAACCGGTCTTTCCCTGACAGTTTTGAAGGGGAAAATGAGTGAGGGGCGGCCAGGCCACTGTTGGTCTGAACTTTGCTACAGCCCTGTTACAGGCGGCCTTGATCACCGAAAATTGGCGCGAAGGCACTCCTGACATCACCTTTCGTTTTGAATCGGCGTGCGCCACGACGCGCACGCTCAGGAGCCGGCCATGAGTACTCTCTCGGAAATTGCAGCAAACCTCCTGAAACGCGAAGGCAGTCCCGAGATATCCGCTGCACAGGCTGGCCCCCGTGGGCCGATGGGCTGGGAACAACTGATGATGCTCTCGAAAGAGAAAGACATAGTGAAGTGGCAAGCCGCATTGTCCCGCCTCATCGCCGACAACCCGGGCCAGCGTCGGGTGACCGTGATGCGCGTGATTCAGGGCGGACTGTCCTGACATAACCCGGGTTATCGCTGATCCGCTTGTCGACACAACATCTGGCAAGCGGCTCCCCCTGCGTCTAGTGGGACCGGCTATAGCCGGGAATAGGTACTCGGTAGGTCCAGATCGGCCGAGGTGTCCGTTAGGCGCTATTGATCGACTTATTGGCGTTAGTCGGCAAGTGCGTTGCGCGCTAAAGTGACGGGCATGTTCCTGGCACCTTCGGATGACGCAGATGACCCGCCCCCGCTTTCTCCCCGACAACTTCACCCTCATGTTGATCACCGTGGTGATCATCGCCAGCTTCCTGCCGGCCACCGGGCAAGTGGCCGTTGGCTTCGGCTGGCTGACCAACATTGCCATTGCGCTGCTGTTCTTTCTCCACGGCGCCAAACTGTCCCGCGAATCGATCATCGCCGGGGCAGGGCACTGGCGCCTGCACCTGCTGGTATTCGGGCTGACATTCGTCCTGTTTCCCTTGCTCGGTCTGGCACTCAAACCCGTGCTGTCGCCCCTGATTGGCAAAGACCTGTACATGGGCATCCTGTACCTGTGTGCGCTGCCCGCGACGGTGCAGTCGGCGATCGCCTTCACCTCACTGGCGCGCGGCAATATCCCGGCGGCGATCTGCAGCGCGGCGGCCTCCAGCCTGTTCGGGATATTCCTGACGCCGCTGCTGGTCACGCTGTTGCTGAACGTTCACGGCGAAGGCGGCTCGACCCTCGATGCGATCATCAAGATCAGCGTGCAGTTGCTGCTGCCGTTCATTGCCGGCCAGATCACGCGGCGCTGGATTGGCGCCTGGGTCGGACGCAACAAGAACTGGCTGAAATTCGTCGATCAAGGCTCGATCCTGCTGGTGGTCTACGGCGCGTTCAGTGAAGCGGTCAACGAAGGCATCTGGCAGAAAACACCGATCTGGGACCTGGCCGGGCTGGTGGGAGTGTGCTGCCTGCTGCTGACACTGGTGCTCGTGGCTGCGACCCTGCTGTCCAAGCTGTTCGGCTTCAATCAGGAAGACCGCATCACCATCCTGTTCTGCGGCTCGAAGAAAAGCCTGGCCACCGGCGTGCCGATGGCCCAGGTGCTGTTTGCGGGAAGCACGATTGGGTTGCTGATCTTGCCGCTGATGCTGTTTCACCAGATTCAGCTGATGGTGTGCGCGGTGGTGGCTCAGCGGTATGCGAAGCGGACGGAGCCGGTGGCGGAGTTGATGGCGCAGGTTGATCCTTGATTCTGGGGATCAACGAAGTGCCGTGATGAAAAGCCCCGATGATTCGGGGCTTTTTGTGTTTGGAGTGGGTGGGCTTATTCGTTCGCAAGGTCAACAAGCTCTCGGTTCAGGGCGATAAAATCCACCTGGGTTTCATGGGAGAAATTTTCGGCGAAGTCTTGAAGATGGAGGTGTTCCACACCGTATTGCGCCATTTCTTTCGCTGCATTGATCAGGAAATTTCCTAAAGCTCTCATGGTTTCTGAATCCGCGATGATCGATATCTCATCAAGTTGGATGCTTTTATGGCTGCCGGTTGCCGTGCCATGTACGGTAAAAGCTGTGAGGTTTTTCATAGGGTGAATGCGATCGAATGAGTTAGAGGGGGGCTAGTTTAAGTCAATCTTACTTTATGAAATGGCGTACGAGCTTACTTAGTTGAATGGCAGCTCTACCACGCTATCGAGACAAGTTAACTCGCCACGACCATCGACCATCGACCATCGAGTTAAACTCTTCGAAGAAATAATCCAAATTTCTCGAAAATACGAAAAACGCATCCTGTCCGTGTTCTCGAGAGATAGTTGGCACTAGGATATAGTGACAAGTCTCCACCAAAGCTTCGAATAATTTCTTGTGAGATATTGGCAGGTTGCTGTCTTGTAAAATTCCTGTGAGTCTGGATGTTTTAGGTTTATCGGCATGTCGATGCCTACTGATCACCAGATTTTTTTTAGGTTTCTCTCGTACTTGACGTGCTCTTCAAGAAGTTACTTAAAGCCACCACTCTTTGTTCTAAGCAAGATAAGTTAAAGGGAGCCGTCCCCTTTAACTCGCTATTGTTTTTCTACTGAAAGTCACATCTCCGCTACCTTTGTCGTGCACTGAATCGTCAATATGGCTTAAGGGTCTGTCCCCTTTATAATAACCCTTCAAGTTAATAATAGATAAGTTCGCGCGTGCTTTTGACAAACTTAATTGTCGCGTGATCCGCGATTATCTCTTTGAATTCGCTGAAGAAGAAATCTAGATTCGAGGAGAAAACGATAAATGCATCGCGGCCATGCTCGCCCGATACCACCCGCCGCATTACATAGTGGCAAGTCTTGTCTAAAGCTTCATATAAATCCTTCCCAGTGATCGACAAACGTTCGTCCTTAAGCATGCCGGCAAGTGTTGACATCGTTGGCATCACGGCAGGCCTGTGTCTTGAGATCACTTTATATTTTTTTAGGTCAGCTTCATATTTTGAATGTTCGCTCAGCAATGATTCAAACTTGCCATCCTTTTCCCGAAATAATAGTCGAGGCATTCGCACGACGTCCCCTGCCTGCGGTCGTTTGACGCTTAAATGCTGTAAATCAACTGAATAGCATCTGGAAACCAGCGTGCGAATTGCGGCATTACCATGAGGTGTGGTATGGAAGCCAACATTATTTTGTAAGTCAGTTGCCATTAGTAGCGCAAACTCATCATGATTTCCCGCGGACATTTCGGTTATGAGATTATCCACTTGAGTTCTAAACTCTGAGAAATCCGCTTTGAAGCACATAATTTTATAGTATTTCATCTCAGTGTCCTTTACGGCCTGACGGATAGGTAAATATTAACACCTCACCTTTTTTATTTGTCGCGTGGACATGAGGCATTTCATGGTGCTCCGGTTGTCCAGGCCCAACCAAGTCAGGATGTCCATCTGGGTGGTCAAATACCTCTAGCTGCTGTTCTTCAACTTCGCGACCGAGCGTGGCAATTCCTCGTTTTTTTAGGCAGGCACAATTTACTCCACGGCTACTAGGGTGGAGTCGTTCCATTGGAATGTCCTTTCCTCCTCTACCTACTCGCGGGACTTGGGCATGTTGCTGCGCCTTCTTCATTGCGCTCCTACGGCTGTTCGTTGCGATGACTTTATGCAAGCCGAGTGGGTCGATCCACTCCACCGGGTTTGCAGCATATGCGTAAAGGTTTAGCCCGCCCGAATACCCTATCGGATCCTTGCTAATGAACCGCCCGACCTTTGGATCATAGTACCGATGCCGGTTGTAGTGCAGGCCGGTCTCGTGGTCGTGGTATTGGCCCTGGAAGCGGATCGGGTTGGTCAGGCCGACTTGTTGGGCGAATTCAGAACGCTGTTCTTTCGCTTCGCCCCACGCTTTGTATTGGGCGCTCCAGGCGGTATTGCCGTTTTGGTCGGTGATTTCCTGCGGGGTGCCGAGGTGGTCGCACTGGTACCAGGCTAGGACGTCGATGGGCAGTGCTACCGGTTTGTAGTTCCAGAGCGGGTCTTCCTTGAAGTTGTAGCGGCCCTGATAGGTCGGTTGGCTTACCAGGCGGATGGTTTCGTGGCGCATGGCCTGGGCCACGGGAACGAAGGTGCCGGGCTCGTGGATGTAATGCACCGTGCGGCCTAGCGCGCCGGCATAGGGCGGCGGACTGCTTTCCCACGCCAGGTTGTCGCCGTCCCAGCCATACAGGGTGAAGCCGCAGCCGAGCTCGCGCTCTTTACGGGCGTGTTCGTTTTCGTTCCAGCCAGTGCCGGCTTCCGGGCGCGGTCGGTAGTGTGCTTTTGAGAGTTTGTAGAGGCGACGTCCCAGTGGGTCGTAGCCGAAGTCGACAGCCAGGCGCGAATCTCGGAAATGCGCGAGGCGATCGAAGAGATCCCAGTGCAGCTCGCTGCGCAGGCCGTTGGTCCAGCGCTCCGTCTGGTTGCCGCGTTCGTCGTATTCGTAGTGGTTGCCGGCGTAGTCGCGCAGCAGGTTGTCCACGAGTTTGTTTTGAATTGGTTCTGGGTCGAGTGGGCGGCGGACGGGCGTGGCGGTTTCGTTGCGCAGGTTGCTCGCAGGGTCGAAGGCGAAGGTTTCCACACCCAAGCGACTAGTCGCATTGATTAGCCGGCTGACGGGATCGTAGCGGTAGCTGAGCGGCCCGCGGCGGCTGTCATTGATGTCGGTGAGTTGGCCGGCGGCATCGTAGGTGTACGCGCGTTTAATGAGTGTGGCTTTGTCGTCGGGACGTCCTAGCAGTTGCTCTTGCAGGCGTCCCGCCGGGTCCCATTGTTGGGTTTGCAGCAGTTTATTGCCTTGGTGGCGGGCGACTTCGCGATGGAGGTCATCACGTTCGTAACTGAGCAGTTCGTGCTCGTCGAGCTTCATACCCAGCAAATGACCGCTGCCGTATGTCAGCCAGCTGACGCGATGTCCGTCCGGTCTGATAGTCGCGACGCGGTGGTTAAGCGGGTCGTACTCGTGCTGCCAGACGGCAACCAGCGGTTTATCCAGATTCGAGTAGTGCTGGTGCTCTCGCAGCAGGTTGCCCGCCGGGTCGTGAAACCATTGCAGCCGGCTGACGGCGTTGGTTGCCATGACCAGATGGCCATTGCCGTCGTAGGCGAAGGTTTCGCTCTGGGACTTTTCGCCGAGGGTGGCGCGGCGTTCGGTCAGGCGGCCCACGGGGTCGAAGGTCAGCGCGATGGTGCGTTGGCCGTCGATGGTCTCCGCAAGGCGGCTGGTTTCGGGATCGTACTGATAGCGGGTGGATCGCCCGTCGAAGCCGCTTTCTTGCAGCAGCCGGCCCACCGGGTCGTAGTGAAAGTGCGCGCGGCGTTCGTTTTCGTTTTCCAGCGCAACGAGACGACCAAGTTTGTCCCAGCGGTAACGCAAGGTTTGCTCGGCAGCGTCGACGCGTTCGGCGATAAAACCGGCAGCCGTGTAGCGCCAGGTGGTGCAGCGTTCAAGGCCATCAGAATGCGCCAGCAAACGACCTTCGGCATCGCGGCTAAAACGTTCTTCGGTTTTGTCCGGATGCTTGATCAGCACTAACTGGCCTAACTTGTACTCGTAGGTCGTGCTGTGCCCGGCCGGATCGGTAAAGCGGATCATTTGGCCGCGTTCGTCGTACTCCCAAACACTGACCTTGCCCGAGCAGTCGGTGTACTCAACCAGTTGTCCGGCGTCGTTGTAGGCCAACGCCTTTGTATTGCCGTTAGCGTCCTTGATCGCGGTAGGAAGACCGAAGCCGTTGTAGGCGTATTCGGTAACGTTCTCTAGCGGATCGATCGCCTCAACCAAGTTTCCGCGAAGGTCATAGTCCCGTTTCCACAAGCCACCCTCGCCATCGCTGATCTTGATCAGATGGCTTTTGTCGTCGTAGGCGTAATTCATCACGCTGTGATCAGCGCGAGTGTGTTCGGTCAGATTGCTCAGCTTGTCGTAGCGATAACGGTCGGTGCTACCGTCGGTGTGAACGTGGCGGATGATGTTCTTGGCAGCATCACGGAAAAACCATTCCGAACGCCCGTCCGCATGGCAAATGCGATAGGTGTAGCCAAGGCTGTCGTAGTAGTGCCGGGTTTCGTGGCCCAAAGCATCCGTGACGTAGGTCATACGGATGTTTTCATCCCACGCCAATCGCGTGTCAAAACTGCCGTCGTCAGCCCATTCGCGGATGGCCTTCGCGTCGGGGCCGGATCCTTGCCATTGCAGGTTCAAACCGCGATTCGTACGGTCGGTGTAGCGCGTGATCAGGTGATCTTGATACTGATAACTCCATGTACCGCCGTTCTCGTCCTGAGCCAGAACAAGATCGCCAGAATCATCGTACTGATACGCGCAAAGTTGACGTTTGACGTCCCCGCCACGAATTTCCCAAACACCCGTCAACCGCCCCTGATCATCAATCAACGTACCCAGGCGCAGATGGACTTTGTTTAGATCTTTCTCCGAGTAAGTCACCAGTTCGGAGAGCACCAACTGCCCATCATGCCGATGCTCGTAATGCAGCATCACCCCGGCGCCGTTGGGCAGCATCTTGTTGATCAGAACAAAGCGCTTGCCCCGCCGAACATAGGTTTCCCTATGCTCAAGCCCTCGCATCAGCAACAGCCGATCCTTGCTGAGTCGAATAACGGTCAGATTTTCGATGGCATTGAAGTGAAACAGCTTGACCTTGGGAACAGGGAATTCATGGCTGCGACCGTCGAAGTCATGAAACACCAAACCGTCGTCGACGAGATCAAAGCGTGTCGTAAACGGCGTAATCCAGCGTGCGCCGATAACGTCCTGATCGTAGGCATCGAGGCTCGAGCAATAAGTCCGAGTCCACTCAATGGGAAACGGCCCCGGTAGACTGAAATCGGTGTGACTGACCGACTCCGAGCCCATCGCAAAACTGATGCTGTTCCGCGTCGCCGCACAGGCACACTCACAAGGACACGGGCACGCACATTTCTTCCGCTCGTTAGGTCGCCCCTTCGCAGGCCGCTCATGCTGAACAGCCTCCAGCTTGCCTTCACCCGCCTGGCGCTTGGCCTGATTGGTAACGCCAGGCTTGATGTTGAAAGACTGCCCATGCCCATTGCGCGAACGCCAACTGACAACCGCGCCGGCCAGTGTCTGCAGCAACGAACCGATGGAGTTCTGAACCTCTGGATCCGCCAGACGATTTATCTGAGTCCTGAGGTCTTTGCCCATAGCACGCAACGAGTCGGCGTGACCTTGGACTTTGGTTTCCAGCGCCTCGGGCAGCAGAGTCTCGACAACGTCATTGACCTTGTCTTTGCCTGCGGCGATGTAGAGTTCGGCAACCGCAGCGAACATGTTGCCAATCGAAGCTTTGTGGTCGTACGCCCACTGATCGCGGGAGACGCTGATCAGGTGTACCGCTTCATTTAGGTTGCTTTCGGCGTCAAGCTTGCCGACGACCTTCCTCGCGCCGTGGGCAACCTTGGCCACCTTCTCAAGGCCATCGGCGATCTCGATAAACACGCTTTCGCCCAGTGCCACGGCGCCATCGAGAATCCCGGGAAGCTTGCCCTGCGCCTGACGCACAAAGTCATCAAGGGTCCCGACAATGGTGGCATTGAGGTGCCCGATCAGAATCTCGATCAGCGCATCGCCCAACACAACCTTGCCCGACCGACGCATTTCCTGACGCACCAGAAACAGCATCGGACGAAGGCTCATCCGCGCTGCTGCCATGGTGGGCGGGATTGGCATCATCCCGATCAGATTAATGCCGAGGCTTACCCAATCCAGAAGCTCACGCTCCGGACTTTTCGAGAGGGTGGCGATGTCATTCAGCGCATCAACCAGCGCCATGACGTTGCCCACCACCGGCAGAAACCCGGCCGCGTTTTTGATTCGCTCGAGCGTGACAACCCCGCCACTGATCTCCTGCAGCCAGGCGTCAACGTTGGCCGCACCGGCGCCAACGTCTTCTAGCTGAATCTGATCAAGCGGAACGATCGCCACTTGGGGTTCGCGTTTCTCACCACCAACGGGCAGATTTAAGGGGGTCGCCAAGGATGCTCTCCGTGCTCAAAAAACCACCCGGCGGGCGTGTTTGCCGAGCCGGGGGCCACGGAGATATCAAGGGCTGTGCCAGCCACGAATTAGCCAATTAAAATCAATGACTTAAGAGAGGAAAAAGCAGGTATTAGTGAACGCCGCACCTAAAGACAAAGAAATAGTGCGCAAGAAGTTGCGCACCCCTGGGCAACTTCTTGCTCACTCGCCTGCACGCCACAAACTACGTGGCCTCCCGCCGGTCAATCGCCCCATTTCCAACAAACGGGTGCGCAACTTCCTGCGCACACCGCCAAGACAGCACCCAGCGGGTCTTCACCAGAAACACTGCATCGCGAACAAGAACACACGGCAGAAAACGCAGCCAAAAAAAAGCCCCGAAGAATCGGGGCTTTCAGCATTCAGAGCGGCTCAGGCTTCAGCCAGTTGCTCCTCGTACTCCTTCTGATACTCACTGGCCAGCGACTCTTTCTGCTTGTCGTCCAGCAGCTTACCCGCCGACTGGAAGAACTTTTGCTCTTCTTCCTTGAGGTGGTGGTGGACTTTCTCCGACAGCTTCTTGGCCGTCGCCAGCCATGAGGGGCTGGACATATCGGTCTCGTCGAGTTCTTCCATCATTTCGTCCATTTCATGGTGCTCGGAAATGGCATGGCGGCTGAGGTCGATGCCGTTGTCGAACTGCATCAACGGGATATAAAAGAAGCGCTCTTCGGCGGTTTCATGGGCCTGCAGCTCCGCTTTCAGCTGTTTGTAGGCTTCGACGCGTTCCTTGCTGTCGCCATGGGTTTGGATCAAGGCATCGGCATAGCCGCGTTGCCGGTCATGACTTTCTCTCAGGGCTTCAAAAATATTCACGGGTGCTCCTTGGTTCGGCGACGGGCTGATGTGCTTATCCCTAGACCGCAACGGGTATTCGGCCGTTCCGTTGTACTTCGAGCCTGAACGTATTGCCCATCCCCGGCCAAGATGAAAACCCGCTCCCATACAGCCCGCCGACAGCTCTGATCGAACACTCACGGGCTGACATTCGCGACATGCTGCGTATGATGAGCCCGACGTTTTTCGCAAAAAAGGCTCACCCCCATGATGAAATTTTTCGCCGCGCTGCTGTGCATGTTCACTGGCATGGCCCACGCAGAACCTGCGCTGCTCACCGATCTGGCGCTGCCGTACGTGGCAGCGGCGCCCGCTGAATCGAAAGACAAACCCCTGATCATTTTCCTGCACGGCTACGGCAGCGACGAGCGCGACTTGCTCGATATCAAAAACGATCTCTCCTCGAGCTACACCTACCTCTCCGTGCGTGCGCCGCAGGAAGTCGACGGCGGCGGCTACAAGTGGTTCACCCAAGACACCGATCAGGCCGAATACGAGGGCGTGACCAGCGACGTCGACAAAAGCACCGACTTGCTGCGGACCTTCATCCAGCAGGCCACCGAGAAATACCAGACCCAGCCCGATAAAGTGATCCTGGTCGGCTTCAGCCAGGGCGCGATGATGAGCTATCAGATCGGCCTGCAATACCCGGAACTGGTTCACGGCATCGCACCCTTGAGCGGCAAGATTCTCGCGTCCCTCCATTCACGTTTGAAACCTGATGAGCGCCTGAAATCGCTGAAAGTGTTTATCGGCCACGGCTCGGCCGACACCCGCGTGGCTTACTCTGGCGCGACGGATGCCAAAGCCGTGCTGGAGAATCTGCTGATCGTTCCGGAATTTCATTCCTACGCCGGGGCAGGGCATACGATTACAACGGCTGAGGTGGCGGATTTGAAACGCTGGCTGGAACGCGAGTTGAGGGTCAAGGGGGCTGATTAGCCGGGGAGCCAAGCGTGCAGAGAGCCGCGTTGCGGTTGATGTGTGATGTGGTCGCGAAAAATGCATTCGCTATAAATAGTTACCGCACAGAGGCGCGGCGCTACCGCCATAATCTGCGCTATGGATGTATGGCGAGAGGGCACGTTATGAACATCAAAAAACGCAAGGCCAAGATTCGGGAAATGACGGAATTCAGTGCCGAAGCGCGCAAGCGCGCTGTTGAAATAATCCCCTCGCAGATGCACTTTCTGCGCGGAGCGCTCGAGATTGAAAGAGACCTTGAACCCACTGGCCCCATGGCTGGTTTCAGGGGCTGACTCTTCACAAAAAAACCGCCGAATTGGCGGTTTTTTCTTGGGCGGCGAGCAGCGCCTCACGCCTTTGGTCTAAGCATCCTCCGCGTGCCGTGCTCCGTTCTTCATGGCCGTGAGTTCTTCAAAAAACCCAACAACGCCAACACCGCAAACACGCTCCCCACGATCACAATCCAGACCCAGCCACCATGGTCATACAGCGCGCTCGCCACCACCGAACCAATCGCGCCGCCGATAAAGATGCTGGTCATATACAGCGCATTGAGCCGGCTGCGGCTTTTGGCGTCGAGGGCGTAAACCGCACGCTGGCCGAGGACCATGTTCATCTGCACGCAGAAATCGAGGATGACCCCGGTCACTGCCATGCCAATCACGGCGTATGCCGGTTCGATCAGGCTCGGCAGAAAGCTCAATGCGGCGAATAGCATCGCGCACAGGCTGGCGACCCGGGTGTGTCCGGCATCGGCCAGGCGGCCGGCGATGGGGGCGGCGATAGCGCCAATGGCGCCGACCAGGGCGAAGAGGGCGATCTGGCTTTGCGACAGGCCGTGATTGCCTGCCAGTTCCAGCGGCGCGGCGGTCCAGAACAGGCTGAAGGTGGCAAACATGCAGGCCTGATAGAACGCGCGCTGGCGCAGGACCGGCTGTTTGCGCAGCAGGGTCCATAATGATTTGAGCAACTGGCCATAGGTGGCAGTGTGCGTCGGCTGATGTTTGGGAATGGTGGTCGCCAGCACCACGCTGATCAGCAGCATCACCGCGGCCGCCGTGCCGAACACCGCGCGCCAGCCGAAGTGGTCGGCGATCAGACTGGCAGCGGGCCTGGCCAGCAGAATCCCCAGCAGCAGGCCGCCCATGATGCTGCCGACCACCCGCCCGCGTGTTTCTTCCGGCGCCAGGTTGGCGGCCAGTGGCACCAGAATCTGCACCGCCACCGAGCTGAAACCCACCAGCAGCGAGGCGATCAGGAACAGATTGGGCGTTTGCGCGAACGCGGCGCTGAGCAGACTGAGAATGGCGACGCCGGTGGTGACGATCATCAGGCGACGGTTTTCCAGCAAGTCGCCCAGCGGCACGAGGAAGAACAGGCCAAGGGCGTAGCCGATCTGGGTGAGCGACACGATGAAGCTGGCCAGGGTGCCGGACAGCCCGATGTCCGGCGCAATCAGGCCAATGATGGGCTGGGCGTAATACAGGTTGGCGACGATCGCGCCGCAGCAGAAGGCGAACAGCATCGCCAGGCCCTTGGTCATCGTGGCGCCGTGGATTGCGGGGGAACTGGAGGTCATGGGGATACCGGTGAGGTCGCAGGCCTGACAGAGACGGCTCTGGTACGGCGTGCAGAATAGAGTGGCGCGAGGTTAACGCTTTTTCATTGCGTTAAGAAGGGGCCGCTGGGCAATCGCGCAGCGTTGATCAGCGCGGCTTGCGGCCCGAGACCATGACTGCCCATAAGCCGGGCAGCCCCTGATAAGAGTGACGCTCCGGTCGTTCGGCCGAAACTTTTCCGCGTGCGCTCCGGTCACTGCTTACACATACCCCCTCACACCCCATCGGAAATACAAACTATGCCTCGGGCAATCTGGAAAGGCGCGATCAGTTTTGGGCTGGTGCATATTCCTGTGGCGCTGGTGTCGGCGACGTCCCGGCAAGGTGTCGATTTCGACTGGCTGGACAAGCGCAGCATGGACCCGGTCGGTTACAAGCGCATCAACAAGGTCTCCGGCAAGGAGATCAATAAAGAAAACATCGTCAAGGGCGTGCAGTACGAGAAGGGGCGATACGTCGTGATCAGCGAGGACGAGATTCGCTCGGCGCACCCGAAATCGACCCAGACCATCGACATTTTCGGTTTCGTCGACAGCGATCAGATTCCGCTCCAGCACATCGACACGCCTTATTTCCTGGCCCCCGACAAGCGCGGCGAAAAGGTTTACGCGCTGTTGCGCCAGTCGCTGGTCGACACCGGCAAGGTGGCGCTGGCCCATGTGGTGATTCGCACCAGTCAGCACCTGGCGGCGGTGATGCCGCTGGAATCGGCAATCGTGCTCGTGCTGCTGCGCTGGCCTTCGGAAGTGCGCGGGCTGGACAGCCTCGAACTCCCCAAGGAAGCCACCGACGTCAAGCTCAGCAAGAGCGAACTGGACATGGCCAAGCGCCTGATCAAGGACATGAGCACCGAGTGGACGCCGGACGCCGACGAGTACCGCGACACCTTCCAGGATCAGATCATGTCGCTGGTGGAAACCAAGGCCCGCGAAGGCAAGATCGAGAACGTCGAGACTGACGCCGGCGACACCGAGCGCAAGTCGGCTGATGTCATCGACCTGACCGAGCTGCTCAAGCGCAGTCTGGGAGGTCGCAGCGGCGCAGCCAAGGCACCTGCAAAAGCCAAACCGGCCAGCAAAAGCAAAGCCGAGTCCAAGGACGATGCGCCGGCAAAGCGCCGTGCACCGCCCCGGAAGAAGACCACCAAGGCCTCTTGAACGCGAGTCGTGTTGTAGCGTTAAAAGATGCAGCGTTCCAATGCGCAGAGGTTCATCGTCATGGCAAAACCTGTGAGTGAATACACCCGCAAGCGCAACTTCGATGTCACGTCCGAGCCGGCCGAAGGCGAGGGCAAGACGCGAAGCAAGAAAGGCAAGGCGCTGAGTTTCGTCATTCACAAGCACGATGCGCGCAATCTGCACTACGACTTTCGCCTTGAGCTGGAGGGCACGCTGAAAAGCTGGGCGGTGCCGAAGGGGCCGAGTCTGGACCCGAAAAACAAGCGCCTGGCGGTGCACGTTGAAGACCACCCGCTGGACTACGGCAGCTTTGAGGGCAGCATTCCCGAGGGCGAATACGGCGCCGGCGACGTGATCGTCTGGGATCGGGGCATCTGGCAGCCCCACGGCGACCCGCAGGAAACCTACAAGGCGGGCAAGCTCAAATTCACCCTGATCGGCGAAAAACTCACCGGTGACTGGGCGCTGGTACGGACCCGTTTGCCGGGCAACAGCGACAAGGAGCAGTGGCTGTTGATCAAGGAAAAGGACGACGCCGTGCGCGCGGGCGAAGACTACGACATCGTCGTCGACAAACCTGAGAGCGTGGTCAGTGGCGCAACGGTGGGCGAGGGACGTAACCCGGCCAAGAACGCCAAACGTCAATCGGCGGCGCCTGAACCCGCCAGTAAAACTTCGGCCAGTACGAAGCCCGCAAAAAAGCCAGTGGAAAAGAAAGCCAGAGCACCGTCGCCCAAACAGAAAGGCGTGCCGGCCAAGCTCTCGCCGCAGTTGGCGACGCTGATGGACGCGCCGCCCGAAGGCAAATGGTTCTACGAGATCAAGTACGACGGCTACCGGATACTGACGCGGATCATCGACGGCGAGGTGAAGTTCCTCACCCGCAACGGCAACGACTGGACCGAGCGCCTGCCGCTGCAGGCCAAGGCCATTGGCGGTCTGAAGCTGGACAACACCTGGCTGGACGGCGAAGTCGTGGTCCTCAATGACGCCGGGTTGCCGGATTTTCAGGCGTTGCAGAATGCGTTCGACATCGACCGCAGCATGGACATCATTTATTACCTGTTTGACGTGCCTTTTCTGAACGGGGAAGACTTGCGCGATACGCCCGTCGAAGACCGTCGCGCGGCGCTGAAGAAAGTCCTTGGGCGACAGAAAAAAGGCCTGCTGCGGTTCTCCGAAGCCTTCTCGGCAGGCCATCGCGACATCATCGAGAGCGCCAGTCTGATGTCCCTCGAAGGCGTCATTGGCAAGCGTGCCGGTAGCGTGTATCAGTCCAGTCGCAATGCCGACTGGATCAAGCTCAAGTGCAAGTTGCGGCAGGAGTTCGTCGTTGTCGGCTTCACTAAACCCCAGGGCGCGCGCAACGGTTTTGGCGCGCTGCTGTTGGCGGTGAACGAGGAGGGCGCCGGCCTGGTGTATGCCGGCCGGGTCGGCACCGGGTTCAACCAGCAAATGCTCGGCGACTTGCTCGAGCAGATGAAGCCGCTGGAACAGGACACATCGCCCCTGGAGAAAAAAGTGACGAGCGCCCAGGCCCGGGGCGTGCACTGGATAAAGCCGACATTGGTGGCGGAAGTCGAGTTCGGCGAATGGACCCGCGACGGCATCATCCGTCATTCGGCGTTTGTCTCGTTGCGCAGAGACAAGCCGGCCAGCGAAGTGGTCCACGAGCACCCGATACCGCCGAAGGACATCAAAGCGCCGTTCAAGCCCCGTGCCGCCAAGGCCTCAGCGCCCGCGAAGAAGTCCGGGGCCGGTGACAATGCTGGCGCCGAGAAATCCAGCCCGACCCGTAAGCGCGCTGGCAAAGACCGCATCGAAGTGGCCGGCGTGATGGTCAGCCATCCCGAACGGGTGATTGATGCGCAGAGCGGTTTGCACAAGATCGAGCTGGCGCAGTATTACGAGTCAGTGGCCGACTGGATTCTGCCGCACCTCGACCACCGTCCCGTGGCGCTGCTGCGTTGCCCCGAGGGCGTGGAAGGCGAGCAGTTTTTCCAGAAGCATTCCGAGCGCATGGCGATCCCCAATATCAAGCAGCTAGACCCCAAGCTCGACCCCGGCCACGCGCGGTTGATGGAGATCGACAGCGTCAAGGCACTGGTCGGCGCGGCGCAGATGGGCACCATCGAGCTGCACACCTGGGGCGCGACCTATGATCAGATCGAGCTGCCGGACCACTTCGTTCTCGACCTCGACCCGGACGACCAGTTGCCTTGGCGCAGCATGATCGAAGCCACGCAACTGACGCTGTCGACCCTTGATGAGCTGGGCCTGGACGCGTACGTCAAGACCAGTGGCGGCAAGGGTATGCACATCGTCGTGCCACTGGCGCGTCGGGCCGATTGGGAGTCGGTCAAAGCCTTCGCCAAGGCGCTGGCGCAATTCATGTCGCGGGAGTTGCCGGACCGATTCACTGCGACGTCCGGGCCGAAGAACCGCGTCGGAAAGATTTTCATCGATTACCTGCGCAACAGCCGCGGCGCCAGCACCGTGGTGGCCTATTCGGCAAGGGCGCGGCCAGGGTTGCCAGTGTCGGTGCCCATCAGCCGTGATGAGCTGACGGAGGTGAAGTCCTCGGCGCAGTGGAACATCGCCAATCTGCAGCAGCGGTTGCGCAAGCTGAAGGCGGATCCGTGGGCCGGTTACAAGCACACCCAGCGCCTGACCAAACCGATGTGGAAACGCCTGGGCGCAACGCCGCCAGCTTGAGGCATCGGATCAGGCGTCGATATGGTGGGTCAGGCTGCGGCGCAAGTCGCCACCGCGACGTTAAATCACTTGACCCCGTCGATCCTTTCGCCCACTTCAGCGGGATAAAACTCTCCCTCAAGCCCGGCGGTCAGCAGGCGTTCACGCACTTGGGTTTCGACCTCCAGGACTTGGTCGGGGTTATCAATGTTGTCGACGACGAGCCAGACGGGCATCACGTTCTGGCCATGGGTGCCTTCGCTGAGCATGTCGTGGGAGAAGACTTGATTGGCGCGCCACAGGCACAGTTCGTCATTGGTGTGGTGGGGTTCGCGCACGGCGGTTGGCGAGGTGAGCCAGATTTCGGTGTAGGGGCGAAGGTCGGCGTTGGCGAGTTCGTTCAGGGTGATGACGGTTTTCATTTCGTGTGCTCCAGTGTTCAAGATGCAGTTGTGACGCATGGGGCTGCCCAGCGTTCCCGCGATCTGCGCAGATGGTCGCAGTATCTGCAGAGATCAAGAGCGTCTGCCCGGAGGCAGACTGTGAAGACCAAAAGCGCTGCGCAGATCAAGAGCTTCCCGGCTGAAGCCGGTCCTACGCCGCCGCCGGGGTGCCTCTGGATGCACGCGCTGCTTTTTAGTGGGACCGGCTTTAGCCGGGAAGAGGCCAGTGCAGGCGCTGATGGTCCTGCGGATTTGAACCGAGGCCGGCCGCGTGGGGTCGATCAATCACTGTGCGTTCACGTCAGCCCGACCCGGAGAGATGCCCGTGACCGACCCACACCCGCTCACCCGCAGAAGACTGCTCACCCTGGCAGCCGGTGCCTCGGCGGCGCTGGTGTTTGACGCCGTCAGTCGCCATGCGCAGGCATCCGAAGCGCCGCAACCCGGTCCTTCGCCCGGCCAATCTGGAGAACGGAACATGCTCACGCGAGACATTCCATCCAGCGGCGAAGCATTGCCGATGATCGGTCTCGGCACGTATCGCGGGTTCGATGTCGAGCCCGGCAGCGACGCGTACAAACTGCTGCCCGCCGTGGTGGACCAGCTGTTCCACGCCGGCGGCAGGGTGATCGACAGTTCGCCGATGTACGGCCGCGCCGAGGAAACCACCGGCGAGTCGCTGGCGATCCATCAGCCGTCGTCGCCGGCTTTTCTGGCGACCAAGGTCTGGACCCGGGGACGCGATGAAGGCATTGCCCAGATGGAAGCCTCGTTCCGGCTGCTGCAGACCCAGCGCATCGACCTCATGCAGATTCACAACCTGCTGGACTGGAAAACCCACTTGCCGACGCTGCGTCAGTGGAAAGAACAAGGGCGCATTCGCTACATCGGCCTGACGCACTACACCCCGTCGGCCTACGCCGAGGTGGAAGCCGCGCTGAAGGCCGACGCTTTCGATTTCCTGCAGATCAATTACGCCCTGGACGATCGCGCTGTCGAAGCGCGGTTGTTGCCGCTGTGTCGTGAGCGCGGGGTGGCGGTGATCTGCAATCGGCCTTTTGGTGGCGGCAGTCTGCTCGGCCGCTTGCGCAACAAACCCCTGCCGGGCTGGGCGGGGGAAGTGCATGCCAGGAGCTGGGCGCAACTGGCGCTGAAGTTTCTGATTTCACACCCGGCGGTGACGTGCGCGATCCCCGGTACGGGCAATCCGAAATACATGAAGGAAAACGCCGAAGCCGCCAGAGGGCCTTTGCTCACCGATGCCCAGCGCCAGCAGCTGATGACCCTGATCGGCTGACGCTGCCTACCGCCGGTTGGGCCGTTTCATATCATCGGCGCGAAATGAGGCGATCAGCGTTTGACCGGCGCAGGCAAAGTGACCAGATCTACGTAGGCGTCCCAGAACTTTTTCTGGTCCACGGCGTACACCACTTTCGCCTTCTGCGTGCCGACGGGCGCGCCCTTCTTGTAGCCCATGGAGCGGCCGTAATCCGGTCCGAAGTGGGCGTCGACGTCGACCCACAGGTCTTTCGACTCAGTGACCAGTTCCGGATGCACCAGGTACAGCGCGGGCAGGCTGTCCCAGGTGAAGCTGTGATGGTTCGGGTCCTTGTCGAACTCAGGCCCAAGCACCGCTTTGTACAGGTCGGGAATCACGCCTTTGCTGGCGACGATGCTTGTGTAGACCGAGGCGTCGAAGATGACCTTTTCGCAGACATCATTGGGGAAAATCACGTGCTCGATGGGCGAGCGCAGGACGATTTTTGCCGCCTCGGGGTCGAACCACCAGTTGAATTCCGCCGCTGGCGTCGTGTTGCCGGGGATCTCGATGGCGCCGCCCATGTACACGATGCGTTTGATCAGCGGCACGATTTCCGGCGCGCTGCGAATCGCCAGCGCGATGTTGGTCAACGGGCCAACGGCCAGGAGGGTCACTTCGTGAGGGTTTTCCTTCACGCTGTCGACGATGAACTGCGCGGCGGATTTACTGCGCAATGCAGTGTGCGTAGCCAGCCCGTCCGGCGGCGAAACCAATTGTGAGGCCGAGGTCGGGCGCGGGGTCTTGAACGCCCCCGGCCAGCCTGCGCCGAACAGGGCTTTTTCCTGTTCATAGGTGGCGAAGTCGTGCAGCAGCGGGTAGGCCGCGCCGGAGTACACGCCGATGTCCTTTTCCACGCCCATGCGCTCGACCGCCTTCAGCGCATCGACCTGCTCCTGATCGACCCACGCGTTGCCACTGACAAGGGTCATGCCCAGCAGATCGATGCGCTGTTGCGCGTGCAGTTGCGCCAGCATGATGAAGGCCTGGCCGTCGTCGTTGAGCACGTTGAAATCGGTGTCGAAGATGACCTTTTCCGCGGCCTGCAAGGAGGTCGCGGACAGTCCCAGCGTCAGGGCCAGGGCACAGCTTTTCACAAACGCCTGCATGAGCGGTTTCCACCGTTGTTATTGGATGAATGCGATTAGCAGTGTAGGAGCGTGGCTTGTCCCGCGATCGGCTGCGCAGCAGTCGTAAAGTCAGACGCCCTTTGCACCTGATACACCGCATCTACCGGATACACGACGACTGCGTCGCCGATCGCGGGACAAGCCACGCGCCTACAGGATTTAGATCTGATTATCTGTTCACCAGCTTCGCCGGCAACGCCACCACCAGAAAACTGCTCAGAATCAGGCACCCGGCAAAGAACCACAACGCCCCGGCGCTGCTGCCGGTGACATCGATGGCGATGCCCATCATCGAGTTGCTCACCAATCCCGCAACGTTCGCCAGCGAGCAGGCCAACGCAAACCCTGTCGCTGCCGCCCGGCCTTTGAGGAATGTGGCCGGCAGGCTGAAGAACACCGGCACGGCGCCAATGATCGCGGCCGACGCCACGGCGAACAGCGCGACGGTCGCGACCAGGTTATGGGTGAAGAACGGGCTGGCGGCCATGGCCACGGCGCCGATCCAGAACGGCACGATGATGTGCCAGCGACGTTCACGACGACGGTCGGAGCTGGCGCCGATCATCAGCATGCCGATCAGCGCCGCCACGCTGGGCAATGCCGTCAACACACCGATGTGGAAGGTGTCGGTGACCCCGGCGTTCTTGATGAACGTCGGCATCCAGAAGCCCATGGCGTAGGCGCTGAGCAAGATCGAGAAATCGATGCCGCCCAGCATCCACACTTTCAGATTGAAAAACCCGTCGCGAAAGCTGTGCTTACTGTCCTTGCCCTCGGCATCGTCCAGGCGCAGTTCGCCTTCCAGCAAGGTTCGCTCGGCGCCGTTCAGCCATTTGGCTTCTTTCGGGTTATTCGGCAGCGCCCAGAACGTCATCACCCCCAGCAGCACGCTGGGAATGCCCTCGATCAAGAACAGCCACTGCCAGCCGCGCAGCCCGGCCGTCTGGTCGAAATGGCCCATGATCCAGCCCGACAGCGGGCCGCCGATGACGCTGGAAAGCGGCAGGCCGATCATGAACAGCGCGATGATGCGACCCCGGCGATAGGTCGGGAACCAGGTGGTCAGGTAAAACAGCACCCCCGGCAGAAAGCCCGCTTCAGCGGCGCCGAGCAAAAAGCGCAGCACGTAGAACTGCGTCGGCGTGCTGACGAACAGCGTGCAGGACGACAGCAAGCCCCAGGTGATCATGATCCGCGCGATCCAGATTTTCGCGCCGACCTTTTCCAGCACCAGGTTGCTCGGCACTTCGAACAGGATATAACCGACGAAAAACAGCCCGGCGCCGAGCCCGAACGCGGTCTCGCTGAAGTGCAACTGGTCGAGCATCTGCAGCTTGGCGAAGCCGATGTTGATGCGGTCCAGGTACGCGGCCAGGTAGCAGAAACACAGGAAGGGGATGAGCTTCCAGGTGATCTTGGTGTACAGCGCTTTGATCGGGTCCGCGGTTAAGTTCGCGGAGGTTTCTACATTCGCAGAGGGCATGGGTGTCTCCTGGCGGTTCTTCGACCGGTGAGCGCGGCGGCGGCTGATTTTGCCTGTGTTTGCGGTGTTCTGATATGGGTGAGGCAGGCTGCGAACTTCAGCGGCAAGCCACAAGCTTCAAGCTGCAAGAGGGGAACGCGTGCGCTTCACTTGCAGCTTGCAGCTTGCGGCTTAACGTTTGGAGCTCACGGCCCGCAACTGCTCTATGGCTTCCTGCTTACCAACCACATCCCCGTACTTGCTGTCGATGTCGAACAGGTTCGCTTCGTGGGGATCGGGGTGACGGTCGCCCACGCACTCGCGCACGACGATGGTCCGGAAACCGTGCTGCACGGCATCCACCGCGGTTGCCCGGATACAGCCGCTGGTGGAGCAACCGGCCAGCACGACGGTATCGATGCCTTGGGCGTGCAGCATTGATGCCAGTGAGGTGCCGAAGAACGAACTGGCGTACTGCTTACTGATGACGACCTCTTCGGGCAATGGCTGCACGGCCTCGCAGAACGCGGCCAGCGGATTGCCTTCGACCATGTCCTTCATCACCGGCGCTTTTCTCACCCACATGCCGCCGTCCGCGAAATGCGTGGGGTGGTAGCGGATATTGGTGTGCACCACCGGGATGCCGTGTTCCCGTGCGCAGGCCAGCAGCTCGACGCTTTCGGCCACGGCGCTGACCACACCCGGCGCATATAAAGGTGCACCGGGTTGGGTGTAGCCCTGCATGAAGTCGATCATCAGCAAGGCCGGTTTCGCACCAAAACCGATGCGATTGCCCCAGACGCCCTGATAGTTGGCGTCCGCGCTTTGTGAATCGGTCATTGGGTTCTCCTGTTCATCGTTATAAGCAAGGACCGTCAGGTCAGCGGCGTGCCCAGGAAATCGCCGAACGCGGCAAAGAACCCCGGCAGGTTGTCCCACGGAATCATGTGCCCGGCGTTTTCCACTCGCGCGATCAGAATGTTCGGTTGCAGCTGTCGGATCTCGGCCTCATCTTCCGCCTGAATCACACCCCCACGCTCAGCGACGATGAGCAGGGCAGGGACCGGAAGATTCGGCAGGTCCTGATGGAAATCCACGTCATGGAAGTCATTGAAGGCGCGGACGATTGCCGGTTCGTAGCAGGTGTGCAGCCACTCGGCACGCAACTGCAACTGCTCCTCGGTCCAGGTCGGGCAGAACGTGCGCATGTCCTCGGCGCTCATGCCCTGTTGCGACTGGCGGATGGAGTCGACGTACCACGGCAACTTCGCCGGGTATTCTCGACGCCCCGGACCGGACACCGGTGGATCGATCAGCACCAGGCTTTTCAGTCCTTGGGAACAACGAATCGACGCCCGTACGGCGAAACGTGCGCCCATCGAGTGACCGGCCAGGTGGTAGCTATCGATGCCCATGGCGGCGGCGAACGCACCGATGTCATCGGCGCAGGTGTCGACGCTGTAATCCAGATCCGGCCCCGTGGAAGAAAGCCCGCGACCCCTGGCGTCCAGCACGTAGGTGTCGAAGAACTGGCCCAGGTGCTCGGCAACGAACCCCCAGGTGATCGCCGGGCTGGTGATGCCCGGAATCAGGATCAGCGCCGGTTTGCCCGAATGTGTGTCGCCGCCGTAGCGCAGGTAATGCTGACGGATACCGTTGGCCTGGACGTTGCCGCCATGAATGAATGTGCTCACGCCGCCACCCCCGATTTCAGCGCCTGGCCGTACAAGTCATAGCCGTAGACCCAGGCCGGATCTTCCTGGGTGCGCAGCCAGGTGTTGGCGTTGGAAACCGCTTGCACGCGAGAGGCGCGTTCCTTGCGATTGGTTTCGTAGAGCTGGAACGCGGTGCGGTAGTCGCTGAGGCCGGTTTCCTGCAGGCAGCGGGTGAGCATCGCGGCGTCTTCAATGGCCATGCCGGCGCCCTGGGCCATGTGCGGCTTCATCGGGTGGCAGGCATCGCCGAGCAAAACGAGGCGGCCGCGACTCCACAGGGGCAGCGGGTTCCGGTTGAGCAGCGGCCACTTGGTCACGCTGTCGGTGGACTCGATCAGGGCCTGCACGGTGGGGTGGTAGCCGGCGAAGGCTTCGTACATTTCGTCCCGGCTGCTGTCGACCCAGTTGCCCTCGAAATCCCACGCCGCATGGGGCACGCCGGTGACGTAGTAGTACTCATCGCGCTTGCCGGTGGTGTGATAAACCATCATGTGACGGTCCTCGCTCCACCATTTCACGCAGTTCTCGAACTCCAGGTTGTACTTGGTGAGTAACTCGCTGGGGATCAGCGCACGGTGGGCGACCCAGCCGCTGTACAGCGGTTTCTCATGGCCCAGCAGCTCTTCGCGGATCTTCGAATTGATGCCGTCGGCGCCGATCACGATGTCCGCGTCGGCGTGGGTGCCGTCGGCAAAGTTCAGGCGCACGCCGTTGTCGCGTTCCTCCAGCGTGGTCAGGCATTTGCTGAAATGCACGCTGCCGGGCGCCAGCGTCGACATTTGCAGCGCATGCAAGTCCCCGCGGTGCACGGTGATGTAGGCCGCGCCGTACTCTTTGAGGGAGAACTCGCCCAGGGCGATGCGCGACAGGTAGTCGCCGGTCGCACCGTCGCGGCTAAACCAGAAATCCGGGTGCGAACCCATGTCGCTCAGCTGTTGCTCGATGCCCATGCGCCGGAAGATTTTCATGATGTTCGGGCCCATGTGGATCCCGGCACCGATGCGTGAAAACGCGGGGGCCTGCTCGTAGATGTCGACGTGGAAACCGGCTTTCTGCAACAGCGTTGCAGCCGCAGCGCCCCCCAGACCGGATCCGACGATGGCGATTTTTTGCGTGGTTGGCATGGCGCGCATTCCTTTGTGTTTCATGAGCTCTGAATGACAGGAGCTCTGGATGACGGCGAGGCGAAGAAGGGCTGTCGCGTCGCTGGGTTTTTAAAGTGTATACGCTGATATTTTTAAAAGTGAACCGATATTTCCAGAAACGGCCGGAGGTGTCGCAAACAGACATGTCACTCGCTGTAACCCATATATACGGGTATCTGTGTGGTTAGGTAACATAGTGGCGTGCCTATTGCAGCGGCGTCCGGATTGATGTCTTATCGCTTTAAATAAGTGTGTACGCTTTAAAAAATGCACTGGTCTGATGCGCGACGCCTTGCAATGGTGCATCCGACCGGTCATCCCCCGAGAGGAGAGAAGAGATGCCGGTTAGCGATTGCGAATTGACCCAGATGTTCGAACACGTGCTGAAACTGTCGAAAGTGGACGCGACCCAGAGCGTGGCGGTGCTCAAGAGCCACTACTCCGATGGGCGCACGGTGCGCGCGGCCATGGACGCCGCCCAACGCCTTGGCGCGAAGGTGTATGCGGTCGAGCTGCCGTCGTTTAATCACCCCAAAGCCATGGGCAATGACATGACCGCCTACTGCGGCGACACCGCGCTGACCGGCAACATCGCGGCGCAACGTGCCCTGGAGGCGGCTGACCTGATCGTCGACACGATGATGCTGCTGCATTCGCCGGAGCAGGAGCAGATCCTCAAGACCGGCACGCGGATCCTGCTGGCGGTCGAGCCCCCTGAAGTGCTGGCGCGGATGCTGCCGACAGTGGCCGACAAGGAGCGGGTGCAGGCCGCCGAACAGGTGTTGAAAGCGGCGCGCTCGATTCAGGTGAAGTCCCGCGCCGGCAGCGATTTCCGTGCGCAACTGGGGCAATACCCTTCCGTCACCGAATACGGTTTCGCCGACGAGCCGGGCCGTTGGGATCACTGGCCCAGCGGCTTCCTGTTTTCCTGGCCCAACGAAGAGACCGCCGAGGGCACGCTGGTCATTGATGTCGGCGATATCGTGCTGCCGTTCAAAACCTATTCCCGCGAGCAAATCACGCTGGAAATCGACAAGGGTTTTATCACCGGGATTCACGGTGGATTCGAGGCGGAGTACCTGCGCGAGTACCTGAAGTACTTCAATGATCCGGAGGTCTACGGCATTTCCCACATCGGCTGGGGCCTGCAACCCCGCGCCCAATGGACGGCCATGGGCCTGCACGACAAGAACGACGGCATGTGCATGGACGCCCGGGCGTTCTACGGCAATTTCCTGTTCTCCACGGGGCCGAACACCGAGGTCGGCGGCACACGCAAAACGCCGTGTCACCTGGATATCCCGCTTCGCCGTTGTGACATATATCTGGACGACCAGGCCGTGGTGCTGGCAGGCGAAGTGGTGGCCCCAGAGGCTTCAAAGGCCTGAGGCAGATATACATCCCACCGCGGACCTGTAGGAGCGTGGCTTGTCCCGCGATCGGCTGCGCAGCAGCCGTAAACCCGACAATCGCGCTCTTACTGACGCACCGCGTTGGCAATATCACTGCCGCTGCGCGCCAGATCGCGGGACAAGCCACGCTCCTACAGTCGATATCGCCTTATCCATACGCGCATCTCTGGCGCGATAAAACACGCTCGTTCCGAAGATTCCCCTCAACCCCCGCAAACGTTACTGTAGCCACCACTTCCCAGATCCTGCCGAACGAGCCATCCGTGTCCACTGACAACCCTTCCAACAATAACTCGTCCTACACCTTCTCCGAGCAAGTGGGCCATTTGCTGCGCAAGGCCTATCAGCGGCATCTGGCGATCTTCCAGCAGAACGTCGGTGATTCGCAGCTCACGGCAGTGCAATTCGTGACGTTGTGTGCGCTGCGCGATCACGGCCCCAGCTCCCAGACTGAGCTGGTCAAGGCCACCGCCGTGGACCAGGCCACCATTCGCGGCATCGTCGATCGCCTGAAAGCCCGGGACCTGATCAGCCTTGAGCCGGACCCGCAGGATCGCCGCAAAGTCATCTGCAGCCTGACCGACAGTGGCCTGCATCTAGTGCAGGAAACCGTGCCCCGCGCCGCGCAGATCAGTGAACTGACCCTGAGCAAACTCAATCCTGCCGAGCGTGTGGCTGTGCTGTTTCTGCTGCGCAAACTGATCGACGAGGGTGATGAATAACGCCGGCTGACGCACCCTTTTAGGAGCGCCCGTGCCCGCGAACACGATCTGCCCGCGACATTTATGTGCCTGATCCACTGCATTCGCGAGCAAGCTCACTCCCACATGGACGATGTTCAGTCGGCCAAATCGCGACGTCGAAACGACTGAACCCACCGCCAAAACTCCAACGTCCTACAGCCTTTTCTTCGCTGGCATGCTTCCTGCTCTCGTTTCATGAAGTAATCACTTCATCAAATGCAAGCTACAGCGGGTAACACATGAAGGCTGACACGAGCGAGCCACAGTGGGCGGCGGAGAAGACCGTGACCCTGAACGTCAACGGTCGGGCCACACGCGTCACGGCAATGCCTGACACGCCGCTGTTACTGATCCTGCGCAACGACCTGCACCTCAATGGGCCCAAATACGGCTGCGGCCTGGGCGAGTGCGGCGCCTGCACGGTGATCATCGACGGCGTCGCCGCACGTTCCTGTGTGTTTCCGCTGGCGGGCGCGCAAGGGCGTGAGATCACCACGCTGGAAGGCATCGGCTCGCGAAACCGCCCCCACCCGGTGCAGCAAGCCTTCATCGACGAACAGGCCGCGCAATGCGGCTACTGCATGAACGGCATGATCATGACCGCCAAAGCCTTGCTCGACCGCAACCCGCACCCCACCGAAGCGCAGATCCGCAACGAACTGTCGGCCAACCTGTGCCGCTGCGGCACGCACCTGGAAATCCTGAGTGCGGTCATGCGTGCCGCGCGTCATCAGCCCAGCCCGGATCCCGTCCAATGACCCAGACTTTGCCCACGCGCGATGAATTGCTCGCCCAAAACGGCGTGCTGTTGATCGTCGACGACATCCTGCCGCCGTCCGGTCCGGTGGCCAAAGGCGGCATGCCCACGGTCCGGCCCATGGAGCTGGGGCTGTTCATCGCCATCGATCAGAACAGCCGCGTCTACGCTTTCAACGGCCACGTCGACCTCGGCACCGGCATCCGCACCTCGCTGACACAGATCGTCGCCGAAGAGCTGGACCTGCAGATGGATCAGGTGACGATGATTCTGGGGGACACCGAGCGTGCGCCGAATCAAGGTGCGACCATCGCCAGCGCCACGCTGCAGATTTCCGCCATTCCGCTGCGCAATGCCGCCGCCGAGGCCCGGCGGTACCTGCTGCAGCAGGCCGCACAGCGCTGGGCGGTCGCTGTGGAATCGTTGGTGATTGAAAGCGGGGCGATCAAGGCGCAGGACGGGCGCGAACTGACCTTTGGCCAACTGCTGGTCGATCAGCGCGTCGAGTTGCGCATCTCCGGCAATGCGCCACTCAAGCGGCTGGAGGACTACAAACTGGTGGGGCAGGGCGCCGCCCGTGTGGACATTCCGGGCAAGGCCACTGGCGAATTGACCTACGTGCACGACATGCGTTTGCCGGACATGCTCCATGGCCGCGTCGTACGTCCGCCCTACGCCGGTTACGACACCGGCGAATTCGTCGGCACCAGCCTGCTGGACGTCGACGAATCTTCGATCGCGCACATTCCCGGCATCGTCCGCGTGGTGGTCATTCGCGACTTCGTCGGCATAGTGGCGATGCGTGAAGAGCAGGCGGCCAAGGCTGCGCGCGAGCTCAAGGTCACCTGGAAGCCGTGGCAGCATCAGTTGCCGGACATGAGCAACATCGAGCAGGCGATTCGCGACAACCCGAGCATTGAGCGCGTGGTGCTCGATCAGGGCAATGTCGAAGAGGCGTTGGCTCAGGCCAGCGAGCGGATGACGCGAACCTATCTGTGGCCCTACCAGATTCACGGCTCGATCGGACCTTCGTGCGGGCTGGCGGACTACAGCGAAGATGGCATTCGGGTCTGGTCCGGCACGCAGAACCCTCACATGCTGCGCGCCGATCTGGCCTGGCTGCTGGAATACCCGGAAGAGCGCATCGACATCATCCGCATGGAAGCGGCGGGCTGTTACGGGCGCAACTGCGCTGACGACGTTTGCGCCGACGCGGTGCTGCTGTCCCGCGCCGTGGGCCGGCCGGTGCGCGTGCAACTGACCCGTGAGCAGGAACATGCCTGGGAGCCGAAAGGCACCGCTCAATTGATGGAAGTCGACGGCGGGATTAATGCCGATGGCGGCATCGCCGGTTATGACTTCAGCACCTGCTACCCGTCGAACAACTCGCCGACCCTGGCCTTGCTGCTGACCGGGCGCGTGGAGCCGGTGGCGACGATGTTCGAAATGGGCGATCGCACCTCGATCCCGCCCTACGACATCGAGCACATGCGCGTCACCATTCACGACATGGCGCCGATTGTGCGGGCGTCGTGGATGCGCGGCGTGTCGGCGCTTCCCAATACCTTTGCACACGAGTCCTACATCGACGAGTTGGCTTTCGCGGCCGGCGTCGACCCCGTCGAGTACCGGCTTCGGTATCTGCACGACGAGCGCGCTGCTGAACTGGTTCGTGCCACCGCCGCCCGGGCCGACTGGGCGCCGCGCACCCAACCGATGCAGATCCCGCAAGAAGACGGCGTCTTGCGCGGGCGCGGTTTTGCTTACGCGCGCTACATCCACAGCAAGTTTCCCGGCTTCGGCGCGGCCTGGGCGGCATGGGTCGCGGACGTGGCGATCGACAAGCACACCGGCGATGTCTCGGTGACCCGGGTGGTGATCGGCCACGACGCCGGCATGATGGTCAACCCCGCGGGCGTGCAGCATCAGATTCACGGCAACGTCATTCAGTCCACCAGCCGCGTGCTCAAGGAACGGGTGACGTTCGAGGAGTCCACGGTGGCGAGCAAGGAGTGGGGCGGCTACCCGATTCTGACGTTCCCGGAAGTGCCGAAAGTCGACGTCATGATGATGCCGCGCCAGGCCGAGCCGCCCATGGGCGCCGGTGAGTCGGCGTCGGTGCCGAGCGCGGCGGCCATTGCCAATGCCGTGTATGACGCTACCGGGATTCGCTTTCGCGAGCTGCCGATCACGGCGGAACGCATTCTTGCCGCGCTGAACAGCGCAGGCACGCAGGCCAATAGCCAACCCCCGCAATCGCCGAAAGCCAAACGTTCGAAATGGCTGTTCGGTTCGTTGTTCGCAGCGTTCGGTGCGCTGCTGGGCATGGCCGCGACCGCATTACCCTGGCGTGGGGAAATCGCGCCGATCACGCCGCCTTCATCGGGCACCTGGTCGTCGGCGACCCTGGAGCGCGGGCGTTTGCTGGCAGCGGTCGGCGATTGCGCGGTCTGCCACACCGCCCCGAATGGCGCCAGCAATGCCGGCGGGCTGGCGATGCAGACGCCATTCGGCACTTTATACAGCAGCAACATCACCCCGGACCCGGAGACCGGCATCGGCAACTGGTCCTATCCGGCGTTCGAAAGGGCGATGCGTGACGGCATCAGTCGCGATGGCAAACACCTTTATCCGGCGTTTCCCTACACCGCCTTCAGAAATATCGAAGACGCCGACATGCAGGCGCTGTACGCGTACCTGATGTCGCAGACGCCGGTAAAACAGGTACAGCCCGCCAATGACATGCGCTTCCCCTTCAATGTGCGACCGTTGATGGCCGGTTGGAATGCCTTGTACCTGCGCAAAGGCGAGGTGCAGACGCAGCCGCAGCAAAGCGCGCAGTGGAATCGCGGTCAGTATCTGGTCAATGGATTGGGGCATTGCGCAGCGTGTCATTCACCCCGGGATCTGCTGGGGGCGGAGAAGGGCGGCACGTCGTTTCTTGCGGGCGGCACGGTGGACGGCTGGGAAGCGCCGGCGCTCAACAGCCTGTCGAAGGCGCCAACGCCGTGGACCGAGGATCAGTTGTTCAACTACCTGAGCAGCGGGTATTCCGATGCCCACGGTGTGGCCGCAGGACCGATGGGGCCGGTGGTCTCGGAACTGGCGAAACTGCCGAAGAGCGATGTGCGGGCGATTGCGGTGTATCTGGCGGCGTTGAATGAGCCGGCGTCCGGCAGCGCTGATGCCCGTCCGGCGACGGCGACTCGTCTGGCAGAGATGCCCAGCGTTTCGCCCCAGTCGTTGAGCAATGGCCAGCGGGTGTTCGAAGGCTCGTGCCAGGGGTGTCATGCCGACGGTCTGGGGCCGAAGCTGTTTGGCGTGAGCCCTTCGCTGGCAACCAACACCAATGTCCACAGCGCGTTGCCGGACAATCTGATCAAAGTGATTCAGCAGGGAATAGACAGGCCGGCGACGGCAGATCTGGGTTACATGCCGGGCTTCAAGGACAGCCTGTCAGACACCCAGATCAGCGACCTGGCGGCGTACCTGCGCAGCCGATTTGCGCCGAATGAACCGCAGTGGACGGGGTTGTCAGAGAAGGTGGCGCATTTGAAAGCCAATCCCGGAACGCACTGATTGGGTAAGCCTGAGGGATTTACTTACTCTTCAGGGACTGCGCTGGACCTGTGCTGAATAAAGTCCGTGTGGGAGTGAGCTTGCTCACGAAGACGGTATCTCAACCACAGAATAATCAGCGGATGTACTGGCCTCTTCGCGAGCAAGCTCGCTCCCACAGACTGCATTTCAACCGCTAAATATCTAGCGGGTGTACTGGCCTCTGTGGGAGTGAGCTTGCTCACGAAAGCGGTATCTCAGCCACAGAATATTCAGCGGATGTACCGGCGCCTTCGCGAGCAAGCTCGCTCCCACAGACTGCATTTCAACCGCTAAATATCTAGCGGGTGTACTGGCTTTTGTGGGAGTGAGCTTGCTCACGAAGACGGTATCTCAACCACAGAATAATCAGCGGATGTACTGGCCTCTTCGCGAGCAAGCTCGCTCCCACAGTTTAGATGTGTGGCGTCTGAGCGGTCTTTGCCACCCCGCGCATCACCAAGTCCTGAATAAAGGCCAACCAGTCCGTGCGCTCCCCATCAGCCGCCATGTCCTGACCCAGGAACGAGCTGAGGGTGTGCAGGTTGGAGTTATAGAAGTAGCACAGCGACGCGATCATCAAATACACGTGCTTGATGTCGAGGTCCTGCCGAAACAGACCCTGCGCCTGACCGGCATCAATGATTGGTCTGAGCACGCCGACGGCTTCGCCTGACAGGCGTCGCAGCTCACCGGACTGGCGCGCGTGCTTGCCCTTGTGCAGGTTTTCGATGCTGAGGATGGCAACGAATTCCGGGTGGCTGACGTAATAGTCCCAGACGAACGCCACCAACTGGCGCAGCGTGTCCACCGGCGTCGACGGATCCAGTGACAGCAGGCTTTCGGCGCGGTTGAACTGCTCGTAGGTGTGCTCAAGCACTTTGACGAACAGCTTCTCCTTGCTGCCGAAATAGTAATAAATCATCCGGTCGTTGGACTCGGCTTCGGCGGAGATCTTCTCGATGCGCCCGCCGGAATAGCCGTCGCGGGTGAACACCGTGATCGCCGCCTGGAGAATGCGCGCCCGGGTCTGATCGGCCTGTTGCGCGCGCACGCCGGTGCTTTTGCCCATGGGCTTACAGAATCCGGTAGAGCAGGCGCTCGACGCGGACCCGGCTGACACGGCGCAGGAAGGTGCGCACGCCGACCGGGTATTCGCTCAGGGTGTCGAGCTCGTCGAACTTGCCGACCCGATGGGTATCGCGCATCAGCAGCGCGATCTCTTGCGCGCGTGGCTTCAGCCATTCGCCCTTGGGGTCATCGATCAGCACGGCGTTTTCCAGGTCCAGCTGAAAGGCCCGCGGGTTCAGGTTGTTGCCGGTCAGCAGGGTGTAGCGGTCGTCCGACCACAGGCCCTTGAGGTGATAGGTGTTGTCGCCGTCTTTCCACAAATGAATATTCAACTGGTGCTTGGCGATCGCCGTCTGATGCTTCTGCATGAAACGACGCAGGCTGATCTCGTACAGATACGGCAGCGCGGAGATCACCTTGAACGGCTCCTCCGGCGAAATGAAAAAGTCGTTGGCAGTCTTGTCGCCGATGATGATGTCGACCTTCACACCTCGCTTCAGCGCGCGGTTGATCTCGCGCTTCACCACCAGCGGCATGTTGAAGTACGGCGTGCACAGCGTCAGTTGCTCGTTCGTCGCGGCAATCAGGTCGCAGAGGGTTTTGCTCAGCGGGTTCTTGTTGCCGATGCCCAGCAGCGGAATGACGCGGAACCCACCGTTGTCCCGCACGCCATCGTTGACGTCGTAGCTGGCGCGCTTGAGGTGCTGGCGGAACTGACGAATCTCCCCGCGCAAGCTGCGCGAGCTGGGCGGCGAGGGCAGGTCGAGGCGATGCACGGCGTCAGACGGCAGAATATCCTGCTGCACCAGGCGCTGGAACGAGTCCGCCAGGCCTCTGCTGTCGATCAGGTGATAGCGATCGAGCCGGTATTTGCCGAGCTTGTGCAGATAGACGTTATTGATGCTGGCGCCGCTGTAAATCACGCAGTCGTCGATGACGCAGCCCTTAAGGTGCAGCACGCCGAACAGCTCGCGGGTTTGCACCGGCACGCCATACACCGGCACTTCCTGGTCGTGTTCCAGGTTCTGCGCCTGATACCACGCCGAGTTCCCGGCCTGCTTGCCGGCGCCGATCAGGCCGCGTTGGGCGCGGAACCAGTCGACCAGCACCACGACGTCCAGCGCCGGCCGGGCAGCCTTGGCGGCGTATAACGCATCGAGAATTTCCTGGCCGGCTTCATCTTGCTGCAAGTACAGGGCAACGATGTAAATCCGCCGGGTGGCGGCGGCAATCTTTGCCAGCAGCGTCTGCCGGTAATCGGCGGCACTCGGCAGAATCGTGATCGCCGTGCCGGAGGATTCAAAACCGCGCAGCGCTGCAAGGGTAGAACGTCGGAAGGGAGCCCGCATAAGCCTCTCGATGGGTCGGATCAACAGCGCACGAGCTTACACCAGAGTGCGCCCTCTGGTGGTTTTGGCAGCGTTATCCGTGAGTTGTTCAGCGGATTATCAGCGACGGCTCACCCCTTGCGGTCTCGCCTTCACCTCATACCTTCAGGACCAGCTTGCCGCTGTTTTCGCCCTTGAACAGCATCTGCAGGGTTTCGGGGAAAGTTTCCAGGCCTTCGACGATGTGCTCTTTGCTCTTCAGCTTGCCCTGGGCCAGCCAGCCGGCCATTTCCATCCCGGCTTTGGCGAAGTGTTCCGCATGGTCCATGACCACGAAACCTTCCATGCGTGCGCGGTTGACCAGCAGCGACAGGTAGTTGGCCGGGCCTTTGACGGCTTCTTTGTTGTTGTACTGGCTGATGGCGCCGCAGATCACCACCCGCGCCTTCAACGCCAGGCGGGTCAGGACCGCATCGAGGATGTCGCCGCCGACGTTGTCGAAATACACGTCCACGCCCTTGGGGCATTCGCGTTTCAGGGCGGCGTGGATGTCCTCGTTCTTATAATCGATGGCGCCGTCGAAGCCGAACTCATCCATCAGCGTTTGGCACTTTTCCTTGCCGCCGGCGATGCCGATGACCCGGCAGCCTTTGATTTTGGCGATCTGACCGGCAATGCTGCCCACCGCACCGGCCGCGCCGGAAATCACCACGGTGTCACCGGCCTTGGGCTGGCCGACTTCGAGCAGGGCGAAATACGCCGACATGCCGGTCATGCCCAGCGCCGCCAGGTACACCGGCAACGGCACGAGCTTGGGGTCGACCTTGTTGAAGCCCTTGGGCTCGCCGACGAAATAATCCTGCACTCCCAGCACGCCCTGAACATAATCGCCCACCGCGAATTTCGGGTGCTGCGACTCGATCACCTTGCCTGCACCCAACGCGCGCATCACCGCGCCCAGCTCGACCGGTGCGATGTACGACTTGCCCTCGTTCATCCAGCCGCGCATGGCCGGGTCCAGGGACAGGTATTCACTTTTCACCATGATCTGTCCCAGGGCGAGCTCCGCAACGGGCACGGTCTGGAAGGTGAAATCCTCCCGGCTGGCAGCACCCACCGGGCGGCGTGCGAGGAGGAATTGGCGGTTGTTCAAGGCAGTCATGGCAGGCTCTCGATTATCGGCGAAGCGGCAGTGATAGACCGTAACGGTCCGGACAGCAAGGAATGCCACTGTACCGAATGCCCGCCGATCCATGCTGCTGATGGCGCACTTCGCGGATCATCATCGCCACCAATGGCCCGGCAACCGGCCTCCTGATAGTGCTGACGCCGATTGTGTCGCGACCCCTAAGCTGCGGCCCACCACGGCATGTGCCGAGCCTCCTATTAATACGTACAAAAAAGGACGACCCCATGAGCATGACGTTTTCCGGCCAGGTTGCGTTGGTCACCGGCGCCGCTGCAGGCATTGGCCGAGCGACCGCACTGGCGTTCGCCGAACACGGCCTGAAAGTGCTGGTGGTGGATCTGGATAGCGCGGGCGGCGAGGGCACGGCCCAGTTGATTCGGCAGGCGGGAGGCGAAGCGCTGTTTCTGCCGTGTGACGTGACCAAGGACGCCCAGGTGCAGCAGATGATGGCCCAGGCCGTGGACGCTTACGGCCGTGTCGATTACGCCTTCAACAACGCCGGCATCGAAATCGAGAAGGGCCGCCTCGCCGAAGGCAGTGAAGCCGAGTTCGACGCGATCATGGGCGTCAACGTCAAAGGCGTCTGGCTGTGCATGAAACACCAGTTGCCGCTGATGCTGGCTCAGGGCGGCGGGGCGATCGTCAACACCGCATCGGTCGCCGGACTGGGCGCGGCGCCGAAGATGAGCATCTACAGCGCGTCCAAGCACGCGGTGATCGGCCTGACCAAATCGGCGGCCATCGAATACGCCAAGAAACACATCCGAGTCAACGCCGTGTGCCCGGCGGTGATCGACACCGACATGTTCCGCCGCGCCCACGAAGCCGACCCGCGCAAAGCCGAATTCGCCGCGACCATGCACCCGGTCGGCCGCATCGGCAAAGTCGAAGAAATCGCCGCTGCCGTGCTCTACCTGTGCAGCGACGGCGCCGCGTTCACCACCGGTCACTCGCTGGCAGTGGACGGAGGCGTCACGGCGTTCTGATCGATCAGACCCTTTCAGCAAAAAAGCACACTGGCGCTCCCTGCGAGGTATTCAGCTAAGCTCCACGGGCTGTCCACCCTCAGGGAACGTCGATGGATCATTTGTGGTTCGCCTATCCGCTGATCAGCGCCGCTGTGCTGCTGGTCATCGACCTCACGCTCTGGCAATGGCTGCACCCGCGCTGGCTGCGGCGCAAGCTGGCATGCCGGCTGGTGCTGTTCGTGCTGTTCAGCATGGCGTTGCTGGATGGCGGGCTCAGCCCGCTGTATCCGGTGCCCGCAGACTGGTCCGTTCCCCGGCATGTGCTGGCCACCATTCTGACCATCGCCTGGTGGCTGTTTGGCGCGCGGACCCTGACCGTGCTCGCGGTCGTGGTCATGGAGCCACGGATCGGCGGCAAGGGTCATCTGCTGCAAGACGTCATGGGCGCGATCATCTTTCTCGTCGCATCAGTGGCGGCGGCCGGCTACGTGCTCGACCTGCCGGTCAAAGGCCTGCTGGCCACCTCCGGCGCCGTGGCGATCATCTTCGGCCTCGCTGTGCAAAGCACCCTGGGTGATGTGTTCTCCGGCATCGTCCTCAACGCGACCAAACCGTTTCGGGTGGACGACTGGATTCGCGTCGATGACATCGAAGGCAAGGTCATCGAAATCGATTGGCGCTCCACCCACCTGCTGACCGCCGAAGGCAGCATGGCCGTGATCCCCAACGCCATGGCCGCCAAGACCCGCATCGTCAACTTCAGCCGACCGGACCATTTCCACTCCGTCACCCTGTCCATCGAGCAGTCCATCCGTCTGCGGCCCAGCCTGGTGCTGGACTCCCTGGAGAAAGCGCTGCTCGGCTGCCGCGAGTTACTGGCCCAGCCCGCGCCGTCGGCGGTGGTGGTCAAGTCCGGCCTGCGCATCGTCGAATATGAAGTCACCGGCTACGTGAAGTCCCGGGACCGGCGTTCAGCGGTGCGCAATCAACTGTTCGACCTCATTCACCGGCAGCTCGCGTCCACCGAAACCCGCCAGGACCAGCAACGCCCCGCAACGCGACAGTCTGCCGTGCTCAACACCGTCAATGCGCTGCGCATGCTCAGCGACGCCGACCGCGCGCAACTGGAACAGCACATGCGCCTGGGCGCCTATCCGGCGAAAGACATCGTGCTTGCGGAGGGGGTGGTGCCTGATGCGCTGTTCATTATTGAGTCCGGGGTAGTGTCGGCTTCGCTGCAACGGCCGGATGGCTGGCTGGAAGTAGGGCGCATGGGGCCGGGTGAACTGTTGGGTGAGACGGGTTTCCTGGACGCGACCCCGACGGTGGCGCGTTTTTGCGCGTACACCGACTGCATGATTTACCGGATCGACAAAGCGGATCTGGAGCCGTGGTTCGCGGAGCATCCGGAGTTGATTGGGGCGTTGGCGGGGTTGGCGAAGTTTCGAGCGAAGGCGCGGGCGGCGATGTTGGAGGCTAAGCCGCTGGTGGCTGATGCCAATGGGTTTCTGGGTTGGTTGCGCAAGAATGTCAGGCGGTTTGAGGTGACGCGGGGGCAGGGGGCTGATGATAAAAAGCGCTGACAAAGACCAGCCGTATTTGGCTCTTCGTCCATCACTGCCAGCAGGAGCTGTCCCTGGAAGTCCGTTCACCGTAACTTTTCGTTTGCTTGAAATTCATTAGCATCCTGTTCTTCCTGTTTTCACAGTCGCGTGAAAAACTACGCGCTGTTTGCGCTGAATGTTTGTCATTTTTGATTGAACCACGGATGGACATCATGGATACCCAGCAAGAAAACACCCTCGAACAATCACTCAGGATGGCGGCGGATGAACCGGCCCATCGACCTGACTTTTTCACGACGCTGTTGAATTCCACCGTCTACGTGCTTGGCACTGCCGGGACCGGCAAAGGTCATGTCACGCTCGAAGCGGGTAGCGACATCAGCATCGCGAATTGGCACAAAGCTGACGGCTCCCCGGTCATCCCGTTTTTCTCTTCATTGCAAACACTCCAGGCATCCATAGAGAGCGAAGAGTCCTACGTAGAGATCCCGGCAAGATCGCTGTTTGAAATCACACTGGGCGCGCCGCTTTTCCTCAATCCAAAGTCTCCTTACGGTAAAGAGTTCTTGCCGGAGGAAGTGCGCCATTTGCTCTCCGACGGGATCGGCCAGAAGCCGGCGCAGCGCACGGTCGAAAAAAACACGAACGTACTGCTCGGACAGCCGTCGCAATACCCGTCAAGGATGGTCAATTCGCTCACGCAGTTACTCGCCAAACATCGCAACGTAAAACGTGCATTTCTGGCGTTGATGCATGACGCATCGGTTGATCAAAAGCCTCATCTGATCATTGGTATTGAAGCGGACGGAGACATTGAACGGGTCATGCGCGAAGCCGGTAGTGTTGCCGGAGATACCGCCCCGGATGGCGAACCCGTTGACCTCTATCGCGTGACCGAAGGGGGGGAAGGCCTTAGCGATTACTTCCTCAAGGAAACAACGCCTTTCTATGAAAGGAAGTCGGCAGGGTGGCTGCGATCATTGCTTGGCTTTGTTGAAGCGTGAAAGAGATCGAACCAAGACAATGTCACAGTCTTTTCTACCAGATGTGAGATCCGAATCAGTTCGCCAAATCGAATGTAGCGGCCTGTCGTTTTCGACCACACAAATTTACCAGCGCGTTCTTGCTACAAGGCGCTCAACTTGAGGTTTAACCTTGGGACTGTTCTCCAAAATATTCGGAAAGCCATCCGGACCTGTTCTCTACACTCTGTTTTCGGTTCGCCCCTCAAGCGATCTGGGCGCGTGGGCCGCCAGCTTTCCGAACCACACAGAGGTTGTGGGTTACTCAAGCCTCGGCCATGTCTTTCTTCGCAACCCTCACGACTCAGAGTACCTCGTGCTGCACCCTTTCAAGTGCGCGGCAAAGTCGTACGGAAGCCACCCGTCAGTCGAAGACTTTGAAGCGGAGGTACTAAAAGAGCCGGGGTTCGAGCTGTATGTGTTGGATTCGGACCACGTTGCCGATCTATTCCGACATCTGGGCCCCCTTGCCGAAGATCAGGTCTACATCCCGCAGCCGTACCCGTTTCTCGGCGGTAGCGAAGCCCTGGAGACGTACGACAAGGGGGATGCCTGGGTCTTTATGAACATCGTGGCCCAAATGCACAACCTCGACGGCGGCGCCTGAACGGCCGCCCATTGACGCCGAACGACGGTGGAATCACATACAGCAGGGCATCCCATCCTGTGTGACTGGTCGGAAGACGCCTTGTGAGCTAGATAGTTCTGCACTCCATCAAGGAAGACACATGAGCCAAGTCGACATTCAACTGGTCACCCATCTGCCCACACAGATTCGGGCGCTGGAAAAAAAGGCGGTGCGCGAGGGCTTCAGGTTCCTTACCCGCCTGATTGACGAATGGAACTCAGGAGCAAACCGCTTCGATGCCCCCGGCGAGTGCCTGATGGCTGCGTATCGAAACCAGCAGCTGATAGGCATCGGAGGCCTTTCAGTTGATCCCTATACCAGAGAGAACATGGCCAGGCTGAGACGGGTCTATGTCAGCGCCTCATCGAGAGGGCATCACGTTGGAAGAATGCTGGTAACGGCGCTTGTTGCAGATGCCGCTATGCGCTTTCAGAGCGTGTGCCTTTTCACGGATACCGCTGAAGGCGACGCGTTTTATCTACGGTGTGGCTTCATGCGGATAGATGATGATCATGCCACCCACGTAATGTTCTTAAACGACATCTAACTCAGACCAGCAAAAAAAGGTGACGGGTTGATTTTTCAAGCAAAATAAATCAGTCCCCTTATCTCTACCCTTATCTCTAGGCTCATGCGCTTGGGGGTATAGTTGCGGACATGAAGATGCCTGCGTAGATTTCACTAGTCCGACTGACTATCCTAACTGACGTAAATTTACCGATCCAACAAGACTGGAAGTTACGCAAGGAGTATATCTACATTAGGAGTTTTCTGGTGTTGAGGACAGGCCGCTAAGCACTGTCCGCAACTTTGGGCTTGCATTAAATTAATTTATTCATGTCAATGCTATAGCCCGATTGTTTCATTTCCTTGGCAAGCTCAAGCTGCCAAGTCGAACCCTCATCCATCCGAATATATACAACGCCACTTATATCATTAGGCAGCTCAAGCTTTCCGTCCACAAGAGCGGCTACATTTTTTCTCCCTAGTTTTCCAATAAGAAAACCGTGTTCAAATACCACGTTCTGGCGAGCGCGTAAATTCAAATCTTCAGGTGATGATTTTTGTGTGCCAATATCATCTGGGGTGTAAAGCACGACGGCGTATCCCACATCTGAATAGTGTTCTATCTTTTCGATAATAGTTCGGCCTGAGCTGGCCTTTTCATGAAGTATTACGGCTTCGAGTCCCAGTTTTTCAATAAATCTTGCAGCCTTATTCTGGGCTGTTTCATCATGACCATGAACAATGAAAACCTTCGCGGACGCAGTGACGCTCTTCGCTGCTTTCTGGGTTTTTAGCGTTTGTTTAGATTTCTTATATCCGACTGGACCTTCAATGTAATCATCTGTCACGTCTTTTGCGCGACCTATTGCAAGGTAAGAGTAAGAGGGGCCGCCTATGAATGCTACAGATGATCGATCATGTTCGTATTTTATCTGCGCTACAAAGGATTCAATTGTCTTTTCACTTTCGGAGATTTTAATTCTGTCGAGATCCTCGGGTTGTACTGTCTTGCCATTAATTATAATTGGCAGACCTTGCTCGTATGGCTCCACGAATCTCGATATCAACTGCTCTCTAGTTAGATCGGTTTTATACTCGCCATAGCCTTTGTCGGATTTTGGCTGGATAATCACGTGATAATACATTCTATTGATTTCCTCATAATGGAACGCTGGCGAAAATTGTCGTGATTAAAGCTTGTTTAGGTCTACACCGAGCCCTGCGCCTTTAAGCTCTTTGGCAAGCGAATAGCGCCAGGCTCCGCCATTGTCTAGCTCAATGTAAGCGACCCCGTAGTAGTCCGAAGGTAACTCAACTCCTCTTTCGTAGATCACGCAGACGCGTCTGCGGTTGATTTTACCCATGAAGTATCCTAGTTCTAGGACAACATTCTGTCTCGCACGATCTCGAAGCGTTCGATCTGCTGCATTTTTTTGGCCCCCTAGGTCATCAGCCGTCATGAGCACTACAGCAAAGTGAACATTGGCGTATCGCTCTAACTTTTCTATGAGAGTGTCGCTAGCGCCAGCTTGCTCATTCAAAATTATGACGGTCAGGCCGAGCTTTTCGAGCAACCTGGCCGACATCTCGCGGATAGCCTCGTTGTGTCCGTGAACCAAGAACACTGTGTTCGGACCGTCCACTTGCGTTGATGGCTGCCCTATGGACAGGTCGTCGCGAACGACATTTTTCAAAACCTCGATTTCTATAATTGGCGAGTTTTGTGTGACCTCGTCGCCAATTTTTGCGTACATCCGCATAACTCGGCCTGAGACAGGTGACGGCAAATCTATCGACGCCTTGTCGCACTCCAGTGTAATGTAAGTATCTCCGTGCACAAGAAAATCCCCATTAATGACGGGAGTTTCGATCACTATGAGATTACCTAGACTAAAACTTTCTCCGGGCGCACAGTTTGGCTCAAAGTTAGGGCATAAAATGATCTGGGTGTTATTGTTCACCGCTAGCCCTCGTTGATTTAAAATATTTTGCGCATGAACCCAATGGTTTTAGCCGTTTTGAATAGGCCTAATAAGTTGGTATAAGGTGTCACCAGAATATTTGATCTTCATCATATGATTTAATAGTGTCTGGTGATTGAGGGAGCCAACCAAACTCTTCCAGCACCTCGGAGCGAAGACCTTTGTACCATTCAGTAGCAACTAGATGTGGAACTAGACCTTCATTCTCCTTTAGGACGCTGATCACGCTGCGGACGATAAAGATCGAGTTCATCTTGGTGCCTAAGACATGGGTCATGTCAAGCAGTTCTCCTACCCTCGGAACATAGTCGGTGTTGAATGAATATGGATCGCCAATATGTGAATAATTCTTAGTCTTAAGCTGGATTTTTATTGTTGGCATGAATAGTTCCTAATTGAATCCGTGATTAAAATACCAGTGAGGTGGAACTTACCTTATTAGTCTGGTGAATCTCGTTAATCTGCTGAGTACGGTATGCTAGAGACCATTTTGGGATTGCAATCAACGCCGTAGCTTCAGACGGCGTTGCGGGGTGCGAATTGGTCAGGTCGCTCATATCACTGACTCCGTTCAATGGTAATGAAGACTGCTCCATCACGACCACCGATGCTGGATGCAGGGCCGAGATAGTGGCATCTTGAAAGCATTTCGGGAAGTGGTTAAGACGCGTCACTTTATTCGGACTGAACGTTATCTCGAGTTCAACGGCACTGGGGCGTATTCGGCGTTTCACGGCAATAGCTCTTGGCTAGTAGTGGTCTGTCCAGTGGCAACTACAGGCAGGGAGCTGCCACTCACATGATCACGAAGCTGCCACGCCCATGCGTCAGCTAGCATTTATAAGGCACCGTTGTACGTTAGTCGTCTGACAGGCAGACGCGTTTGAAGAAATCCGTCACTCCACCGCATATCCCGCGATAGAGCGCTGCCGTGACTCTTCATTTCACGCTGCGAAGGCTTTGATTATCAAAATCCATCACAATTCACACGCCAATTTACGATTACTTCTTCCGCGGATCTCGCACAATACGCTCAATCCCCCACTAGATTCACTCCCCCCACTGCTCTACATTGCACCCATCACCAAACACCCGCCGAGCCTTCAAAAATGCCTGCCTCCCGCCCAACCCTCCACCCTCAAGTCCTTCGCGCTGGCGACGCCGTGGCGCTGGTGTCCCCAGCCGGCCCGGTCGCCGAAGCCCGGGTGGAAGCAGCCGTGCGGGAACTCACCTCCTGGGGACTAAGCCCCCGCGTCTACCCCCACGCGCTGGACAACATCGGCTTTCTCGCAGGCACCGACGCCAACCGCATCTCCGACCTGAACGACGCCCTGGCCGACACCGAAATCCGCGCCGTCCTCTGCAACCGTGGCGGCTACGGCGTTCAACGCATCCTCGGGCAACTCGACTACGACGCCGTCCGCCGCGACCCGAAACTGGTAGTCGGTTTCTCGGACATCACCGCCTTGCACGCCGCACTCTGGACCCACACAGGCCTCGCCACAGTTCACGGCCCAATCGCCGCGCAGCTGGAAAAAGGCGGCATCTTTGCCAGCACGCTCAAGCACGCATTGATGAGCACCGAGCCTTCCATCATTCATGCCGACCCGGCCGAACCCACTTTCACTGTGCGTACGTCGGGGACGGTGGAGGGCGTCTTGCTTGGTGGCAACTTGAGCATGCTGAGCACCTGCATCGGCACGCCGTTCATGCCCGACTTGGAGGGCGCGATCCTGCTGCTCGAAGACGTTGGCGAGCTGGCGTATCGGGTTGACCGCAATATCACTCACCTGCTCAATTGCGGGATTCTGCAACGGCTCGGCGGCATCGCGTTAGGTCAGTTCAGCGAGCCGGGTCACGGCAATAATCCGATCCGGCCGCCCGATGTCTTGATCGAGCGTCTGGGTGATCTGGGCATTCCGGTGCTGGGCGGTCTGTCCATCGGCCATGGCGACCCCAATTTGGCGGTGGCGTTGGGCAGTCGCGCGGTGCTGGACACCGAGGCGGGCACGCTGACGGTGGCTGCGGCCACGCGCTAGTACGACGATCACCGTTCTGGAAGCGACTTCGATCTAGCTTTTTGCCATCATTCTGCCGTCAAGACCTTGTTTTGCCCGTTGGGCATTGCGAATCTCCACGGATATTGATTGGCCGTGCGCGGGTGGCCTTGCCATGTGCGCCCTCAAGCTGTGGAGCGGAAACTGATGATGTCGGCCGTGAAGACGCGTTTCGCCAATCTGGGGATGGCCAAGAAGCTGGGCATCGGGTTCGTGCTGGTGCTGCTGTTGACGGCGCTGGTCGCGGCCATCGGGGTCTGGTCGTTGCGGTCCATCAGCGCGCATTTCGACAGCCTGAAGGCGATGACGGCACTCAACGGCGACGCGAATCGCGTGCGGTTGCTGGAGCAGGATTACGCCTTGCACGGCGATCCGAAGGTGGTCGATCAGGTTCACACCGGGCTCGATGGCTTGAATGCCCAGGCGGAGCAGCTCAAGGCGGGCGCGCCGATCAACGCGCAGGTGATGGGCGAGGTGCAGCAAGCGCTGGCGGCCTATCGTGCGTCGTTCGACGAGTTCGTCAGTATCAGTCAGAGCAAGGACCTGGCGCTGGAAATGGCCAGTTGGTCGGTGTCCAGCGTCGCCAATAACCTCGACGTGTTGCAGGCGGGGCTGGCCGACGACGGTGCCTACACGCTGAAGGATTCCCAGGGCCAGCAGGGCGCGGAATTCATTGAGCAGGCCGGTCAGGTCAGCCAGGTGTCGAAACTGATGATGCAGGCCATGGATGAAGCCCGGGTGCGCCTCGACAAGAGCCGTAAGACGGGCTCGGGCGAGGAGGTCAAGACCGGCAAGATCGAGCAGGCGGTGCAGGCCCAAGAACTGGCCGAGCAGCTCAAGGGCGTGATCAAGGACGCCGGTTACCTCACGGTGCTGACCGAAGTGGGCGGGCACATCAGCAATTTCAGCGACAAGCTCAACGAATACACCGGGCTGCTGGAGTCGGAAGCGAAGGTCTCGCAACAACTGGCGAGCAACGCCAAAGCCGTGGTGCAGCAGGTCAATCAGGCCTATGACGCGGAAGGCCAGTCGATGCAGAGGGAGTTGCAGGCCAACGCGATGATGATCATCGGCTCGTCCTTGTTGGCGCTGCTGGTCGGGCTGATCGCGGCGTTGGTGATAACGCGCCTGATCGTCGCGCCGCTGCGCAGCGTGATTACCACGGCCCAGCGGATTGCGGCCGGGGACCTGAGCCGCACCGTGAACGTCACCCGCAAAGATGAAATCGGCCAGTTGATGCAAGCGATGCAGCAGATGGGCGCAGGCTTGAGCACCATCGTCAGCGGCCTGCAGGCGGGCATCGAGCAGTTGGCGACGTCCGCCCATTCCCTGTCGGCGGTGACCGAGCAGACCAATCTGGAAGTCAGCAGCCAGAAGGAAGAAACCGAGCAGGTGGCGACGGCGATGAACCAGATGACCGCCACCGTTCACGACGTCGCACGCAACGCCGAGGAGGCCGCGCTCGCGGCGCAGACTGCCGACACCAAGGTCGATTCCGGCCAGGCCGTGGTGCGCCAGAGCATGCAGCGGATTGAACAGTTGGCGTCGTCTTCCCGTTCCGCCAGCGATTCGATCGAGAACCTCAGCGCGGAAATCCAGAACATCGGCACAGTGCTCGGCGTGATCAAAAGTGTCGCCGAGCAGACCAACCTGCTGGCACTGAACGCGGCCATCGAAGCGGCGCGGGCGGGGGAGCAGGGCAGGGGCTTTGCGGTGGTGGCCGATGAAGTTCGCGCGTTGGCCAAGCGCACGCAGCAGTCCACGGAAGAAATCGAGCGGCTGGTTACCCGCCTGCAAAGCGGCGCCCAGGCGTCAGTGGCGCAGATTCAGAGCAGTGGCGAGCTGGTCAAACTGGCGGTGAGCGACGCCCTCCAAACCGAGAGCGCGCTGGGCAGCATTGCCGCGGCCGTGTCGATGATCCAGCAGATGAACCAGCAGATTGCTGCGGCGGCGGAAGAGCAGAGTTCGGTGGCGGAAGAGATCAACCGCAGCGTCACCAGCATCCGAGCCAGTGCCGATCACTCCGCGCTGGCGATGCAGGGCAACGCGGCTTCCAGCATCGAATTGGCCTCGCTGGGGTTGGAGCTGAAAGGCATGGTCGGGCACTTCAAGCTGTGAATCCGGCGGCCCGTTCTTTGGGCCGCGCCATCATCCTCAGGCCTTGCGGCCGTTCAATATCACCAGCGTCAACACCCCCGCGACAATCCCCCAAAACGCCGAACCGATGGAAAACAGCGTCAGCCCCGACGCGGTGACCATGAAGGTGATCAGCGCGGCTTCGCGTTCCTTGGGCTCGTTCATGGCCACGGTCAGGCCGTTGATGATCGAGCCGAACAGGGCCAATGCGGCAATCGACAACACCAGTTCCTTGGGAAATGCCGCGAACAATGCCGCCAGCGTCGCGCCGAATACCCCCGCGATGGCGTAGAAAATCCCGCACCAGATCGCTGCCGTGTAGCGTTTGTCACGGTCTTCGTGGGCGTGGGGGCCGGTGCAGATGGCGGCGCTGATGGCCGCGAGGTTGATGCCGTGGGCGCCAAAGGGCGCTGTGATCAGCGAGAGGATGCCGGTGGCCGTGATCAGGGGCGAGGCGGGGACCTGATAACCGTCTGCGCGCAGCACTGCGACGCCCGGCATGTTCTGCGAGGTCATGGCGACGACGAACAGCGGGATGCCGATGCTGACGGTCGCAGCGATGGAGAATGAAGGCGTGGTCCACACCGGCATCGCCACTTCCAGAGCGAAGCCGCTGAAGTTCAGCAGGCCGAGCATGCCGGACAGCGCGACACCGACCAGCAAGGTCACCAGCACGGCGTAGCGCGGCGAGTAGCGCTTGACGATCAGGTAGGTGAAGAACATGCCCAGCACCAGGCCGGTGCGGTGTTGCGCGGCGACGAAGATTTCGCTGCCGATCTTGAACAGAATGCCCGCCAGCAGTGCCGCCGCCAGTGACGTCGGCAGACGCTTGACCAGCCGTTCGAAGCTGCCGGTGATGCCGCAGATGATCACCAATACCGCGCAGGTGATGAACGCGCCGATCGCTTCAGGGTAGGCGACGCCGCCCAGGCTGGTGATCAGCAATGCCGCGCCCGGCGTCGACCATGCCACGGTGATGGGCGAGCGATAACGCAGCGACAGGCCGATGCTGCACACCGCCATGCCCATGAACAGCGCCCAGATCCACGAGGAAATCTGCGCCGAGGTCAGCCCGGCGGCCTGACCGGCCTGAAACATCAACACCAGCGAACTGGTGACGCCGGTCATCATGGCGATGAAGCCGGCGACGATGGCGGAGGGCGAAGAGTCGGTCAGCGGTCGCAATGGCGCGAGGGGCACGTCAGTCATGCGGGTCTATCCTTGGCGCAACGGTTGAACAGAGCAGCCAGCCTATACGCAGTGGTCATGTCCCGTTGCAATACAGCCGTCGGCGCAATGGTCGGCACAGTTTCGGCAGTGCCCTGTAACGCGGCCGATCAGCCGCGGGTCATCGTGTTGCCTAGCGCCTGATTCACCGCCATCCAGCCATCCACCGCTTCACGCCCGGCTTCGGCGAACACCCGCTGCAACAGCTTGACCTGCTCGCGGCGCAACGACTCTTCAAACGTGCGGCCCTCGGTGGTCAGCTGCAGCAGGCGCTTACGTTTGTCGTCCTCGGGCGCGACGCTGAGCACCAGTTCCATCTCGATCAACTGCCGCAGCGGTGTGTTCAGCGCCTGCTTGCTCACCCCCAGTTTGCCGAGCAGTTCCTTGACGCTCAGGCCGGGATAGCGGGCAATGAAAAACACAATGCGCTGGTGCACCCGACTCAGGCCACGGCGGTCGAGCATTTCATCGGCTTTGGCAGTGAACGCCTGGTAGCCGAAGAAAAACGCTTCCATGGCAATTTGCTGGGTCGATGAATTTTTAAGGTCAAGCATATTGACGTATCCGTGCGCGGCATCGTAATTTCGGTCAAGCAGTTTGACTTATTCCCCTTTCTTTCCGCCAGCGGTGATCCGATGCCATTTTCCGAACGCGTTACCCGTTTGAAGAGTTCACTGATTCGCGAAATCCTCGCCGCCGCCCAGCGCCAGGAGATGATGTCGTTCGCGGGCGGATTGCCGGCCGAGGCCATGTTGCCGAAGAGTGAATGGTCTGACATGCCGCGCAGCATCGGCCAGTACGGCATGAGCGAAGGCGAGCCGCAGCTGCGTGAAGCGCTGGCCGCCCAGGCGCGCGCGTTGGGCATCGACTGCGACGCGAGTCAGGTGATGATCGTCAGCGGTTCCCAGCAGACGCTGGATCTGGCCGCCAAGCTGTACATCGATAAGGGCACCGAGATCCTGCTCGAAGCGCCGACCTATCTGGCCGCGCTGCAGATCTTCCAGCTGTTCGGCGCCGACTGCCTGACCGTGCCGCTGCTCGCCGAAGGCCCGGACCTTGCAGCGCTGCGCCAGCGACTGGAGCAGCACTCGCCCTCGTTCGCCTACCTGATTCCCACGTTCCAGAATCCGTCGGCGGTGCGTTACAGCGAAACCGCGCGGGATGCGGTGGCGGCGTTGCTCGACGAATTCGGCGTCACCCTGATCGAAGATGAGCCTTACCGCGAGCTGACGTTCGACGGCGGCAGCGCGCGGCCCATCGTCAGCCGCCTGAAAACAGCCAGCTGGATCTACACCGGCACCGTGTCGAAAACCCTGATGCCGGGGTTGCGCGTCGGCTACCTGATCGCCACGCCGGACCTGTTTCCGCATCTGCTCAAGCTCAAGCAATCGGCGGATCTGCACACCAATCGCGTGGGGCAATGGCAGGCGTTGCAGTGGATCGGCAGCGAGCACTACGAGCAGCATCTGCTGGAGCTGCGCACCTTCTATCGGACCCGTCGCGATGCATTCGAAGCCGCGCTGCAGCGGCACTTCGCGGATCTCGCTGAGTGGAACAGCCCTCAAGGTGGACTGTTCTTCTGGCTGACCCTCAAGCACAAGCTCGACACCCGCACCTTGCTCGACAGCGCGCTGGCGCAGAATGTGGCGTTCATGCCGGGCGAGCCGTTTTTTGCCGACCCGGACGCCAACCCGGGGTATCTGCGGCTGAACTTCAGTCACATCGACCCCGAGCGCCTGGACGAAGGTTTGAAGCGGCTGGCCGACGTCATTCGGCAAACACAGCTTTCACAGGCGGCCTGATACATTACGCACACGCACGACCGGCACGACTGACGGCACACGATTGAGGGGAGAGGGTTGATGTACAAAGTTTACGGCGATTACAACTCGGGCAACTGCTACAAGATCAAGCTGATGCTCAACCTGCTCGGCGCGGAATACGAGTGGGTGCCGGTGGACATTCTCAAGGGCGAGACCGAAACCGAGGCGTTTCTGGCGAAGAACCCGAACGGCAAGATTCCGGTCCTTGAGCTTGAAGACGGCACCTGCCTGTGGGAGTCCAACGCGATTCTCAACTTCCTCGCCGAAGGCACGCCTTACCTGCTGACCGAACCGCGGCTGCGCACGCAAATGCTGCAGTGGCAATTCTTCGAGCAGTACAGCCACGAGCCGACCCTGGCGGTGGCGCGCTTCATTCAGTTTTATCTGGGGATGCCAGAGGAGCGGATGGAGGAATACCACTCGCTGCACCGGCGCGGTAACAAAGCCCTGAAAGTCATGGAGCAGCAGTTGCTGCGCACGCCGTTTCTGGTGGGCGACAGTTTCTCCATCGCCGACATCGCGCTGTACGCTTACACCCATGTTGCCGATCAGGGCGGCTTCGATCTGGCGCAGTTCCCGGCGATTCAAGGGTGGCTCGCCCGGGTCAAGCAGCAACCGGGTTATGTCGGCATGCTGGACTGATGGGTGGCACTGTTCACTAAAAGGAGATGAGACATGCAGTACAGGATGATTGCGGTGGGAATGATGATGGCGTTGGGCATCGGCTGCTCGGCCCAGGCTCAGGACTGCGACGCCAATCAGGCGTCGATGAATCAGTGCGCAAGCCAGGAGTACAAGGCGCTGGACGCCGAATTGAACACCCAATACAACGCGCAGATGGGCTACCTGAAGACGCCGGCGCGCAAGAAAGCGCTGCAGGATGCGCAGAAGAAGTGGATCGCGTTTCGTGACGCCGATTGCCAGTATCAGGCCGGCAAGCGAGAAGATGGCGGGAGCATGTGGCCGCTGGTTCAGGCGCAATGCCTGTCAGCGCAGACCAAAGTGCGGGTTGGGCAATTGAAGGCGTATACGGCGTGTCGCCAGGAAGGTTGCCCGAAGTAATAGCGGAAGAGGCCAGGCGCTAAATCATCAGCGGCTGAAACTGCCCCTTCCCGGCTAAAGCCGGTCCTACTCAGCGCATGGGGTGTGTCAGTGGGACCGGCTTTAGCCGGGAAGAGGCCAGTCATTACACTGGATCTCTACCGGCAGGCACGCCGCCTTCGCGAGCAAGCTCGCTCCCACAGGTTTTGCACAATGGCTGAGAGGGTGAGTCGATCGCCGATCACGTTGGAGCGGCGTTGACCCATCGGCTATGTAAGCAGCACCGTCAAATCGCGGAGAATCGCTTCTCCAGGTAATCAACGATCACCTTCGATTCATACATCCACACTGTCTGACCTTCTTCCTCGATCCGCAGGCAAGGCACTTTGATCCGGCCGCCGCCACTCAGCAATGCCTGGCGATCCGGCTCGTTGTTCTTCGCGTCACGAAGGGCCACGGGCACGTTCAAACGGCGCAGCGCCCGGCGGGTTTTCACGCAGAACGGGCAGGCGTGGAACTGATACAGCGTCAACGCTTTCGCCGACGCATCGACGGCAGCCTGCGCTTCGGGAGAACGCTTCTTTTTGCTCGGCCGGGTCAGAAAATCGCCCGCGATCACGAGCTGTCCGAGCCCGACTCTCACTGCTTTCATCAACACGCTAAAACCTCACTCGGCGGCACGAACCGCCAGACAGCCGCAGCCTGATGCTGCGGCCTTCAGGACGCCGGGATCATTTGATCAGGCTGAGAAACTCGGTGCGGGTCGCGGCGTTTTCGCGGAATTCACCCAGCATCACCGACGTGATCATCGACGAATTCTGCTTTTCGACGCCGCGCATCATCATGCACATGTGCTTGGCTTCAATGACCACCGCCACACCCAGAGCGCCGGTGACCTGCTGAATGGCTTCGGCGATCTGGCGGCTGAGGTTTTCCTGGATCTGCAGACGACGGGCGTACATGTCGACGATGCGCGCGACCTTCGACAGGCCCAGCACTTTGCCGCTCGGGATATAGGCGACGTGGGCCTTGCCGATGAAGGGCAGCAGATGGTGTTCGCAGAGCGAATACAGCTCGATGTCCTTGACGACCACCATTTCGCTGTTGTCGGAGCTGAACAGCGCACCGTTGGTGACTTCTTCGAGGGTTTGCTCATAGCCGCGGCAAAGGTACTGCATGGCTTTGGCTGCGCGTTTCGGGGTGTCGCGCAGGCCTTCGCGGGAGACGTCTTCGCCGAGTTGACCGAGGATGGCGGTGTAGTTCTGTTCCAGAGTCACAGGGGTGTGTTCCGTGTGGGTTCAAAAAACGCAGGGTTGCAGGCCTGCAAAGGCGCACATAGTAGCGTAGCTGGACGCGCAGGGGTACGGCAGGCGGCCCGGACCCCTGCGGCATGGCGCCGCCGGGGCAGTGTCAGCTGACCTTTACCCAACCTTTACCGAGGGGATATGTCGGAATATGTCGGCGTGATGTCTGACGTAACGGGTGACAGATGCCCGGATGAAGAGAGTGCTCATGATGGTTAGCCGAATCGCGAAAATCGCACTGGTGATTGCCCTGGCGTCGTCGGTTTCGGGGTGTTTTTTCGGACCGGGTTGGGGCCGCCACGGCGGTGGCTGGCACGAACACCGTTATTACGACGGCGGCCCCTACGATGGCGGGCGGGGCGGTTATGGGCCCGGACCTGGACCTGGGCCGGGTTACTACCGCCGCTGATTGTCACTGATCATTTGAACGCGTAAAGCAAAGGCTGCGACGGGATTGCCCATGCCTCGCGGCCTTTTTTGTCGGCAGCTGCTTCGTACCTGTTTCGATACCTGATCGCTACCAAACCACGACGCGGATTCACGGGCGTGCGCTGTCAGAAGCAGCAGGTGATGAATGCCTGAGATCAAGCCCGTTTTGAGAGAGAAAACGAAATGTTGAGTCGTATAGCGAAAGTCGCGATGGTCATCGCGGTGATGTCAGCCATGTCCGGATGCTGGCCATTCTGGGGCCCGGGCGGGGGAGGCCACGGTGGTCACGGAGGCGGTGGCGGCGGCGGTCACTATGAAGGTGGCGGCCCGGGTGGTGGCGGCGGTGGCGGCGGTCCTGGTCCAGGTCCGCGCTGATCGGATAAACGCCCAATGAGCGGTGGGAGCGGGCGGGTTGGCGCTCCCACAGGGACTGGTCAGCAAGTCCCCGCGTTACTCGTCACGCCCTTCCATCATGGTCCGCTTGAGGATCACGTACACCGCACCGGCGCCGCCATGCTTGGCGATGCACGATGCGAATCCCAATACCTGCTGATGCTGGCGCAACCACGTGTTGACGTGGCTCTTGATCATCGGCCGCTTGCCGTCCAGCCGCACGGCCTTGCCGTGGGTAATGCGCACGCAACGCACTTCAAGCTTGGCCGCCTCGGCCAGGAATTCCCACATCGTCTCGCGCGCCATTTCGACGCTCATGCCGTGCAGGTCCAGGCTGCCTTCGAAGCTGATCTGCCCAAGCTTGAGCTTGCGCATCTGGCCTTCCTGCACCCCGTCACGGGCCCAGTACAACGTGTCTTCTGGGCCGACATCGATCACGAATTGGTCTGACAGGCCATCAACGGTAATCGTCGCATCGGAACGCACGGTGGCCGCCTGACGAAGCTTGGCCAGGTTCTTACGGTCGGTTTTGGGTTTTCCTACGTCCGCATGTTCAGTCTTGATGGGCTTTACGCCGCGAATCTCACTTCTGAACAGGGAAAAATCGTCGTCTTGCATGGTGGTCTCCGCGAAGGGGGCCAGTTTAACCGCGTCACGCCATAATCGGCGCGACTATCGATGATTTAGACTCTCGATGATTAAACGGCAGCGGATGACGCGAAGGTCAGTCGTGTTTCTTCATCAGATGGGGAGACATGTTGAGTTCACCGGCACGACGACGGCGGCGGCGACTGCGGCGCCAGAACCAGATACCGACGTACAGCATCAGCAAACCGATAATCACCGTCACCACGGCGCCCGCGGGACTGGCGTTGAGTTCGCCCAGCGCAACAGGGTTGCCGATCAGACTGGCAATGCCGGCCATGGCCAACAGCACGCCAGCGGTGGCCAGAACGGCCGAAATCGCAGCGATTATGCGCATCCGCCAGCTGCCCTGGCCCTTGGGGCGCAGGCGACGGGCATCAAAACCATCGGATATTTTCATTCCGATTTCCTCTATGGGTATCGGCGCTCTGACCAGCGCAGTGTGGGGGTGGTTCCCGCCTGGCCAGGTTTCAGGGGCATCGCGCATTGATTACGGATAGGCGGTCAGGTGAACAGGATTACCCTGCCTGACGACTGCATTTGTACGCCTTTTCTTCAGGAACTGCCGGAAAATGATCCGCGCGAGGGGCCTGCGCAGTCAGCTCGGTTGCAACAGCTCCTGTCGAGGGAGGAATCAGATCAGGTCTTTGGTCAGCGCCAGTTTGGCGAAGTTGTCGTTCATGATTGCCATCTCCGCCTGCTGCACCAGCTCGGCTTTGATGACACCGCTCGGGGTCGGCAGGTCGCGGGTGGCGCAGGCGTCTTCAACCAGCGTGCAGCGAAACCCGTAATCCTTGGCCGCGCGCACGGTGGTGCTGACGCTGGAGTGGCTCATGAAACCGCAGACCACCAGGTCCAGACGGCCACGGCTTTCCAGCAAGCTGTGCAGGGTGGTGCGGTCGTCGGTGGAGACCGTGCCATTCAGCGCGTTGGGCAGGCGTTTTTCGATGATGACTTCATCACCCTGTGGCTGCAGTTCGGGGACAAATTGCCCGCGCTCGCCCTGGGGATCGAACATGCCGCCGACGGTGCCGAGATGGCGCACGTGAATGATCGGCGACTTCGCAGCACGGGCTGCGGCGACCAGTTTGACGATGTTGTTGATGGCGTCCTGAACGCCGGTCAGGGCCAGGGGGCCGCTGAGGTATTCCTTCTGCGCATCGATGATGATCAGCGTGGCATTACTCAATGTCGCCGCTGCGTATTCACGGCCACTGAGTTGAAACATGGTCTTTGGACCAGTGTTTGAAACAGACATCGGGGGGCTCCTTCGAGTGGGGCTTTTGCCACATTGTCCACTGGCAGAGCGATTCTGTGAATCGCCGTGCGCACAGACCTCGCTATTTTGCCGGGCTTCAAGCCGTCGAGCAGGTCGCGGTTGCTGTCATAGTGCCTGCAAAACGAGGCAAAGACTGCGGAAAATTTTGCGCGGGGCCGTCGCGCCCGGTGCGGGATCGTTTGTTGCGTGGATGGCTGATAGAATCGCCCGTCGTTTTTTCAAGGAGTCTGCCGTGATCACTTCCCGCCTGCGCACCCTGCGCGATCATATCCGTTGGGCTGTCAGCCGATTCCACGGGGAAGACCTGTTTTTCGGTCATGGCACCGACAACGCGTGGGACGAAGCTCGCCAGCTGGTGCTCGGCGCCCTGCACCTGCCGTGGGAAATTGCCGACAGTTACCTGGATTGCAACCTGGAAGACGAAGAGCTGGTGGCGGTTCAACACCTGATCAAGCGACGCATCGAAGAGCGCGTGCCCACGGCGTATCTGCTGGGTGAAGCGTGGTTCTGCGGGATGTCATTTATCGTGGATGAGCGCGTGCTGATTCCGCGCTCGCCCATCGGTGAACTGATCGAGCAGCGGTTCGCACCCTGGCTGGCCAGCGATCCGGCCCGCATTCTCGACCTTTGCACCGGCTCCGGCTGCATTGGCATCGCCTGCGCCGACGTGTTCCCCGACGCTGAAGTGGTGTTGGCGGATCTGTCGTTCGAGGCGCTGGAAGTGGCGAATCAGAACATCGAGCGCCATGGTGTGGATCAGCGCGTGTACACCGTGCAGGGCGATGGTTTCGACGGCCTGCCGGGCCAGCGTTTTGACCTGATCGTGTCCAACCCGCCGTACGTCGATGCCGAAGATTTCGCCGACATGCCCGACGAATACCAGCACGAACCCGAGCTGGCGCTGGCCTGCGGTGACGACGGCTTGAACCTGGTGCGGCGCATGCTGGCCCAGGCAGCGGACCACCTGGAGGAAAAGGGCTTGTTGATCGTGGAAGTCGGCAACAGCCAGGTTCACGTCGAAGCGCTGTACCCGGAAGTGGATTTCGCCTGGCTGGAATTCGAGCGCGGCGGCCACGGCGTGTTCATGCTGACGGCCGAGCAGTGCCGCAATCATCAAGACCTCTTCGCGGCGCGGATCTAGTCAGGCCATCCGCGGGCCTCTTCCCGGCTAAAGCCAGTCCCACGAGGACAGGGCATCCATCCAGATTCACCGCGTATGCTGGATGTAGGACCGGCTTCAGCCGGGAAGGCGTCGGTTGTCACGCCACACATCTGATGGCGAGCACACTGGCCTCTTCCCGGCTAAAGCCGGTCCCACGAGGACACCGCATCCATCCAGATTCACCGTGTATCCTGGATGTAGGACCGGCTTCAGCCGGGAAGGCGTCGGTTGTCACGCCGCAAATCTGATGGCGAGCACACGGGCCTCTTCCCGGCTAAAGCCGGTCCCACGAGGACACGGCATCCATCCAGATTCACCGCGCATGCTGGATGTAGGACCGGCTTCAGCCGGGAAGGCGTCGGTCGTCACGCCGCAAATCTGATGGCGAGCACACGGGCCTCTTCCCGGCTAAAGCCGGTCCCACGAGGACACGGCATCCATCCAGATTCACCGCGCATGCTGGATGTAGGACCGGCTTCAGCCGGGAAGGCGTCGGTCGTCACGCCGCAAATCTGATGGCGAGCACACGGGCCTCTTCCCGGCTAAAGCCGGTCCCACGAGGACACGGCATCCATCCAGATTCACCGCGCATGCTGGATGTAGGACCGGCTTCAGCCGGGAAGGCGTCGGTCGTCACGCCGCAAATCTGATGGCGAGCACACGGGCCTCTTCCCGGCTAAAGCCGGTCCCACGAGGACACGGCATCCATCCAGATTCACCGCGCATGCTGGATGTAGGACCGGCTTCAGCCGGGAAGGCGTCGGTCGTCACGCCGCAAATCTGATGGCGAGCACACGGGCCTCTTCCCGGCTAAAGCCGGTCCCACGAGGACACGGCATCCATCCAGATTCACCGCGCATGCTGGATGTAGGACCGGCTTCAGCCGGGAAGGCGTCGGTCGTCACGCCGCAAATCTGATGGCGAGCACACGGGCCTCTTCCCGGCTAAAGCCGGTCCCACGAGGACACGGCATCCATCCAGATTCACCGCGCATGCTGGATGTAGGACCGGCTTCAGCCGGGAAGGCGTCGGTCGTCACGCCGCAAATCTGATGGCGAGCACACGGGCCTCTTCCCGGCTAAAGCCGGTCCCACGAGGACATCGCATCCATCCAGATTCACCGCGCATGCTGGATGTAGGACCGGCTTCCGCCGGGAAGGCGTCGGTTGTCACGCCACACATCTGATGGCGAGCACACTGGCCTCTTCCCGGCTAAAGCCGGTCCCACGAGGACACCGCATCCATCCAGATTCACCGTGTATCCTGGATGTAGGACCGGCTTCAGCCGGGAAGGCGTCGGTTGTCACGCCGCAAATCTGAGGGCGAGCACACGGGCCTCTTCCCGGCTAAAGCCGGTCCCACGAGGACACGGCATCCATCCAGATTCACCGCGCATGCTGATGTAGGACCGGCTTCAGCCGGGAAGGCGTCGGTTGTCACGCCACACATCTGATGGCGAGCGCACGGGCCTGGCTTAACGCCGAGTCACCGGTGCGTTGCAATCCAGATCAGGAGGCCGGCCTGAAACACGGCAAAGGTCACCAGGCAGGCGATGGTGAAGCGCAAGCCGGCGTCGTCCCGGCGGTATTTGTTGACCTTGTCTTCGGTCTTCTTGATCGTAACGTCCTGTTCCTGAATCCTCTGTTCGGCCTGTTGCAGCATCTGCGCGGCGTCGAGGATCTGCACGATCTGGATTTTGTCGGCGTTCCAGGTGTTATTCAGGTTGCCGACCTTGGCGTCCTTGATGGTGCCTTTCAGGTGTTGCGCATCGGCGTAGACGACTTCGAAACCCTGGGTTTTGAGGAAGTGATCACGACGCAGGCGCGTGTCCTCGTTGAGCGCATCCTTGTTGGCCAGCGCAACGCCTTCGATCTTGTACGCGGCGCAACGTTTCTGTGCCCAGGTGATGCCCTGAGCCAGCATGAAGCGCCCCAGACCGCGGTTCCACGGGTCGATCTGCAAACCGGATTCCGGGCCGACGCGGACGCTGCGATTGGCGTGGTCCACCCAGATATCCAGTCGATTCTGCTCTTTACGGACCTTCTGCCCCGGCAACTGATAGCTCATGCGCAGCAGGCTGAATTCCTTGTTGTGGCGCTCGGCCTTGCCGAACTCGACGAAGCGCAGCGGGCGTGCGCCGGTGGCGCGGTCGGTGGGCAGAGGCGCCAGACGCAGCATCGAGAAGTGCTCGGCGTGGACTTCTTCCCACAGCACAGGCGCGGCGACTTCGCCTTCTTTGGCATCGGTCGGATCGACCGCGTCGGTTTGCATGGTTGCTTCTGTCATCACGGCGATCCTGTTATCGACATTGCCTGGCACATGGCACCGGCACACGATGCCAGCAGACTGCTATCGGCCGTTTCTGACGAAGCTGAAGGGATCCTGCGTCGAGCTCGAATCGAAGAGAGCCGGCCTCAGGCGGCCGGTATCGAGTCGAGGAATTTCAGGATGCGATCGGTGACTTCGCTGGCCAGCGGCAGCTGTGGATCCTTGTAGGACGCCAACTGCCGCTTGATGTCCATCGGCACGATGCGCAGCACGTGGTTCATGCCGTCGATAATCGCCAGTTGCGAGTCGGGTTTGGCCTTGTGCAGCAGCTCGGCATCGCCCACGCCTACTTGCATGTCGTTGCGCCCCTGAATGATCAGCGTCGGGATCTTCAACTGCCCGAACGCCGCCGTCGGGTTCTGCCGGAACAATGAAATCAGATAAGGCTGCACACTCGGCCGGAACACCACCTGAAGGGGCTCGGGCACGTCGTTGTCGGTCTTGCCGGCTTTGATCTCTTCGATCAGTTGCTCACTGCGCGCCAGCAGCGGAGGAGGGAGGCGATCCTGCAATTGCTCGCGGACCACTTGATCCACCGGGCGACCGGTGCCGGCTACCGAGATCAACGCCACGGCGCCCGCACGTTCCGCCGCCAGGGTGGCGACCAGCGCGCCCTCGCTGTGGCCCATCAGAACCAGAGGGCCCAGGCGCGAGTCGGTCTTGAGCTTGGCGGCCCAGGCGACCGCGTCGTCGACGTACTTTTCGATGCTCAGATCGCGCTCGTCCGGGGTGGCAGGGCGACTGGCCGCGACGCCGCGCTTGTCGTAACGCACGCTGGCGATGTTGTGCTTGGCGAGGATCAGCGCGAGACGCTTCATGCTGTCGTTGCGCCCGCCGTCGGAGTTGTTGCCGTCACGGTCGGTCGGCCCCGAACCGGCGATGATCAACACCACTGGCACGGGTTTGGTCGATTTGGGCAGCAGCAGCGTGCCGAACAGCTCGCCGGTCCCGGTGTCCAGGCTGATGGGGCGCTGCAGTACGACGGGCGTTCCGGCGTGGGCGATGGAGGACAGCAGGGTCAGGCTCAAGATGATCGCTCGCAGCGGCCAGAAGCCGCGAATCAGGGGTAAGGCGCTTAGCATTGCAGGACCGTCATCAATAAAGTGTCAATTGGACGCGGGCAAATGAATAAGGTTCGAGGATGAACTGCGCCATAAGCCTGCGTATACTGGCGCGCTTGAGTTTTTGAACGTCCTCGGAGCCTCCCGCATGTCCGGCAATACCTACGGCAAGCTGTTCACTGTCACCACTGCCGGCGAAAGCCACGGTCCGGCACTGGTTGCCATCGTTGACGGCTGCCCGCCGGGCATCGAGCTGTCGCTGGAAGACCTGCAGCGTGACCTCGACCGCCGCAAGCCGGGGACCAGCCGCCACACCACCCAGCGTCAGGAGCCCGACGAGGTCGAAATCCTCTCCGGCGTCTTCGAAGGCAAGACCACCGGCGCGTCCATCGGCCTGCTGATCCGCAACACCGATCAGAAGTCCAAGGACTATTCAGCGATCAAGGACCTGTTCCGGCCCGCCCACGCCGATTACACCTACCACCATAAATACGGACTCCGCGACTACCGTGGCGGCGGTCGCAGCTCGGCGCGGGAGACCGCCATGCGCGTCGCCGCCGGGGCCATCGCCAAGAAGTTTCTCGCCACCCAGGGCATTACCGTTCGCGGCTACATGAGCCAGCTCGGCCCGATCGAAATCCCGTTCAAGACCTGGGATTCGGTGGAAGACAACGCGTTCTTCAGCCCCGACCCGAGCAAGGTGCCGGAGCTGGAAGCCTACATGGATCAGCTGCGTCGCGATCAGGATTCGGTGGGCGCGAAGATCACGGTTGTGGCCGAAGGCGTGATGCCGGGCCTGGGCGAGCCGATTTTCGACCGTCTCGACGCCGAACTGGCCCACGCGCTGATGAGCATCAACGCGGTCAAGGGCGTCGAGATCGGCGCCGGCTTTGCCTGCGTTGCCCAGCGCGGCACCGAGCATCGCGATGAGATGAGCCCCGAGGGTTTTCTGTCGAACAACGCCGGCGGCATCCTCGGCGGGATTTCGTCCGGCCAGCCGATCATTGCGCACCTGGCACTGAAGGCGACGTCCAGCATCACCACGCCGGGGCACTCGATCGACGTCGATGGCAACTCCGTTGAAGTCATCACCAAAGGCCGCCACGACCCGTGCGTCGGCATCCGCGCCACGCCCATTGCCGAAGCGATGATGGCCATCGTGCTGGTCGACCACCTGCTGCGCCATCGCGGCCAAAACGCTGACGTGCGTGTCACGACGCCGATTCTGGGTCAGCTGTAATGCCTGAGCCGCGCGTTGCCGCCGCGGTCATCTGAGCGTGGCGGCGCTTCCTTACTGGCGCCTCGCCAGCTTCTATCTCTTCTACTTCGCCCTGCTTGGGGCTACGGCGCCTTACATGGCGCTGTATTTCAGCCACCTGGGTTTTTCCGCTGCGCGCATCGGCGAGTTGGTAGCGATCCCGATGCTGATGCGCTGTGTCGCGCCCAATGTCTGGGGCTGGCTCGGCGATCACACCGGGCGACGTCTGGCCATCGTGCGCTTTGGCGCTCTCTGCGGGCTGGCCTGTTTCAGCCTGATTCTCGTCGACACGTCCTACGCCTGGCTGGCAATGGTCATGGCGCTCTATGCGTTTTTCTGGCACGCGGTGCTGCCGCAGTTCGAAGTCATCACGCTGACGCATTTGCAGGGCCAGACTTCCCGCTACAGCCAGATCCGGCTGTGGGGATCGATCGGCTTCATCCTCTCGGTGGTCGTGCTGGGCCGGATGCTCGAGTGGTTCAGCCTGGATTACTACCCGCAACTCTTGCTGCTCATTCTGGTCGGCATTGTCGCCAGCAGTTGGTGGGTGCCGAATGCACAACCGGTGGTCTCGGGCGCGCGGGTCGCGGGGGAGGGGTTTCTCAGGCAGTTGATGAGGCCGGGCGTGCTGGCGTTTTACGTCAGCGTCGCCCTGATACAACTCAGCCACGGGCCGTATAACACTTTTCTTACGCTGCACCTGGAACACCTCGGTTACACCCGCGGCATCATTGGCCTGCTCTGGGCGCTGGGGGTGATTGCCGAAGTGTTGATGTTCATGCTGATGAGCCGTGTGCTGCAGCGATTCAGTGTCCGCCAGGTGCTGATGACCAGCTTCGTGATCGCCGCCTTGCGCTGGCTTTTACTGGGTAATCTGGCCGATCATCTGGCGATTCTGATCGTCGCCCAACTGATGCACGCGGCCACCTTCGGCAGTTTTCATGCCTCGGCCGTGCACTACGTGCAACGCAGCTTCGGCCCGCGCCAGCAGGGTCAGGGTCAGGCGCTGTACGCCGCCCTTTCCGGCACCGGCGGGGCGATGGGCGCTTTGTATGCCGGGTACAGCTGGAATGCGCTGGGCGCCAGTTGGACCTTTGCCATTGCGAGTCTGGCGGCCGTGGCCGCTGCTGTTCTGACCGCCACATGTATGAAAGAGGAGCGCGTATGAGTCGCGAAGCACTGGTGCGGGAAATCATCGAAGCGGGGCAGTTTTTGTACGCCCGGGGCTGGTCGCCCGCCACCAGCAGCAATTATTCCGTGCGCCTGTCGCCGACCGAAGCGCTGCTGACCGTCTCCGGCAAGCACAAGGGCCAGTTGGGCATGGACGACGTGCTGGCCACCGACCTTGCCGGCAACAGCCTGGAGCCCGGCAAAAAGCCGTCGGCTGAAACCCTGCTGCACACGCAGCTTTATAGCTGCAAGCCGGCGGTGGGCGCGGTACTGCACACCCATTCGGTCAACGCCACCGTGCTGTCCCGGCTCACGGCCGGTGATCATCTGGTGTTCGAGGACTACGAGCTGCAAAAGGCCTTCAGCGGCGTTTCCACCCACGAATCAAAAGTGCTGGTACCGATTTTCGACAACGATCAGGACATCGCCCGGCTCGCCGACAAGGTCCAGCCCTGGCTGGATCAACACCCTGACTGCGCCGGTTACCTGATTCGCGGTCATGGTTTGTACACCTGGGGCGCGAAAATGAGCGATGCCTTGCGCCAGATCGAAGCCTTCGAATTCTTGTTCGAATGCGAGCTCAAGACGCTGTCCGTGCTCAACCGCTGATCCCTGACGTACGCAACGATCAACGCACCGCAGCGTTCCCACTGCCTGAATCAACGTGTCGGATCGGCCCCAGAGCCGACCGATGCGGACCGAACCGAGGAAGCCCCGAAATGAGCAGTCTGTCCGTTTATCACGTGTCATCCCCCGAGCTGCCCAACAAGGTCCTGACGCACCTGGAAGACATTGCCTCGACCCTGGCCGAGCACGGTGTGGCGTTCGACCGCTGGCAGGCGGCAGCGCCCATCACCCCCGGCGCCAGCCAGGAGGAGGTCGTCGCGGCCTACCGCACCCAGATTGACAGGCTGATGACCGAGCGCGGTTACGTGACCGTCGACGTGATCAGCCTCAACAGCGATCACCCGCAGAAGGCCGAACTGCGCGCCAAGTTCCTCGAGGAGCACCAGCATGGCGAAGATGAAGTGCGTTTCTTCGTTGCCGGCCGTGGGCTGTTTACCCTGCACATCGACGACTTTGTCTACGCCGTGCTGTGCGAAAAAAACGACCTGATCTCGGTGCCGGCCGGCACCCGCCACTGGTTCGACATGGGCGAGAATCCGCATTTCGTCGCCATCCGCCTGTTCAATAACCCGGAGGGCTGGGTGGCCAAATTCACCGGCGAAAGCATCGCCGGCCAGTTCCCGCGTCTGGAAGACTGATTACCCATGACCATTAAAGCGATCCTGACCGATATCGAAGGCACCACCAGCGCGGTGAGCTTCGTCTTCGACGTGCTCTTTCCGTATGCCAAACAGCATCTGCCCGCGTTCGTTCGCGAGCATGCCGCCGACCCCGAGGTGGCCGCGCAGTTGCAGGCCGTGCGCAACGACAGTGCCGAACCCGATGCGAGCGTCGATCGGGTGATCGAGATCCTGCTGCAATGGATCGCCGAAGATCGCAAAGCCACGCCGCTGAAAGCCTTGCAAGGCATGGTCTGGCAGCAGGGTTATCAGGCCGGCCAGCTCAAGGGGCATGTCTACCCGGACGCCGTGGAGGCGCTGAAACGCTGGCATCAGGCGGGGTACGCGCTTTACGTCTACTCCTCGGGCTCGATCCAGGCGCAGAAGCTGATCTTTGGTTACTCCGAGGCGGGCGATCTGTCCGGACTGTTCAGCGGCTACTTTGACACCACCTCCGGGCCCAAGCGGGAGGAGGCGTCCTATCGATCGATTGCGTCGAGCATCGGTCAGCCGGCGGACGCCATTCTGTTTCTGTCTGACATCGTGGAAGAGCTCGATGCGGCGCAAGGGGCCGGCATGGTCACCTGCGCACTGGTGCGCGATGGCGGAGAACTGGATGGGCACATCAACGTCAGCAGTTTTACGGGGATAGAGCCCTGCGCTTTCTGACGATTCAAGCGTGCTGAAAACCGACGGCCGATGTCTTTGACATTGGCCGTTTTTGTATCCAAATGCGGAAAAATGTAAGTTGGTTTTTGTTCGTTTGTGGGAAGTTGCTTGTTTTACGGTCAGGCATGCCTGTTTGTTTTTGACGCTGTGTTTAACCCTCCTCGACTGTGTAACCCTTCGCCTGCCGGACCCTGACAGCTTTTGAGTGCGCCTCGTGCGGTCGTGTTGACGACAGCACCTGACGCCGTTTTCAGCTGCCATGCATAAAAAATCCAAGGGGCATCAGGGCCGCGCATTTGATGGTTTTAAACGGGAGGGGAACATGAAAAACGCGCAGACAGGGACGCTGAGTCCGTTGATACAACAAATGGTCACCAGCATCACTGAACAGGATGGCGATGCGGCCATCGCCAACGCACTTGACTGGCTGAGAGCTGAATGCCGCAGCGAACGGGCCATGCTCTATCAGTACCGAAACGGCGTGCTCCTCAGTTGCATCACGTCGAACGTCGACAGCTACTGGAAGGACCTTTATTGCCAGGGACGCCTGATGATCGAGGACCCGGTTATCCGCTGCTACCGACACACCATGGGCTTTCTGAATTGGGAAGAGGCCTTCAAGACCTACCCGCCATCACCCGCCTACATGGCGGCGGTGGAGGATTGCGACCTGCTGCCGGCCTTCTCCTACGGCTACAGCAGCCAGACGCGGGCCAATCAGGGTGTCATCACCATTTGCACGCTCAACGGCATGGAGCGCCCGCTGACCCACAACGATCGTTACCTGCTGACGAGTCTGGTGCCGATGCTTCATGTGGCGGGGAAAGGGCGTCAACTGCAGACCCGGGCGCTGTCGCCCAAAGAGCTGGAAATTCTCAAGTGGGCGCGGGAAGGCAAGACGGCGTGGGAGATCGGGCTGATAAAGGAAGTCTCGGAAGCAACCGTCAAACATCACTTCAAGAGCATCTACGCCAAGCTCGGGGTGACCAATCGCGCGCAGGCGGTGGGCGAGGCGTTGTGCCGAGGGATTATTCAATAGGCCCGCTCTGACAGACAGCGCCGCAATGACTGTCATTGCGTGAAGAGAGTGACCCGAAAAAAGCTCAAAAAAAACCGCGATAGCATCAACTATCGCGGGAATCTACAAGGGATGCTTCGATGAGAGTGAAACGTGCTGCTGCCGGAACGCAATGTTCCGGCCTGATACCTATCGGGTGTGATAAGTAGGCAAATCAAAACGGTGCTGGCTTTGCAACATCGAGATGGCGGGCAGCTCGCTGGCTTGTGCGGCCAGGTCGCGACGAATCGCGCTGATCACCCATTCCAGTTGCACTGGGGTGTGCAGTTGAGCGTAGGACACGCAGCGACGGATGTTGGTGCCTTGATCGTTACGCAGAGTCAACAGAACCCCACCGTCCGGACGCGGTTGAGTGGTGACTTCGAAATCGGAAAATACGGATGCGAATTTTTCTTGGATGAAAGTCATGTCTAGAGGCTCCATTGCTCATGGGATAACAAGCTTGGAATGACTAGTGCAGTGACTGTGCCAGTTTTTGAGGTTAAATAAATATCAATGAAATCAGCGGCTTACGGTTTTTTAAAAAATGCTGCCTCGTGCAATTTGCATGAATGCCTCTCGTGCATCCTGCAATTTACCGGAGTTGGGAGTGAGTAGTGGGCGACGCGGGGAGGGGTGCACGCATTGCGTGACATAACTGAGACAGCGGTATAGGGGATTTATTTCACGTTGTTGCGAAATTTTCTCGGTGAGCGTTCAGGCGCCACTATCACCTCCATTGAAACCGATGGTTGGGCGCCGATCATTGGTGCTGGCAGGGTTGGCGTCATGTGCGACGGCGCCCTCTGCGCTGCGCGCCTGGAGTTGTTGCTGTGAGTGGAACTACACGCTTTGTCCATGGTTCATAGATTGCCTGGCCCGTAGATCGCCGCATCCCTTGATTCATACCGCGCAATGCATTGCGCTACTGGAGTTACCTATGTCCGAAGTCCCCAACACGACCGGTTCTGCCACGCGCATGACAGACGAAGAAGCACTGGAATTTGCCGAGCAGGTATTCGACCGGGCCCGTGCTGGCGACGCCCCGATGCTCGACCGGCTGCTGGAAAACGGCTTGACCCCCAATCTTCGCAACCACAAAGGCGACACGCTGTTGATGCTGGCCAGCTATCACGGTCATCAAGACGCCGTGCGGGTGCTGCTCAAGCACAAGGCTGATCCTGAACTGCGCAACGACAACGGCCAGAGCCCCATCGCCGGCGCTGCTTTCAAAGGCGATCTGGAAACCGTGAAGATCCTCGTGGAAGCCGGCGCAGAGGTTGAAGGCGCTTCCGCCGACGGCCGCACGGCATTGATGATGGCGGCGATGTTCAACCGTACCGCGATCGTCGATTACCTGATCTCCAAGGGTGCCAACCCTCATATTCAGGATGCCAAGGGCGTCACTCCGCTGATGGCCGCGCAGACCATGGGTGCGACCGAGACCGCCGAGCAGCTCACCCGTCTGGGGGCGTAAGCGATAGAGGCGCGCCGCATTTCCAGCTATTCTGCGCGCCTGTTTTCCAGCCCTCGGACGATCTGCCATGAAAGCTTCACTCATCGAATTCATCAGCAAGATCAGCTCCGGCTGCATGAGCGATGAAGAAATCGAAAAAATCGCCGATGAGGCCACCCAGGCTTACGGCGATCCCGATGCGTTCCTGACCGCCAACCCTGACATCAATTTCGACGACACCTTCCCGATCCCGCTGGGGGAGTGGGTGGTGATCGGCAGCCTTCCCGACACCGTGTTGTTTCAGGCCGATACCTATCCCGACCTGCTCACCGAGATTATGGCGTCGTTTGGCCCGAACGTAATGTTCAACATCAAGCCCAAACAGCTGACCAAGGCCGAACCGCTGGCCGCGCTTAACCGTATACAGATTCAGCTGTCCAGCATGAACAAGGACATGGGCGGGTACGTGTTGATGGACGTCAGCGAGCCGCTGGACCACGTGCTGCAAACGGTGCTGGTCTACGGCGCCGACGTTGAGAGAGTCATGGCACTCGGCGTTGAACTCGGCCTATTGATCGAGCCCGCGCTGGAGGCGCTCAAGGCGCAGATTTGATCGCCTTCGACGCGTTTTGCTGCGCAGACAAATATCCCTGCCGACCAACGGAACCCTCGTTGCAGGCCACTACTCTCAAGTGGGCAAGCCTTCAATAAGGAGCAACACCATGGGTTCTACTTTCAACGGTCTGATCGGCCTGATCATTCTGGCGCTGGATATCTGGGCCATCATCAACGTGCTGAAAAGCGGCGCGGAAACCGGGAAGAAAATTCTCTGGATTTTGTTGATCGTCATCCTGCCGGTGCTGGGCCTGATCATCTGGGCAATCGCTGGTCCGCGCGGCAACGTGCGTATCTAGTAGCGTGCATCTCTAGAAGCGCAGCAAGGCTTCAGAACACATCACGCCCGACTGGCCTGGCCAGTCGGGCGTTTTTGTTGGGGGCGGATCACCCTTGCGCCGCCGCGACATTCGACCTGTCATGCGCCGCGACGTAGAATGCGCGCCTTATTGTGGGCGGCGCGCCGTCCTGTCATCAGTAGTTATCGGGGACTCCATCCATGAGCGATTATCAAGAAACGTTGTACGAAGGCTATGGCCAGCGCTTTCGCATGGAAAAAATGCTGCATGAAGTGCGCACCGAGCATCAGCATCTGGTGATCTTCCAGAACCCGCGCATGGGTCGCGTCATGGCGCTGGACGGCGTGATTCAGACCACTGAAGCCGACGAGTTCATTTATCACGAGATGCTCACCCACGTGCCGATTCTGGCCCACGGCCGCGCCAAACGCGTCCTGATCATCGGCGGTGGCGACGGCGGCATGCTGCGCGAAGTCGCCAAGCACGCGACGGTCGAGCACATCACCATGGTCGAGATCGACGGCACCGTGGTCGAGATGTGCAAGGAATACCTGCCGAATCACTCCAAAGGCGCTTTCGATGATTCGCGTCTGAACCTGGTCATCGACGACGGCATGCGCTTCGTTGCCAACACCCAGGAAAAATTCGACGTCATCATTTCCGATTCCACCGACCCGATCGGGCCGGGCGAAGTGCTGTTCTCGGAGAATTTCTACCAGGCCTGCCATCGCTGCCTCAACGAAGGCGGCATTCTGGTCACGCAGAACGGCACGCCATTCATGCAGCTGAGCGAAGTGCAAACCACGGCAGGGCGCATGAATGGACTGTTCGCCGACTGGCATTTCTATCAGGCAGCGGTGCCCACCTACATTGGCGGCGCGATGACCTTTGCCTGGGGCTCTACGGATTCCCAGCACCGCAAGATTTCGCTGGACACTTTGCATCAGCGGTTCGCCGGCAGCGGCATCGTCACCCGTTACTACAACCCTGAGGTCCACATCGGCGCCTTCGCATTGCCGCAGTACGTGCTTCAGGCGATCAGCAAGCCAAGCAACGCCTGACCCCGCTGCAAGGTTACGTAAACCTGACATCCATGGGCTGATGTCAGGTAAACGTAACTTCTCCTTGATCGCCCTGCATGTCACGTATACATTCCATTCATCGTTGAATGTTATGCAGGCGTGACAAATGGACGCGACGTTGTTGCTTGAGCGGCTGGGTAGCCAGATCGAAGAAATGCGTAGGTCCCGCGGGCTGACTCAGGTTCAGTTGGCCTACCAGTCGGGCATGACACGGCAAAAGCTTGCCGAAGTCGAAAAAGGCAGCCCGACCGTGGCGGTGAATTTCTACGCCAAGGTCCTGGCCGCGTTGAATGCCGAGATAAAAGTCGTCTCCGCACGACGTCCGACGTTTGAAGAGCTGCGCGAGGTGTTCCAGTGAAACCCCTGGATCGTGTACGCATTTTTACCCCGGAGGGTGAGAGTGGTGAGCTGTCGGCATCGGCGTCCGGCGACTACCTGTTTCGCTACGGCCTGGACGCCAGCCCGGCGTCGCAGATCAGCCTGACCATGGGGGTTCGCGATGCGGCCTACGTATCGCGCAGCCTGCACCCGGTCTTCCAGATGAACCTCCCCGAAGGCTTCGTGCTGGAACAGCTGCGCAATCGCCTCGCTAAAACCACACCCATCAACCCGATGCTGCTCATGGCATTGACCGGCAGCGGTTCGCCGGTCGGCCGCGTGGCGGTGGCGTCTCCCATGATCGACGAGTTGCTGGGTGGCGCGGGCCCCGTCCCAGGCAGAAGCCTGGGGCAGATACTCAGTTGGGACGGGACGCAGGATCTGTTTGCCGAACTGGTCGATCAGTACATTTTGCGCACCGGGATTTCAGGTGTTCAGCCCAAAGTCATCGTGCCCGATTCGGATTTCGTGACGCACCCGAAAGCCACGCTGTTGATGCCGGAACTGATCGTCAAATCGGGGAGGGCGGACTTCCCCGGGTTGGCCGTTAACGAGTACGTATGCATGGACGCTGCGCGCAGGGCCGGCATGCCGGTGCCGGAATTTCATCTGTCGGATAACCGCCAGCTGTTCGTCATGCGCCGTTTTGATCGTGATGCTGAGCAGCGGGCCATCGGCTTCGAGGACATGGCTGTGCTGATGGGCCGGGGCACCGAGCAGAAATACGACTCCAGCTACGAAAACATCGCCAAGGCCATTCGCCTGTTTTGCGCGCCTGAGCATGTGCGTGAATCGCTGGATCAATTCTTCGACATCGTCGCGCTCAGTTGCATGGTCGGCAACGGCGACGCCCATCTGAAGAACTTCGGGGTGTTGTATCGCGACCCGCTGGGGGCGGACGCGCAACTGGCGCCGGCCTACGACATCGTCAACACCACCGCGTACATAAAGGACGACGCGCTTGCCCTGCGTCTGGATGGCTCAAAGAGCCTGTTCGGATCGCGGCTCGGCATTCTGAGCCTGGCGTCGACCTGTGACATCCGCAAACCGAACGTGCGCATTGCGCGACTGATCGCGGCCGTGCAGGCGTCCCTGCAGGAAAACGCCTCGCTCCACCCCCACGCGCCCCTTGTCTTTGAAGCCATCGAGCACGCCGTCGAGCGCTATGCCCAGACGTTCAAGGTTTAATCCTGATTCGAGGCTTTGTAAGAAAATATGTGAGGGGGGACTAATCAACGGAATTTTCACCGTTTCTTCGGGAAGATTCGCGCCGTTCCGAGACTGCTCCCTGATTGTGATAACCGTTTGTGCCGATCCGTCATGAAGAATGCGCGGCATCGGTGGTAAACCGCGGAGGTTCACGTAATATTTGGCCCCCGCAGCCCGGACCGGCATTTCGATGGGGTCGGGCGCACAGCTTTTTGAACTTAAACCTGAATCCAACGGATCCCACAACCCATGGCCAAAACGGACGCCCCGGCGCGCGCGCCGCAACCTACCGTCAAATCGCACCTGGCCTATACGCTCCTGAGCGGCCTGGTGCTGATGGTTCTGTACACCCTTCTGCGCGTAGCGCTGCTGGTCTATAACCGCGAAGGCATCGGTGCGACGCCAGCTTCGACCTTCGTCGAGGCGTTCGCCAATGGCCTGCGGTTCGATTTGCGTCTGGTCGTGTACATCCTGATTCCCCTTCTGCTGTCCCTGTTCAGCGCGCGCATGATGGCGGCCCGTGGGGTCTTCCGCTTCTGGCTGACGCTGGTCGCGAGCCTGACCGCGTTCTTCGGCCTGATGGAGATGGATTTCTACCGTGAATTCCACCAGCGCCTGAATGGCTTGGTGTTCCAGTACGTCAAAGAAGACCCGAAAACCGTCCTGAGCATGATCTGGTACGGCTATCCGGTGGTTCGCTATCTGCTGGCGTGGGCGCTGGTGACCTGGCTGCTGAGCCTGGTCTTCAAAGGCGTCGATCGCCTGACCCGGCCCCGTGGCGGGTTCAACGTTACCAGCGCTGACAACCGTGTGGTGGCGCCGCTGTACAAGCGCGCCGTGGTGTTCCTGCTGTGCCTGGTGGTGGCCGTCATCGCCGCTCGCGGCACCCTGCGCCAGGGCCCGCCACTGCGTTGGGGCGATGCGTACACGACTGACTCCAACTTCGCCAACACCCTCGGGCTAAACGGCACGCTGACGCTGATCGCGGCGGCCAAGAGCCGGATGTCCGAAGACCGCGACAACATCTGGAAGGCGACCTTGCCTCAGGCCGAAGCCCAGCAGGTCGTTCGTGACATGCTGCTGACCGCCAACGACAAGCTGATCGATCCAGAAAAAGCCGCTGTGCGTCGCGATTTCACGCCGCCGCCGGCCAACACGCTGCCGATCAAGAACGTCGTCGTGATCCTGATGGAAAGCTTCGCCGGCCATTCGGTGGGTGCGCTGGGCGACGAGTCGAACATCACGCCTTACTTCGACAAACTGTCCCAGGAAGGTCTGCTGTTTGATCGCTTCTTCTCCAACGGCACACACACCCACCAGGGCATGTTTGCGACCATGGCCTGCTTCCCGAACCTGCCGGGCTTCGAGTACCTGATGCAGACGCCGGAAGGCAGCCACAAGCTGTCCGGTCTGCCGCAGCTGCTCAGCGCGCGCAAGTACGACGACGTGTATGTCTACAACGGTGACTTCGCCTGGGATAACCAGTCGGGCTTCTTCAGCAACCAGGGCATGACCAACTTCATTGGCCGCAATGACTTCGTCAACCCGGTGTTCTCGGACCCGACCTGGGGCGTCTCCGACCAGGACATGTTCGACCGTGGCGCCGAAGAGCTGAAAGCCCGCGAAGCCAAGGGCAAGCCGTTCTATGCGTTGCTGCAGACCCTGTCCAACCACACGCCGTACGCACTGCCGGCAAACCTGCCGGTCGAGCGCGTGACCGGCCATGGCACGCTGGATGAACACCTCACCGCCATGCGTTATTCGGATTGGGCGCTGGGTCAGTTCTTCGAGAAGGCCAAGAAAGAGCCGTACTACAAGGACACGCTGTTTGTGGTCGTCGGTGACCACGGCTTCGGCAACAACGAGCAGATCACCGAGATGGACCTGGGCCGCTTCAACGTGCCGATGCTGATGATCGCCCCGGGCCTTCAGGACAAGTTCGGCAAGCGCAGCAGCATCGTCGGCACGCAGATCGACATCGTCCCGACCATCATGGGCCGCCTGGGTGGCGACACCGTGCACCAGTGCTGGGGCCGCGACCTGCTCAATCTGCCGGCAGGCGACGAAGGCTTCGGTGTGATCAAGCCATCGGGCAGCGAGCAGACCGTGGCGCTGGTCACCGGCAACCGGATCCTGATCGAACCCAAGGAAATGGAGCCGAAAGTGTACAGCTACGAGTTGGGCACCAAGCCCCACGCCGAGCTGATGCCGAATGCGCCGGACGTCACCGAGTTGCGCAAGAAGCTCGACAGCTTCCTGCAGACCGCGACCAAGAGCCTGCTGGACAACACGGCAGGGGTCAAAGACGCCAAGCCGCAATGACCGCAGCCTGATGAAGAACGCCCCGAGACCGGGGCGTTTTTTTTGCCTGCGGATCGTTGGCATCACGCTGCTAACGTCAGCCGGGCGCTGACGATTCGGGTTGAACGTCGTTGCGCTGCAAGGGTCAAGATCACTAGGCCGTTGTCCGGCCCTTACTGAGGAGACATTGATGAAAGTGTGGACTATTTCGTTTCTGGACAAAGACGGTGTGCAGCAAACCCTCGATCTTGAATCCGATCACCGTCCCAGTGATGAAGAGGCTGCGCAGCGAATCCGTCCGATCCTGTTTCCGGTCGCCAGTGATCTTGATCTGATCGACCTCGACGGTCGCACCGCCGAGCCCACCGTGAAGACACTCAAAGAGCAGAACGCGGTACAGATCATCTCCATCGTAGAAGCCCCCTAAAAAGCCTGGGTTTCCCGCCAACCTGCCAATTGGCAACGCACTATCAATGCGCGTACTCTGCCAGTGAGGTCGGTGAAGCATCTACCCGAGTCAGCTCGCGTACGTATGCCCGTTTTGTAAAACGCACCGGCCTTGTCAGCGACATGCTTGAGTCCCGGGCGGCAGATGACCTGCCGCTACACGCCTCGCCATCGGGGAGTGTTTCGGGATAGTTGAAACTCTATCTATCGTTGCATAGGAGGACGTTTCATGAGCACAGCCTATCAAGAAGACGTCAGCAGCCATGTTCTGCGCTGCATGAAAGAAGGCGGTTTCGACTTCGCACGCATTCACCCCATCGAGTTCTATGCCACCTTTCCGGATGAGGACCGGGCGCGTCAGGCAGCGGAAAAATTTCGTGGCGAGTCAGTCAATGTTCAGCTCAATGCTCTGGAAGACGGTGCGTGGCACCTGGAACTGAGCAAGTTGATGTACGCGACCTACGACGGGATAGGCGACTTCGAGCAGGATTTCCAGACCGCGATTTTCGGTCTGGACGGGGAGGTTGAAGGCTGGGGCGTCAAGCAGGAGCTCAAGCGCCTTCATTGATCGGGCTTAATTGACAGTCAGGCCCGAAAACAGGGCATGCACGGTTGAACGCCGTCTCTCGGCTCCACGGCAAATCAGTGGAGCGGGAGAGGCACCGAGCCGAATCGCAGGCAAAAAAAAGCCGCTCTCATGGGAGCGGCGGAAAGGGAATATCGGGTGGCGTTGCCAATCAGGTTTTGAGCCAATCGCCTTGTGGAATCCAGCGGGTTGGTCTGCGGTATGAGGCGATTATGCTCAGTGCGCGTAACGCGCGGAAATGAACTGTGGCTATGCCTGCGATAGATTTTCAAACGGAACGACGCTTCGCCATGAAGCGCCGGGGAACGGGTTAGGGCGCATCGTGCACAGGAATGGTGCGGACGCTCCGGCTGTTTAATTCAACCCATTGATATTAAAGCGTTTATGCCGATGGCACGGGCCTTGCGAAGGCTCTGGTGTCCATGGTGACAAGGAGTACGGCATGATCCGCACCTTTTATGACGAGATGTACGATGCGGGCGGCATAGTTCGTCCGCATTATCGGGAATTCGCCCGCTGGTTGGGCGAAGCGCCGCCTGAGTTGCTCGCTCAGCGCCGGCGTGAGGCCGATCTTTTGTTTCATCGCGCCGGGATCACGTTCACGCTGTACGGCGACGAGCAGGGCACCGAGCGGCTCATCCCTTTCGACACGATTCCGCGCAGCATTCCGGCCAGCGAATGGCGGGTGGTCGAGCGCGGCTGCATACAGCGCGTCAAGGCGCTGAACATGTTTCTCGCTGACCTCTATCACGATCAGCGCATCATCAAGGCCGGGATCATTCCCGCCGAACAGGTCCTCGCCAACGAGCAATACCAGTTGGCGATGCAGGGCCTGAATCTTCATCGTGACCTGTATTCGCACATCTCAGGCGTCGATCTGGTGCGTGATGGCGACGGCACGTATTACGTGCTCGAAGACAACCTGCGCACGCCCAGCGGCGTGAGCTACATGCTCGAAGACCGCAAGATGATGATGCGGCTGTTCCCCGAGCTGTTCGCCGCGCAACGCATCGCGCCGATCGATCACTACCCGAACCTGCTGCTGGACACCCTGAAAAGCTCCAGCCCGCTGGATAATCCGAGCGTCGTGGTGCTGACGCCCGGGCGCTTTAACAGCGCGTTTTTCGAGCACGCGTTTCTGGCTCGGGAAATGGGCGTCGAACTGGTGGAGGGCGCTGACCTTTTCGTGCGCGATGACCGCGTGTTCATGCGAACCACCGACGGCCCGAAAGCGGTCGACGTGATTTACCGCAGGCTCGACGACGCGTTCCTCGATCCGCTGGCATTCAACCCGGATTCAATGCTCGGCGTGCCGGGCCTGCTGTCCGCGTACCGTTCGGGCAATGTGGTGCTGGCCAATGCCATCGGCACCGGCGTGGCGGACGACAAGTCGGTTTACCCCTTTGTGACCGACATGATCCGTTTCTACCTCGACGAAGAGCCGATCCTGAAGAACGTGCCGACCTGGCAGTGCCGCAAGCCCGAAGAGCTGTCCCACGTGCTCGCCAATCTGGGCGATCTGGTGGTCAAGGAAACCCAGGGCTCCGGCGGTTACGGCATGCTCGTGGGCCCCGCCGCCACCGCCGCGGAAATCGAGTCGTTCCGGGCGCGGCTCAAAGCCAAGCCCCACGCGTATATCGCGCAACCGACCTTGTGTTTGTCGACCTGTCCGACCTTCGTCGAGAACGGCATCGCCCCGCGCCACATCGACCTTCGCCCGTTCGTCCTGGCTGGCCGTGAAACCCGTGTAGTGCCCGGTGGTCTCACGCGCGTTGCCTTGCGCGAAGGGTCGCTGGTGGTGAACTCGTCGCAGGGTGGCGGAACCAAGGACACCTGGGTGGTCGAGGATTAAGGATGCCTGCCAATGCTAAGTAGAACTGCCTCGGATTTATATTGGATGTCGCGGTACCTGGAGCGGGCCGAAAACCTCGCGCGGATGCTCGACGTCAGTTACTCGCTGTCGCTGATGCCACAGGACGGACGCGGGGATGGCCTCAATGAAATCGCCATGCCACTGCTGATCACCGGAACCCTGGACGATTACCTGGAGCGCCACGGCGACCTGCACGCCGAGCGCTTGCTGCACTTTTTCGCGCTGGACGCCGAAAACCCGGCCAGCATCTTCAGCTGCCTGGGCGCGGCGCGGGCCAGTGCCCATGCGGTACGCGGGCGTATTACTGCGGACATGTGGGAAAACATCAACGCCACTTACCTGGAAATTCGCGGCATCGCCGAGCAGGGATTGAGCCGCTACGGCATGAGCCGTTTCTGCGAGTGGGTCAAGGAGCGTTCGCACCTGTTCCGCGGCGCGACCTACGGCACCATCATGCGCAACGACGCCTTCCGGTTCATCCGTCTGGGGACGTTCATCGAGCGCGCCGACAACACCCTGCGCATGCTCGATGCGCGTTATGAAATGCTCGAATTGCGCGGCCCGTCCGCCAACGCGGCGGCAGACAGTTCCGCCGCCGGCTACTACCAATGGAGTGCGCTGTTGCGCGCCTTGTCGTCATTCGAGGCGTACACGGAAGTCTATCGCGACGCACCGGGTGCTCGTCAGGTCGCTGAATTGCTGCTGTTGCGTGCGGATATTCCGCGCTCATTGCGTGCGTGTCTGGAGGAGCTGGACATCATTCTCGCCAGTCTGCCCGGGGCCAATGGCCGTCCCGCTCAGCGTCTGGCCGCCGAGCTGGACGCTCGCCTGCGCTACACCGGCATCGACGAGATTCTCGATGAAGGCCTGCATGAGTGGTTGAACGAATTCATTCCACTTCTGGCCCAACTGGGTAGCGTCATTCACACTTCTTACCTGGAGGCTGCATGAGACTCTCAATTAGCCACGAGACCACTTATCACTACGACGATCAGGTCCGCGCCAGCATCCAGTATTTGCGTCTGACCCCCCACGACAGCGAGCGTCAGCAAGTGCTGAGCTGGCAGTTGGCGTTACCCCGTCCGGTGCGCGCGCAGATCGATCCTTTCGGCAATATTCTCCACGTGCTGACCCTGGACGAGCCCCACGAAGCGATCGTGATTGGCGCACGTGGCCAGGTCGAGATCGACGAGAAGCGCGAGTCGGAACATGAGAGCCAGTCGTCGCTGCCGTTCCTGCGTTTCACCCGCCTGACCGAAGCTGACGAAGCGATTCGCGCCTTCGCCGTCGCGCAGACCCAGAAGCGCACCGACCGCACTGCGCTGATCGATATGATGCACGCGCTCAACGAACACATCACTTACACGCCGGGCGCGACAGCGGTGGATACCTGCGCTGCCCAGGCATTCGCCAACCGCGCGGGCGTCTGTCAGGATCACACCCACGCATTTCTGGCCTGCGCCCGCAGCCTTGGGGTGCCGGCGCGCTATGTGTCGGGTTACCTCTACAGTGACAGCAGCGAACATCTGTCCAGCCATGCGTGGGCAGAGGCCTGGATCGACGACGCCTGGTACAGCTTCGACGTGACCAATCAGTTGGCGATCCCGGAGCGGCATCTGAAGCTGGCGGTGGGCCTGGATTATCTGGATGCCTGTCCGGTACGTGGCATGCGCCGCGGCGGCGGTTGTGAGCAGATGCACGCCAAGGTCGTGGTGTCGCCCTCAGCGCCGATTGCGGTTCCGGCGGCGAAGAAAAAGCCTGTTCCCGCGCCGATGATCCAGGTGCAACGCCAGGGCTGATCAGCCCGTCGCGGTCGAGCGCTCAGCTCGGCCGCGTTCCCACGGTCTGCGCGCCACTCAGTGCGACAGACAGCCCTGCGTTCATTTCGCCCAACGCGCTGATCTCATACAATCAGCCCCCTTACGATCCGCTGCCAGACCATCCGCCGCCACGCCCTCCAAGACGCAACCACGCGATACCCGCACGGCCAACGGCCGCCTGTTTGAAACAGGCAGCCCGCCGAGTGCGTGTGGGGGTCTGCAGGTAGCAGAGCGAAGCATGCTCAGCCGAACAGTCGCGTCATGTTCGGCAGGATCAGCAGCAGTGTGGTCGCGAAAACGATTAATCCGGCCTGACGTATTTTCGAGCGTTTGAACCTGAACTTGAACATGGTAAATGCCTTTTCTTGTTATTCCTGAGCAACAGAAACCCATGGACCTTGGGCGTGACCAAGACGAGGGTTGGCAAAGGTGAGGCAAAAGAGCAGGTGCCCCGATCAGCAAATCGCGGGCGGCAGGCGCTGGGTGAAACGATTTTGTTATGGCGCCACTGCTACTGACTAAACCTTAGAAGCCACGTGCCGCGCGGTTTAGATCATTGAGGACTAACCAGTTGCGCCTTTATAACTTTAGCACTTTTGGCGAATGGCCATCGCTCAAATATTCGCCTGCTAGACGCCTGCGTCCAAAACGGTCCACGCTCAATAGCTCGCTACCGTTCGTCCGAGTCCGAAACTTCGCACAACCCGCTACCCTGTCACTTGATCCGGCGAAACAGCGCGCCCTGTGTGTCGCTTCGTGATAGACAGTGCCCCCATGACAGTTCGACTGTCGATCGCACAGATAAAAAGACAGTTCATCGGGTTAGCGAGGACAGGATGACCGAAGCGTTTATTTACGATGCCTTGCGCACGCCGCGGGGCAGGGGCAAGTCGGACGGCGCGTTGTACAGCGTCAAACCGGTGGAGCTGGTGGCAGGGCTGTTGAAAGAACTGCAAGTGCGCAATCACCTCGACACCCACCACGTCGATGACATTGTGCTGGGCTGCGTCACGCCCATTGGCGATCAAGGCGCCGACATCGCCAAAACCGCAGCGCTGGTCGCCAATTGGGCCGTGAGCGTGGGCGGGGTTCAGGTCAACCGGTTCTGCGCCTCGGGGCTTGAAGCGGTGAATCTGGGGGCGATGAAGATCCGCTCCGGGTTCGAGGACTTGGTGGTGGTGGGCGGCGTGGAGTCGATGTCGCGCGTGCCGATGGGCACTGACGGCGGCGCCTGGATGCTGGACCCGCACACCAATCTGCACACCCACTTTACGCCCCAGGGGATCGGCGCCGATCTGATCGCCACCCTCGAAGGCTTCAGCCGCGACGATGTCGACCTGTTCGCCGTGCAGTCCCAGCACAAGGCGTCACTGGCGCGCGAGCGGGGTGCGTTTCGCCGTTCGCTGGTGCCGGTTAAAGACCAGAACGGCCTGCTCTTGCTCGACCATGACGAGTTCATTCGTCCCGACACCACGTCCGAGGCCCTGGGCAAGCTGCGCCCGAGTTTCGAAGCAATCGGCAAAATGGGCTATGACGCCACGGCGCTGCGGGTCTACAGCCATGTTGAACGGATCGAACACGTGCACACGCCGGGCAACAGCTCCGGCATCGTCGATGGCGCCGCCTTGATGCTGCTCGGCACCGCGCAAAAAGGCCAGGCGCTGGGGCTGCGACCACGGGCCCGCATTGTGGTGACGGCGGTGACCAGCACCGATCCGACCATCATGCTCACCGGTCCTGCGCCCGCTACGCGCAAAGCCTTGGCGCGAGCCGGGCTGACCATTGATGACATCGACCTGTTCGAGGTCAACGAGGCCTTCGCCTCGGTGGTGCTCAAGTTCATCAAGGACATGGGCGTCGACCCCGACAAGGTCAACGTCAACGGCGGCTCGATTGCCCTCGGCCACCCACTGGGTGCCACGGGTTGCATCATTCTCGGCACGCTGCTCGACGAGCTGGAAGCCCGGCAGCTGCGTTACGGCCTGGCGACCCTGTGCGTCGGCGGCGGTATGGGCATCGCGACGATCATCGAACGGGTATGAACGTGGAGCACGATAAGCGCTTCGCTCACCGCCTTTATCCGATAACTGTTTCAGGAAGAAAGACCGCATGAGCGATGCCATCCGCTACGAAACCGGGCCGGATCAGATCATCACGCTGACCGTCGACATGCCCGGCCAGCAGGCCAATACCATGAATGCGGCGTATCGCCATGCCATGGCGGAGACCCTTGAGCGCCTGCTGGCGGACAAAGAGGCCATCGCCGGTGTGATCATCCGTTCGGCGAAGAAAACGTTCTTTGCCGGCGGAGACCTCAACGAGCTGAGCCAGGTTGACGCCGCCCGCGCCGCCGCTTTCTACCAGATGACCATGGACGTCAAGGCCCAGCTTCGCGCGCTGGAAACATTCGGCAAACCGGTGGTGGCCGCCATCGAGGGTTCTGCATTGGGCGGTGGCCTGGAGCTGTGCCTGGCCTGTCACTATCGCATCGCAATCAATGGTGGCCAGGTCAGATTGGGCTTGCCGGAAGTCACCCTCGGTTTGCTTCCGGGTGGCGGCGGCACCGTGCGGCTGGTGCGCATGTTGGGGCTGGAGAAAGCCCTGCCGTTGCTGATGGAAGGCCGGACCCTGGGCGTCGATCACGGGTTGAAACTCGGTGTGATCGATCAGTTGGCCAGCGACGCCGATGACCTGATGGCCAAGGCGCGTGAATGGATTATGGCCAATCCGGCGCCGATCAAAGCCTGGGATCAACCGGGGTTTGAATTGCCCGGCGGCACGCCTGCGCACCCGAAAGTGGCGCAGATGCTGGCCATCGCGCCGTCGATCCTGCGCAGCAAAACCTGGGGTTGTTACCCGGCGCCGGAGAAGATCCTGGCCGCCGCCGTGGAAGGCGCGCAGGTGGATTTCCATACGGCGGAGAAAATCGAGGCGCGTTACTTCACCGAGCTCGCCACCGGCCCCATCGCCAAGAACATGATCGGCAGCTGGTTTCAGCTCAACCGGGTCAAGGCCGCAGAGGCGCGGCCCAAGGCGCCGCCGGTGTTCAACATGCGCAAGGTCGGCATTCTCGGGGCGGGGTTAATGGGTGGCGGCATTGCCTATGTCACGGCGGTGGCGGGCGTCAGCGTGATCCTCAAGGACGTCAACCTGGCGGCGGCGCAGAAGGGCAAGGATTACTCGGCGCGGTTGCTGAACAAGCAGGTTGCCAGCGGTCGCCTCACCGAGGCTCAGCGCGACGCCGTGCTGAGCCGAATCAAGCCGACCGGCCGCGACAGCGATCTCGAAGGTTGCGACCTGATCATCGAGGCGGTATTCGAGAATCGCGAGCTGAAAGCGCAGGTCAGCGCCGCCGCCGAGCAGGTGGTGGTGCCCAATGCGGTGATTGCGTCCAACACCTCGACGCTGCCCATTACCGGGCTGGCCAGCGCCATCAGCCGGCAAGAGCGCTTCATCGGCCTGCATTTTTTCAGCCCGGTGGAGAAGATGCGCCTGGTGGAAATCATCAAGGGCGCACGCACCAACGACATGACCCTGGCGCGGGCCTTCGATTTCGTTCAGCAGATCGGCAAGACCGCGATTCTGGTCAACGACACACGTGGCTTCTTCTCCTCACGGGTGTTCGCCACCTATGCCGATGAAGGCATTGCCATGCTCGGCGAGGGCGTCAGTGCGCCGATGATCGAGACCGAGGCGCGCAAGGCCGGTATGCCCGTGGGGCCGCTGGCGGTGTCCGACGAGGTGTCGTTGAGGCTGATGATTCAGATTCGCCAGCAGGCGCGCAAGGACCTGGCCGAGCAGGGCGTTGAGCGGGCCGGGCATCCGGCCGACGCGGTGATCGAGCAGCTGCTGCATGAATTTGATCGCGCAGGGAAAACCTCCGGTGGCGGTTTTTACGACTACCCCGACGGCGCGCCCAAGCACTTGTGGCCAGAGCTGAAAATCCGGTTCGAGAAGCCCGACGCACAGATCAGTGGTCAGGATATTCGCGACCGCTTGCTGTTCATCCAGGCCCTCGAAACGGTGCGCTGCATGGAGGAGGGCGTGCTGCGCTCAACAGCGGACGCCAATGTTGGTTCGATGCTCGGGATCGGCTTTCCGGCCTGGACCGGCGGGTCTTTGCAGTTCATCAATCAATACGGGCTGAAGCCGTTCATTAACCGCGCCCGCGCCTTGGCTGAGCGCTACGGCGAGCGCTTTAAACCGCCTGCGCTGCTGTTGCAGAAAGCCGAGGAAGGGACGCTGTTCTAGCGAAGACTCCTCGCTGTGCCGTATCAAGTGTTGGGACAGCGTGGGTTCAACTGAACACGGCGCACTGCTTCAACTGGGCCTTGCCTTGCCCTGGCCTTCAAGGCAGGCTTGGCCCACGCATTTTCGCTTTTGTCGCTTCAGGGATTTTTATGTCGTTACGCATCTGCATTCTGGAAACCGACGTACTTCGCCCGGAACTGGTCGATCAATACCAGGGTTACGGGCGGATGTTCGAGAAACTCTTCGCGCGCCAGCCGGTGCCAGCGGAATTTGTCGTCTACAACGTCATGCAGGGCGATTACCCGCCAGATGACGAGCCGTTCGACGCGTATCTGATCACCGGCTCCAAGGCTGATTCCTTCGGCACCGATCCGTGGATCGAAACCCTGAAAACCTACCTGCTCGACCGCTACAAGCGCGGCGACAAGTTGCTGGGTGTGTGTTTCGGTCATCAGTTGCTGGCACTGCTACTGGGCGGCAAGACCGAGCGCGCGCCACAGGGGTGGGGTGTCGGCATTCATCATTACAACCTCGCACCCACCCAACCGTGGATGACGCCGGCGCTGGACAAGCTCACGCTGCTGATCAGCCATCAGGATCAGGTCACTGCGCTGCCCGAAGGCGCGACGGTCATTGCCACCAGCGAGTTCTGCCCGTTTGCTGCTTATCACATCAACGACCAGGTGCTGTGCTTCCAGGGGCATCCGGAATTCATCCACGACTACTCGCGCACGCTGCTCGACATCCGCCAGGACGCCCTGGGCGAACAGGTCTACGGCAAAGGCATCGCCAGCCTGGAAGAAGACCACCACGGCACGGCGGTGGCGGAATGGATGATGCGGTTTGTGGCGAACAAGCGGCCGGTGAGCTAAAGCGCTGTTTTGCCGGGTGCAATAACCAGGCAGGACCGGCTTCAGCTGGATTGCGCGTAGGACCGGCTTTAGCCGGGAAGGGGTCAGTTGCCACGCTGCAAAATTGATGCTGCTCAAACCGGCCTCTTCCCGGCTAAAGCCGGTCCTACTGACAGCGCGTATTCCACCTGCGGGACCGGCTTCAGCCGGGAAGGCGTCAGTCGCCACGCTGCAAAATTGATGGTGCTCACGCGGGCCTCTTCCCGGCTAAAGCCGGTCCTACTGACAGCACGTATTCCACCTGTGGGACCGGCTTCAGCGGGGAAGGCTCAGTTGCCACGCTGCAGAATGGATGGTGCTCACACCGGCCTCTTCCCGGCTAAAGCCGGTCCTACTGACAGCACGTATTCCACCTGTGGGACCGGCTTCAGCCGGGAAGGCGTCAGTTGCCACGCTGCAAATTTGATGGCGCTCACACCGGCCATTTCCCGGCTAAAGCCGGTCCGACTGACAGCACGTATTCCACCTGTGGGACCGGCTTCAGCGGGGAAGGCGTCAGTTGCCACGCTGCAAATTTGATGGCGCTCACACCGGCCATTTCCCGGCTAAAGCCGGTCCTACTGACAGCACGTATTCCACATGTGGGACCGGCTTCAGCCGGGAAGGCGTCAGTTGCCACGCTGCAAAATGGATGGCGTTCACACCGGCCACTTTCCCGGCTAAGGCCGGTCCTACTGACAGCGCGTATTCCACCTGTGGGACCGGCTTCAGCCGGGAAGGCGTCAGTCGCCATACTGCAAGATTCATGATGGTCACACCGGCCATTTTCCGGCTAAAGCCGGTCCCACAGTCGTAGGCGTCTTCGAAGCCGGTGCCACAGCCGTAAGCACATTCAAAAGCCTCAAAGCCAACCCGACCGCTTGAAGCTGGCAAACAAGATCCCGCACCCGCCGACGATCACCCCCAACACCATGTAATACCCGTAGTGCCAGGTCAGCTCGGGCATGTTCTCGAAGTTCATCCCATAGATCCCGGCGATGGCGGTGGGGAAGGCCAGGATCGCGGCCCAGGCGGCAAATTTGCGCTGGGTCAGGCTCTGTCGCGAAGACTCCAGCAGCAGGCTGATTTCGATGGTTTGGCTGGCGATGTCGCGAAGGTTGGAAAGGTCTTCCATCTGCCGCTTGACGTGGATTTCCACGTCGCGGAAGTAAGGGCGCATGTTCTTGTCGATGAAGGGGAAGCTGAGCTTCTGCAGCTCCTCGCCAATCTCGACCATGGGCGCCACGTAACGGCGCAGGCGCAGCAGGTCACGACGCAGCGAGTGGATCCGGTGGATGTCGGCTTCGTTGAGGTCCTTGCGCAGCACGTTGTGCTCAAGCTCTTCAAGCTCGCAGTGAATCGATTCGGTGACCGGCTGGTAGTTCTCGGTAACGAAATCCAGCAGTGCGTACAGGACGAAGTCTTCCCCATGTTCCAGCAGTAACGGCCGGGCTTCGCAGCGCTGGCGCACCAGGCCATAGGATTTCGAGTCACCGTTGCGCGAGGTGATGACGTAGCCCTTGCCGGCGAAAATATGGGTTTCGATGAAGATCAGCTTGCCGTTCTCGCGAATCGGCGCGTAGGTCACGATGAACAGCGCGTCACCAAAAGTCTCCAGCTTCGGCCGGCTGTGGACTTCCAGCGCGTCTTCGATGGCCAGCTCGTGCAGATTGAACTGCCGTTGCAGCGTGGTCAGTTCTTCGAGGCCCGGATGCTCCAGGCCGATCCAGACGAAATGCCCGGGTTTCGCCGCCCAGGCTGCGCCTTCGTCGAGGGCAATATTGGTGACTTTCTTTCCCGCACTGTAAACCGCAGCGGCAACCACTCGACCCATAATGTCTGCTTCTTCTTTTAGGGAAAACTCACGCGCAGCTTAGCGCGCTCCCTGATCAGAGTCGGCGGATTTAAACGAGTTCGCAGGTTTTTTCAGTGCGGTTCAGCGTCTGTTGGAAGGGTAGCCGCGCAGCCTCGGACTTGCGCGTCCATGCTGGCGATGCAGGCTTGCATCTGGCCGTGGCACAGCGCGATGAGTTGAGGGATATCGTCGCCGGTGAGGTTTGCGGTCGGGATCGCGGGCAGCGTGCGGATGATCACCTCGCCGCTGTTCCATCGGTTCAACTCCATGCTGCGCACGTAGGTGCTCACGCACACAGGCACAATGGGCACACCGGCTTCGATCGCCATCTGAAACGCCCCGCGCTTGAACGGCATCAGCCCTTCGCCCTTGTTGCGCGTGCCTTCAGGGAACACCCAGATGGACGTGTCCTTGTGCTGCAGGGTGTCGGTGGTCTGGAGAATGGCGCGGCGTGCCTTCTGCGGATTGCCTCGGTCGATCAGCACGTTGCCCGCCAGCCAGAACAGCTGGCCAAAAAACGGCACCCACTTGAGACTTTTTTTGCCGATGCAGACCGTGCGCGGCGGCACGATGTTGCCGAGGACAAACAAATCGTAGTTGGACTGATGGTTACAGATGATCACGCAGGGCCTGGTCTGCTCGAACTGCGGGCTGAGCTGGGTGTTCAGGCGCAGCCCGAGAATGCCGATGGCGGGGAGGGCGTAGAGGCGAGCACACAGACGGCTGTTGTCAGGGTTGAACGGGCGGCACAGGCCAAGTAAAAGCCCCAGTGCGCCTGCGATGAGAAAGTGCAGGCCCATCAACAACATACGCAGTAAGAACAGCATGCAAACCACCCGGTAGGCGAAAAGCCGCGCAGTGTACGGATGTGCACTGGAATCGGCAATCGCCCACAGGCCGGGGAGAGGATCAGGAATTTAACGGGATGTTTCATGGGCAACGCGCTGCCGGGAATGCAGCGCGTTGTCAGGGCTACCTCAGAGCGGGATCTGACGATCCAGCTCGATAGCCCGGTCGAGGGTCTCGAGAAATGCCTTGCGCACTTTTAGTTTGGTCTGCTTGTGGGCGCGCATGTTGATCTTCTTCATCTGCAGCGCCACGGCGCGCGCGGCCTCGGTGAGTTGTTCCGATGCGACCACCTTGTCGAAGAACCCGGCTTGCAGCGCGCCCTGGGGATCGAACATCTCGCCGCAGATCACCGAGCGACCGAAGGCACTTTTGCGCAGGCGATCACGGGCCAGTTCGATGCCGGCATGGTGCATGGTCATGCCGATCTGCACCTCGTTCAGACCGATGCTGAAAGGGCCTTCGACGCCGATGCGGTAATCCGCCGACAGCAGCAGGAACGCGCCTTTCGCTACAGCATGACCGCCGCACGCGACCACGACCGGGAACGGAAACGACAGCATTCGCCGCGCCAGGGTTGAGCCTTGGGCGACCAGGGCCATGGCGGCTTCCGGCGACGAGGTCATGATTTTCAGGTCATACCCGCCGGAGAGAATCCCCGGCTGACCGGTGATGATCACCACGGCACGGTCCTGCTCGGCGCGGTCCAGTGCGGCATTGAACGCGGCGACCACGTCGTTGCTGATGGCGTTGACCTTGCCGTTGGTCAGGGTCAGCGTCGCAACGCCGTCATCCAGTTGATAGGCGACCAAATCACTCATGGCGCGAGTCCTTTTTTGTTTTGAAGTGGCGCAGACGTTACTCACCCGGCAGGGCAAGGTAAAGCGTAAAGGATGACTGGCAAGTCAGGGGCGGGCCGCCAGGTCTGGCGACCCTGAGAGGGAACGGAGCGGTTAAACCTCGACTTCATTCAGTTCGCAGTACTCATCCCAGTCCATGTCCAGTGCCTCGGCCGCTTCCTTGTGCGTAGCCAGACGCAGTTCCTTCAATTGCTCGGGGGTTTCGGCAATGAAGGTCAGCGCCAGCTCCCAGGTCGGGATGCCCTGGGCTTCGGCTTCGTCTTCGAAAGCCCAGAGGGTTTGCTGCTGCTGTTCTTTCGGGCTCAAATCCTGGATTTCAGCCTGCAACATCGGATTGGTCACGATGTACTTCGCCAAGGCAGCTTCGGTCCAGTCGTTTGCGTTCATGCGGGGGTGATCTCCTGTGGGTCGAGCTGACGTGTTGCGGTGGGTGGGATGCTGCTGAGGTCATGAGCCAAGCGGCGATTGTGCGTGATGTGCATCACTGGCGCCAGTCACAGGCGACCCGTCGGTCGGTGTAGCCCGGGGCTTGGATCGCTGAACGAATAGCGCCGCCGCGGACACGTAAAAAGGGCCCGCCTTGCAGCGAGCCCGCGGGCGACGGCGTCGGACTGTCAACCGATCGCCATCGGCTTCTTCATATTACGGCGCGCGTTATTGCCGAGCAGCGGGTGCGGACCCTGAGCACCATACACGCCGACCGGTTCCGGGAAGGTGCGCAACAGGGTGATGTACAACAGCGTCGCCAGGCCAAGGGTGATCGGCAGGCTGATGTCGATACCGCCCGCCAGATTGCCCAGTGGACCGACAAACTGCCCCGGCAAGTTGACGAAGCACAGGCCCACTGCCGCGCTTGGCAGCCACGCGCCCAGCCCGCGCCAGTTCCAGCCATGCTCGAACCAGTAGTGTCCACCGCTCTGGCCACGGGTGAACACTTGCAGGTCCGCCGGATGATAGAAGCCACGGCGTACGATCAGGCCCAGGACCATGATGACGATCCACGGCGAGGTGCATGTCACGATCAGCACAGCGAAGGTCGACACGCTTTGCACCAGATTGAAGGCGAAACGGCCGATGAAGATGAAGGCAATCGCAGCGATGCCGATCAGAATCGTCGCCTGGGCGCGGTTGAGCAGGCGCGGAAACATGCTCGACATGTCCAGCCCGGTGCCATAAAGCGACGTCGTGCCGGTCGACATCCCGCCGATGATCGCAATCAGGCACACCGGCAGAAAGAACCAACTGGGCGAGACCGCCAGCAGGCCGCCAACGTAGTTGTTGTCCGTGATGTATTGCGGCGCCTGGGTGGCCACGATGGTCGCCGTGCACAGCCCGAACAGGAACGGAATCAGCGTGCAGATCTGCGCCAGGAACACCGACGCCATGATGCGTTTTTTCGACGTCTGGCGTGGGATATAGCGCGACCAGTCACCGAGAAATGCACCGAACGACACCGGATTGCTCATCGCCAGAAGCGCCGCCCCGATGAACGCTGCCCAGAACCCTTCGCTGCCCCGATTGACCGTGCCGGCGAAGCCCGCATCGAAGCTGCCGCCGAAGGCAAAGAGGCCGAGCAGGAACAACAGGCTGGAAGCGAAGACCGCGATCTTGTTGACCCACAGCATGAAGCGGAAACCGTAGATGCACACCGCCAACACCAGTACGGCAAAGACGCCGTAGGCCAACGCCAGGGTGACGTCGTTTTCCGGCAGGCCGACCATGCGTTTGGCGCCGCCGATCAACGCATCCCCCGAGCTCCAGACCGACAGCGAGAAGAACGCGACCGCCGTGAGCAGCGACAGGAACGAGCCGACGATGCGTCCGTGAACGCCAAAATGCGCGCCGGATGAAACCGCGTTGTTGGTGCCGTTGAGGGCGCCAAACAGACCCATCGGCGCAAGGATGATCGACCCGAGCACGACGCCCAACAGGATGGCCCAGACGCCGGCGTGGAACGACAGGCCGAACAGCACCGGAAAGCTGCCCAACACTGCCGTGGCGAACGTGTTGGCGCCGCCGAAGGTCAGACGAAACAGGTCGAGGGGTGCGGCGTCGCGCTGATGATCGGGGATTTGTTCGACCCCGAAGGTTTCGATCGTGGTGGTGGGGTGAGCCATGGGAGGTTCCTGCGCGCTGTCGTGTTGTTATGGGGCCGGCGAAAAGCGCTGGCCCGTTATCTCGACCGGTGAACCCGATCGTGGCATTGGCAGTGGTCGGCATTGCGACCCTGAATCAGGTGAGGCAATGGGTGGTGCGCACGGCAGCCTCTGAGGGCAACTCGCCATTGATTGCGCGTCGCGCTAGTCGGTTTTCACGGACAGGTGTTCGTGGCACGCCAGCCAGCGCGCGCCATATTGCCGAAAGACAATGGTTTCACGTTCGCTGGAATGGCTTTCCTGATCGCCGAAGCGGACGTGGGTGTCGACGTCGTGCATGAAAATCGCGGTCTCACCCTGCAGGCAGATGTGCGCGTTGCGCGATTGGCAACCCAGCACCGCAAAGCCGTCGGCCTGCCAGCCGGCCCACACATCGCGGTAAGCGGCGCGTGACAGCAGGGGCGCAGGCAGCGTGTGAAAGAGGAAAGTGGCGTCTTCGGCGAATGCGGCGAAGTAGGCGTCCGTGTTGTTGCTGGCGAACGCGTCAATGAGCGCTTGTGCCGCGTGTTGAACGGCGTCGTGGCGGGTGTCGTGGCGGGTGTCGGTGGAGGTCATGGCCGGCTCGTTTTTGTGATTCTGGCGATGGGGCCCGACTGTAAGCAGCTGTCACGGGGCGTCACATCGGCGCCGGTAAAAACTTAGTTCAGAAAATCGAGAAGTAACGGTGAGCGGCAAGCCTTAAGCGGCAAGCCGTAACTAAGCAATAAGCAGGCAACGCTGTCAGTTTCCTGAGGATTTCATCAGGCCGCTTTTGACCGGCTGACGAACCCGGCCGCCGGAGGGGTCGAAGCAGGCACTGTCGTAACGAGGGGCGACGCAGGTCGAGGGGAGGCCAGGGGGAGGGGGGCGAATGCTTTGCAGGCGATCGGCGATCTCCCGCTCGTTGGTGATGATGAGCTTCCGGCGTCGGCTGACTTGCAGAATTTCAGTGGCGTTTTTGTTCAGGCGATAGGGAAAATCAGTCTCTTCCCACTCGCTGGAAAGCCGGGACGGAGGCGGGCGCTGTACCGTGGATTCGCCCACGTAAGTCGGGCAAGGGCTTTGGGCGAAACTGATGGCGCCGTTGGCGGCGACGCATTTGAACACGTCGGCGTTTGCCATACCGGACAAGGGCAACATTATGGCCGTCAGGCACAGCGCTGGAAATCTGATCATCGAAACCTCCCTGGATGGCGCAAGGCTACCATCTGAGAGGTTCGGCTGTCAGTCACGCTGATCGGGATTAGTGGGTTTCGTGGGCGGCTTTCTGGACTTTCGCCAGGGCGAGTGCCGCGAACATGTCGGCGTCGCTTTGCAACACCCTCAGGTGGTCTTCGACATGATCAGCGCTTGCGCGCGGTTCTTCGGAATTCACCAAACGGGTCACTTCGCACAATGCATTGGCCGTGATCCACAGGCTCTGGCGCAGCTGGCTGATGATTTTCACCATGCTTTCCGAGCTGTCGAGATCGGCTGCACCCTCCATGTCCTGGTCTGTCTGCACCGTCGAAAAGGTGGGCATTTCAGCGCGGGCCGAGGGGTCGACCCCAGTGACAACGCGGTTAATGTCCACTCCGGCGGCGGCGATCTTGAACAGATAATCCGCCCTGGGCAATCGCTGCCCGCTCTCGTAATGCCCCTGAGCGTTGGCTTCCACACCACCGATAGCGCCCAGCGCGCTTTGTGTCAATTTCAGACGTTTTCGTTCTTGGCGCAAACGTTTGCCGATGCCATTCATCTACCTTCTCCTGCGAATTCGCACCCTGCAGATGTCTCTCGCGGGTGCGCAATGGGGGCCGGAATACGGACTGTTTTCTTTTGGTGTAGCGCTAGCCGTTAACGGGAATTGGAGTCATTCACACGTACAACGGGTAGACCTTAGCTGCTAAGACACCCAAATGGCGATTTTTCCGACGCTTTGCGTGGAAAAATAAACGCGGGGCGATTCTAGTTATTCTATTGGGTCGGGTCACGTGTTGGTGACATGGCGGGATGGCGGGGGCATGGCGAGATACCTCACAGTTGTTTCAGTCGATGAAAGAACTGTGGGAGCGAGCTTGCTCGCGAAGATCGTGTTTAATCTGCAGAGTAGTCAACGGTTGAAATGCCGTCTTCGTGGGCAGGGTCACTCGCGCATAGACAGTGGTTGCCACGCACCACAAACAAAAATCCCCGCACGCCAGAAGCGTTGCGGGGATCTTTTTAATGTGGCGGTGAAGGAGAGATTCGAACTCTCGATACAATTTCTTGTATACACACTTTCCAGGCGTGCTCCTTAAGCCACTCGGACACTTCACCGTATCTCTTCAGACGTTCAGTCTGTCGAGGCGCGCTAATGTAGTCGAAAGCTTTGGCGAAGGCAAAACTTTTTTTCAGAATTTTCATGCGCTTAAGCAAAAAAGTCCGAGGCCCCGGCTCCTGAACGAGGTCCGGGGCTTCGTGTCGGTGGCGAGTGCGCGGGGATCAGGCGCCGAAGCCGCCGTCGATGGTCAGGCTGGCGCCGGTGACATAGCCCGCTTCGGGGCCGGCGAGGTAGGCGACCATCGCGGCGATTTCTTCGGACTTGCCGTAGCGCGGGATGGCCATCAGGCCCATCAGTGTTTCGGCGAACTCGCCGTCGGCCGGGTTCATGTCGGTGTCGACCGGGCCGGGCTGGACGTTGTTGATGGTGATGCCGCGCGGACCGAGGTCGCGGGCCAGGCCCTTGGTCAGGCCGACCAGCGCCGATTTGCTCATGGCGTAAACGCCGCCTCCGGCGAAGGGCATGCGGTCGGCGTTGGTGCTGCCGATGTTGATGATGCGACCGCCTTCTTTCATGTGACGCGCCGCTTCCTGACTGGCGATGAACACGCTGCGTACGTTGATCGCCAAGGTTCGGTCGAAGTCTTCGAGGGTGAATTCGTCCAGCGGGGCGATGGCCAGCACGCCGGCGTTGTTGACGAGGATGTCGAGGCCGCCGAAGGTCTTCACGGTCTCGGCGACGGCGTCGCGGATGTCTTCGGCGTTGGCGCTGTCGGCCTGGATCGCCAGAGCTTTGCCGCCGGCTGCGGTGATGCTGTCTTGCAGTTCCCGGGCTTTGGCTTCGGAGCTGACGAAGGTGAACGCCACCGCTGCGCCTTGTTCGACCAGACGCCTGACGATCGCAGCGCCGATACCGCGCGAGCCGCCTTGTACCAGTGCTGTTTTACCAATCAGATTGGTGGGATGAGTCATGTCGATCTCCTTTAGGCCTGAGTGCTCAGTCGTGGGTGGATGAGCAACAGTATCTGCCCTCCATGGCTCGCGCGGTAACCGGTGGTCGAGATAGTCTGGGTAAACCGGAGGTCGTGAGTGAAGGCGATGAAATACTTTCAACGCGCCTTGGTCATCACGGCACTGACGTCATCAAAGGGGACAACATGCACATCCAACCGAAAGCCGCCCTGGTCCTCATCGACATGCAGCAGGGCATCAACCACCCGAAGCTGGGGCGGCGCAACAACCCTGACGCCGAGCATCGCATGCTTGATCTGCTGAGCGCGTGGCGCGACAGCGGGCGCACGGTGATTCACGTGCGGCATTTCTCCCGCTCACCGGACTCGGTGTTCTGGCCGCAGCAGTCCGGTGTCGAGTTTCAACCGGCGTTTATGCCGTGGGATGACGAGGGCGAGCTGCACAAACAGGTGCCCGACGCGTTCTGCCATTCGGCGCTGGAAGGTTGGCTGCGTGCGGACGGGATCAATCAGGTGGTGATCGTTGGTGTGGTGACCAACAATTCCGTGGAGTCCACCGCGCGCGCTGGCGGCAATCTCGGCTTCGAGGTCATCGTGCCCCACGACGCCTGCTTCACCTTCGACGGCGTGGACTTCTTCGGGCAATCGCGCAGTGCCGAAGACATCCACGCCATGTCGCTGGCCAACCTGCACGGTGAGTACGCGCAGGTGATGGCGACCGAGGCGGTTCTGCGAGCGCTCAATTAACCCGCATGTCGAGGCTCAACGCGCGGCTCAGGCGTGCTGTACACCCGCGCGCTTGAGCAGCTTTTTGCAGCGTTCCGACAGGTGCACCACGCGCAGGTGTTTCCCCGCCTTCTGGTAGCGCTCGCGCAGGGTTTTCAGTGCCGCGATGGCGGAATAGTCCACGAAGATAAGATGACGGCAGTCCAGGGTGACCTGTTGCGGATCGTTGACGTGATCGAACTGATCCAGGAAGGGTGTGGTGGAGGCGAAGAACAGCGTGCCGTGCAGGTGATACATCTTGCTGCCGTCCGGCTCGGTGTGGCTGTCGGCGTACAGCTCGCGCGCCTGTTGCCAGGCGAAATTCAGCGCCGCCACCAGGATGCCGAACAGCACGGCGGTGGCCAGGTCGGTGAGGACGGTGACGATGGTCACGGCAATGATTGCGAAGACATCGTTCAGCGGGACTTTGCGCAGCACGCGCAAGGACGCCCAGGCGAACGTCTGCTGGGCCACCACGAACATCACGCCGACCAGCGCCGCCAGGGGAATGCGCTCGATGAGGGGTGACAGGAACAGCACGAACATCAGAATCATTACACCGGCGACGATGCCGGACAGACGACCGCGGCCGCCGGAACTCAGGTTGATGACAGTCTGGCCGATCATCGCGCAGCCGCCCATGCCGCCGCACAGGCCCGAAGCCAGATTGGCGACGCCGAGGGCAACGCACTCGCGGTCGGGGTAGCCGCGGCTCTCGGTGATTTCGTCGGTGAGGTTCAGGGTCAGGAGGGTTTCCAGCAGACCGACCAGCGCCATGAGAATCGCGTAGGGCGCGATGATCTGCAGGGTCTCCAGATTCCACGGCACGTCCGGCAGCGACAGGCTCGGCAGACCGCCGGCTATGTGCGCCATGTCGCCGAGGGTGCGCGTCGGCAGGTCGAACAGGTACACCAGCAGGCCGACGCCGAGGATGGCGACCAGCGCCGGCGGCACCGAGCGGGTCAGGCGAGGCAGCAGGTACACCACCGCCATGGTCAGCGCCACCAGGCCGATCATCAGGTACAGCGGCGTGCCGCTGAGCCAGGATTCGCCGCTTTTGAAATGCTCCAGCTGCGCCATGGCGATAACGATGGCAAGGCCGTTGACGAACCCGAGCATGACCGGATACGGCACCATTCGCACCAGTTTGCCCAGGCGCAGCAGTCCGAACGCGATCATCACCAACCCGCCCAGCAACACCGTCGCCAGCAGGTACTGCACGCCGTGTTGCACCACCAGCGCCACGATGACCACGGCCATCGAACCCGCCGCGCCGGAGACCATGCCGGGACGCCCGCCGAACAGCGCGGTCAGCGTACAGATGATAAAGGCCCCATACAGGCCCATCAGCGGGTTGAGGTGCGCGACCAGCGCGAAGGCGATGCACTCGGGCACCAGGGCAAAAGAGGTGGTGAGTCCGGCGAGGACATCGGCGCGAAGACGGGCGGGTTTCATGACATTCCTGAAGGGCGGTGGGCAAAAGGAGGGGATGTTACGGAATGTAAGCGGCGACGGCCAGTCGCAGGAATGCCGCACCCTGCTGCCTTTCACTCATTCTTCATGTGTCCTGTCGCGGCCGATTATGTAACGATGTTTGACTCAAACAGCTCGCCGATTCCTGTCGCCCAGGCTCGGCACGTCATCAAGGACAGAACACGGATGCTCGCTGCGCTCAGACACTACCCGGCTTCGGTCAATCTCCTGCTTTCGTCGTCGTTGTTTCTGACGCTGGGCAGGGCGATCACCCTGCCGTACCTGGTGATTTACCTTTCTTCGAATTTCGTCCTGGGCATGAGCGACATCGGCATGGTCGTCGGCGGAGCGCTGATTGCCGGCTCATTGCTGAGTCTGTACGGCGGCTACCTCACCGACAAACTGTCCAGCTACCGGCTGATTCTGTGCTTCACCGGGTTCTTCGTCGCCGGCTTCATCGGCATGTGCGTGACCAGCAAGCTGTGGCTGTTCTTCCTGTTTCTGGTGTCGTTCAATTTCGCGTATTCGGTCATTGACATCGTGGTCAAGGCGGCATTCGGCAAGCTGCTGCCGGTGGCCGAGCAGAGCAAGGTGTTCTCGGTGCGCTACACGCTGATCAACATCGGTTATGCGGTCGGGCCGTTCATTGGCGCAGGGCTGGCGCACTGGAACATGAAGCTGCCGTTCGTGATGTCGGCCGCGCTGGGCCTGGGCTTCTTGCTGGTTTACGCGATGTACGGGGACCGCAAGCTGAGCTCGGCGGACCCGGCCAATGCGCCGATTTCCTTCATCGCCGTCGGACGCATCCTGCTCAAGGACTACCGACTGGTGTGCTTCACCGTCGGCGGCGTGCTCAGCGCGGTGGTGTTCGGGCAGTTCACGGCGTACCTCTCGCAATACCTGGTGACCACCAGTACGCCGGAATTTACCTATCAGGTGATCAGCTCGGTGGTCGCGGTGAACGCCGCCGTGGTGATCTGCTTGCAGTACCTGGTCGGCAAACGCATCAGCCATGAGTACCTGAATCAGTGGCTGACCGCGGGTTTCAGCCTGTTCCTGATGGGCGTGGTGGGGTTCGCCCTGTCGACGACGGTGCTGCACTGGTCGCTGGCGGTGGCGGTGTTTACCCTCGGCGAGATCATCGTGTTTCCCGCCGAGTACATGTTCATCGACCGCATCGCGCCCACTCATTTGCGCGGCATGTATTACGGCGCGCAAAACCTCTCCAACCTCGGCGGCGCGCTGGGGCCGGTGCTGTGCGGCTTCGCACTGGCGACCCAGTCGGCGCATTTCATGTTCTACATGCTGGCGGCGTTTATCATTGCCGGCGGCTGCTTCTATCTGTTGGGCGCCTCGTATTCCAGACGCCACGACCAAAATTCCACTGCGCAGTGAAGCGTTTCGATGACCGTTCTGTCTCCACTTGAGGCCTGGCAGCAGGCCGTTGATGCCCAGGGTTTTCAGCCGGACGAGGCCCAGCGCACTGCCGCGTTGCACTTGCAGGCGTGCTGGCAGGGGCTGAACGACGGCAAGCGCGGCCACGCGGTCAAGGGCGTTTATCTGTGGGGCCCGGTGGGGCGTGGCAAGACCTGGCTCATGGACCGTTTTTACGAAGGCCTGCAGGTCCCGGCCCGGCGCCAGCATTTTCATCACTTCATGCGGTGGGTGCATCAGCGGCTGTTCCAGCTGACTGGCGTGGCCAAACCCCTGCAGGTGCTGGCCCGGGAACTGGCCCAGGACGTGCGCGTGCTGTGCTTCGACGAATTGTTCGTCAATGACATCGGCGATGCGGTGATTCTCGGCGGCCTGTTGCGCGCGATGTTCGACGAGGGCGTGGTGCTGGTCTGCACCTCAAATCAGTTGCCCGAGCAGCTGTACGCCACGGGGCATAACCGCGAGCGTTTCGTGCCCGCTATTACGGCGATCAACCACTTCATGGAAGTGGTGTCGGTTGACGGCGGCGAGGACCACCGGTTGCACCCCGGTCAGGCTCAGCAGCGTTACTGGGTGAAGGCGGAGCAGGGGCCGAGCGCGTTGGTGGAGGTATTCGAAGCGCTGAGCAGCGGTGAGTCGGTGTCGACTCAGCCGGTTCCGCTGGGTCGTCGCCATGTGCCGGGGGTGCGCAGCAGTCGAACGGTGATTTGGTGCCGGTATGCCGACTTGTGCGAGCAACCGCTGGCGGCGATGGATTTCATCGAGCTGTGCGATCGCTATAAAGCGGTCTTGTTGAGTGAAGTGCCGGCGTTGAGCGCGCCCCAGCGCGAAGGGCGCATTGCCCGTGGTACCGAGGATGGCGTTGAACAGGTGACGGCGGGGGACCGCGAGCTGCCCCAGCTGTCGCCTTACGACGACGGCGTTCGGCGTTTCATCGCCCTGGTCGACGAGTGCTACGACCGCAAGGTGCCGCTGTACATAGAAGCCGCGATGCCGATGGCCGAGCTGTACACCGAAGGCTACCTGGCGTTCGCGTTCCGGCGCACGCTGAGCCGGTTGCAGGAAATGCAGCTGGCGCGCTTCGGTCATTAACGCTGCCAACGAGCAAACGTCAATTCACACGCTGTTGCGTCGCCGCTGGGCCAACACATGTTTGGCGCCTTCTCCCACCAGGACCATGACCGCCAGCCAGATGGGCAGGTAGGTCATCCATTCATCGCGGCCGATGGATTCGCCCAGCAGCAGGGCGACGCCGACCAGCAGCACCGGCTCGACGTAGCTCAGCAGGCCGAACACGCTGAACGCCAGCAGGCGGCTGGCGCGAATGTAGCTGACCAGCGCCGACGCACTGATCGCCCCCAATACCGGAATCAGCACATAGAACCGCGGGAATTGTTCCACCACCGACGGGTTGCCTTGGCAGATGAACAGCACCGCGACGGGCAGGATCAGCAGCATGTCCCACCACAGGCCGCCGAGGTTGTCGGTCTTGAGCTTGCGCCGCAGCACGAAGTACAGCGGATAACCCAGGCAGACGAGCAGGGTTTCCCAGGAAAAACTGCCCAGGCGCAGCAGTTCGTTGCCGACGCCGACGAGGGCGCAGCAGGCGGCGATTTTTTGCAGGTGGGACAGGTGTTCGCCGTACACCACGCGTCCGGTGAGGATCATCGTCAGCGGCAGCAGAAAATAACCCAGTGATACTTCCAGGCTGCGGCCGTGCAGCGGCGCCCACATGAACAGCCACAATTGCGCGCCCATCAAGGTCGCTGACAGCGCCATCGCCGCCAGCAGGGCAGGCGTCTGACGCACACGGGCGGCGAGGGCGCGGGCGAGTTTCCAGTCTCCGGTGGAGAGCATGAATACCGTCACGCAGGGCAGGGTCAGCAGCATGCGCCAACCGAAGATTTCTTCACCGCTCAATGGCGTGAGCAGTGAGGTGTAGTAGTACATGACCGCGAACAGGCAGGAGGCCATGACCGATAACGCAACGCCCTTGTACACAGGGGCTCCTTGTTTTCGATGCTTCAGGATTGGGGTGCAGGGATGCTTTTATCGGCGGGCTCTGATGGCGCGCTTTGATGGCACTTGTTGAGGCGCTTTTTGAGGCATAGCGCACTGCAACGGCGCAGAGTTTATCTGAGGTCGTGCCGTCGGTCCGCAGCAATCTGGTAAACCGCAGGTGGGCTGGCAGTAAACGATGCTCGTTCGGGATCAAGATCAAGATCAAGATCTACAGCGGTCGGCCTAGGGGCCTCGGGTTTCGCCTTCGGCGAGTTACTTTTAAAAAGCACTAAAAGTAACCAAAAGTGCCTGCTCTCGGTTTGGCCCGACTTCGTCGGGTTCCCTCACTCCGACGACGCTCCGTGGGCCCGCGCCGAACGGACATCCATGTCCTGGCGGCGCTCTCGCGGCATCCATGCCGCTCGGCCCACTCCGCGTCGTCTGCGTTCGGCCTGCACCAAAGTCGCGATTGGCGGTGTTTGAACTACCGCGTAGAAGATCAACAGCGACAGCGACAGCAACAGCAACGGCTTCCCGGCTGAAGCCGGTCCCACTGAAGCAATTGATCGTTCCCACGCTCCGCGTCCGTGTCGTCGAGATCGATTGAGGCGTTCTTGAGGCCACTCCCTTCAACATCCCTTCTTCGGCATTGTTTCAAGCTTTGTTAGGCTGGTCCCTATTTCGAGGGGACTATTTCGAGGGGACTGATTTATTTACAGCGCTTCACCGTAAATGAATCTGTCCCCGTCCAAGAGTCCCCGTCCAAGCATTTCAAGGGAGCGGCAATGACTTCCATCAGCACCGCAGCGCCCGTGGTACCGGGGCGGCTGGAGCAGTTTTCGACGCGTATCGCGTTTTTTGTCACCGGGTTCAGTATGTCGGCCTGGGCGCCGCTGGTGCCTTATGCGAAAAGCCGTCTGGGCCTGGATGACGCCGGCCTCGGGTTGTTGCTGTTGTGCCTGGGCATTGGCTCGATCGTGTCCATGCCACTGGCCGGAGCGATGACGGTGCGTTATGGCTGTCGGCGGTTGATCGTGATAACGGGCGGCATCGCCTGTGTGTGCCTGCCTTTATTGGCGACGCTCAGCTCGGTGCCGCTGATGGTCGCCACGCTGTTTGTCTATGGCGCGAGCATGGGCGCGCTGGGTTGCGTCACCAATATCCAGGCGATCATCGTCGAACGGGCGAGCGGCAAGACCATGATGTCCGGGTTTCACGGGCTGTTCAGCTGCGGTGGGATTCTGGGGGCGGCGGGGGTGTCGGCGTTGTTGAGCGTTGGCGTCTGGCCGTGGCTGGCGATGGCCTTCGTCGCGTTGTTCATTGCCCTCGCGCTGTATAAAGCCGCGCCGCACTTGTTGCCCTATGGCAGCGAACCGGGCGGGCCGGCGTTTGCGATTCCGCGGGGCGTGGTGCTGTTCATCGGGTTGATGTGCTTCACGGTGTTCCTCACCGAAGGCGCGATGCTCGACTGGAGCGCGGTGTTCCTCAGCGCCCAGCGCGGGGTCGAGCCGTCTTACGCAGGGTTCGGTTATGCGGTGTTCGCGCTGTTCATGGCAATTGGGCGCCTGTGCGGCGATCCGATCGTCCGGCGCCTCGGTGTGCACAAGATCATCCTGTTTGGCGGGCTGTGCGCGGCCGCCGGGATGACCGTCGCGACGCTGATTCCGGTTTGGCAGGCGGCGCTGTGCGGGTACGCGCTGGTGGGCATTGGCTGTTCCAACATCGTGCCGGTGTTTTACAGCGCGGTCGGCCGGCAGAAAACCATGCCGGAGAACGTGGCAGTGCCGGCGATCACCACATTGGGCTACATCGGCATTTTGATGGGGCCGGCCGGCATCGGTTTTGTCGCTCACCTCAGCAGCCTCGGCGCGGCGTTCATGATCATCGCCGTGATGCTGCTGGGCGTGGCGATCAGCGGGCGGTTCTTGCGGGTCTGAAGCCAATAACGGGAATCAGCTCGGCATCATCGCAAAGCCCACGCCGAAGCGGTTCCAGGCGTTGATGGTGGCGACGGCGAGCGTGATGTTGACCACCTCGGCGTCGCTGTAGTGCTTGAGCAGCGCCTCGTACTGATGCTGCGGCGCGCGGTGCACGGGCAGCAGCGTGAGGCTTTCCACCCAGGCAAGTACGACCTTTTCCTTCTCGGTGAAGAATTCGGTGTCTTCCCACACGCTAAGGGTCTGCAGTCGGGCCTCGGTTTCGCCGGCCTTGCGTGCGTCATTGGCGTGCAGGTTGACGCAGTACGCACAGCCGTTGAGCTGCGAAGCACGCAGACGTATAAGCTCCGAGAGCGAATGATCCAGCCCCGATTTGCTCAGCGCCGTCTCCAGCCCGACCATGGCTTTGTAGGCCTCCGGCGATTTCTGGGCCCAGGCGATTCGGTTGTTCATGTCAGTGCTCTCTTCAAAGGTTGCCGGCGATCTTACGTCGGCGCTGGGGCACGCCGAATAGCCAATGAAGGAGGTTTAGGGGAGACCAATTACGCGGTTATCAATCAGCGGCGCATGACTGGGGCCGGGCAATCAGTCGCTCGCGAATCCCGTCGTAGGCCAGGTTGAACAGCATTGTGTACGGCAGATACAAAAGCACCAGGCCGATGTCCAGCAGGAAGGCTTCCAGCAATGTGACCGACAACCACCACGCCACCATCGGCACCACCATGAAAATCAGTCCCGCTTCAAAGCCGATGGCATGCAGCGCACGCGCCTTGAGATTCAGGGCGAAACCCAACCGCGCCCGCAGGCGGTCGAACCCGGCGTTGAAGACCATGTTCCAGAGCATGGCGATCGTGGAGATCATCACGGTCATCGCGCCCATCTTGCCAATGGACTGGCCGAGCACCCAGGCCAGCCCTGGCGCAAACATCAGCACGCCGATCAGTTCGAACAGCAGCGCATGCAGGACGCGCTCTTTGAGGGACTTTCGCGAAACGACCGGCTTCGCGGTCGTGTGGGAGGTCAGGGTATGCAGAGGCATGGGGGCGATCACTTTTTCGGGGCAGGTGTGCATTGTCGTGGTGCGATGGGCTAGAGTGAAAATCGGTCCCATCGGAAAAACCGATGGGGAATTGAGCGCTGTGCAGAGGTGCCACCCCGTGAGTTATTCCCCCGAAGCCCTTGAAGCGTTCGCGCAGACCATCGCGCTGGGCTCGTTCAGTGCCGCTGCGCGACGGCTGGGCAAGAGTCAATCGACCATCAGCGAGGCCATTTCGCGGCTGGAGATTGATCTGGGGGTCGAACTGTTTGATCGGTCAACCCGCCATCCGGCGCTTACCGAAGCGGGCAGGGCGCTGGAAGGGCGCATCGAAGACGTGCTCGCAGCGTCCGACACTTTGCGTCGTGCGGCAGGGCGTCTGGTTGAAGGGATGGAGCCGCGCCTGACGCTGGTGCTGTCCGACGCCAACCAGTTCGCTGAATTTCAGGCACGCATGACCGAACTCGATCAGCGCTTTCCGGAGCTGGAACTGGAGTGTGTGTTTGCCGAGCACGGCGACGCGATCAACCTGATCCAGACGGGTCGTGCGTCCCTGGGTTTGCTGTCGGCCCAGGCCTCGTATCCGCCGGAAGTGGGCTACGCGACCATCGTCGAGCGCGCCGACTTCGGCATCTTCGTTTCCCATAACCACCCGCTGGCCACTGAAAAGGCCGTCGATTATCGCCATCTCGCGCAGCATCGGGCGTTGCGCCTGAACACCATCGTTGACGAGAGCGTGCCCACCGACGACCTGCCCAGCGGCGCGCGACGCAGCTGGTCAGCGCCCAATTACCTGCTGCTGATGGACATGGCGATCTTCGGATTCGGCTGGTCGGCACTGCCGCGCTGGCTGGTCAGCACCTGCGGTCAGGGCCGGTTGAAGGAACTCACGGTGCCGGGTTGGCCGCGCAGCTCGGCGGTCGACGTGATCTGGTCCCGGCAAAAAAGCCTGGGCCCGGCGGGGACGTGGCTGCTGGACACGCTGCTGGAGGGGCGGGGGGGCTATTGATCGGGCTTACTCGGGTCCGCCCTCCAGTACAAACCCTTCCGGCATCTCCTGAGCGAACGCGTTTACCACCTCGCGGGTCAGGCTGACGATGTCTTCCACCAACTCCATGCCCGCGCCGGTGCGCCAGCTGGCGACGATGTCCATCAGCGGCGGCAGCGGCACGTTCTCGATCAGCGTCAACGCGCCCTGGGCCAGTTCGCCATGGACCAGCGTCACCGGCAGCGCGCCGATGCCGAAGCCGTCGCGCACCAGGCGGGTGATCGCCGACGCCGAGTTCACGCAGTTGATCCGTGGCGTGACGATGTTGGCGGTGTGCAGCATGTTGAGGATGTCCTGGTGCGGCCGCGAGTTGCGCGAGAACGTGACGATGCGCGCTTCGGCGATCTCTTCGAGGGTCACGTCCGGGCGGTCGAACGCCGAGCCGGTCGGCACTACCCAGCGCAGGGGATAGCGCGCCAGCACCGCGTTGCGCACGCTGTCAAAACGCAGCACGTCGGTCTGGAAAATGATGTCCTGATACCCCTTTTCCAGCTGCGAGCAGAGGTTGCTGGCGGTCTCGGCGGTGAGCTCGATTTCCAGGTTCGGGTAACACTTCATCAGGCGTGTTACCAGGGGGCTGAGCCAGGTGTGTATCACCGTATCCATGGCGCCGATGCGGATGCGGCCGCGCACCTGGCTCGGGTCCTTGATCGCCGCCTTCATGCTTTGCATGGTGTCCATGATGTGCTCGGCGTATTCGAGCACGCGCACGCCCTCTTGGGTCAGCGACACGCCCCTGGAATCCCGGACGAACAGGCGCACCCCCATTTCGTCCTCCAGCGCAGCGATGCGGCTGGAGATAGAGGCCTGGGTGCTGAACAGTTTTTCCGCCGTCAGACGAAAGCTTTTCAGCCGCGCGACCCAGACGAAGGTTTCCAGAAACTTGAGATTCACCGAGGGATTTCCTTGAGCAATTGAGCGCCGGCTGACATTCAGCATGACCTGCGATCGACACATCGTGACCGGCACGGCCTGTGCAAACCGAGCACTGGAACAGCAGGTTGCATGCCATCCCGGCAACAGAAAATCTTATGGACCATAGCGGGTTTTTCCCGTTGGACGCCCCGGCGGGACTGCGGTGCCATGGGGCAGCGGCGCTGTGACTCCGTTGAGCCTGGGCTTAGCCTGTGCTGAGCATAAGTGCTGTCATCGCTCGTTTCTCGACCCTGTTCCTCATTCGTGCCCCAGCAAGGTACCGCCACTGCCAACGAGAACCCCATCATGCAAACCGCTATCAACCTCTGGCCGCTGCTTGGCGTGCTGGTCATCGTTCTGGGCTTCGTCCTGCGTTTCAACCCGATGCTGGTCGTGGCGCTTGCCGCTCTGGCCACCGGCCTTGCCGCCAGCATGCCGCTGGAAACCATTCTGGCGACCATCGGCACCGGCTTCATCAAAACCCGCACGCTGCCGCTGATCATCCTCTTGCCCCTGGCGGTGATCGGTTTGCTGGAACGCCACGGCCTGCGTCTGCACGCGCAGAACTGGATCGCCCGGTTCACCGGCGCGACGGCCGGACGTTTGCTGATCGCCTACCTGTTCGTGCGGGAAACCACTGCAGCCTTGGGGCTGACCAGCCTCGGCGGCCACCCGCAGATGGTGCGGCCGTTGCTCGCGCCCATGGCCGAGGGCGCCGCTGAATCGCGTTTCGGCAAGCTGCCCGAGGGGTTGCGCATCAAGCTGCTGGCGTTGTGCGCAGCGACCGACAATGTCGGGCTGTTCTTTGGTGAAGACATCTTCGTCGCGTTTGGTGCGATTGCGCTGATGCACACCTTCCTGCTCGGCTCCGGCATTGATGTCAACCCGATGCACATCGCCTTCTGGGGGATTCCGACAGCGATCTGTGCGTTCGTCATCCACGCCATCCGCCTGCACCGTTTTGATCAGCGCCTGAACCGTGAGCTGACGGCGCTGCCGCCGGCTTCCGCCGTCGACAAGGAGCTGGCGCGATGATCATTTCCATTCAATACCTGTACTGGCTGGCGGGCGTGATTCTGGCGATCACCGCGTTCATGACCGCGACTGATCGGAGCAACCCCAAGCGCTGGACCACGGGGCTGTTCTGGGGTCTGTTCGCCATAGCGTTTCTGGTCGGCGAGAAGCTGCCACCGGTGTGGGTGGGCGTCGGGGTGATCGTCATGGCGGTGATCGCCGGGTTCGGCGGCGTGGGTTTCGGCCAGCATGAGAACCTCAACGACCGGGCGCGGCGGGAGAGTGCAGGGCGCTTGAAGAACAAGCTGTTCATTCCGGCGCTGGCGATTCCTCTGGTGACCGTGATTGGCGCGGTGCTGCTGAAGAACATCAAGTTTGGCGACGTCTTTCTGCTGGACCCGGCCAACAGCACGTTCGTGTCGCTGGGCATTGGCAGTCTGGTGGCGCTGGCCCTGGCCTGCTGGCTGACCCGCGACACGCCGGTGCAGGCCATGCGCGAATCGCGGCGCCTGACCGAAGCGCTGGGTTGGGCATTGGTGCTGCCGCAGATGCTGGCAATGCTCGGCCTGGTGTTCAACGATGCGGGCGTCGGCAAAGCGGTGGCTCACCTGGCCACGGCCTACATCAACCTGGATTTTCGTCTCGTCGCGGTGATGGTGTATGTGCTGGGCATGGCGCTGTTCACCATCGTCATGGGCAACGGCTTTGCTGCGTTTCCGGTGATGACCGGCGGCATCGGCGTGCCGGTGCTGGTAGGCATGTACGGCGCCAACCCGGCGGTGATGGCCGCCATCGGCATGTTCTCGGGCTACTGCGGCACGCTGATGACGCCCATGGCGGCCAACTACAACCTGATACCTGCAGCGTTGCTGGAACTGCCTGACAAATATGCCGTGATCAAAGCGCAAATCCCCACCGCGCTGGCGATGCTGGTGGCGAATATTCTCCTGCTGTATTTCCTGATGTAGTCATTTCCTGATCTGGTTTCAGCGCCCGGCCCGCAGGTTTTTGCGGGCAGACCTCCTCCCTCGGCTCGCTTCCACCATTCAAATTCGGCGTTGTCTGCCCCTCACCGCAAACGTTTGCGCGAATTCGTGGTCTGTACGACCAGTGGCTGCAAACCCTCTGCCTCAGGGCTTACAGCCCGCTTTCCATGAACACCGTGTGCACCCGATACCAGGCCGCATGTCTCCCCGTGAAGAAATAGGTTGAATAGTCACACAAAATGTTATTTAAATAACAAAAATAAAACCGCGACGGTGGCTCATTCTTCGGGCCCAGCGCGTGAACAAGGTACTCACACACATGAATAAGATCGCGGTCATCGGCAGCAATATGGTGGATTTGATCACCTACATCGACCGGATGCCGGCGCAGGGTGAGACCCTCGAAGCACCGAGTTTCGCCATGGGCTGCGGCGGCAAGGGCGCCAATCAGGCCGTTGCAGCGGCCAAGCTGGGCGCTGACGTGCTGATGCTGAGCAAGGTCGGCGACGACATGTTTGCCGACAACACCCTGGCCAATTTCAAGCGCTACGGCATCGATACCCAATTTGTCCAGCGCGTTCCCGGCGTATCCAGCGGCGTCGCGCCGATCTTCGTGCAAAGCGATTCCCACAACAGCATCCTCATCGTCAAAGGCGCCAATGCGCACCTGAAACCTGCGGACATCGACGCTGCCCAGGCCGCGTTGCGCGACTGCACGCTCATCGTGCTGCAACTGGAAATCGAGCTGGAAACCGTTTACTACGCCATTGAATTCGCCAAGGCCAACGGCATTCCGGTGCTGCTCAATCCTGCGCCTGCCGTGAAGGGCTTGAGCCGCGAGCACCTGTCGCAGCTGGACTTTTTCATTCCCAACGAAACCGAACTGGCGCTGGTCACCGGGCGTGTCATCGACTCGGTGGAATCGGCCCGCGCGGCCGCCCGGCAACTGGTGCAGGACGGCATTCGTCACGTCATCGTCACCCTCGGTGAGAAGGGCGCGCTGTACGTCGGCGAAGAAGGCGAATTTCGCGTTGAAGGCATCAAGGTCGATGCCCGCGACACCACCGGCGCCGGCGACGCGTTCATTGGTTGCTTCGCCCGCCACTGGAGCGAAGACGGTGACATGCGCAACGCCATGACCCGCGCGGTGGCCTATTCCGCGTGCTCGGTCACCGGCCTCGGCACCCAGAGTTCCTACCCGGACGCTGCCGCGTTCGGCCACTTTCTCGACACTCTTTGAGCCGCCGCGCCTTGCCGATCGCCTGATCGGTGGGGCGGGTATTTCCTGTACTTCCCGGAGAACAACAATGACAAAGCCCGCGCTCCAACAATCACCGGACGGGTTCTACCTGAACCGCACGCCGTGGTTCGCCTTCCTGCTGCTGTGCTGCTGTTTCGCGCTGTGGGCGGCGGCCGCGAGCATGAACGACGTGCTCATCGCGCACTTCAAGAAAGCCTTCCTGCTCAGCGATGTGCAGACCTCTTTCGTGCAATCGGCGTTCTACCTCGGTTACTTCTTCGTGGCGATTCCGGCGGCGATGGTCGTCAGACGTTTCAGCTACAAGACCACTATCCTCATCGGCCTGGTGCTGTACATGGCGGGCTGCTCGCTGTTCTTCCCCGCAGCGTCGATGGCCAAATACGGCATGTTCCTGATGGCGCTGTTCGTCATCGCGGCCGGCCTGGCTTTCCTTGAAACCGCCTGCAACACCTACTCGACGCTGATGGGGCCGCGTGAAACCGGCACCCGTCGCCTGAACATTTCCCAGACCTTCCACCCGTTCGGCGCGATGACCGGCGTGTACGTGGGCAGTTTCGTGATGTTCAAGGACACCGACGCCACCCGCGAGCAGTTGACGCAAATGAGCGCCTCGGAAGCCGCCGTCCAGCAACTGCAGATGATTCAGTCCACGCTGCTGCCGTATAAATGGATGATCGCGGTGCTGGTCCTGATGTTCGTGCTGATCGCGTTCACCAAGTTTCCGGCGTGCAAGGGCATCGTCAAGGCCAACGTCAAATCCAGCAGCATCGGCCAGAGCCTGTCGCGTCTGTGGCGCAACCCGCGCTTTACCTTCGGCGTGCTGGCGCAGTTTCTGTATGTCGGCGCGCAAGTGGGCGTGTGGAGTTTCACCATTCGCCTGGCGATGCAGATGGGCGGGATGAACGAGCGCAGCGCTTCGTGGTTCCTGCTGACCACTTTCGCGGCGTACTTCGTCGGCAAGATGGTCGCCAACCTGCTGATGCGCAAAATGTCCCCGGCCAAGGTGCTGGCGATCTACGGCGTGCTGGCCATCGTGCTGCTGGCCTACACGATTCTGGTGCCGAACATCAGCGCGGTGTATGCGGCGGTGGGTGTGAGTATTTTCCTGGGCCCTTGCTGGCCGACCATTTATGGCCTGACCATCGACGGTCTGGGTGAGGACACTGGCGTCGGCGGTTCGCTGCTGGTGATGAGTATTGTCGGCGGCGGCGTGATGCCGATCTTCCAGGGCCTGCTCTCCGACGCCACCGGCGGCAATATGCAGATCGCCTACACCGTGCCACTGCTGTGCTTTGTGGCGATCGTCGCCTACGCCATTAAATGCATGCGTGATCCGCTGCCGGCCCAGGCGCCGGTTGGCGCGGTGACGGCATCATGAGGGGCACCGAAACGCGCACCACGATTTCGCTGTACCCGGAGCTGTTCAGTGGCGATGAAAAGACGCTGCTGGAATCCGCTGACTTTCGTGTGCTGGCCTGGACCTATCCCAGCGGCGTGAAAGCCCTGGCGCTGGAGAATGACCGCGGCCGGGTCGTGGTGCTGCCTTATCAGGGGCAGATGGTCTGGTCAGCGGTGTTCGATGGCTGCGACCTGACCATGCGCAACATGTTCGAGCAGCCGCGCCCGAGCCCAACGGTGATCGGCACCTACGGCTGCTTCATGTTCCACAGTGGGATCTTGCGCAACGGCTGCCCGACACCGGAAGACGATCATCCGTTGCACGGCGAAATGCCCTGCGCGCCGATGGACAGCGCCTGGCTGGAGATCGGCGAGGATGCTGGCGGCGGGTTTTTGCGCATCGGCGGCGAGTATGAATACGTGATGGGCTTTGGCGACCACTACCGCGCCAGGCCCAGCGTGACCTTGCGCCCGGGTTCGGCGCTGTTCGACATCGGCATGGACGTGCGCAACCTGGCCGGCAAGCCGATGGAGCTGATGTACATGGCGCACATGAACTATGCCTACGTCGACGGCGGACGTTTGGTCGAGCCATTGGGCATGGCGCGTACACGGGTGCGCAGCAGCGTGCCGGCCCACGTCAAGCCGACGCCGGCATGGTCGGCGTACATGGCCGAACTCACCGAAGACCCTTCGCGGCTGGAAAGCCTGAGCACGCCTGATTTGTACGACCCGGAGATCGTTTGCTTCTTCGACGGCGTCCACGCGGACGCCCAGGGCAATGCGCATTTCCTGCTCAAGCACCCTGAAGGCCCGGCGTTTTACACGCGTTATCAACCGGCGCAGTTCGACCATGCGGCGCGGTGGATCCTGCACAACGCTGATCAGCAGGTGGCTGCGTTTGTGCTGCCTGCGACTTGCGAGCCCGAGGGGTATCTGGCGGAAAAGGCCAAAGGTAATGTGCGTTTGTTGGGTGCGGGGGAGAGCGCGTCGTTCAGCGTGACGACGGGGTATCTGGGGGCTGAAGAGGTGCGGCAGCTGGAAAGCGATCTGAAACGCTGAAGGCGCCTTCGCGATCAAGGTGGAGCGCCACCCCGGTCGCTCCCACCGTGACCGGTTTCCGTCAACAGATGTCCGGTGACTTCTGATTCGCTGAGAGTGAGCTTGCTTACTCTCACAGTGATCAGTTTCCATCCTCGGATCTTGAAACCACATCATACTTGTGGGAGTGAGCTTGCTCACGAATGCAGTGGCGCAGGCAACACAAATTCAGGGCCGATCACACCACCCAACGCGCCCCATACCCCTCAATCAAATCCCGATAAACCTTCGGCAGCTTCTTGTCGCTCACCACCACATGAAAGTCCTGCAACGTCGCGAAATGCGCCGTGCGCACGGCATCGAACTTGGAATGATCGGCCAGCAACATGCAGTGCCGGGCCTGGCGCAGGACCTTTTGCTTGACCTCCACTTCATTGAAGTTGAAGCAGGTCACGCCCAGCTCGTCGCTGACCCCGGCTGCTGAAACGAAGGCCCAGGTCAGGCGGATGCCATCCAGAATCGTCGCTTCGCTGTGGTGCTCGAACACCTGATTCTTGCGATGAAAGGTCCCCCCGCACAACACGATGGAGCAGTTGGGCTTCTGCTGCAGCTTGAGCAGGACGTTAAGGGAATTGCACACGGCGGTGAATTCCAGCTCGTCCGGAATGAAGTCGATGACGAAAGGGATCGTGGTGCCGCAATCGAAAAACACCGTATCGCCGGGTTGGATGAACGCTGCCGCGAGCTTGCCGACCCGGCGCTTTTCCTCGACGTGACGGGTGCCTTGCTCAGTGACCTTGTAATCACTGGCCTCGGACGGATCAAATGCCAGGGTGATGTGCCCGCCCAACAAGTGGAATTTGTCGGGGTGGCGGGTCAGGTCACGACGCAGGGTCATCTCCGAAACGTCCAGCAGGGCGGCCATTTCCTTCAGGTGAATAGCCTTCTGATCGTGCAGGGCTTGCTGGATCAATTTGATCCGGTCGGATTTTTTACTGTCCACGGGCATTCCGATTGTCGAATGGATATGGTAAAAAAATAACATTCATTGTTATATTTACAACATAAAATGATGCGCTCAGGCATGAAGCTTAAAGCGTGTCGCTGGTTACCGCCTCACTATCAGGAAACGATTGGCCATGAAGATCGAACCCGCAGCACTCGCCCAGTACATCGACCACACCTTGCTGGCCGCCGACGCCAGTCGCGAGCAGATCGCCACCCTGTGCCGCGAAGCCCAGGCGCACGGATTCTATTCGGTGTGCGTGAATTCTGGCCAGGTGCCTTACGCCGCCTCGTTGCTGGAAGGCCAGGCCGTCAAAGTCTGCGCTGTGGTCGGCTTCCCACTGGGCGCCGGGCTGAGCGACACCAAGGCTTTCGAGGCGAAGCAGGCTATCGCGGCCGGCGCGGGCGAGATCGACATGGTCCTGAACATCGGCTGGCTGAAGGACGGTCTGTTTGATGAAGTGAGCGACGACATCGCTGCCGTCAAAGACGCCTGTGGTGCGGTCCCGCTGAAGGTCATCTTCGAAACCTGCCTGCTGGATGACGCGCAGAAAACCCGCGCCGCCGAGATCTGCCGTGACCTCAACGTCGCCTTCGTCAAGACCTCCACCGGTTTCAGCCGCAGCGGCGCGACCCTGGAAGACGTCGCCCTGATGCGCAAGGTCGTGGGGCAGGGCGTTGGCGTGAAAGCGTCCGGCGGCGTGCGTGACTATGCAACAGCGGTGGCGATGATCGAAGCGGGTGCGACGCGACTGGGGACCAGTTCCGGGATCGCGATCGTCAGTGGGGCGGCGGCTTCGGGCTCGGGTTACTGATTCTGGCGGAAGGTGTCTGGCGCTGACCCTCGCAGGGCACCGTCACTGGTGTGGGCTGGCCTTTCGACAGAAGGCCTTTCGACAGAAGCCTTTCGCCGAAAAGAGCAGGACCCACCCCGCCAATGAGTGGCAAACTGCCGATGCACTCACTTCTGCACCGGACACCTTTCTCAATGCGAACATTCTCCCTGGCGCGGCTCAAGGCTCGCTGGTTCTTCTGGCTGTGCATGCTGCTGATCGTCGTCGGTCTGCCGGTCGGTTGCGCAGCGCTGCAGCACAAGGAGCGTGAACTGGTCTTCATGATCGAGCCCGGCACGGCGAGCTGGTACCGCGGCCTGCCGTCCGATGTGCAAGAGCTGGAACTCAAGGGGCCATCGTTTGGCCTCGGGCAGAACATCCATGCCTGGTGGTGGGCTTCGGACAAAAAAGACGCTCCCGCCATTCTGTATCTGCACGGCTCGCGCTGGAACCTCACCGGTCAGCTGTTCCGCATCGAACAACTGCGCGCCCTGGGCTTTTCAATCCTCGCCATCGACTACCGCGGTTTCGGTCAGAGCAAGGGCCAGTTGCCGTCGGAAGCGTCGGTCTATGAAGACGCGCGCATCGCCTGGGAACGTCTCAAGCAGATTCAACCCGACCCGCAAAAACGCCTCATCTACGGTCATTCGCTGGGTGGCGCCGTGGCCGTTGACCTCGCCGCCGAACTGGGCCGGGACACGCAGAAAGGCGACGGGCCAATTCAGGCGCGGGGTCTGATCATCGAATCGACCTTCACCAACCTCGCCGACGTCGCGTCCTCCGTCGCCAGCAAACGCACCTCGTTGCCGGTGCGTTGGCTGGTCTCGCAGAAATTCGACTCCATCGACAAGATCGCCGATGTGCACATGCCGGTGCTGATCGTCCATGGCACGGCGGACCCGTTCGTCGCGCCGCGTTTCAGTGAAGCGTTGTTCAACGCGGCACAGGAGCCGAAGAACCTGCTGATGGTGCCGGGTGGTAACCACAACAACAGCATGAACCTTGGGCGCGAGGCCTACAGCCAGGCGATCCAGAACCTGCTCAGGGAGAAGCCTCCGGCAGTGCATGCGTCCAACGCATCGGCGGCGTTGCTCAAGCAACCCGGTTAGCCCCTTTTCATGAACGCGGCCGGTGTCCTCTCAAAGCACCTGCCGTCCACTGCCGCGAGCGCTGCCAATGGACACACACGCAGACGAAGACACCCATCTGACCCACTCCGCCCGGGACTGGGTGCTGCGTGCCGCGCCGCTGCCGCAGATCGAGCGGATCGAGGCGTATTTTCACGGCCACGGTTTCGAGATGCACCGCCACGACACCTACGCGATCGGCCACACGATGTCCGGAGTGCAGAGCTTTCAGTACGGCAAGGAACAGGTCAACAACCTGCCGGGGCAGACGATGGTGCTGCATCCCGACGAAGCCCATGACGGCCACGCCGGGACCGAAGACGGCTTTCGCTACCGGATGTTCTATCTGGAGCCGGCGATGATTCAGCAGGTGCTCGGTGGCAAGCCGCTGCCGTTCATCAGGGGCGGGGCGTCCAGTGATCCGTGCCTGTTCAGGGCGACTCAGGCGCTGCTGTCCGACCTGAATAACGCGCTGGATCCTCTGGAACTGGACGACGCGATCTACGACCTCGCCATCGCCCTGCAAGCGGCCGCCGGTGTGCGCAAGGGCCGGCAGACCGTCAATTACACCGGCGCGCAACGTGCGCGGGAAATGCTCATGGCCAGTCTGGAACAGGGCGTGAGCCTCACCGATCTGGAACAGGCCAGCGACACCGATCGCTGGCGCCTGTCTCGGGATTTCCGCGTGCTGTTCGGCACCACGCCCTACCGCTACCTGACCCTGCGCCGGCTGGACTTGGTGCGCCATTCGATAGCGTTGGGCGTGTCGTTGAGCGATGCGTCGGTGATGGCAGGATTCTCCGACCAGAGCCACATGACGCGGCATTTCGTGAAGACCTTCGGCTACCCGCCGGGGCGGTGGTTGAAGATGTTGAGGGCAGGCGCATAGCGGATCGAACGCCCTTGGTGGGACTGGCCTTGGCTGGGAAGGCTGTACACCTTGTGGGACCGGCTTCAGCCGGGAAGGCGCCAAGCGTCACGCCGCAGAATGGATGGCGTACCCACCGGCCTCTTCCCGGCTGAAGCCGGTCCTACTATTTGGACGCGGTCATCCTGTAGGACTGGCTTTAGCCGGGGATGCATCATGCGTCACACCGCAAAATGGATGGCGTACGCACTGGCCTCTTCCCGGCTGAAGCCGGTCCTACTATTTGGACGCGGTCATCCTGTGGGACTGGCTTTAGCCGGGAAAGCGTCAGGCGTCACACCGCAAAATGGATGGCGTACCCACCGGCCTCTTCCCGGCTGAAGCCGGTCCCACTATTTGAACGCGGTCATCCTGTGGGACTGGCTTTAGCCGGGAATGCATCATGCGTCACACCGCAAAACTGATGGTGTACGCAAGGGCCTCTTCCCGGCTAAAGCCGGTCCTACGAATACACCGCATACCCCCCTGAAACACTGCCCGCTTTTGTAGGACTGGCTTTAGCCGGGAAAGCGTCAGTCGCAACACCGCAAAACCGGATGCACCCACCACCCTGCAATAACGTACAAGACCCCACCCACCGCCACGCTCTAGATTGGCGTCACATCAAACCCTGTCGGAGCCGCCCTAGTGTCCACGTCCAACACTCAATACACCCCCATCAATTTCGCCCAGAAATACAGCCTGTTCAGCGAGCAGTGGCAGCCAAAAGTCATCGCGCAGATGAACGACTACCAGTTCAAGCTTGCAAGGCTGGAAGGGGAGTTTCTTTGGCACCGCCACGCTGACACCGACGAAACCTTCATCGTGATCGAAGGGTGTTTGCGCATCGATTTTCGTGACGGTTTCGTCGAGCTCAATGCGGGCGAGTTGTATGTCGTGCCCAAGGGCGTCGAGCACAAGCCGTCCGCTGCCCAAGAGGTGAAGCTGATGCTGATCGAGCCAAGCGGGGTGATCAACACCGGCGACGATACCAACGAGCGCACGGCGCCGAATGATAGGTGGATTTGAACAATGTAATTCAACCTTCCGCCGATTATTGCCCGAGGCGCCCAGGGTTTTAGGTGTGGTCGATACCTGGCGCCTTTTGCAGGGCTCACCACTCATCCCCCTGGACCTCCCACCTGCACGTAATTGTCGTGGAAAGCGTAGGGCCTCAGACCGTTTCGAAATAGTGGTTATTTCGAAAGCGCCCGTTGTGGATTAACCCCCTGATTATTCGGTTCATTCGCAATCGCTCGGGCTTGGCAATTCTGTGGCTACTGTCATATTTGACAGTAGCCACACCTAGCTTATGAAATTACCTTGGACGGAAAGGTCGTAGCAGTTGTGTCGATGTAGGTTTTCGGGAGTGTGGGTCAACGCGTTGAACTGTCTGATTCTGGAGAAAACAGATGGCTGACAATGTGGATGGGTCCCTGAGGATTGAGTTCTACAAAGATCGGGCCAGTGAAAGCTGGCTTCATTTCAGCGGGTGATATTTTTCACGAATACTTCGGTGGTAATTGCCCGCATAACATGTCCATCAACTTGTCCGGCGCCAACTGGATATCCGTGCTTTGAGTCGTCTGTACGCAGCTGCCTAATATGACAGGGTTAACTTTCAATAACAGCAATCATCCAAACGTTTAGGTGAATACGATGACAGACGAAAACACTCTATGCGAGGTTGTCAAAAATCCGGCAGCAGGCTTGGCCTCTCGCACCACCGGGATGGCTTCAACAACAGTGGATATATATGACGGTGATGTAAAAGTGGGGACAGCGCCGGTCGTCGATGGAGCATGGCAATATACCGCCTCCTCCCTCGCCAAAGGCGATCATCATTTCACGGCGAGACTCGATGCCCTGCGCAGTAATTCGTGGGACCTGACGATACGCGACGCGCTGCAACTGACCGCGCCGGGTGTCGTTGAGGTTTTCATGGACAGTGGGACTGGCTTTGGCAACTCGTTAAATCTCTTGAAAAGCATCAATTCTGCGACCGTGATTGTTAAATATCCCGGGATGGAAACGGGAGACCAGGTGACAACGAGCTGGAATGGAGCAGGAGGCTCAACCTCTGAAACCAAGCTGGCTGGAAGTTCAGGAGATGTAAGCTTTATCGTTCCGAAAACATATATAACTAGCAACACTAATCAGCGTGTTCGGGTGTCGTATACGGTCGTGCCAGTGGGTGCGACGAACACGGTGAATTCGCCCGAGATGGTGTTTGAAATTACTAACAGTTCGTTGGTTGGTAACCCCTATTTTGTTGAAGGATTTAGAACATCGCGGTACCGCTGCACTTTTAGTTCGGGTGAAATAGTAGTAAGTAACAGTACGAGTCCAGGTACCCGTTTAGGCTCGACTCCGAATGCAGGTCCGAGCGCGGAAACGCGATTCACAGCCACCGAGACAACCTCCACTTTTATGGAGAATAAAATCGGCGCTCAGCCGTGGCGCTATTCAGCAATATATCCAACTAACGTACCCGGTATCGGTTTCAAACTAATTGATGACCGTGGCACAATTCTCGAGGCTGGACCTGGTAATCGCAATGGGGCTGGCCTCTACGGTAATCCCGGTACTACGATGAGGGTCGAGTTTTTTAAGACAGGGTTCGTGGAACCCGGCACGATACCCGCAGGTGACGTAGTGGACTGGAGATTTGGCGCTAATCGGCTTCATTACATGTCAGTTTACTTAACTAACGCTATTAAAATTGTCGTGACTTGAATCGTACTCATCGGTGAGATATCCACGGCATACCGCAATTACGTAGCGCGTCGCGTTGCAGCCGTCCGGCTTGCGGGCGCCCGTGTCGTCAGGGCCGCCGCCGACAAGCCTTTCGCTGCCCAAGAGGTGAAGCTGATGCTGATCGAGCCAAGCGGGGTGATCAACACCGGCGACGATACCAACGAGCGCACGGCGCAGAACGACGTTTGGATATGAAGAGCTTTGCAGAAACTTCGGCCGACCTTATATAGACGTCTGAGATGGTTGGCGCGCAGCGCCACCGGCCGCCTCTCTCCAGCTCAGTTGACCAGCCATTATTTTTCCAAACCAGCTGCACTTGGCTCTATTGGACATGGCAATCCTTAAGATCTTTTCGGACTAGGGGTTAGTTTGATGGCACTTATACTCAGCTAAGCTGTTGATTTTCGCTGGTTTTGCTACGCATCCGGTGTGCATGACTTTGCGACTGTCAATTATGACAGTAGTCGTAGTGCCGGTAAAAAGTTAGGTTAATCGCGAAGGTCGTTAAATATTTGTTGATGGGAGGATAGCAGCGTGAAGCAGCTACCTCGAAAGCATGATTCGAGAAAAGATCGGTTCCTGATGTTAAATACGTACCGGCTTTGGTCATTGCGTGGACGACAGGAACATCAATGATTGATCCTGATTACCGTGTTGAGGTGAAAAATGGTAGATAACAGCGATGCCTGCAAAGTAGCAAATGATCCGGGGTCAGCCTGGACGTACCTTGCTGGCAGGGGGGCGCAAATCCTGGTGGACACAGTCGATATATATGATGGTGATACAAAAGTTGGAACAGCGCCGGTTGTAAATGGCGTATGGCAGTTCACTGCTTCCGCGCTGACCACGGGCGAGCATCGCTTTACCGCCAGATCGAACGCACTTCAAAGTAACCCATGGCACCTGACGGTGCGCGAAGCGTTGCAACTCTCAGCGCCGAGGGTCGTTGAAGTTTTCATGGACAGTGGGACCGGCTTCGGCAACTCGCTGAACTTGGCCAAGGTCACCAACTCTGCAACGGTTGTCGTCGAATATGCTGATATGCAGGCGGGAGACAGTGTCACGATGAACTGGAATGGGGCGGCCTCTTCTACGTCTCAAACAAAGTTGGTTGAAAGTGCCACAGGTTTGATCTTCGTCGTGCCTGGAACCTACAGTGATGACAACATAGATCTGCGTGTCAGCGTTTCCTACACGGTTACTCCAGTGGGTGACATCAGTAGGGTGAGCTCACCAGAGTTGGTTTTTAAGGTGACGTATAACTCTCTAGAGGGGCATCCCGACTTTGTCGAAGGGTATACGACTTCGTACTACACATTCTCATATTCGGCCGGCGAGATCGTTGTGAGTAACACGCTGAGCAATGGCACCCTTTTAGGCACGACCTCAACAGTCGCAGCCACCGCAGAGACGAGAGTCCGCTTTGATGATCCGGGCTCAAGTTTACTCGTGAATAAACGAGGCCCCCAACCCTGGGCGCTGTCGGAGACCTGGCCAACGAACGTTGAGGGCATCGGATTCAAGCTCATTTATCACACCGGCGAACTGGGTAAACCGGGTCCTGTCATACTTCCCGTTGCGACCTACAGCAATGGCGGTACGACGATGAGAATTGAGTTCTATAAAATAGGGTTTGTGAAGTCCGGCACACTGCTGTCGGGTGAATGGGTGAATTGGACATTTGGCGCTGCTCGTCTGAAATACATGGGGTTCACGATCACTCACGACATAAAAATAGTGGTTGTTTAAAGTGTACTTGTCGTTGAAACATCAAATGAATACCGGCTGAGCATTGGGTAAAGCGTCGCTAGTGGAAGCCAGGTTGCCGGTGGCGTTGCGGAATCGCCACGGCAGGTAAGTCGTGCTGCTACGGCATCGGCGTCGGCGGACTTGCATCGGGCAACAACACCGCAATCAACGCCCTGACCACCCCCGGCAGGGCGTCCAGTTCGCGGACCAGAATGCTTCGTTCGCGCACGGCCCAGGGCTCGTCGAGCTCGATGGTCACCAGCTTCATCGTCCTGCTGTGCCGCAACGCCGCCGACTCCGGGATCACCCCGATGCCCACCCCGGCTTCGACCATCCGGCAAATGGCCTCGAAGCTCGACACCTGAATCCGCAACGACAAATTCTGCCCCAGCCGCTCCACGTGATCGCGCAGAAAACTCAGCAATGTGCTGCCTTCGTGCAGCCCGATGTGCTGAAACGCCAGGGTTTGCTTGAACGTGATCTTTTTCTCGGCCGCCAGCTCATGGCCCACCGGCACGGTCAGCACCAGGCGGTCGGTGCTGAAGTGGATGACCTGCAAACCCGCCGCTTCCACCGGCCCGGCGATGATGCCCATGTCGGTGCTGCCATCGAGCACGCCGCGCACGATGTCCCGGGACAGGCGCTCCTGCAGGTCCACCGTGACGCCAGGCCGTTTCGCCAGAAACCCTGCCAGCACTTCAGGCAGAAACTCGGTGACGGCAGTGGTGTTGGCGAAGATGCGAATGTGCCCGGCCGAATCAGTCCCGTAACTGGTGAACTCACTCTTCAGGTAGTCCACCTGGCTCATGATCAGCCGCGCGTGTTTGAGCAGGCGCTGACCGGCGGGGGTCAGTTCCACGCCGCGGCTGTCGCGGTACAGCAGGCGTGTGCCGAGTTGGCCTTCCAGCGCCTTGATCCGTGCGCTGGCGGCGGCAGGGGAGAGAAACGCCCGGCGCGCGCCCTGGGTCAGGCTCGGTGATTCGCCGATGTGAATGAAGAGGCGCAAGTCAGCCAGGTCGAAATGCATGGGCGTGTCCGGACGTTGCAGGAGGCGTTCAGCATACCCGAACGCCGCTATACGCAAATGCAAATTCACAGAATGCCGGCGCACTTCCATGATCGGGCCATAACAACAAACCCGGAGGGTTCCCGCCCATGAGCGCTGCAGCGTCACCCGTGGATTTCACGGCCTGGATTGGCCGCACCGAAGAAGCCCAGGATCATCTGAGCGTCAACCTGATCAAGCGCATCGCCGCCACCTTTGGGGAGCCCACGCCCGGTGTGGGCGACCCACTGCCGCCGCTGTGGCAATGGTGTTTTTTCCAGGAGCCGCTGTTCGAAGCGCAACTCGGCGGTGACGGCCACCCGGCCCGTGGCGGCTTTCTGCCCCCGGCGGACAATCGCAACCGCATGTGGGCCGGTGGCCGCGTCGAGTTCATTCAGCCGCTGAAGGTGGGTGCTGACGCCCATCGCCTGTCGACCATTCTGCACATTGAGGAAAAGCACGGCCGCACCGGGTCGCTGCTGTTCGTGACCGTGCGCCACGACTACTCGCAAGACGGCGAGTTGTGCGTGCGTGAGGAGCAGGACATCGTTTACCGCGAGCCCAATCCGCCAAAGCTCAACAGCGGTGACGCGCCAGAGCAGGGCGAGTGGAGCGAGGTCATCGAGCCGACGCCGACGCTGCTGTTCCGCTATTCGGCCGTGACCTTCAACGGCCATCGCATTCACTACGACTATCCCTACGTCACCGGCACCGAAGGCTATTCCGGCCTGGTCGTGCACGGGCCGATGATCGCCACGTTCAACCTGCGCGCCTTCATTCGCGCCCATCCCGACAAGCGCGTGCGGCATTTCGCCTATCGCGGCGTACGCCCGCTCAACGTGCCTGCGGCGTTTCGCGTTGGCGGGCGAATCGTCGAGCCGGGCAAGGCGCAGCTGTGGGCTGGCAATGACGCCGGCGTCGCCCAGAGCGCCGAAGTCGTTTTTGACTGAACCCTTCTTTCTATACAGCCAGGCGCGCCGATTCCGTGGCCGCCGGCCGATGCGAGTGGACACCATGAACCCTTACGAAAACGAAGACCTCAATGCCATACGTGACGGCGTGCGCGCGCTGTGTGCCCAGTTTCCGGCCGAATACTGGCGCAAGATCGATGAACAGAAAGGCTTCCCGGACACCTTCGTCAAGGCGCTGACCGACGAAGGCTGGCTGTCGGCGATGATTCCCGAAGAGTACGGCGGCTCCGGGCTGGGCCTGGCGGAAGCTTCGGTGATCCTTGAAGAAGTGAACGCCTGCGGCGGCAATTCCGGCACCGTGCACGGCCAGATGTACAACATGTTTACCCTGCTGCGTCACGGCAGCGACGCACAGAAAAGCTACTACCTGCCCAAGCTCGCCAGCGGCGAACTGCGCCTGCAATCCATGGGCGTGACCGAACCGAGCACCGGCACCGACACCACCAAGATCAAGACCACGGCGGTGAAGCAGGGCGACAAGTACGTGATCAACGGCCAGAAGGTCTGGATCTCCCGCGTGCAGCATTCCGACCTGATGATCCTGCTGGCGCGCACCACGCCGCTGGCCGAGGTGACGAAAAAGTCCGAAGGCATGTCGATCTTCATCGTTGACCTGCGCGACGCCATCGGCAACGGCCTGACCGTTCAGCCCATCGCCAACATGGTCAACCACGAGACCAACGAGCTGTTCTTCGACAATCTCGAACTCCCCGCCGAGAGCCTGATCGGCGAGGAAGGCAAGGGCTTCCGCTACATCCTCGACGGCCTGAATGCCGAACGCACGCTGATCGCCGCCGAATGCATCGGCGACGGCCGGTGGTTTATCGAGAAGTCCGCCGCCTACGCCCGTGATCGCGTGGTGTTTGGCCGCCCGATCGGGCAGAACCAGGGCGTGCAGTTTCCCATCGCCGAAGCGCACATCGAAATCGAAGCGGCGGACCTGATGCGCTGGCGTGCCTGCGAGGAATACGACAACGGCAAGAACGCCGGTGCCAGCGCCAACATGGCCAAATACCTTGCGGCAAAAGCGTCGTGGGAAGCGGCCAATGCGTGCCTGCAAACCCATGGCGGATTCGGGTTCGCCTGCGAGTACGACGTGGAGCGCAAATTCCGCGAAACCCGTCTGTATCAGGTCGCGCCGATCTCCACCAACCTGATTCTTTCCTACGTTGCCGAGCACCTGCTCGACCTGCCGCGCAGCTTTTGAGGACGCCGAAATGAGCCATACCCAGGCATTGGCGGGTTTCCTCGCCGAGCTGACCTACGAGCAAATTCCCGGCGTCGTGCTGGACCGAACCGAAGACCTGTTCCTCGACTGGATCGGCTCGGCGCTGGCCAGCCAGGGCGCACGGCCGATTCCGTTGTTCGAGCGCTACGCCGAACGCATGGGCCCGCAACAGGGCAAGGCGAAGATTCTGGTGAGCGGTCGCGGCACTTCGGCGTACTTCGCCGCGCTGGTGAACGGTGCGTCTTCGCACCTGGTCGAGCAGGACGACCTGCACAACAGCTCAGTGCTGCACCCGGCGACGGTGGTGTTCTCGGCCGTGCTCGCAGCGGCTCAGGACCTCGACAAAACCGGCCAGGATTTACTGCTGGCGTCGGTCGCCGGTTATGAAGCCGGCATCCGCATCGGCGAATTCATGGGCCGCTCCCACTACCGCATCTTCCACACCACCGCGACGGTCGGCACCCTGGCCGCTGCGGTGGGCGTCGGCAAGCTGCTGAATTTCGACAAAGAGCAGTTCATCAATCTGCTGGGCACGGCGGGCACCCAGGCCGCCGGGCTGTGGGAATTTCTCCGTGACGCAGCCGATTCCAAGCAGCTGCACACCGCCAAGGCGGCGGCCGATGGCCTGCTGGCGGCGTACCTCACCGAAGACGGCCTGACCGGCGCACGGAATATTCTCGAAGGCGATCAGGGCATGGCGGCGGGGATGTCCAGCGACAGTGATCCCGCCAGGCTGTCCGACCGCCTCGGCAGCCGGTGGGCGCTGGTGGAGACCTCATTCAAGTTTCACGCCTCGTGCCGCCACACCCATCCGGCGGCCGATGCCCTGCTGCACCTGATGCAGCGCGAAGGCCTGCGCCATGGGCAGATCGCCAAGGTCGTCACCCGGGTTCATCAGGGCGCCATCGATGTGCTCGGCCGGGTCGATGTGCCGCAGACCGTGCATCAGGCGAAGTTTTCCATGGGCGCAGTGCTCGGGTTGATTGCGGTTCACGGCAGCGCGCAGTTGATCGAATTCCGCGACCTGGCCCTGAGCGATGCCGACGTTGCGGCCTTCCGCGAAAAAGTGACGATGGAACTGGACCCGGAGGTCGACGGCGCTTATCCAGCGCGCTGGCTGGGGCGGGTGATCGTGACCACCACCGATGGCCGGGTGTTGAGCGCTGGCATCGATGAGCCGAAGGGCGATCCGGGCAACACCCTGTCGCGGCCTGAGCTGGAGGACAAGGTTCAGCGCCTGCTGGCGTTCTCCGGCGCACGCACGGCGGAGCAGGGCACGGCGTTGATCCGGCGGGTGTGGCAGCTGCGCGATGCGCAGGATTTGAACGATCTGATCTAAACGCAAGCGCGCTCCTGCAGGTGGGCACGAAGAGGTTTTCGAACATGACTCAACAACCCCCGCGTCCTTTGGACGGCATCACCGTCGTCAGCCTTGAACACGCCATCGCGGCGCCGTTCTGCACACGCCAACTGGCGGATCTGGGCGCCCGCGTGATCAAGATCGAGCGCCCCGGCGTCGGCGATTTCGCCCGTGGCTACGACCAGCGCGTCGACGGCCTGGCCTCGCATTTCGTCTGGACCAACCGCTCCAAGGAAAGCCTCACCCTGGACCTCAAGCAGGACCAGGCCGGCGACATTCTTGAGTCGTTGCTCGGCAAGGCCGACGTGCTGGTGCAAAACCTGGCGCCGGGCGCCGCTGCCCGTATGGGCCTGTCGTTCGAAGCCCTGCACGAACGTTTCCCGCGCCTGATCGTCTGTGACATTTCGGGTTACGGCGAAGGCGGGCCCTACGAGAAGAAGAAGGCCTACGACCTGTTGATCCAGAGCGAGGGCGGCTTTTTGTCGGTCACCGGTGGTCCCGGGGAAAACGAGATGGCCAAGGCCGGTTGCTCCATCGCCGACATCGCCGCCGGGATGTACGCCTACACCGGGATTCTGTCGGCGCTGATGCTGCGGGACAAAACCGGGCAGGGCAGCCGCATCGACGTCAGCATGCTGGAAAGCCTGGTGGAGTGGATGGGTTACCCGATGTATTACGCCTACCACGGCGCGCCCCCACCGCCACGGGCCGGCGCGTCCCACTCGACGATCTATCCTTACGGGCCGTTTCCCACCGGCGGGGGCGGCACGATCATGCTGGGCCTGCAGAACGAGCGCGAATGGGCGGTGTTCTGCGAGAAGGTCCTGCTCGATCCGGCGCTGGCCACCGACGAGCGCTTTTCCGCGAATTTCAAGCGCTCGGAAAACCGCGAGGCGCTGCGGCAGATCATCGTCGACGGCTTCGCGTCTTTGAGCGTCGATGACGTGGTTGCTCGTCTGGAAGACGCGCAGATCGCCAACGCCCGGGTCAACGATATGCAGGGCGTCTGGGACCATCCGCAGCTCAAGGCCCGTGACCGCTGGTGCGAAGTCGACAGCCCGTCCGGCCCGCTGCCGTCGCTGCTGCCGCCGGGCCACAACACCGCGTTCACGCCGCGCATGGACGGCGTGCCGGGCCTGGGGCAGCACACCGGCAGCATCCTCGGCGAGCTGGGGTTTTCGGCTGAAGACCAGGCGCGGATGGCGGCGGGCGGGGTGGTCTAGCGCCCGATCTGCAAAAGGCTCTTTTGCGCAGCGCATCCCTTCCCACAGGACACTCTCAGGACACCCACATGGCCCACACCAACATCCGCTCCGCACTGTTCGTCCCCGGCAGTCGCCCCGATCGTTTTGCCAAAGCGCTGGCGGCCGGCGCCGATGCCGTCATCGTTGATTTCGAAGACGCCGTCGAAGAACCTCTCAAGCGCCAGGCGCGGGACAATCTCGCGGCCTTCCTGAACGACAACCCCCAAGCCTCTGTGTGGGTGCGGGTCAATGCGCCGACTCATGCCGAACATGCCGATGACTTGGCGTTTTGCCGGCAGCACGCGGGCGTGGCCGGGGTGCTGCTGCCGAAAGTCGAGACTGCTGCTCACGTCGCGGCGGTCTGGCAGACAGGCAAACCGGTTCTGCCGATCATCGAAAGCGCCAAGGGCCTGCTGGCCCTGGAGCAGATCGCCCATGCCAAGGGGGTCGAGCGTTTGTCGTTCGGCGGGCTCGACCTGGCCCTGGACCTGAACCTCAATAGCGGCACCCACGCTGCACAGATGTTTCTCGACCAGGCGCGGATGTCGGTGCAACTGCATTCAAGGGGCGCGGACCTGCTGCCACCGCTGGACGGCGTGCACCCGGCCATCGGCGACCCGAAAGGTTTGCACCGCGCCATTCGCCACGCCTACGACATGGGGTACGGCGGCGCGTTGTGCATCCATCCGGCGCAAGTGCCGGTGATCCACGCCGCGTTGGCCCCCAGCGCTGATGACTTGAACTGGGCGCAAAAGGTGATCAACGCCAGCGCGGCGGCCAAGGGGGCGGGAGCCTTTCAGCTGGACGGGCACATGGTCGACGCGCCGGTGTTGCTGAGGGCCCAACGTTTGCTGGCGCTGGCGGCGGGGTGAACGCAGTCGCCGCCGGGGCGCCGGTGGAAAGCTGGATCGCGTTCAGCAACCCCGAACGCCGGCTTTCACAAAAGCAGATTCTCTAAACACCGGAGCTTCGTCATGGTGGAGTTGCACTATGCTCATGGGCTCCACCTGCTCCTGCCAACATAAGTTCATACAAAAATAAAAAGGTGATATCGATGTTGAAGCTGACCAAAGCGCTTTTCTGCGCGGCCGCAGTGTCTGTGGCCAGCCTTGCACAGGCCGCTGATCCGATCACGATCAAGTTCGCCCACGTGGTGGCGGAAAACACGCCGAAGGGGCAGGGCGCGTTGCTCTTCCAGAAGATGGTCGCCGCCGACCCGGCCTTGAAAGACAAAGTCAAAGTCGAGGTGTACCCCAACTCCTCGCTGTTCGGCGACGGCAAGGAAATGGAAGCCCTGCTGCTCGGCGACGTGCAGATGCTGGCGCCGTCACTGGCGAAATTCGAGCAGTACACCAAGAAAGTGCAGATCTTCGATCTGCCGTTTCTGTTCAACGACCTCGCTGCCGTTGACCGCTTTCAGCAGGGTCCCCAGGGTAAGGCGTTGCTGACCGCGATGGACGACAAAGGCATTCACGGTCTGGCGTATTGGCACAACGGCCTCAAGCAACTCTCCGCCAACAAGAAGCTCGTTGAACCGAAAGATGCCCGTGGCTTGAAATTCCGCGTTCAGGCCTCCAGCGTGCTCGAAGCCCAATTTGTCGCCCTGCACGCCAACCCGCGCAAGATGAGCTTCGCCGAGGTCTATCAAGGCCTGCAGACCGGCACCGTCAACGGCACCGAAAACACCTGGTCGAACTACGAAAGCCAGAAGGTCAACGAGGTGCAGCCGTTCTTCACCGAGTCCAACCACGGCCTGATCGACTACATGGTGATCACCAACTCCAAGTTCTGGAACGGCTTGCCGGCGGACGTGCGTGGCGAACTGCAAACCATTATGGATCAGGTGACGGTCGAGGTGAACAAGCAGGCCGAAGCGCTGAACCAGACGGCCAAGCAGAAAATCATCGACGCCAAGACCAGCGAAATCGTGACGCTCACCCCTGAGCAGCGCGCGAAATGGCGTGAAGCCATGAAGCCGGTCTGGGACAAGTTCTCCGAAGAAATCGGTGCCGACCTGATCAAGGCTGCCGACGATTCGAACAAGGCGCCTTGAGCCCTTCCTTCGCTTCTCGATACAGACCGTGACGGCCCGGCGGCCACCCGTTTCGCGGGTGATCCGCCTCCACGGCCGTCGCCATGCCCGGCTACATTCGGCTTCGTTCGGAGAATGCTTATGCACCCGCTGACGCGATTCTGGGAGCATCTGGAGGAGGGTATCATCGCCTTCCTGCTGGCTGCCATGACCCTCGTGACGTTCGTCTACGTGGCGTTGAACAACATCTACACCCTGTTTTATTCCCTCAGCGATCAATGGGCCGTCAGCAGCGATTTCTTCGCCGGCATCGGCGACCACCTGATGGGTTACGCCCAGGGCATGACCTGGAGCGTGGCGCTGACCAAAGCCCTGTTTGGCTGGCTGATCTTCTTCGGGATTTCCTACGGCGTGCGCACGGCGGGCCACCTGGGTGTCGACGCGCTGGTCAAGAAAACCAGCAAGCCGGTCCAGCGGATTCTGGCGATGCTGGCCTGCGCCTGTTGCCTGGCGTACGCCGGCTTGTTCCTCGTCGCCAGCTACAAGTGGGTCGCAGCGCTGTTCATGGCCGGCATCGGTGCCGAGGACCTTGATCGGTTCGGCATCAAGGTCGCCTACATCGCCGTCATCGTGCCCATCGGCTTTGCTCTGGTGATCGCGCGCTACCTGGAAATCCTTTACCGCATCTGGACGCACCGGCAGACCGGTCTGGGTCTGGCCGACGAAGCGGCTGAAGCGAGCAAACTCGCCAACCCTGCCGAGGAGCAGCACTGATGACCGTTATCTGCCTGTTCCTGCTGCTATTCGTTTTCATGTTCCTGGGCGTGCCTATCGCTATTTCCCTGGGATTGTCCGGCGCCGTTTCGATCCTGCTGTTCAGCCCGGACTCGTTGAGTTCGCTGGCGATCAAACTGTTCGAAACCTCCGACAGCTACACCTTTCTGGCGATTCCGTTCTTCCTCTTGTCCGGGGCCTTCATGACCACCGGCGGGGTGGCGCAACGGCTGATCGACTTCGCCAACGCCTGCGTCGGCCACATTCGCGGCGGCCTGGCGATTGCGGCGGTGCTGGCGTGCATGCTGTTCGCGGCGTTGTCCGGTTCATCGCCCGCCACCGTGGCGGCCGTGGGGTCGATTGCGGTCGCCGGCATGGTGCGTTCCGGTTACCCGAAGGCATTCGGCGCGGGCATCATCTGCAACGCCGGTACGCTGGGCATTCTGATTCCGCCGTCCATCGTGATGGTGGTCTACGCCGCCGCGACGGAAACGTCGGTCGGCAAGCTGTTCATTGCCGGTGTGGTGCCCGGGATCCTGCTCGGCGTGATCCTGATGGTGGTGATCTACATCGTCGCCCGGGTCAAGAAACTCCCGGCCCAGCCACGGGTGACCTTCCGCCAGTGGCTGCACACGGCGCAACGGGCGTTTTGGGGCCTGATGCTGCTGGTCATTATCCTCGGCGGCATCTACAGCGGTATGTTCACGCCGACCGAAGCGGCGGCAGTGGCGGCGGTCTATTCGGCGTTCATCGCGCTGTTCGTTTACAAGGACATGAGCTTCAAGGACTGCCCGAAGGTGTTGCTGGAGTCGGGCCGGCTGTCGATCATGCTGATGTTCATCATCGCCAACGCCATGCTGTTCGCCCACGTCCTGACCACGGAGCAGATTCCGCAGCAGATCACCGCTTGGGTCATTTCCGAAGGCCTGACACCGATCGGCTTCCTGATCATGGTGAACATCGTGCTGCTGGTCGCAGGTAGCTTCATGGAGCCTTCGGCAATCATCCTGATCCTGGCGCCGATCTTCTTTCCAATCGCGATGAAACTCGGCATCGACCCGATTCATTTGGGGATCGTCATGGTGGTCAATATGGAGATCGGGTTGGTCCACCCACCGGTGGGGCTGAACCTGTTCGTGACGTCTGCGGTGACGGGGCTGACACTGGGCGAGACCATCCGAGCGGCGCTGCCGTGGTTGTCGATCCTGCTGGTGTTCCTGCTGCTGGTGACTTACGTGCCTTATATCTCGCTGGCGCTGCCTAACTGGCTGGGGATGCCATGAGAGAGGGGACTCGTCCTTAGAGCTACATCAAGATCAAGATCAAGATCAAGGTCTACGGCGGTCTGCCTAAGGGCAGACTGTTTCGCCTTCGGCGAGTTACTTTTAAAAAGCGGTGTGTGTCAACGTAGTTGTCGCTTTAGATCTTAAGCAGCTTGTC
>NZ_JACYUI010000009.1:0-249935 GCF_014841665.1 Pseudomonas sp. CFBP 8772 | reverse complement strand
GAATCGAGAGCGTGATCCTGTAAACAGACAAGCTGCTTAAGATCTAAAGCGACAACTACGTTGACACACACCGCTTTTCAAAAGTAAGTCGCCGAAGGCGAAACAGTCTGCCCTTAGGCAGACGCTCTTGATCTCTAAAACTGACAGACCCACTTTCCGGCAGACCAAAAAAATCCGCGCTGCCTCGGGGAGAACAGCGCGGATCTTTAATCAATCACTCAATCAATGCACAAACAGCGCAATCAAAATAATGATAGGGATTGGAATGCCGAGGAACCACAGAAGTAGTGAACGCATGATGACTCTCCTTAATCAGCGAATGCTGGAAGTATTGGAATAAGCACGGGTTTCGACATACGTCACCGCATCACGACGACGACCACCCCAGATGGCAGCAAGGCTCGCGACGAACGCACCGCACAGCAGCGAAACGAAAGTCCACAGCGCAGCGGTTGCAGCGGCCTTCGCGGCAGCGTCGGCAGCCTGTTGAGCTTTCAGCTTGGCATCAGCCACGGCCTGCTTGGCCTGACCATAAACCTGATCAACCCGCGCCTGGGCATCGGCCTGACTCATGTTGGTACGCTGAGCGACCAGCTGTGCCAGGTAAGTACGGTCCTCCGGCGCCAGCTGACCATCGTTGGCCATGGTTTTGGTGAAGATACGTACTACGACACCGTGGGCAGCATCATCGCTGACGGCGGCAGGGCGATCATCGCGGAACAGCGAATCGATGTAATAGCCATACTGATCGCTGCTGGTATTGCCCGCTGCAGAACCGGCCGCGGTGGCGGCAGTACCTGCAACACCGGCAACCGCGGTAGCGCCGGCTTTCACGCCGCTGCCAACGATGCCGCTGACCGAACCGACGATCAACGCGGCAGCGACCAGCGTCGCCACAGCCCACGACAGGAAACCGTGCGCAGTATCACGGAAGTAAACTTCGTCACCGTGCATGTTGGCCCATTTGACGCGCAGGCGGCCGGCGAGGTAACCGCCAAGACCGGAGGCCACGATCTGCGTCAGTGCGAGCCAGACGACCGTGGAAATACCGATCGTCTTCGCGCTGGCACCTTCGTTGGCCCAAGGCGACATCGCCGAGAAACCGAGGCCCGATCCCAGCAGGACCAGAATTAAGGACAGCGCGGCGGCGCCGGCGGCACCCGCGAAGATGGCCCCCCAGGACACGCCTGAGACCGAGGAGGATTCTTCTACAGCGGCAGGATAAGAATCAGGTGAGACGTTCATTGTGCTGCTCCGTGCGAATGATGTTGTGCTTCTCCCCATTACGGTGCACTGCCTGTGCCAGCGACCGCTTCTTTAAAAAAACCAATAAAATCAATTGCTTGTGGAATAGGGATTTTGATGTGTTCGTGCAAAATGCATGAACCCGATAAATCGACGGATGCGTTCTGCCCGGTCAATGGATTTCCATGCCTGTCAAAGGTTTGCGACAATCCTTTGCGACGAATTCCGTCAACGCGCAACATTCCGGCACATTTATGTGTGGACGTTGTCTCATAACATCAGCCCCGCAGGTTGACAGCCATAGTCCGCCCACGGCTCCTGTTTCTTCGAGAGGTAACCCAGCATGTTTGTCCATCGCCCCCTGGAAGAAAAAGACGTCCCTTTTATCTGCGACATGCCCCAGAGCATTGATGAGCTCTTCTATATGTTTCCAAAGGCGGTGTTCCCGCTGACACCGGAGCAGCTCAATGAATCCATCGCGCAGCGTTCGGACAACACCGTCATCGAATTGGACGGCCAAGTAGTCGGATTCGCCAACTTCTCCCGATACGATTTCAGAGGCCGTTGTTCCATGGGCAACGTCATCATCGATCCGCGCTTTCGCTCAAAAGGCGTTGGCCGCTACATGATCGGCTGCATGATGGAGTTGGCGTTCGGCAAACACGAAGCGGCGGAGCTGACCGCCTCCTGCTTCAACCATAACGTCCCCGGACTGCTCTTCTACCCCAAGCTCGGTTTCAAGCCTTTCGCCATTGAAGAGCGCCTGGACAAGCGAGGCGCGCGCGTCGCCCTTATCCATCTCAAGTTGCCTCGAAGCTGACCCACAGACAGCTTAATGACGCCAGTCGTCGGGCGCCTCACGGCTGCCCGACGAACGGATGAGCACAACCCTCGGCCCCTCCCGGGCGATAAATCCCATTATTCCGCCAATTAAGCGATGAGCCGCGGCGTTTCCAATCCGGTGAATCGTTTTTCCTCGAGCAACTTGGCTCGTGCGCAGCCATTTTCGTGTGGTAGGCAGCTGTTTGCCTCACTTTGGGGCGCGGCGTATAAGGTGAATATCCCTGATTGCCGGATGGCGGACGGGGTACGGGAAACTTCTCCACCTTCGTGGAATGGGGTATTGATAGTCAGGCGAGCGGCTGAACGCATCAACCAGTCCTGCCTGTGGAGGATTGACGATGATTGCCTGTACGCTCTCTAACCTGGAACTGCGCAGCATTATAGAAAGCGCGTTTCTGCCCCTGCGGTGTCACTGCACCGTATTGGGGGACCTGATGACGGTTGAAGTCATCGACCCCGCGACCGAGCACGTCGAACTGTTCGCTTCCAATATTGCCTTGGACTCACTCGATAACAGCCACGCCTTGTGCGCGCTGATCCGGGAGCTTCAGGCCGAGCTCGCAAAGGCCAGGCATTACCCCCACGCACTGGCGAGCTGAGCGCAGGGCTCTAGCAATAATCGCCGTTCGGCCTTATGTTGGTCAGCATCGGCCCTGAGAGGCCAGGCGGGATATTGAGGATTTGCATGGCGCAGGCGCAACCCGAGATTGAGGCAGTACAAGAGCAGAGACCAGCGGCACCCTTGCGCCGTCGGCGCAAGGTCATGATCGGCGTCGGCGGCCTGCTGGGCATTGTGGTGGTAGGCGCGGTGACGATCGTCACGATGCTGGAGCAGCTGGAAATGCGAAATGCCAGCTTCCGACCGCCCATGACTTCCCTGGAACGGCAACAGCTCCTGCCACCGGAGCCTGTGCTGGAGGTCAAACCTCAGGTGGAAGGCCTGCGCTACGGCGCCGCCATTTTGCCGGATCAGGCTGCGAGCGCCGATTCCGCCACGCCTGAACAGGCGTCGGCTTCAGCAGCGGCCCTGCTGTTTAGCGCGCCGTCTTCGCCCCTTGGCGCTGCACCCCTCACGACACCTGATCCGCAGTCCAGCAAGCCAACGGGCATCGCTCAGGCGATCCACGTGCATAACAGCGCGCAGTAGGCCCCACCTTTCTCAATGCATCCGGCGACGGTGCTCATCTTCGAAGAGCAGTTTGAACTGCTCTTCGCCATTGTCTTGAACCGCATAGTGCTCGCGAACAGGCCCTGCTTCGATGCGGCCATCCATTGCAACTCGGATGACGGCTGACTTGGGCAGATAGTCCGGCACGTCACCGATGATCGTCAGCTCGCGCAGGCGGTGGCCGTCGTGTTCTATGGTCGTAAGCCGCACTCGGCAGGTTGCCTGCATGGGGATAGGCCCAAACAGCGTGTCCCGCGAATAATCAATTTCGGCGATGCTGGACCGACGGGTTTTGTCAGCATTCATAAGGTCACCTCTCTCTGTCCATTGGAAAGTGTTCAAGCATGACAATGGAGGCATGGCAGGCCGGAATAGTTCTCATCGCTGCTGACGATAGTTCTCCATTCATCCGATACGCCAGTGCGTGCCCGTGCTTTTCGGGAGAGTGATGGTGATTACCGGGGTCGATAATTCTGACGTCAATAAACACGACGGCACTTAAACGGTTATAGGACAGTACAAGCGGAGCGTGACACTAAAAGCACGTCGCATGTTGCGAAGAAAGCCGCTTATATCCGTCAACGACATGAGATCTGAGATTAAATTGCGAAAGGCTCTTATTTTATAAATCCATGGGCGCTTGCCTGTGCGACGGAATAATGGCGTCACATTTAAAAAATCTATATAAAACAATGACTTGTGTATTGAAATCGTCACGCAGGACGTTTTCTCGGAAAATTGACACTTCGCCGGTTATTTGCAACCATCACTTTACGTTTTCAAGTCTGATGATCTGCACTTAGTGCAAGCGTCGACACTTCTCTTTTCGGGATTAATCTTTTCAGACGCGCGACGAGTTGGCGGTAGCGTCCCTGGAGAAACCTTGAAAAGAGCAGCGTAAAGAATAGGCACCCGGGCAGGCTCGGAAAAGGCCCCGCCACCCGGCAAGCAGCGTGTCAGAGCCTGCGCCGATTGATCGACCGCGCATTGATCGTCCGACCTTCCAGAGCCGCAAACGTGACGCAAATCACCGCGGTTGTCATGCCTGCCGAGTGCAGTAGTTCAATAACAGCGCCTTTATTTTTTAACTTGAAAGTCCAGACATCGCCTCAGCGATAGCGGTTGAACGCGCACGCAAGTGCGGCGGTTTATAACGCACGTGGCGATACGGTAACGACCCAGCGTGGAGTGACACTTATGCAAGGAGATCATCTGGAAACCGTTTGCGGTTGCGTAGTAGGGGGTGCCGGACCTGCGGGAATGGGACTGCTTTTCAACGCATTGAAAAGTGGCGCCATGCCAGAACTGGCCAAGGAAGGTTTAATCATTGTCGACGCAAGTCCCACGCCGGGCACGGGTCGTTTGGGCGATTACCGGATCACCGCCAACTCGGTGGGCGATGTGTTCCTGGATTGCCTGCGCGACCCGGCTTTGCGTGATGTATTCGAACCCCTCGAACATTCGCCCGCTTATTGGCGCATCCGTCGTCAGGCGCAAAGTGCGCCGCAATTGGCGGACGTCGCCGAACTGCTGGCGGAAGCCTCGACGCTGGTGCTCGACTTTATCGTCGAGCGGTACGGCGTGAAGTTATGGAGCAGCACGACGATCACCGAGATCGTGCGCGACGGCGATGACTATCAGGTGTGGGTCGAGTCCGATGGCCGCAGTCAGCGAATTCGCAGCCGTGCAGTCGTCCTCAATCTGGGGGGTTGGCAGGACCCGCAGCATCTCCTCGACAGCCTGGCAGATCAAGGCCTCGCGGTGCCGCCCTCGGCGCAGATCGAGAGCGCCGATGCGCTGCTGAGAATGAACGCCGTGCAACTGAGCCATCTCTTCGCGAAGACGCTGGCGGCCAAGGGTCGGGTGTGCGTCGTGGGTGGTTCCCACAGTGCGTTCTCGGTGCTGGAAAACCTGGCCGACGCGCTGGAGTTTGCCGGTCTGGAGGAGGTCACGCTGGTCCACCGTTCGCCGATCCGCCTGTTTTACGAAACCGCTCAGGCCGCGCTGGATGCAGGCTATGTGTTCGATGCGGTCAGGGATGTCTGCCCGGTGTCGGGGCGGGTCAACCGGTCAGGCGGCTTGCGCTATCGGGCGCTGGACGTGGGGCGTGAAGCCCTGTCCAAAGGCCAGATCGGCAAGACCGGCGTACGCGTGCAGCTGCTGCAAACCCATCAGGGTCCGACCGATCAGTTCGAGCGCGCCCGTCTGGCGCTGGCGGAAGCCGACATCGTCGTGCAGTGCACGGGCTATCAGCCGTTGCTGCCAGGCTTGAGTCATGCCGGTGGCGAGGCCATCACGCTGATGGAGGTCAAGGGCGGGCTGGATTCAGATCCAACGGGTTGCCCGCTCGACGCCAGCGGTCAACGCCTGCACGGCCTGCACCTGTTCGGCCTGGGGGCCGGGCTGGGGGTTGATCCGCGATTGGGCAGCGAAGCGTCGTTTGACGGCCGCATCTATGGGGTCTGGCAGTTCCATCACGACGCCAGCGGCGTGGTGATCGATTCGGTCCTGACCCGCTTGCAGACCCCGGCACTGCAGCCGGTCGCTGCGACGCCGCGGTGGGTGTCCAGTCGCAGCGAGGAACGTTTGCCGTTCCTCTGGCCCGTGCTGATCAACGCGCAATCCTGAGGCACATTGCAACATCTGCATCCCGGCGCTCCTTTGGTTAGGCAGCCCGGGATTTTTTTTGCCCCAGAGGCGACCAGGCGTCGGTCACTTGCCCGGAGTGTGCGTCGCCAGCTCCATGATCATCCGCGTCAGCAGGTAGATGCGCGGCGACACGCTGTCGACTTCCGCGTATTCCTCGGGCGTGTGAATATTGCCGCCAACGATGCCGAAGCCATCCAGGGTTGGCACGCCGACCCCGGCCGAGAGGCTCGCATCGGCCGCGCCGCCGCTGCCTTCGATGGTCAGTTTGCGGCCGATCTCGCCGTAGATGCCCTGGGCGATATCAACCAGCTTGTCGGTTTCCGGCGTCTGCGGCATGGGTGGCAAACCGCGCTCCAGGCGGGTGGTCACTTGGGTGTCCGGGATCAGTTTGTCAGCCGACACCCGCGCCAGATCCTTCTCGATGCGGTCGAACTCTTCCGGCACGGCGGCGCGCACATCGGCCTTGGCGGTGGCCTGATCGGGGATGACGTTGGTGCGATCGCCGGCGTTGAGCACGGTGAAATTGATCGTGGTCTTCTTCTCGGCGTCGCCCAGCTTGCCCAGTTGCAGAATCTGATGCGCCACCTCCATGGCCGCGTTGCGCCCCAGTTCCGGCGCGACGCCGGCGTGGGACGCCTTGCCCTTTACCTCAACCACTGCGGTGGCGCTGCCTTTGCGCCAGATCACCAGACCGTCGGCGGGGCGCCCCGGCTCCAGGTTCAGGGTCACATCGTGCTGTTTGGCGACCTTCTGGATCAGCGCGGTGGCGGCGGCGGAACCGGTCTCCTCGCTGGCGTCCAGCAGGAAGGTAATCTGCGCGTAGTCCTTGAAGTCGAGCTTCTTCAGAATCTTCAGCGCGTAAAGGCCGGCAACGATGCCGCCCTTGTCGTCCATCACCCCTGGCCCGTACGCACGGCCGTCCTTGATGTGGAAGGGGCGGGCGGCGGCGGAACCTTCCTTGAACACGGTGTCCATGTGCGCCATCAGCAGTATCTTCGCCTTGCCGCTCCCTTTGAGCGTCGCGACCACGTGCTGGCTCTTGTCCGGCGCGGTGTTGGGGATCATCTCGATGGTTGCACCTAGCGCCTTGAGTTGGGCGACGACGATGTCACGCACTTGGGTCAGTCCTGGCTCGTAGCCGGAGCCCGTATCGATATTGACCAATTGTTCCAGCAGCTTCAGCGCGTCGTCCTTGGATTGCTCGGCATCCGCCTGAACCTGTTTATTGGGCTCGGCAAAAGCAGGGGCTGCCGCGGAGAAGGCGATACCGAAGGCCAGCGCGCTGGCGAGGAGAGAGCGGGAAAACGGTGAGGTCATGGTCGATCCTTGAAGTGGCATAAAAGGGCTGGAGAGACACCGTAGCCCGTTGCACAGGATCGTGCATGTCAAAACGCGTTATTCACATCGACAAAAACGCCGAACCTTTAGGCTGGGCTACCCTCAACATTCCTACGTCAGTCATCAGAGGAGAGGCATCCCATGCCGGTTAAGCACGATTTGTACGCGGACCTGAGCATCACCAAAGACGAGCTCGCCAAGCGCAAGGGCACCGACGCGAAGCTCAATGCCCTGGTCGAGCACTACAATGAGCTGGACATCCATATTGTCAGCGCCGAAGAGGCGGGCGATATTCCCGACGATGAGTTGAAGAAGCTCAAGGAAAAAAGGCTGCAGGCCAAAGACACCATCGCCAGCCACCTGAATACCTCAGGCTGATCGGGTCAAACGACTCAGCAACTAAAACGGCCGATCTCTTATGGAGGTCGGCCGTTTTTAGTTGGCGATTCCGGATGCCTGACAACTTGTCGCGGCATCTGGAAGTGCATCGCCCAATACGCTGGATCTGTGTGTTCGCTCGCGCTTAGTTATCGGCGTGGGCGACTTCGATGGATCCAAAGTTCAGACGAAAAAAAACGGCGTCTGGTCAGTCGCCGTCGCCGATCTGTCAGCACCGGGTGGCCGCTGACAGTAATCGAATAAGCATAAACCGGAGGGTTTATTGCGGATCCTGGTCGGGTGCAGCCTCGGCCTTGATGCGCTTGTAGATTTCTTCGCGGTGCACTGAAACATCTTTCGGAGCGTTGATGCCAAGACGGACTTGGAGACCCTGAACGCCCAGAATGGTAACGGTGATGTCGTCACCAATGTTTATGCTTTCGCCGACTTTGCGGGTGAGTATCAACATAATCTTTTCCTTGATGGCCTCATGAAGCGCCTCTACCGGGAGGCTGGCGTGAGCCTTTGGGTGGTGGTGATTGCCGATTGCATCCAAATGCGTTCATCAGTATGACGCCATTGGTACGATTTTAATTCCCCAGGTTCATCGTCTTGTCACAGTTAGCGCCGCTCCTGGGTCGAACGGCAGAGGAATCTTGCCTGATACTGGCGGTAAATTCCCGTGCAAATCGGCCATCGTTTGATAGCCGGATTCCGCGCGGCGCCTATTCCACACTCCTTTAGCCTTTATTGCAAAGAACTCATGCGGGCCGGTGATGAAATTTTCATTAGATTGCCCCGTACGAGTTCTCAGAACGGAGTGTAGGAGACTTCCGAAATGAGTACCGGCAAAACGCCGTAACTTTAATCGAATTGATGACGGGATGTGTGAACGGTTTTGTATCAAGCCCCGGTTTATCAGACCTGAAGACTCGGACGTCGACATCGGGATAGGGGCGGAAGGGGGCGAGGGGGGCTGAAAGAACATGCCCACCGCGGGGGTGGGCATGGATGCAACAGGGAGGCATGGCCGCGTCAATATGCCGCGATCAATGCATCAGACGACCAGCGACAGCAGCATGATCAGGATGATGCCCACCACCGACAGGATGGTTTCCATCACGGTCCAGGTTTTCAGTGTTTCAGCCACGGTCATGTTGAAGTACTGCTTGACCAGCCAGAAACCCGCATCGTTCACGTGGGACAGAATCAGCGAACCGGCACCGGTTGCCAGAACCAGCAGTTCGCGGTTCACGCCCGGGATCATGCCAACTACCGGCGCGACGATCCCGGCACCGGTGATGGTGGCGACGGTCGCGGAACCGGTGGCGATACGGATCACTGCAGCCACCAGCCACGCCAGCAGAATCGGCGAGATCTGCGCCTGCACGGCCATGTGGCCGATCAGGTTACCGACGCCACTGTCCACCAGCATCTGCTTGAAGCCACCGCCGGCACCGACGATCAGCACGATCGCGGCCACTGGCGCCAGGCTCTGGTCGAGCAGCTTGATGATGTGATCGCGGCTGAAGCCACGGGCCGAACCGAAGGTGTAGAACGCCAGCAGCAGGGCGAACAGCAGAGCAGCGATCGGGTGACCGATGAAGTCCATCCAGATGCGGAAGATGTGACCGGCTGGCAGCGCAACGTCGGCAAACGTCTTGAGCAGCATCAGGAACACCGGCAGCAGGATGGTCACCAGCGTGATGGCAAAGCTTGGCAGGTTGTCGTTGGTCGATTCCTTGGCAATCTGGTCCATCAGCTCTTTCGACGGGTTGCCCGGAATGCGCTTGGCAATCCATTTACCGTAGATCGGGCCGGCGATGATGGCGGTCGGGAACGCGACGATCAGACCGTAGAAAATGGTCTTGCCGATGTCTGCGTTGAAGATGCCGATCGCCAGCAACGGACCCGGGTGCGGCGGCACCAGACCGTGGACGGCCGACAGACCGGCCAGCAACGGGATACCGATCTTGACGATGGACACGCCGCTGCGACGGGCAACGATGAACACCAGCGGGATCAGCAGCACGAAGCCGATTTCGAAGAACAGCGGGATGCCCACCAGAAACGCCGAAAACATCATGGCCCAGTGCACGCGGTCCTTGCCGAAGCGACGGATCAGCGTCTGGGCGATCTGGTCAGCACCGCCGGAGTCGGCCATCAGCTTGCCGAGCATGGTGCCCAGGCCGAGGATGATGCCGACGAAACCCAGCACGCCGCCGAAACCGTCCTGGAACGATTTCATCACTTTGTCGACCGGCATCCCGGAGGTCAGCCCGAGAAAACCGGCAGCGATGGTCAATGCAATAAAGGGGTGGACTTTGAACTTGGTGATCAGAAGCACAAGGCCAATGATGGTCACCAACGCATCGACCAGCAGATACGTGTCTTGAGTCATACCGAACATGGGGGTGTCTCTCCGTTGTATTTTGTTTTTTTGGAGCTGCTGCTTGACGCTGTCGCTCTCTGCCCTGTGAAGCAAGGGCAGCGTCATCAGAGACAGCGCTACCTTTGCCGCTCACGCCTGATCGAGGATCAAGAGCCGGTGCGCGCGGTGACAGATGGGGTTTGAGCCTCGGAGCCAGACTCGCTCCACCATGTGGCTGCTTCCTTACCGATGGTCTCGATCGATTGGGTCGCGTCCACCACCAGTGTGCGGTCCTCGTTATACGGAGGCTCGAGGGTCGCGAACTGGCTGTCGACCAGACTGGCCGGCATGAAGTGGCCCGGGCGATGGGAGCAGCGTTCGGTGGCGAGTTCCTTGGTCAGCTCCAGAAACACAAAGCCCAACTCCGGCACGGCTGCACGCAGACGTTCACGGTAGATAAGCTTGAGGGAGGAGCAGGTCAGTACGGGCTTTTCGCCCTTCTTTACAGCGGCGGCCACTTCTTCACCGAGGCGGGTCAGCCAGCCGGCGCGATCGTTGTCGTCGAGGGGATGGCCGTCGGTCATCTTCTTGATGTTGGCAGGAGGATGGAACGCATCACCCTCGATCAGGCGGCCGCCGCTGTTTTTAGCGATGGCCTCGCCGACGGCGCTCTTGCCGCAGCCGGAAACACCCATTACCACGATGGCGGAAATAGCATGTGGAGCAGTAGTCATAAAAACCTCGTCCCGGAGACAGCGCTGTCTTCGCCGAATGGTGTGCAAGTCCGGCGAGACTGTTTCCAGGTGTAGTCATTGTTATGGGTATCTCGCTGATCCATGAGATGCAAAACCCGGTCGTGGAATCGATCGAAAAGTTGCGGGCCTCCGTGAGATAGCGCTACCTTAGAGCCCATCCCACACAATCGCAACCCCCGCAGCTTTCTTCCAATCAGTTGGCAACGCATGACACGTATTGGTTCCCGCTCCACCGGTCGTCCCACCCTCAACGAAGTCGCCAAACTGGCCGCCGTCTCGCCGATTACCGCGTCCCGGGCCTTGCGTGGCGTGGCCACTGTGGCGCCGGAGCTGGTGGAAAAAGTCCGCGCTGCTGCGCTGAGTCTAGGCTATGTCACCAATCCTGCCGCCCGGGCGCTGGCGTCTTCGCACAGTCAGTCGGTGGTGGTGCTGGTGCCGTCGCTGTCCAACCAGTTGTTCATCGAAACCCTTGAAGCGATTCAAACGGTTCTGCGCCCGCGCGGGCTTGAAGTGGTGATCGGTAACTATCACTACTCGCCTATAGAAGAAGAGAACCTGCTGCGCAGTCATCTGTCCCACCGGCCGCGCGGTATTCTTCTGACCGGCTTTGACCGCAGCGTGGCGGCGCAGCAGTTGCTGGCGTCCAGTGGCGTGCCCTGCGTGCACATGATGGAGCTGGACCCGACCCGTGCCGAGCCCTGCGTGGGGTTTTCCCAGCAACAGGCGGGTGCCGAGGCGGCGCGGCATCTGTTGAGCCGCGGCCGGCGGCGGCTGGCGTATGTGTCGGCACAGCTGGATCCACGGGTGATTCAACGGGGCGTCGGTTTTCGCGGCGCGCTGGAGCAGGAAGGGCTGTATGACGAAGCGCTGCAATTGGCGTCGCCGCTGCCGTCGTCCATCGGTTTGGGGAGTGAGTTGTTCGCCCGTTTGATGGAAACGCACCCGGACGTCGACGGGGTGTTTTTCTGCAATGACGACCTGGCCCAGGGCGCATCGCTGGAAGCCCTGCGGCGGGGCATTCGTATTCCGGAGCAGGTGTCGCTGATCGGCTTCAACGACCTGCCGGGCTCGGCGCACATGGTGCCGCGCCTGACCTCCATCCGCACCCCGCGCGAACAGGTCGGCCAGCGCGCCGCGCAGTTACTGCTCGGCTTGCTGGACGGCACGGTTCAAGAGGCACAGGTGGATCTGGGGTTTGAACTGGTGGTGCGGGAGAGCACGTAGCTCGCTCGCACCCTTGGATCAATGCTCCTTCTTGAATGCGAGGCGGAACTCATGCAACAGCGGTTCGGTGTAGCCGCTCGGCTGCTCGCGGCCTTTGAACACCAGCGCGCTGGCGGCCTGGAAGGCCACTGACTTCTCGAAATTGCCGGCCATTGGCGTGTAAGCCGAGTCCCCGGCGTTTTGCCGGTCGACGACCTTTGCCATACGTTTCAATGCATCCTTCACGTAGTCCTCGGAGACCACGCCGTGGCGCAGCCAGTTGGCGATGTGCTGGCTGGAAATACGCAGCGTCGCGCGGTCTTCCATCAGGCCGACGTTGTGGATGTCCGGCACCTTCGAACAGCCAACGCCTTGCTCCACCCAGCGCACCACATAACCCAGCAGCCCTTGAGCGTTGTTTTCAACTTCCTCGCGAATCTGATCCTCGTTCCACTCCGCCTTCTCGACGACCGGAATGCTCAGCAGGTCCAGCAGAATGTCTTCGCTGATGCTGTCCAGGTCGACCTGTTCCAGCTCCTGCTGCACCGCTTTCACGTCCACTTTGTGGTAGTGCAGCGCGTGCAAGGTGGCCGCTGTTGGCGAAGGCACCCACGCGGTGGTCGCGCCGGATTTCGGGTGCGCGATCTTCTGCTCGAGCATGTCGGCCATCAGGTCCGGCATTGCCCACATGCCCTTGCCGATCTGCGCACGGCCGCGCAGTCCGCAGGCCAGGCCGACCAGCACGTTATTGCGCTCATACGCCTTGATCCACGGCGTGGCTTTCATGTCGCCCTTGCGCAGCATCGGCCCGGCTTCCATCGAGCTGTGCATCTCGTCGCCAGTGCGGTCGAGGAAGCCGGTGTTGATGAATGCCACCCGCGACGATGCCGCTTCGATGCACGCCTTGAGGTTGACGCTGGTGCGCCGCTCCTCGTCCATGATCCCCATCTTCAGGGTGTTGCGCGGGATCTTCAGCGCGTCTTCGATGCGGCTGAACAGCGTGTTGGCAAACGCCACTTCGTCCGGGCCGTGCATCTTCGGTTTGACGATGTAGACGCTGCCTGCGCGGGAGTTGGTGCGGTTATGCAAGTCATGCAAGGCGATCAGGCTGGTGATGACGCCGTCGAGAATGCCTTCGGGGATTTCCTTGTTGCCGTCGTAGAGGATCGCCGGGTTGGTCATCAGGTGGCCAACGTTGCGGATGAACAGCAGCGAGCGCCCGTGCAGGGTAATCGCGCTGCCGTCGGCGGCCGTGTACTGGCGGTCGGCGTTCAGGCGACGGGTGATGGTTTTGCCGTTCTTGACCAGCGCTTCGGTCAGGTCGCCTTTCATCAGGCCCAGCCAGTTGCGGTAGATCACCAGCTTGTCGTCGGCATCGACGGCGGCGACCGAGTCTTCGCAGTCGATGATGGTCGACAGCGCGGCTTCCAGCAGCAGGTCCTTGATCCCGGCCGGGTCAGTGCCACCGATCGGGCTGGCGGGGTCGATCTGGATTTCGATGTGCAGGCCGTTGTTCTTCAGCAGGATCGCATTCGGCTGGCGCGGCTCGCCCTGATAACCGACGTATTTCTCGGGCTGGGCAAGGCGCGACGGGCTGCCGTCGGCGAGGGTGACCAGCAATTCGCCGCTGTCCACCGCGTAGGCCTTGGCGCCGACGTGGGAACCGGTGGCCAGGGGCGCGGCTTCATCGAGCAGGGCGCGGGCGAAGGCGATGACTTTCTCGCCCCGCAGCGGGTTGTAACCGGCTTTAATCTCGGCGCCGTTCGCCGAGGAAATGGCATCGGTGCCGTACAGCGCGTCGTACAGCGAACCCCAGCGCGCATTGGCGGCATTAAGGGCGTAACGGGCGTTGGCAGCGGGCACCACCAATTGCGGGCCAGCCTGTTCGCTGACTTCGATATCCACCTTGTTGGTGGACACCTGGACCTGCGCCGGTACCTGCTTGAGGTAGCCGATGCTGTCGAGGAAGGCGATGTACGCCGGCATGTCAGTGACCGGGCCGGGGTTGGATTTGTGCCACTTATCCAGCTGAGCCTGTAGGCGGTCGCGCTCTTTCAGCAGTTCGCGGTTGACCGGGGCGAGGTCGTGGACCAGCGAGTCGAAATCGGCCCAGAACAGCTCCGGGGTCAGGCCTGTCCCGGGAATCACTTCCTCGTCGACAAAGCGCTTGAGGTTGGCCGCCACTTTAAGGTTGTGGCAATTGACGAACTCGGTCATCTCGGTCTCCATCATGAATTGGGTTTGCAGCGTTGCGGCAGGCGGTCGCGGCTGGCGTTATTGCGCGCTCAACGCCGCCACCCCTGCCTTGGCCACTTGCGCATCCTGGTCGGCTTTGACGCCGGACACACCTACCGCGCCGATGGTCTCTCCGTCGATGATCACCGGCACGCCGCCTTCCAGCGACGTCAGCAGTGGCGCGGTGACGAAGGCGGTACGCCCGCCGTTGACCATTTCCTCATACCCCTTGGATTCACGACGACCCAACGCCGAGGTGCGCGCTTTTTCGATGGCGATGTACCCGCCAATCGGCGCGCAGCCGTCCAGGCGCTCGAAGCCCAGCAGGTGACCACCGTCGTCCGTCACGGCGATGGACACGGCCCAGCCATTGTTCTGCGCCTCGGTGCGTGCCGCGGCGAGGATCTGGGTGACTTCGGTCTGGGTCAGTACGGATTTGGTTTTCATGCAGTTCTCCTGAAGGCAAAGGGTGTCATGAGTGTGCGTCTGATACGGAGCCAGGGCGCCTGCAATCAACTTGGAGGCAAGGCGTCCTCGATGAGTTCGATCCAGTGTTTGACCGGCGTGCGGTTGGCGCTGGCCAAGTGCGTCTGACAGCCAATGTTGGCCGTCGCGATCACGTCCGGGTTGCCGCTTTCCAGCGCGTTCATTTTGTTGTCACGCAGCTGTTTCGCGAGCACTGGCTGAGTCACCGAATAGGTGCCGGCCGAGCCGCAGCATAAGTGACTGTCGGGCACCGGTGTGAGGTTGAAGCCCAATCGGGTCAACACCGACTCAACGGCGCCGCCGAGTTTCTGCGCGTGCTGCAGCGTACACGGGCAATGGAAGGCCAGGGTCTGGCGCGTGCAAGCGCCGAGCTGTTCAAGGGGTTCGGCGCGCAGCACTTCAACCAGGTCCAAGGTGCGTTCGCTGATGGCCGCCGCTTTTTGCGCGTAAGCCGGGTCATTGCGCAGCAGGTGGCCGTAATCCTTGACGAAGGCGCCGCAACCGCTGGCGGTCTGCACGATGGCCTCGGCACCGGCCTGAATGCTTGGCCACCACGCGTCGATGTTCCGACGTGCGCGCTGCAACCCTTGTTCCTGCGCATTCAAGTGGTAATCCACGGCGCCGCAGCAACCGGCCTGGGCAATGGATGTGACGCTGATGCCCAGTCGGTCGAGCACCCTTGCGGTGGCGGCGTTGGTGTTGGGCGACAAGCCGGGTTGCACGCAGCCTTCGAGGATGAGCATCTGCCGCGCGTGCTGCCGTGTTGGCCGGGCCTTGGCGGGGCGGATGTTGCCCGGCAGCTTGGTCTTCAATGCGCCGGGCAGCAGGGGCCTGAAGGAATTGCCCAACTGTGTCAGGGATTTGAACAGACCGGCATTGGGCACCACGGCCCGCAGGCTGTCCCGCAGCAGGCGCTGGCCGAGGGGGCGCGGCACGGCGGCGTCGACCACTTCCCGGCCGATGTCCAGCAGGTTGTGGTAATCGACGCCGGAGGGGCAGGTGGTTTCACAGTTGCGGCAGGACAGGCAACGATCCAGGTGCAACTGGGTTTTCTCGGTGACTTCGCGGCCTTCCAGCACTTGCTTGATCAGGTAAATGCGCCCGCGCGGTCCATCCAGTTCGTCGCCGAGCAACTGATAGGTCGGGCAGGTGGCGTTGCAGAAACCGCAGTGCACGCAGCTGCGCAAAATGCTTTCCGCTTCCTCGCCACGGGGCAGGCTCTTGGCGTGGTCGCTCAGGGTCGTCTGCATGGTTCAGATCTCCGCGTACATTCGGCCCGGATTGAAAACTCCGTGCGGATCAAGTTGCGCCTTGAGCTGGCGGTGGTAGCGCAGCAATGGCGTGGCCAACGGCTGAAAAGGGCTGTCGTCGACGCCGTGGCTGAAGCAGGTGGCATGACCACCTGCAGCGCTGGCGATCCGCCGAATCTCGCTGCCGCTGGCGTCGGATTTCAACCAGCGTTGCGCACCGGCCCAGTCGATCAATTGATCCCCCGGCAGGTCCAGCGCCGCCGTGCTGACGGGCAATGACAGGCGCCACAGCGGCCGCCCATCGGTGAAGAACTCCAGGCGGTGTTCGTTGAGCGCGCGCCAATAAGCCGGGTCGATGGATTCGCCGCCCAGGCGTTCATGGGCCGCCGCGACCGAACCTTCGCCGCCTTCAAGACGCAAGCGCAGCACGCGGCCGTCATGGCTGGCGGCGCTGATCGGCAAGGGTTCCTGACCCCATTGCGCCAGGCGGGCGAGGGCGGTGGCGCTGTCCATTTCCAGCGCAATGCTGGTGCACAGTCGCGGCTTGGGCAGGACTTTCAATGAGACTTCGGTGATCAGGCCCAGGCAACCGAAACTGCCGGCCATCAGGCGCGACAGGTCGTAGCCGGCGACGTTTTTCATCACCTCGCCGCCGAAGCGCAAATGCTTGCCGAGACCTGTGATCACCCGCGTGCCCAAAACGAAATCCCGCACCGAGCCTGACCACGGCCGGCGCGGCCCGGATAAACCCGCTGCAACCATCCCGCCCACGGTCCCGTCGCCTGCGCCGCTAGCGTCTGCATCGCCACGGCTATAGCTCGGTGGCTCGCAGGGCAGCATCTGACCGGCGTCTTCCAGCGCGGCATTCAGCACCGACAACGGCGTCCCGGCGCGGGCGGTGATCACCAGTTCGGTTGGGTCGTAGGTGACGATGCCACTGTGGATGCGCGTATCGAGCACGTCACCGGCCACCTCACGACCCAGGAATACCTTGCTGTTGGCGCCTTGAATGCGCAGCGGCAGGGCGGACTGAATCGCCTGATTGACCTGTTCCAGCAGTGCGTCGCTCGCATCGCGCTCCTGGGCCACGAAGGCTGGCTGACGTTGGGCATCCATCAGAAACGCTCCAGTTCAGGGAAGGGCAGCTTGCCCATGTGCACGTGCATGGCACCGAATTCGGCGCAGCGGTGCAGGGTGGGGATGTTCTTGCCGGGGTTGAGGGTGCCGGCCGGATCGAACGCGGCTTTTACCGCGTGAAACAACGTCAGCTCGTCACTGTTGAATTGCGCGCACATCTGATTGATCTTCTCGCGGCCCACGCCGTGCTCGCCGGTGATGCTGCCGCCGACTTTCACGCACAGCTCCAGAATCTTTCCGCCCAATGCCTCTGCGCGGTCCAGTTCACCGGGTTGGTTGGCGTCGAAGAGGATCAACGGGTGCATGTTGCCGTCGCCGGCGTGGAAAACGTTGGCGACTCGCAGGCCGTATTCTTCCGACAGTGCGGAAATCCCCTTCAACACGCCGGGCAATTCCCGACGCGGGATGGTGCCGTCCATGCAGTAGTAATCCGGCGACAGCCGACCGACTGCCGGGAAAGCGTTCTTGCGCCCGGCCCAGAAACGCACACGTTCGGCTTCGTCCTTTGCCTGGCGGATCTCGGTGGCGCCGGCGTTTTCCAGCACGGCGCGAACCCGGTCGCAATCGGCGTGAACGTCAGCTTCCACGCCATCGAGTTCGCACAGCAGGATGGCTTCGGCGTCGACCGGGTAGCCGGCGTGGATGAAGTCTTCAGCGGCGCGAATAGCGAGGTTGTCCATCATTTCCAGGCCGCCGGGGATGATTCCTTCGGCGATGATGTCACCCACCGCGCGCCCGGCTTTTTCCACCGAGTCGAAGGCGGCCAGCAGCACCCGCGCCACTTGGGGTTTGGGCAGCAGTTTGACGGTGACCTCGGTGATCACGCCGAGCATGCCTTCGGAACCGGTGAACAGCGCCAGCAAGTCGAAGCCCGGTGAATCCAGCGCGTCAGAGCCCAACACCATGTGCTCGCCCTCGACCGTGAGGATGTCGACCTTGAGCAGGTTGTGCACGGTCAGGCCGTATTTCAGGCAATGCACGCCGCCGGCGTTTTCCGCGACGTTGCCGCCGATGGAGCAGGCAATTTGCGAAGAGGGATCAGGCGCGTAATAGAGGTCGTAGGGCGCGGCGGCCTGGGAGATGGCCAGATTGCGCACGCCGGGCTGCACGCGGGCATAGCGCCCGGCGGGGTCGATGTGCAGGATTTTATTGAAGCGCGCCATCACCAGCAGCACGCCTTTTTCCAGGGGCAGGGCGCCGCCGGACAGTCCGGTTCCGGCACCGCGCGCCACCACCGGCACGCCGCGCTCGTGGCAGACCTTCAGCAGCGTCTGCACCTGCTCGATGCGCTGGGGCAGCACCACCAGCATCGGCGTCGTGCGGTACGCGGAGAGGCCGTCGCATTCGTAGGGGCGCAGTTCTTCCTCGCGGTGGAGGATGTCCAGATCAGGCAGGCGGGATTGCAGCGCGTGCAGCAGCTGTTGTTTGTCGATGACCGGCAGGACGCCGTCGACGCGTTCGTCGTACAGGATATTCATGATGGGTTAGCAACCCTGTCTTGTTTTTATTGGAGGCCCGTTCCGTGACGGAACGTGAATGGCTGGCTTGCATCATTGGCTCAGCGGGGCTTAGTGTCTACCGGGTGGAGCGGTGGTCGAACCAGTTTATTGAAGAGAGGTGATGAAATTTCCGGCTAATTGCCTTTTTTATCAGTGAGATAGCTTGGCGCGCGGTATTCGTCATTTTTAGGGTTGCCCGTGGTCATACCAGTGCTCAGTGCTTCTGGCCTAGTCTTTTAAAGCACTCAAGGAAGTCCGAACCATGCAAACCACTCAAGCCCAACGCCCGCAGCAGGTCGCCGATGTGGTCAGCGAGCGCATTGAGCGGCTGATTGTCGATGGAGTGCTCAAAGTCGGTCAGCTGTTGCCTTCCGAACGGCGGCTGACCGAAAAGCTCGGTGTGTCGCGCACCGCCCTGCGCGAGGGCCTGCAGCTGCTGCGCGCCAGGGGCATCATCGAAACCCGCCAGGGCAAGGGCTCGTTCGTCGCGCAAATGGGCGGGCTCGGGCTGACCGCCAATTCGCCGCTGATGCACTTGTTCGCCTCCCAGCCGCGCACGCTGTATGACCTGTTCGAGGTGCGCAGCCTGCTGGAAGGGGAGTCTGCGCGGCTCGCGGCGTTGCGCGGCACTGACGCGGATTTTGTGCTGATCACCCGCGCCTACGACGCACTGGTCGCCGGCCACGATCACCCCTTGCCCGCGTCCGAACACGCGCGGCTCGATCATGCGTTTCACCTGGCCATCTGCGAAGCGTCCCACAACCCGGTGCTGGTGCAGACCCTGCGTTCGTTGACGGATCTGCTGCTGAACACGGTGTTCGCCTCGGTCAACAACCTCTATCACCGTGACGCCCAGAAGCGGCAGATCGATCGCCATCACGCTCGGCTTTATAACGCCGTGACCGGGCGGTTGCCTGAGCAGGCGCGCAAAGCGGCCGTGGCGCATATCCAGAACATCTGCGACAACCTGCGGGAGATCGAAAGCGAGGAGCAACGGCTGGTGCGCGCCACCCTGCGACTGGAGGGCTGGGCCTGAGCCACGCGGGAGGTTTACGGGTGTGGACCTTGGCTTGACACCCATCCCGTATTGCCGCAGCTTACGCATTGCGTAAGTCGCTTACGCCGTAGTGAAAACCAAAACAACAATAACAGGCCATTCCCGTGGATCTTTTCACCTACTACCGATCGACCTCGAGCTACCGGGTGCGCATTGCCCTGGCGCTGAAAGGTCTCGCGTTCAACCCACTGCCGGTCAACCTGATCCGCGACGGCGGCGAACACCACATGCCCGATTACCTGGCTATCAACCCCCAAGGCCGCGTTCCCTCTTTGAGGCTGGACGACGGCGAGGTGATCATCCAGTCCATGGCGATCATCGAATACCTCGAAGAATTATCCCCTGAACCTGCATTGCTCCCCGACGCGCTGCTCGACCGCGCGCGCCATCGGCAGGTCGCCGCCCTGATCGGCTGCGACATCCACCCGTTGCACAATGTGGCGGTGCTCAATCGCCTGCGCGGCATGGGCCACGACGAAGGCGACGTGACGGCGTGGATCGGCCACTGGATCGGCGAAGGTTTCGCTGCGGTGGAGGCACTGATTGGCGACACTGAGTTTTGCTTTGGCGCGGTTGGCCTGGCCGATGTGTACCTGTTGCCCCAGGTGTATGCGGCAAGGCGCTTCAACGTGGACATGATCCCGTTCCCGCGAATTTGCCGGGTCGAAGCGCTGGCCTTGCAGCATCCCGCGTTTCAGACCGCCCATCCCGATGCGCAATCGGACACGCCGGAGTAATCTTTCCCCCATGAAAAGCTTCGGTCTGCAACTCATCTTCGGCGACTTTCTCGCCCGCAGCGTGCGGGGGATTTCCTGCGCGCCACCCGCTGAATCGTGATTCGAGCCGCTGTGCCTCTCACTATTTAGCAGGAGCAAGACCGTGACTGATCTCTACGAAAACCCGATGGGCCTGATGGGCTTTGAATTCATCGAATTCGCCTCGCCCACCCCGAACGTGCTGGAGCCGGTGTTCCAGATCATGGGCTTCACCAAAGTCGCCCATCACCGCTCCAAGAACGTGTCGCTCTACCGTCAGGGCGCGATCAACATCATCCTTAACAACGAGCCGAACAGCGAAGCGTCCTACTTCGCTGCGGAGCACGGTCCTTCCGTGTGCGGCATGGCCTTCCGGGTCAAGGATTCGCAACTGGCCTACAAGCGCGCGCTGGAACTCGGCGCCCAGCCTGTGGAAATCGGCACCGGGCCGATGGAGCTTCGCCTGCCGGCAATCAAGGGCATTGGCGGCGCGCCGTTGTACCTGATCGACCGTTTCGGTGAAGGCACCTCGATCTACGACATCGACTTCGTGTACCTCGAGGGCGTCGACCGTCACCCCAAGGGCGCCGGTCTGCAATTCATCGATCACCTGACCCACAACGTCTATCGCGGGCGGATGGCCTATTGGGCGAACTTCTACGAGAAGCTGTTCAACTTCCGCGAGCTGCGCTATTTCGACATCAAGGGCGAGTACACCGGCCTGACCTCGAAAGCGATGACCGCGCCGGACGGCATGATCCGCATCCCGCTGAACGAGGAATCCTCAAAGGGCGCCGGGCAGATCGAAGAGTTTTTGATGAAGTTCAACGGCGAAGGGATTCAGCACGTCGCGTTCTTCACCGAAAACCTGATCGACACCTGGGACCGGCTCAAGGCGCTGGGCATGCGCTTCATGACCCCGCCGCCGGACACCTACTACGAAATGCTCGAAGGCCGTCTGCCCAACCACGGCGAGCCCGAGCATGAGCTGAAAGCGCGGGGGATTCTGCTGGACGGCAACTCCGAAGGCGGCAGTCAGCGTCTGCTGCTGCAAATCTTCTCGGAAACCCTGATGGGGCCGGTGTTCTTCGAATTCATCCAGCGCAAGGGCGACGATGGCTTCGGCGAGGGCAATTTCAAGGCGCTGTTTGAGTCGATCGAACGGGATCAAGTGCGCAGGAGAGTGTTGGCGGTGGATTGAAGTACGCAGCCCGATTTGGTGCACGCGATATGTCTGTAGGACCGGCTGCAGCCGGGAAGAGGCCGGTTTGAACACCATCAATTTTGTGGCGTAACCGCCGACGTCTTCCCGGCTAAAGCCGGTCCTACACGAGGAACGCGGTCCCTCAGTGGGAACGCGCTCCTGCCCTTTGTGATCCTGACCAATCACTCCAGCCGCGGCATTTCCCCACCCATCCGCGCGCTGATGGCCTGTGCCGTTTGCAGCAGTTTCTGCGCGGCCGTCGCCTGGCGCTGATCGGTAAACACCGACGCCGAACCCACCACCGTCACCACACCCACCAGCTTGTTGCCCATGGCAAACACCGGCGACGACACCGCGTTGACGCCGGCCATCAACATCCCGTGAATCTGATGCACCCCGGTGCTGCGGATTTCGTGGACGTGCCGATCGATCTCCTTCAACTGCGCTGCATTCAACGAGACTGATTCCGCCTCTCTCAACGCGGCGGTTTCGGTCGGCGACAGAAAGGTGTCGAACACCAGCCCGGTGGACGAACCGAGCAGCGGCAGCACCGAACCGATCTGCGTGACCAGGGTGACCGCCCCCAGCGACTGCTCGACGTACACCACCGTCGGGCCTTTGTTGCCCCACACGGCCAGAAAGCAGGTTTCGTTGAGTTCGTCGCGCAGGGCGATCAGGGCCGGGGCAGAGGTTTTCAGCACATCCAGTTGGCTCAGTGCCGCCAGCCCGACCTGCAAGGCGGAGCGCCCCAGCCGGTAATGGTTGCTGGCCGGGTCCTGTTCGGCAAAACCGCTGTCCACCAGCGCTTGCAGGTAGCGATGCACCTTGCTGGCCGGCATGCCGACGTATTCGGCGAGTTTCGACAGTGACGTGGCAGGCACCAGTTCGGCCAGCGCCTTGAGGATGCCGACGCCGACCTCAGCCGACTGGACTTTCTGCTGGCGCGGCGCGGTGGCGGGGGTGGAATCGTCGGTCATGGAAGGGAGGCCCCCGGTCTGGAAAGGCTGCTTTATAGCTTGACCCTTCTGCAAACTCAAATTACGTTATGCGTAACACGCTTACGATAAAAACAATAAGAGGTCGTCATGTCGACAGCACCCCGGTCCGAGTCCCTGCGCTACCAGTGCGGATTCGGCAATCAATTCAGCAGCGAGGCGATGCCGGGCGGTTTGCCCCACGGGCAGAACTCGCCGCAGCGTCATCCGCTGGGCCTCTACGCCGAGCAATTCTCCGGGACCGCGTTCACCGTCCCCCGCGCCGAAGCCCGACGCTCCTGGCTCTATCGCATTCAACCCTCCGCCGCGCACCCTCGTTTTCAGCGCCTTGAGCGGCAGATCCCCGGTCAGCAGCAAGGCCCGGTCACACCCAATCGCCTGCGCTGGAATGCGTTCGACGTCCCCGCCGAACCCACCGATTTCATCGACGGCCTGCATGCCCTGGCCAGCACCTCGTCTACCGAACAGGCCGAGGGCGTAAGCGTCTACGTCTACACCGCCAACCGCTCCATGCAGCGCGCGTTCTTCAGCGCCGACGGCGAGTGGCTGATCGTCCCCCAACAGGGCCGATTGCGCATCACCACCGAGTTGGGCCTGCTCGACATTGAACCCCAGGAAATCGTCGTGCTGCCCCGTGGTTTGAAATTCAGCGTCGAGTTGCTCGACGGCACAGCGCGGGGCTATCTCTGCGAGAACCACGGCTGCCCCCTGCGCCTGCCGGACCTCGGGCCGATCGGCAGCAACGGCCTGGCCAATCCCCGGGATTTCCAGATCCCCCACGCGCATTTTGAAGACAGCGCACAGCCCACCGTGCTGGTGCAGAAATTTCTCGGCGAACTGTGGGCCACCACGCTGGGTCATTCCCCCTTCGATGTCGTCGCGTGGCATGGCAACAACGTCCCGTATAAATACGATCTGCGCCTGTTCAACACCTTGGGCACCGTGAGTTACGACCATCCCGACCCGTCGATCTTCACCGTGCTGACCTCGCCGGGCGTTGTCGACGGTCAGGCCAACGTCGATTTTGTGATTTTCCCGCCGCGCTGGATGGTGGCGGAAAACACCTTCCGGCCACCGTGGTTCCACCGCAACCTGATGAACGAATTCATGGGCCTGATCGACGGTGCCTACGACGCCAAGGCCGCAGGTTTCATGCCCGGCGGCGCGTCGCTGCACAACTGCATGAGCGCCCACGGCCCGGACAATGCCAGCGCCGAGAAGGCCATCGCCGCCGAGCTGACGCCGCACAAGATCGAGCAGACCATGGCCTTCATGTTCGAGACCGGCAAAGTTCTGCGCCCCAGCTATCACGCGCTGGAATGCCCACAGCTGCAAAGCGACTACGATGCCTGCTGGGATGGCATCGCCAGAACGTTCAAGCCTTTTGACACGGACAGCCAACGATGAGCACTCCACAGCATCCGCGCAGCTGGGTGACCAGCGCCAACGACCATCCTGATTTCCCCCTGCAAAACCTGCCCTTGGGCGTGTTCAGCCGCCCCGGTTTCGGCAAGCGCGGCGGCGTGGCCATCGGCGATTTCGTTCTGGACCTGCAGACGGCCCTTGAGGCCAGCCTGTTCAATGGCGCCGCGCGGGTGGCCGTCGAAGCCGCCTGTCGCGGGCAGTTGAACGACTTTTTCGCCTTGGGTGGTTCGTCGCGCCAGGCCCTGCGCAACGAATTGCTGCACTTGCTCGACGAAAAAACACTGCAGCGTGAACGCTTGCAGGCCATGGGGGATCGCCTGCTGGTGCCAATGGCGGACTGCCAGATGCACATGCCTGCGCAGGTCGGCGACTACACCGATTTTTACGTCGGCATTCATCACGCGATGAACGTCGGCAAGCTGTTCCGCCCGGACAATCCGCTGTTGCCGAACTACAAATACGTGCCGATCGCTTATCACGGCCGGGCGTCGACGCTGGGTGTGTCCGGGATGCCGATCAGGCGCCCCAGCGGGCAGACCTTGAAACCGGGCGCCGAGACACCGGACTTCGGGCCGAGCAAGCGCCTGGATTACGAACTGGAAGTGGGCGTGTGGATCGGGCAGGGCAACGAGGCCGGCGAGCCTGTCCCCATCGGCAAGGCGGGTGAGCACATCGCCGGTTTCTGCTTGCTGAACGACTGGTCGGCCCGGGACCTGCAGGCCTGGGAATACCAGCCGCTGGGGCCGTTTCTGTCGAAGAGTTTTGCCACGAGCATTTCGCCGTGGGTGGTCACGGCCGAGGCGCTGGCGCCGTTTCGTGCGGCCCAACCGACGCGTCCCGAGGGTGACCCGCAGCCGATGGCTTATCTGTTCGACGAGCAGGATCAGGCCGGGGGCGCGCTGGACATCGAGCTGGAAGTGCTGCTGCTTACCGCGCGGATGAAAGAGCAGGGCGTCGCGCCGCAACGGTTGGCCCTGAGCAACACGCTGAACATGTACTGGACCGTCGCGCAGATGGTGGCCCACCACAGCGTCAACGGCTGCAAGCTGCAAGCGGGCGATCTTTTCGGCACCGGCACCTTGTCAGGCCCGCAACCCGGTCAGCTCGGCAGCTTGCTGGAAATGACCGAAGGCGGAAAACGCGCCGTCGAATTGTCCAACGGCGAGACGCGGACCTTCCTGCAAGCGGGCGATGAGGTGATCCTCAAAGCGCGCTGCCGCAAGGACGGTGAAGTGAGTATCGGGTTTGGCGAATGCCGTGGGGTGGTGGTGGGCTAAAGCCAGTCCACTGGCACAGCGCATGCTCTGAGTAGGGCCACGCACTTTTAGTGGGACCGGCTTCAGCCGGGAAAGCGTCATACGTGACACCCCGTAATTGATGGCGTCTCCATGGGCGTCTTCCCGGCTAAAGCCAGTCCTACGGTCGAGGTCACCGCCCATTTCTCTGAGCGCATGGGATGTTAGTAGGACCGGCTTCAGCCGGGAAGAGGCCAGTGTGTGCAGCTCAGATTTGCGGTGTGGCGCCCGACGTCTTCCCGGCTAAAGCCAGTCCTACAGAATCAACCAAAGCCACCCACCAACGACCCACTGCGCGGCAAGAACCTCCCTTGCCGTTCCCCCTGCGGTTTGCCTTCGGCGTAGCTCAAATGCCCGTTCACCCACACCGCATCAATCCCCTCGGCAGCGCGCTTGGGTTCTTTGAAATCTGCCACATCGCGCACGGTTTCGGCGTTGAACAGCACCAGATCCGCGCAATACCCTTCGCGCACGAACCCGCGATCATGCAGCCCGAAGCGTGTGGCGGTCAGTCCGGTCATCTTGTGCACGGCGGTGTGCAGCGGGAACAGCCCCAGATCCCGACTGAAATGTCCAAGCACCCGGGGAAACGCACCCCACAGGCGCGGGTGTGGGAAGGGGTCTTCCGGCAGACCGTCCGAACCGATCATCGACAGCGGGTGCTTCATGATCCGCTGCACGTCGTTCTCGTCCATGCCGTAATACACGGCGCCAGCGGGTTGCAGTTTTCGTGCGGCCTCCACCAGCGACAGGCCCCAGTCGGCGGCGATGTCCTTCAGCTCGCGGCCGCCCTGGTCCGGGTGCGGCGTCGACCAGGTGATGGTGATCGGGAACGCATCCGTGACCTGCTTTAAATCCAGCGTTGAAGAGCTGGCCGCATAGGGATAGCAATCGCAGCCCACCGGGTGGCTCAGCGCGGCGTTTTCCAGGGACGCCAGCAGCTGCGGGCTGCGGCCCCAGTTGCCGGCGCCCGCGCATTTCATATGGGAAATAACCACCGGTGATCGGGCGTGACGGCCGATCGCGAACGCCTCGTCCATGGCCTCCAGCACCGGCTCGAACTCACTGCGCAGATGAGTCGTGTACACCGCGCCGAACGCCGTGAGCTCCTCGGCCAGCTGCTTGACTTCGTCGGTCTCGGCCGAGTAAGCCGAGGCGTAGGCCAGACCGGTGGACAGGCCCAGCGCACCGTCCGCCAGGCTGTCGCGCAATTGCCAGCGCATGGCGCTGATTTCATCAGCGCGCGCCGTTCGAAAAAGATCGTCCATGTGATTGCTGCGCAGGGCGGTATGGCCGATCAGCGCCGCCACATTGACCGCCGGCCGCGCCGCGTCCACCGCGTTGCGGTAGTCGATGAAGCGCGGATAAACGAACGCGGCGGCGGGCCCCAGCAGGTTCATCGGGTCCGGCGGATCGCCCGCGAGCGTTACCGGCGAGGCGCTGATGCCGCAGTTGCCGACGATTACCGTGGTCACGCCCTGGGTGATCTTCGGCAGCATCGCCGGCTGGCGAATCACCACGGTGTCGTCGTGGGTGTGCACGTCGATGAAACCCGGCGCCAGCACGCGGCCGGCGGCGTTTATTTCTTCGCGGGCGGAGACGTCGCGGAGGTCACCGATGCGCTGGATGCGGCCGTCGCGGATGGCCACATCGGCTCGGTAACCGGGGGTATCGCTGCCGTCGATCACCAGCGCGTCGCGAATGATCAGGTCGTAAAGCATGGGGTCAGTCTCCAAGGGGCAGGCCGTCGTCGCCGCCGCGGTAGTCATCCAGCGCGAGTTTGATCCGTCGCAGCCGTTCGCGGTTGGCGTCGGGCGCCGTCAGCGCCAGTTCGGTGGCCAGCACGTCGATGGTCAGCAGCATGCCGTAGCGCGCGGCGGTGGGTTTGTAGATGAAATGGGTTTCGGCGATCTGCAGCGGCAGCAAGACATCCGCCCGTTCCGCCAGCGGGGAGCCGGGCAGGGTGATGGCGAGAATCTTCGCGCCGTAACTACGGGCCAGATCCACTGCGTCGAGCAGTTCAGGGGGGCGCCCGCTCAGTGAGCAGACAATGACGCAGTGCTCGGGGCCAAGGGTTGCGGCGATCAGGCGCATCATCACCGGGTCGCGGCTGGCGGCAATCGGGTAGCCGAGGCGCACCAGACGGGTCTGCAGTTCTTCGCTGCACAGGCTGGACGCGCCGCCCATGCCGAAGCTGTGAATCATCCGCGCTGGCGTCAGCAGAGCCACCGCCGCCTGGAAGCGCGACTCATCGAAACCGGCCAGATGCTGGCGCAGGGTGGACTCGATGTCGCCGACGATCTGGGTGAAAAACGCCGACTGTTCCGGCGCCTGCTCCGGGGTGAGGAAGCGGTTGCCCACGGCGCTGGCCTGGGCCAGTTGCAGGCGCAGGTCGCGCAGGTCCTTGCAGCCCACCGTACGGGCGAAGCGTGACAGCGTGGCGCTGCTGACCTCGGCACGGGCGGCGAGGTCGTCGAGGCTGGCGCTGGCGGCAAAGGCCACGTCGCTGAGCACCAGCCTGGCGATGCGGCCTTCCCCGGCGCTGAAAGAGTCCTGACGGGCGCGGATCTGGTAAAGAATGTCCACTCAGATCACCTGCGCCAGCCCGAGGGTCAGGACGAAAGCAATCACCGATATCAGCGTTTCCAGCACCGTCCAGGTTTTGAAAGTCTGTGCCACGGTCATGTTGAAATACTCCTTGATCAGCCAGAACCCGCCGTCGTTGACGTGGGAAAAAATCACCGAGCCCGCGCCGGTTGCCAGCACCAGCAACTCCGGATGGGGATAGCCCAGACCCAGCGCGACGGGGGCGACGATGCCGGACGCGGTGGTCATCGCCACGGTGGCCGAGCCGGTGGCGACGCGCATCAGTGCGGCGAACAGCCAGCCCATCAACAGCGGCGACAGATGCCAGTCCTGCGCCAGACCGACAATCTCGTTGGTCACGCCACTGTCGACCAGAATCCGGTTCAGACCGCCGCCGGCGCCCACCAGCAACGTAATGCTGGCCGTTGGTGCCAGGCACTCCTGGGTGAATTTCAGGATCGAATCCCGGGAGAAGCCCTGGGCAATCCCCAAGGTCCAGAAGCTTAGTAACGTGGCCAGCAGCAGCGCGATCACCGAGTTGCCGATGAACAGCAGGAAGCTGTTGAAGCCGCTGCCCGGCGTGGCAATCAGGTTGGCCCAGCCACCCAGCAGCATCAGTACGACCGGCAGCAGAATGGTCGCCATGGTGATGCCAAAGCTTGGCAGTTGGGCGCGGGGTTCGCGGTCGAGAAATTGTTTGGCCAGCGGGTTTTCATCGGGCAAGTGAATGTGCGGCACGATGAAGCGCGCGTAGATCGGGCCGGCAATGATCGCGGTGGGGATGCCGATGAGGATGGCGTAGAACAGGGTCTGGCCGACCGACGCCTGATAGGCCTGCACCGCCAGCATCGCGGCCGGGTGCGGCGGTACCAGGGCGTGGACCACCGAGAGGCCGGCGACCATGGGCAGCCCGACCATCAGAATCGACACGCCGACCCGACGTGCGACGGTGAAAGCGATGGGCACCAACAGCACGAAACCGACTTCGAAAAACAGCGGCAGCCCCACGAGAAAGGCGATGCAGACCATCGCCCAGTGCGCGTTGCGCTCGCCAAAGCGGTCGATCAAGGTGCGCGCCACCTGCTCGGCGCCGCCGGATTCGGCCATCATCTTGCCGAGCATGGTGCCCAGCGCCACAACCAGCGCGATGTGCCCCAGCGTCTTGCCTACGCCGCCCTCATAGGACGCAACGACGGCATTGGCCGGCATCCCGGCGACCAGGGCGAGGCCGACGGACACCAGGGTGATGACGATAAACGGATTGAGACGAAACCGCGCGATAAGCACGATCAAGGCAATGATCGCGACGGCGGCGTAGACCAACAGAGACAGGCCGGTTGACGGAGGCATGCAACGGATTCCTTGCTGAGGATGAGGAGGTCAGGGCTTGGGCGGCGGCGGGGCTGAGACTGTCGAGCTGAAACAGGGCAGGACTCCCCCGCGCAGTGGCGTTAACCGGTGCGCAGCCAGGCGGTGAAAACGATCTCGGCAGTGGGTGTTGCAAGCGCCATCAGCGGCGAAAGAAGAGCAGGGGCGGGACGATCACAGGCAGTCATTATTGTTATCTCTGATTTCGTGATGAAAATTAAATTACACGAAACAGTATAAAAATATCAATTCGTGAAAATTAATTTCTCCTTGAGCCTTGCCTTGTAACGCATCTCAGTCACGCAAGCTCACTCCCACAGGTCTCAAGGCGCGCCCCGGATTTCCCGGTCGCTGCAACCCATTAGTGGCAGCTTGTAGCGGCCAAGCCATGCCGCGCTGAAACGCTCTCGATACGCCTGGGGCGTCACCGATACCGCGCGCATGAAGCTGCGGCGCAATGTCTCTTCCGTGCCGAAACCGCAGCGGTCGGCGATGCGCTTGATTGGCAGCGCGCTGTCCCCCAACAGACGCCGGGCCGCTTCGACGCGCAACTGCTCGATGGCCCGCGCTGGCGTGTTGCCGGTGTGGGCGCGGTAGTGGCGGACGAAGCTGCGCTCGCTCATGCCGACCTGAGCCGCCAGCGTGCCGACGGACAGGTCGCTGGCCAGGTTGTCGAGAATCCAGGCGTGCAGGTCGCCAAACCGGCTGCCCTGATCGCGGGTCTGGTGCTGCATCGACAGCGCCGTGCTGAATTGCGATTGCCCGCCCGGGCGCTTGAGAAACACCACCAGATCCCGCGCGACGGCCAGTGCGATGTCGCGGCCCAGGTCCGCCTCGACCATCGCCAGCGCCAGATCGATGCCTGCCGTCACCCCGGCCGACGTCCACAGTTTGTCCTCGTTGATGAAGATCGGGTCCGGGTCGACGCGCAGATGCGGGAAGCACCGCGCCAGTTCGTCGCAACTGTCCCAGTGAGTGACCACCCGATGACCGTCCAGCACGCCGGCCGCGGCGAGCAAAAATGCGCCGGTACACACTGACGCCACGCGCCGGGCACTGGCGGATTGCGTTCGCACCCAGTCCACCAGAACCGGGTCCAGCAGCGCCGTGTGCACCGCGCCGCCACCGGCGATGATCAGCGTGTCCGAAGGCGTGGACGGCAGCGGGTGAGTGAGCAGTCCGAGCCCGGCGGAGGAGATCACGCTGCCGGGGTCGCGAGCGATAACCTCGGGCCGGTAAGGGATTTTTTTCAGGCCGGCTTCCTGCGCCATGACGTTGGCCGAGGCGAACACCTGCAGCGGTCCGGTGACGTCGAGTAACTGAACGTTGGGAAAGGCCAGAACATGAACCGGCCTGGGCTGATGGGGCATGGCGCGCTCACTGTGAAGATTGGCGTGAATTGTTGGCTTTATGGCGTATCCGCCAGAGGCTAGCCCTCTACAGTGCTTTCGTCCAGCCGCTGGCCTTCAGGTGCAACCGGCTGCTCGGCTCACGCATTCAGATGACCCACGTTTAAACGATAAGGAACACGCCATGACCCTGCATATCGGCCTGCTGGTATTCCCCAAAGTCCAGCAACTGGACCTGACCGGTCCCTACGATGTTTTCGCCACCATGCCCGGCGTGGTCGTGCACCTGGTCTGGAAAGATCTCGAGCCGCTGCAGTCCAGCACCGGCCTCACCCTTGTCCCGACCGCGACCTTCGCCGACTGCATCGACCTCGACGTGATCTGTGTGCCGGGCGGGGTAGGCGTCGATGCATTGATGGAAGATGCGCAAACCCTGGCGTTCATCCGGCATCAGGCCGCGACGGCTCAGTACGTGACCTCGATCTGCACCGGCGCGTTAGTGCTCGGCGCGGCCGGGCTGTTGAAAGGCCGCCGCGCCACCACCCACTGGGCGTCCCATTCACTGCTGGAGCAATTCGGCGCGATTCCGGTACACGAGCGCGTGGTGCGCGACGGCAACCTGATGACCGGCGGCGGCGTGACGGCGGGGATCGATTTTGCGTTGACGCTGATCAGCGAGGTGTTCGATCCGGATACCGCCCGGACCATTCAGCTGCAACTGGAGTACGCACCGGCGCCGCCTTACGATTCGGGGCGACCGGACACGGCCCCGGCGAATATCGTCGGCGTCGCCATTGATCGCGCCATGCAGGGTTTGCTGGCCCGTCGGCAGATCGTCGAGCGCGTCACGGCGGCCATGGACTAACGGGCAGTAGTGGACCGAGATTTGTCGAGCGGGATTTCATACCAGCACAGGAACAGGTCGAGGGCCGACTCCACCACTTCGCGTTGCTTGTCCGGCGCGAGCAGGGGTTCGTTGAGGGTGACTTGCGGCCAGAAGGCGAAGGCCTTGAGCAACGCATGGATCTGCGACGCGGCGAACACCGGCTCGACGGCCTTGAGGCGGCCGTCCTGCTGGGCGCCGCGCACCCAGACGGTGAAGGTTTCTTCGCGCTGATTGAGTCGGCTGACCCAGACCTGCGCGCGATCGGGGGAGTGGATGGTCGCGCCGATGGCCACGCGGGCCAGGTCGATGAAATTGCTGTCGCCGAGGGTTTTCATTTTCGCGTCGAGCAATTCGCGCAGTTGATCGCGCAGGGGCACGCCGGGTTTGTACACCGCATCGGTCTGCGTCGCGGCGGAGGACCACAGACGATGGAGCATTTCGGAAAACAGCTCTTCCTTGCTGGGGAAGTGGTTGTAGACCGTGCGCTTGGAGACCTCCGCCCGGGCGGCGATGCGGTCCATGCTGGTGACCTCGAAACCGTTGTCGCGAAATTCGGCTATCGCCGCTTGAACAATGGCTTCGCGTTTACGGTCGGTCAGTCGCAGTGGGGCAGTCATGGATTCGCTTCTGTGAGGTGAGCCGGGCAACGAAGTCACCCGGCAAGAAAATTACACCGGGCAGTTTACTTCTCTTTGCCCATCGTGCAAGCTTGAAACTACACTGTGTAGTGTAGAAGCGGCCGGAAGCTTCAAGTTTTAAGCTTCAAGCTAAAGCCACGGCCGAAGCCAAAGCGCAAGGCGTACGTCATGCTCTTGCAGCTTGCAGCTTGCAGCTTGCAGCTCGCACAGCACCACCTTCACCCGTTTCATGGAGTCAGCACCCTCATGGCCTCGATCGACAAACACCTTGATTCACATCCTGCGCTGCCCGTCCTGACTCGGCGTGAAGGCCGCTATTTCAATCACAAGCCGATGGCGCGCTCAGGCTTCGTCAAGACCCTGCGCATCTTCTGGAACGCCCTGTTCAACAAGCCCCACCACACCCGCCCGGCCGGCGAGATACCGGTTCAGCCGCTGTCGCGCCAGCAACTGTTGGCGGCGCCCGACAACACGGTCTATCGGCTCGGCCATTCCACCGTGCTGCTGAAACTGCGCGGTGAATACTTCCTCACCGACCCCGTCTTCGCTGACCGTGCCTCGCCGGTGCAGTGGGCCGGTCCGCGGCGCTTCCATCAGCCGCCGATCAGCCTTGCAGACCTGCCACCCCTGAAAGCAGTGATCCTGTCCCACAACCATTACGACCACCTCGATCACATGACCATCCAGGTGCTCAAGGACAAGGCCGAGCATTTCATCACGCCGCTGGGGGTAGGGGACACGCTGATCGAGTGGGGTGTGCCGGCGGCCAAGGTTCAGCAGTTGAACTGGTGGCAGTCGACCGATATTCATGGCATTCGCTTTGTGGCAACGCCGGCGCAGCACTTTTCAGGGCGTACGTTGCGGGACGGCAATCAGACGCTCTGGGCGTCGTGGGTGATGCTCGACGGCGAGCAGCGGATCTTCTTCAGCGGCGACACCGGTTATCACGACGGCTTCAAGTTGATTGGCGAGCAGTACGGCCCGTTCGACCTGACGCTGATGGAAACCGGCGCCTACAACGAAGACTGGCCAGACGTGCACATGCAGCCCGAAGAAACGCTGCAGGCGCACATCGACCTGCTCGGCAAGTGGCTTTTGCCGATTCACAACGGCACCTTCGACCTGGCGATGCACGCCTGGCACGAGCCGTTCGACCGGATTCTCGCGCTGGCGTGGGACCGCAGCATCTCCATCACCACCCCGGAAATGGGCCAGCCTTTTTACGTGCAGTACCCAAGTCGGGGCGAGGCGTGGTGGCTGAAGGTGGAGACCGCTGAGCAGCCTGCAACCAGCCGCTGCGCAAAGCAGCAAAGTGATCGTCAGCAGGCCACCAGCCGCGGCTGATGCCGCTGGTTCAGGGTTTGGCGTCGGTCGCGTCTGCCGGATGCTCCGTTTCCGGTGGTCGCTGTTGTTCACCACTTTGATTGGCTTGTTTGTGTTCCTCGCCGACCTTGCCTGCGTTTTCAGGCTTGTGGTCGAGGTCTTCGCGGTTGGACTCTTTATCAGGCATGGCGCCCTCCGGTATGCGGATAAATGAATGACGCTGAAGTGCGTGCTCAATCACCGATCTGGTTGATCAGCATCTGCGCTTCATCTTTGAACAGCGGTTGTTTCATGCGTTCGGCGAGCATCGCCATGGGCCGTTCGCGCCCACAGCTGACCACGGCCGCCACCACATTCTGCTTGCAGAAAAGCGCCAGGAAGTCGAACCGCTCCGCTTCGCCCAGGTAGACGATGTCGTCCCAGTCCTCTGCGTGGCCGAGATAATCCAGGCGCTTTTCAAAATGGTAGGTCCAGAAATACGGCACGTCGGTGTAATGCCGGTCTTCGCCGAGCATATTGCCCGTCGCGATACGTGCCTGCTGTTGGGCAAGCCGCCAGTGCTCGATGCGCTGCGGCTGGAGGTTGAGTGGAAAGGTGGCGATATCGCCTGCTGCCCACACATCCTTGCCTGCGCGCATGCCGTCGTCGACGGGGAGTGAGCCGTCTTCCTCCAGCTGAAGACCGTCGATGAAATGCGTGACCGGACTTACACCGACGCCAACCAACGCCAGATCCACCTGCAGTCGTTCACCATTGCTGAGCACGGCGGTCTGCAGCACCTGCTGGCCGTCCCGTTCAACGCCTTCGAAGCGACTGACATCGACGTGGGTGCGGAACAACACGCCGTTTTGCTCATGCAGCGCGCGCAGCGCCTTGCCGATGCGCTCGCCCAGGAGGCGGACAAACGGCACTTCGTGATGGGCCAGAATCGTGACGTTCACACCCTGTGTGCGCAACGCCGACGCCGCTTCCAGCCCGATAAAACTGTCGCCCACGACCAACGCGTGGCTGCCGGAGTGGACCGCCGCGAGAATTCGGCTGGCGTCATCGCGGCTGCGCAGCGTCAGCACCTGCGGCAGATCGGCGCCCTCCACAGGCAGCGCGCAGGGCTCGGCGCCCGTGGTGACCAGCGCCGCGTCATAGTCAAAGCGGCGCCCGTCCGCCAAGGTCACGCGCTTGTTGATGACGTCCAGCTTTATCACCTCGCCGTGCACCCGCTCGATGCGGTTATCCAGGTAAAACGCCTCCTCGCGCAGGGCAGGGATTTCATCGGTTTTCATTTCGGCGGACAGCACAAATTTGCTGAGCGCCGTGCGGTCGTAGCCGGGCGCGGCTTCTCTGTCGATGAGCCGTAATTGACCATTGAAGCCTTTTTCCCTCAACGCGCAGGCCGCCGCTGTGCCCGCGGCCCCGGCGCCAATGATGACGAAGCGGCGGCTGTCCTCGGCCAGTGTCGGCGTGTGAACGGCCATGGGCTGGTCATCGACGTGCACCTGGCCTTCGATGAGTTGAACGGGGTAACGGATAAGGGCGTCCAGGGCGGGCGGTTCGCACAGGTGGCCGTCGTCGATGGAAAATTCGGCTTTGTGCCAGGGGCAGATCAGGTGACCGTTGCAGATGGCGCCGTCCGCCAGGGGGGCGCCGGCGTGGGGGCAGAAGGCTTGAAACGCGCGGACTTCTTCGCCGTGCAGAACCAGTAGCGCCTTGGTTTCGCCAAACTCGACCTGGAGACCGCGGTCTCGATGAAGCTCGGTCAGGGTGGCGACTCGATGCAAAGGCATGTGCGCTTCCTCGTGGGCTTATTATTGGGCTTATCAGCGTTTAGTTGGGAGTGGGCCGGCGGGGGAGAGGTTCAGGGAATTATCCAGTGGTCGGTCGGGCGGGCGCTCCGTCGGCAGCCACTGCCAGAGGAACGCCCGACGCCTGTGCTCATTCCAGCGCGGCAGATTATTGAGTCAGCTTCAGCCGCTCATGCCAGTCGGCAATCGACTCTTCAGGGTAGGCCTCGAACTGCTGGTCATGGGGCCCTGCGGCCACTTCCACCCACGCCGCTTTGGAGTTCAGCAGCAGGTGGGTGTGCTCCGGCGGGGTCGGCAACGTCGTGTCGATGGCCGATGCGAAGGGATGAATCAGCGCCGGCCAATCGGGGCTGAACAACCACAGACCGCTGCCGCACCGCTTGCAGAAATGCCGTTCGGCGCTGCTGATGTGGGTTTCGTGACCGTCGTCATCGCGCATTTTGGCGTGGTAGATGGCGATGTTGTCCTTGCCTTCGACGGTGAGGGTTTTCGCGTCGCCGCCCAGGTTGATCGCGTAACCGCCGCCACCTTGGGTCTTGCGGCAGATCGAGCAGTAGCAGCGCTGATAAGGATAGGGATGGGCGCTTGTCAGGCTGAATGCGACAGCGCCGCAGTGGCAGGAACCTTCCAGATGCATGATTCACCTCGGTTCAAATGGGGTATGGGGCTCAAGGGTCTAGACCCCGCATGCTGGCAGGGTTCGATGTTTTCTCGAACAGGCGTTCGGATTCTTAGTGGGACGACGGCTAAAGAACCCTACGGCAATGTCGATAAGCCATGGTCATACGACGACTTTGCGTCCCGCCCCTACAACAACGAGCCCCCGCTATGAGCCTACGCAACCTGACCATCGCCCGCCGCGCCGGCCTTGGGTTTACCCTGATTTCCCTGTTGGTCGCGTTGCTCGGCTGGTTCGCCCTGAGCCAGATGTCGACGATTCGACAGAGCGAGGTGGCGGTCGAGAGCAACTGGATGCCGAGCATGCGTCTGGTCAACGATATCCGCGAAGCGATGCTGCGCATTCGCACCATCTCGCTGCGGGTCGCCCTCGACGCCGATCCAAAAAACGTCAGCGTTTATAAAGGCCAGATGGACGCACGTTCGAAAATCCTTGATGAAAAACTCACCAGCCTCGACGCCTTTATCGACACGCCGGAGGAGAAGGCGCTGTACGGCAAATTCCGCGCGACCCTGGTTGAGTATCAGCGCGGTTTGACCCAGTCATTCGCCCTTGCCGAAAGCGGTGAGCTAAAGGCACTGAACAAGCTGCTGCTGGTGGACATGAAGACTGCCGTCGACAACTCCGGCGCGCAATTGGGCGATCTGGGTGATTTCTACTCCCATCAGGTTGAGCTCGAAGGCGCGGCCGCCGAAGCGCAATACGGCAAGTCGCGCAACGTGGTGCTGGTGTTCGTGCTGATCGCGGCGCTGGCCACCGTGGTGCTCGCGGTGTGGCTGACCCGCAGCATCGTGCGGCCGTTGCAGCAAGCGGTTGATGCCGCCGAATACGTGGCGAAGGGCGATCTGACCCACGACATTCGCGTCGAAGGCAATGACGAAGTCACCCGATTGCAGAGCGCGTTGCAGCAGATGCAGACCAACCTGCGCTCGACCCTGAGCCTGATCGGCAACTCGGCGAGCCAGTTGGCGTCGGCCGCCACGGAGCTGAATTCGGTGACCGAAGACAGCCATCGCGGCCTGCACCAGCAGAACGCCGAAATCGAACAGGCCGCCACGGCGGTGAACGAGATGACCTCGGCGGTCGAGGAAGTCGCGCGCAACGCGGTGTCGACGTCCCAGGCCTCGAGCGAATCGAACACTGCGGCCCGAGACGGCCAGAGCCGGGTCATTGACACGGTCAATTCGATCCAGACCCTGTCCGGCAACGTCCAGCACACCTCGGACCTGGTGCAGACGCTGGCCGAGCAGTCCAAGGACATCGGCAAGGTGCTGGACGTGATCCGTTCCATCGCCGAGCAGACCAATCTGCTGGCGCTGAACGCTGCCATCGAAGCCGCACGGGCGGGCGAGTCCGGACGCGGGTTTGCCGTGGTCGCCGATGAGGTGCGCGCACTGGCTCACCGCACCCAGCAGTCGACCCTGGAAATCGACAAGATGGTCACCACCATGCGCAGCGGTTCCACCGAAGCGCTGGAATCGATGTCGGTGAGCCGCACCCGCGCCACAGAAACACTGGGGCTGGCCCAGGGCGCCGGCGAGTCGCTGAACCGGATCACCACCTCGATCAACGAAATTTCCGAGCGCAACCTGGTCATCGCCAGCGCTGCCGAAGAGCAGGCCCAGGTCGCCCGGGAAGTGGACCGCAATATCGTCAACATCCGCGACCTGTCCATGCAATCGTCGTCCGGTGCCAACCAGATCAGCGCGTCGAGCAATGAACTGTCCCGGCTGGCGGCGGAGTTGAATCAGGTGGTGACGCGCTTTCGGGTTTGATTGCGGAGTTCAAAGCCCTCAAAGGCTTCCCGGCTAAAGCCGGTCCTACAGACGTCCCACAGTCCGCGCCTTTCACCTCATTCACTTGCCTGTCGCTGCCCTCGGCTTGCATGATTCGCCCCGACTAATAATTCCTGGCGGGCCGAACCTGCCGACAAGATAGGTGAAGGGCAATGGATGACGTGAATCGCGATTTCAGCAGTTGGCTGCGCTCCCCGGGTCACACGGCCTGGCTGATGCAGGAGGGCAATCGGCTGCTGGCGTTTGCCAAGGCCTCGAAGCTGCCCCAAGGCTTCGGCAATCTGGACGATTTCGGCCGGCTCACCGCCGATGCCGTGGCCGAAACCATGAACACCGCCCGCATGACCCACAGTTTCGCCATGGCCCACATCAACGGTATTCCCGGTTGCGCCGCGCTGGTCGATCACGGCATCGCCGCACTGGCCGGGCCGTTGCGCGACGCTGAGCACGGTGGCTGGTTCGCCAAGCCACTGGAGCACAGCGACGACACCGGCAAGAACGCTTACCTGCACGCCTTCGTTGCCCTGGCCGCCAGCTCTGCAGTGGTTGCCCGTCGCCCCGGCGCGCAGGCGCTCCTGGAGCAAGCGATTCAGGTGATCACCGGGCACTTCTGGAGCGAGGAGGAAGGCGCGATGCGTGAATCCTTCGACCGCGACTGGAGCAACGAAGAAGCCTATCGCGGCGCCAACAGCAACATGCACAGCACCGAGGCGTTTCTCGCTCTGGCCGACGTCACTGGCGATGCGCGCTGGCTGGAACGGGCGCTGAGCATCGTCGAGCGGGTCATCCATCAGCACGCCGCCGGCAACAATTATCAAGTGATCGAGCATTTCACCCTGCAGTGGCAGCCGATGCTCGACTACAACGTCGACAAGCCCGACGACGGTTTTCGCCCTTACGGCACGACGCCCGGCCATGCCTTCGAGTGGGCCCGGCTGGTGCTGCACCTGGAAGCGGCGCGGCGCAAAGCCGGGCTGGAAGCGCCGGCCTGGCTGCTGGAAGACGCGCGGGGATTATTCGAAAACGCCTGCCGTTATGGCTGGGACGTCGATGGCGCGCCGGGGATCGTCTACACCCTCGACTGGGAAAACCGCCCGGTGGTCCGCCATCGCCTGCACTGGACCCACGCCGAAGCGGCCGCCGCCGCAGCCGCACTGCTGCAACGGACCCACGAGCAGCCATACGAAGACTGGTACCGGACGTTCTGGGAATTCAGCGAGACGCTGTTCATCGATTACGAAAACGGCAGCTGGCGCCACGAGCTCAACCCGCAAAACCAGCCCAGCGCCGACATCTGGGCCGGCAAACCGGACCTGTACCACGCCTATCAGGCGACGCTGCTACCGGTGTTGCCGCTGGAGCAAAGCCTGGCGACGGCCTTGGCGAGCCGGGCCTAGTCCGCTGGATCCTGCGCAGTCTCAAGGCCAACACTCCTACAGGTGATGTGTTGTTTGAGGAACGGTGCATCTCGCTCAAACCTTCAACTCAATCCACGTCGGTGCATGGTCACTGGCGTGGGGCAGGTCCCTGACCCAGCGATCCACGCCCGCATTTTTAAGTTTGGGCGCCAGATCCTTGCTCAACAGCAGGTGGTCGATGCGCAGGCCGGAGTTGGTCTTCCAGTGGTTGCGGAAATAATCCCAGAACGTGTAAATCCGCTCGTCCGGAAATTTCGCGCGCAGGGCGTCGGTCCAGCCCTGGTCCAACAGGCGCTCGAAGCAGGCGCGGCTTTCCGGTTGCAGCAAGGCATCCTTCAGCCATGAGCGGGTGTTGTAGATGTCGTTGTCGGTGGGGATGACGTTGTAGTCCCCGGCCAGCACCACCGGATGCTCGCTGTTGAACAGCGAGTCGGCGTGTGTGATGAAATGCTCGAACCAGTCCAGTTTGTACTCGAACTTCGGCCCCGGCTGCGGGTTGCCATTGGGCAGGTAAAGGCAGCCGACGATCACGCCCTGAACAGCCGCCTCCAGATAGCGGCTGTGCTTGTCCTTCTCATTGCCCGGCAAACCCCGGCGAATCTCCAGCGGCTCACTGTCGCGGGACAGAATCGCCACGCCGTTCCACGACGGCTCGCCCTGCCAGATCACGCCGTAGCCGGCATTGCGGATGTCGTCGGCGGGAAAGGCTGCGTCGGCGGCCTTCAGTTCCTGCAGACAGACGATGTCGGGCGCTTCCTTTTCCAGCCATTGCAACAGAATGGGCAAACGCGCGCGGATGCCGTTGATGTTGAACGTGGCGATTTTCAGCGTGGCCATGGCGTCCGCCTCCAGTGAGTGTGAAGGGTTGGAGGTCGCAGGAGCGATGAAGATTCCGTCAGACTGCGCGCGCGAGACTGTGTGCGCGAGACTATGGGCGCGAACCCGGCCGAGCGGATTCACGCAAAGCGGTGCGACACGCGAATCACCTGCCGGGCGATGTACGCGCCGGTCACAATCACAGCGAACAGCCGCAGCGTCTGCATCGCCAGCACGAAGCCGACGTCCGAATGGGTGTCGATGGCAATGATCGCCATGGCGTCAAGGCCGCCGGGGCTGGTCGCCAGGTACACCGAGAGAAAGTCCTTGCCCATGATTTCAGCGATGCCCCAGGCTGACAGGGCGCAGAGCAGGATCAGCACCAGCGCGCCGGCGATCATCGCGGGCAGCCGCCGCCAGACATAGCTGATGGTCACGCGGTCGAAGCGCAGGCCGATGTAACTGCCGATCGCGCCGTAGGCAATCGCCAGCACCCAGGTGGGCAGGGTGATCTGCAGCATGCCGCTCAATTGCAACGCGCCGCCGAGCAGCAAGGGCACCAGTAACGCCCCGGCCGGCAACCGACTGCCGAGCATCACGCCGACCCCGATCACCAGCAGGCTCAGCCCCAGATTGAGCAGGTTCATCCCGTGCAGCAGCGCGTCGGTGCTATGGGTGTCCGAACCGCCGGCATCGGCGCCGATCAGCCGGCTCACCAGCGCGCCGACCATGACCACGCAGACCACCCGCACGTATTGCATGGTGGCGACCACCCGGGAGTCGGCGCCGTAATCCTCGGACATCGCGACCATCGCCGACGCCGCCCCCGGTGAAGTCCCCCACGCCGCGGTGCTGCTCTGAATGCCGCCCCAGCGCGCCATGGCGATGCCGACCACCGCGCTCAACGCGACGGTGAGCAAGGTGGCGAAGACCATCACATGCCACGACTGCATCGCCGCCAGCAAAACGCCAACGGTCATGGAGTGGGCGACCAGCACGCCGACGGTGCCCTGACCCAGGCGGAACACGTGCTTGTTGAGGCGAACACTGGCCCCGGCAACGCCGAAGCCGATCGCCACCAGCATGGGCCCAAGAAACAGCGCGGCGGGGACGTGGAAGTATTTGAACAGTTGGCCGGCGCTACCGGCCATGAGGATGAGCAGCAACCATTGGGTCAGCGGGTGCTGGTGGGCGAGGGCGAACGAGGCGGGGCGTTGCAACGCGGATCTCCAGAGCATTGGTGATTCCTGGTAGGTGTTTTCCAATGACGCCCAGTATCGACAGCGCAATCGATCAAGTCTATTTTCTAATAATCATGAATTGATAACTTTGGTTGATATATGGACCTGCGTGACCTGACTTATTTTGAAACCATCGCCGAGCTCGGTCACCTGGGCCGGGCGGCGGAAAAACTCAATCGCAGCCAGCCGGCGTTGACCAAAAGCATCCAGCGGCTGGAGGAGTCCTTCGGCACCAAGCTGTTCCAGCGCGACGGCCGCCGAATCAAGCTCACGCCGGTGGGGGAACTGCTGCAGGCGCGGGGCAAGGTGCTGCAGCAAAGCATCGCCCAGACCCAGCGCGAGGTACGCGATTTCGCCAGTGGCGCGGTAGGGGATATCCGTCTGGGCTGTGCGGCGACCATGGCCGAGTACCTGCTGCCCGAGCTGACCAATGCGTTGCTCAAACGCTCGCCTCAAGTGACCCTGAAACTGGTGATCGGTCAGGACGATATGCTGCGCGAACAGCTGCGCTCCGGGCACCTCGACATGATCATCTGCGCCCAGCGCGGCGCCGAAGAGGAGTTCACCTTCTACCCGATCCTGACCGACGAAGCGGTGGTGATCGCCAGTCGCAATCACCCGATCTTTAAGGCGCCGTTCGAGATGCGCGACCTGTGTCGCTATCGCTGGGTGTTGCCGCCGTCCGGGGTGTCGTCGCGCATCTGGGTCGATGACGCCTTCGCCCGCCACAACCTGCCACTGCCGGACGTGCAAATCGAATCCAACTCGATTTCCCTGCTGCCCCGACTGATCGCCCAGACCAGTCTGCTGAGTTTCATTGCCCGGGAGACGCTGGAGTTCGGCAAGAACATGCAGGACCTGCGCGAGGTGCAGCTGGAGCAGACCACCATGGAACGTACCCTGTGCGTCATGCTGCGCCGCGAAGGCTATCTGTCGCCTGCCGCCCACGCCATGGTGCGGATGCTGCGCGACGACGGCGGATCCTTCCTCAGTTTGTCCTGACCGGTGCTTTTAACCCGCCGGGTGGGTTAGCCTGCACACAGACATTCAACTTCCGGAGCGTCAACGATGCAGGTACAGATCCAGCCACAGACCCGCCAGCCGGGCGCCCACGCCATCGCCTATCTGGCCCACGATGGCGAGCATTTCGGCGGCGATCAGTCGCCCCTCAACGACGCCGATTCCGACGAAGACCGCGACCCGGAGGGCGAACTGGATTTGAGCGAACTGGATCTGGACGAGTTCGCCGACGCTGACAAGCTGGACATCAGTTCGTCGAACCTGGAATAGACGAGGGCGTTGGTGCTCGTATCAAATTCATGAAGACACCGCAGATGGATCTGCCATCTGAGGATCTGTGGGAGCGAGCTTGCTCGCGAAGACGGCAGTACATCCGCCAGATATTCAGCGGATGTACCCACCACTTCGCGAGCAAGCTCACTCCTACAGTGTTGGGTTCAGCCAGCCAGATGCGCAGCCAATGCCTCAACCGCCTGCTCCGCCGTCTCGCTACTGCCGGCCCAGGTACACGCCAGCATCAAATTACGCGGCAAACCGAAATCCTCCACCTGAAACCCCTGCGCGTCGAAGCCTGCCGCGTCATGGGCAATCTGCTCGCGCAACGAGCCATTCGCTGCGAAATACGCCCAGACCGGTTTGCCCAGCGCAACGGCCATCCCCACTTCGAAAGCCGTGCCTGAATCCGGCTCGGCGCCGCGAAACGGGTCGAGGTTGGCTAGCACCGCGTCGCAGCCTCTGATCACCGCGATATTGGCGTTGCAAATGACCGCGGCGGCCTCTTCAGGCGACAGCCCCTGAGGCACTTCGTTATCAAAAGGGTACAAACCCTCAAGACCGTGCCGAGCGCAGAGGGCTTTCAACGCGCGGCCGTGCTCGATGGCGTCGGCGCGAAACACGTCGAAGCCTGCGAGATAAACGAGGGGTTTGTCAGCGGAAGCCATGACGATCTCCTGAAAAATGCGTGAAGGGAGTGTAGCGGGTGGGCAGCGCTCTTTGGTCCGCGCCGTTGATCGGGCGGGCGCCATCCTACAGCAGTCAGGGCTGGAATCTGTACGGATAACCAGTATCCTGACGCTCTTCCGTCAGCCTTTACGTGACCTCGCCGTGAGCCTTTCCCCCCTCGACAATCCGTTTTATTACCTGGAGAACTTCCGCCAGGTCCTGAACTGGATCGCCCAGCGCTACGACGACCTGCTCGATGAAGACGAGCGTCGCTTCATCGACGATTTTGCCCAGCTGCCGCAGCCAGCACAGGCCTTGCTGGTGCGCATGGTCATGCGCAAAGGCACGCTGTTCCGCGCCAGCAAGCTGGATTACGCCGAGATCGGCGATGTCCGGTTGGCCGCCGCGCCACTGCTGGAATCCGGCTGGGTCGACGGTCAGCCTCATCTGGACATTCACGCTCTGTTCGCGCTGCTGCGCAAAGATGAGCTGGGCCAGTGTTTCAAAGCCCACGGCGTCAAAAGCGCCGAGAAAAAATCCGACCTGCTGCAGCGCCTGCTGCCGATCTACGAATCGCCCCAGCGCCTGGAGCACTGGTTTGCCGGGTTTGAAGAAGTGATCTTCGCCCTCCAGGTCATGCCCCTGTGCGACCGGCTTCGCTTGCTGTACTTCGGCAACCTGTATCAGGAGTGGTCGGAGTTCGTGCTGGCGGACCTGGGCATCTATCGGTACGAAAAAGTCGAGTTTTCCGTCGAATCCCGTGGCATCAACCAACGCGCCGACATCGACACCTGCGTGCACCTGCACAGCTGCCGACAGGCGCTGGACGACGGCATGGCATTGACCGACCTGGCGCCGCAAGCGCTGGCGGTCACGACCGACAACCCCTGGCTGGCCATGCGTCGCGCCAAGCTGTTGTTCAAGATCGGCCAGCAGGCCGAACGCGAGCAGGACTGGCCGCTGGCGCTCAGCGTCTACGCGCAGTCCAGCTACCCTGGCGCCCGCGTGCGCAGGATTCGCGTGCTCGAACGCAGCGAGCAATTTCTCGACGCGATGACGTTGCTGCTGGAAGCCCAGTTGGCGCCGGAGAACGACGAAGAAACCCAACACCTGCTGCGCATACAGCCGCGTCTGAAACGCAAGCTGGGCGAGGGCAGCGTGCAGAAGCGGTTGAAACGAACGGTCACTCGGCTTGATTTGAGCGTGCTGCCGCTGCCCGATCACAGCGTCGAACGGCTGATCCAGCAGCACCTGGCGGAGGAGGGCAGCGAGGTGCACTACGTCGAGAACGCGCTGGTCAATTCGCTGTTCGGCCTGCTCTGTTGGCGGGCGATCTTCGCGCCACTGCCGGGGGCTTTTTTCCACCCGTTCCACAGCGCACCGAGCGACCTCTACAGCCCGGACTTCTACCAACGCCGCGCAGCCCTGTTCGACGAATGCCTGGCGCAGCTCGACGACCAGCGCTACGAAGCAGTGATCCGCGACACCTACATCAGCAAATTCGGCCTGCAATCGCCCTTCGTGTTCTGGGGCGCGCTGACCCCCGAACTGCTGGATCAAGCGCTGCATTGCCTGCCGGCGCAACACCTCAAACGCTGGTTCCGCCGCCTGCTGCAAGACATCAAAGCCAACCGCACCGGCATGCCCGACCTCATCCAGTTCTACCCCGAACAACGCCGCTACCGAATGATCGAAGTCAAAGGCCCCGGCGACCGCCTGCAAGACAACCAACTGCGCTGGATCGACTTCTGCGCCGAACACGACATGCCGGTGGTGGTGTGCTATGTGAAATGGGCGGAAGAAGAAGTGCGGGCGGTGGGGTGAGCTGGGATTGGCTGACGCGGGGACAGATTAATTTACGGTGAAGCGCTGTAAATAAATCAGTCCCCTTTAAACAAGTCCCCTTTAAACAAAAGGCTTCCCGGCTAATGCCGGTCCTACTAACCGTTTTTGATCTTCATACGCAAAAAGTTCAGACACCGCCAATCGCGACTTGGGTGCAGGCCGAACGCAGACGACGCGGAGTGGGTCGAGCCGCATGGATGCGGCGAGAGCGCCGTCAGGACATGGATGTCCGTTCGGCGCGGGCCCACGGAGCGTCGTCGGAGTGAGGGTACCCTGACGAAGGAAGGGCCCAACCAGGAGCAAGCACCCTTGGTTACTTGGGGTGCTTTTCCAAGTAACTCGCCGAAGGCGAAATGTCTGCCCTTAGGCAGACGCTTTAGATCTTGATCCTGAAAACACCTGCCTAGCGCTTGAGCTTCTTCGCCACCACCGGCAACGGCGCAAACAACGCCGCAATATCCTCATCCTGCAACTTCCAGTCCCCAGCCTTGCGCCCATCCAGCACACCCGCCGCCAGCGCCGCCTTCTCCTGCTGCAAATGCTGAATCTTCTCCTCCACCGTCCCCCGCGCAATCATCTTGTACACGAACACCGGCTTATCCTGACCAATCCGATACGCCCGATCCGTCGCCTGATTCTCCGCCGCAGGGTTCCACCACGGATCATAGTGAATCACCGTATCGGCCGCCGTCAGATTCAGCCCCGTGCCCCCCGCCTTCAGACTGATCAGAAAAATCGAATGCTTGCCGCTCTGGAAATCCTGCACCGGCACCCGCCGGTCCTTGGTCTTCCCGGTCAGCAGCGAATACGCGATCCCGCGCTGCTTCAACTCCGCCTCGATCAACTCCAGCATCGACGTGAACTGAGAAAACAACAGAATCTTGCGGTTTTCCGCAAATAACTCCTCCAGCATCTCCATCAGGCTATCCAGCTTGCCCGAACTCGACTGCCGCGGATTGACCGGCGCACTGTTGACCAGCCGCAGGTCACAGCAGACCTGACGCAGCTTGAGCAACGCTTCAAGGATAATGATCTGGCTGCGCCCCACGCCTTTCCGGGTGATCTCGTCGCGGACCTTCTTGTCCATCGCCAGACGCATGGTTTCGTACACATCGCGCTGGGTGTCATTGAGCTCGACCCAATGCACGATCTCGGTCTTCGGCGGCAGTTCGGTTGCCACCTGCTCCTTGGTCCGGCGCAGCAGGAATGGCTTGATCCGCGCATTGAGGTGCTCCAGGCGCTCCTCGTTGCCGAGCTTTTCGATCGGCGTGCGGTAATTGCTGTTGAACTGCTTGGCATCCCCCAGCCAGCCGGGCATCAGGAAATGGAAAAGCGACCACAACTCGCCCAAGTGGTTTTCCAGCGGCGTACCGCTCAGGCACAGACGCTGCCGCGCATTCAACTCACGCGCCGCCTGCGCCGCTTTGCTATTGGGATTCTTGATGTACTGCGCTTCATCAAGCACCAACACATGAAACAGTTGCTGGCTGAGCACTTCGACGTCGCGCGGAAGCAGGGCATAGGTGGTCAGGATCAGGTCGACATCCTGCAGGCGCTTGAAATCCTGATGGCGCTGGGTGCCGAACAGCGCCAGTACTTTCAGCTGCGGCGTGAAGTGTTTCGCCTCGTCCATCCAGTTGGGGATCAGGCTGGTGGGCATCACCACCAGCGCCGGGCGATCGAGACGCCCGGCCTGTTTCTCCAGCAGCAGGTGCGCCAGGGTTTGCAGCGTCTTGCCCAGGCCCATGTCATCAGCGAGCACGCCGCCGACTTCCAGCTCGCGCAGGGCCTGCATCCAGCTCAGGCCCTCCAGCTGATAAGGCCGCAACGTCGCATTCAGGCCTTCCGGCACCTCGCCGCGCACATCCTTGATGTTCACCAGTCGTTCGGAGAACTGCCGCAGCCGGTCGCCGCCCTGCCACACCAGCGGCAGGTCATCGAGCTGACGGAGCCGCGCGGCGTCCGCAGTATTCAGGCGAATGGCGTTGTTGCCATCCTCGCGCCAGTAGAAATCGCCGAGGGTCGCCAGCACCGGTTTCAATCGGCCATAAGGCAGCGCCACCTGAATCGGCACGCCCCCACGCTGAGTGAAATGGTTGAGCTGAACCAACAACTGCTCGTCGTCCCGACGCTTGGCGATACCGCTGGCGGTCATCAATTCCGGGTGGGTGCGCAGCAGGTTGATCAGGATCGGCAGCAGGCTCAGCCGCTCGCCGTTGACGATGATCCCCAGCTCCAGATCGAACCAGTCGCGCTCCGGCTCGTCATCGACCACGGCATACCAGTCGTCCACCGGGGTCACGTCGAAGCCGAAGTCCTCGCTCATCTCGACCTGCCAGCCTTCGGCGCGCAACCGGGGCAACTCGTCGAGAATGAAGCTCAGCCAGGCTTTGTCGTTCGGCAGCTCGAACATTTCGCCAGCACTGTCCGGTAGCGCCTTGCTCTGGCGGGTGGCGATGCGGAAGCCCAGCTCCTGGAGCTGTTTGCGGTACACGCCTTCACGCTCCGGATGCCGGCGCATGCGCAGCGTCTCGTCCGGCAAATGCCAGAGGATGTCGCCGCCACGGCCCGGGGCAGGCACGCCGGACACATAGGATTCGCGATAGCGAAACGCCAGGGCGGCGCGGTGCTGGATGTGCCGCTGCATCTTGCCGTTGCGCGGCTCGTAGGCGCTGTACTCGAAGCTGGCGAGAATCAACCGCGGCTCGGGCTTGATGTTCTTTTCCAGGCGCTCGGGCAACTTGGGTTTTTGCTCGACGACGTTCGGCCTGCGCGCAACCGCTTCGCCATCGACCGCTGCCAGAATCCCGGGGCTGTTTTCCGGGGCCTGCAAAAAGAACAGCGCCGCCGCACAGTGCTTGCAGTTGTTTCTGACCGGGCAGGTGCATTTGCCGACGATGAAATTGCGCGTGCGCTCCGGGTCCTTGAACAACAGCGTCTGGGTGTAGTTCTCCAGGCTTGAACCCCGGCACACTGTGCGCACGACATCGCCGCTCAGGTGGTCGAGCATGACGCGCTTCTGCCGCGCGTACTCCAGACCCCGCTCGACTGACTGGGTTTTGAACAGGGGTTCCCACGGCAGGGCGAGGGCTTTTTCCAGGTTGGACGCCACGTCTAGGCCTGCGTCAGCGGGGTGGCTGGACAGGAGAAACCTTGATCAGCATGGCGAGGCTTCCGTTGTCCATGTAAGTAAGTTCTCCGTTTCTGACCCGGGTGGCCTGACGCATGCGTTCGCTGGTCACCAACACGCCATGACTGTCCACCTGGTTGACCCAGAAATTCGCGTCGATGTCAGTGAAGCGCGCCAGACCCAGGCTCACCGTCCCCTCGATGGGGAAGTGCCCGAACTGCTCCTGACCGTCACTGATCGCCACCTTGCTCGGCGTGGCGCTGAGGTCCTGTTGCCAGGCGGTGTGCAGCAGCACTTTATAGCCGTCGCTTGATTCCAGCTTGTTCACCAGGGTGTCCAGCGCTGTCGGCGTCTGGCTGTCCGTGCCCAGCCGCTGTGCCCCTTCGGCCCAGTTTTCCGGCGCGGGTTGATTGGTCGCCGCCGGCTCGCCGTTCTGGCGGAACAGGATCAGTTCCACCTGATAGGCGCCATCGGCGAAGGCCGCCGGGGCAAACAGCACCAGCAGCAGGGTGAAGGAGCGGATCAAACCCATGGTGAATCCTTAAGCCGATTTTTTGGAAGGCGGTGGGGTCAGGCGTTCGAACAGCGCCTCCAGCGTGGCAAAGCGTTCTTCGGGGCGCTCCATCGGTACCATGAATTTGAACAGCGTGGCGCCTTCGAACTTGTAGCGTTTGGGCTGGCTCTGGATCAGCTTGATCAGCGTCAGCGGGTCGACCGGGGTCTCGGCCGCGAACTCGATGCGTCCACCCTGGGGCCCGGCGTCGACCTTCTTGATGCCCAGTTGCTCTGCCTTCAGCTTGAGGGACGTCAGCCGCACCAGGTTTTTGGTGGGTTCCGGCAACAGACCGAAGCGGTCGATCATCTCGACCTGCAGGTCCTTGAGGCCCTCTTCATCGGCGGCGTTGGCGATGCGCTTGTACAGAATCAGGCGCGTATGGACGTCCGGCAAATAGGCTTCCGGAATCAGCCCCGGCACCCGCAGATTGACCTCGGGACCGCCACCCAGCGGCTGGTCGAGGTTCGGCTGCTCGCCCTTGCGGATCGACTTCACCGCGCGTTCGAGCATTTCCATGTACAGGGTGAAACCCACCGCTTGAATCTGCCCGCTCTGGCCGTCGCCGAGCAGTTCGCCGGCGCCACGGATTTCCAGGTCGTTGGTGGCGAGCACGAAGCCTGCGCCGAGGTCTTGGGTGTTGGCGATCGCCTCCAGACGCTTCTCGGCATCCGGGGTGATCTGCTTGCGCGGCGGCGTCAGCAGGTAGGCGTAGGCCTGGTGGTGACTGCGCCCGACCCGGCCGCGCAACTGATGCAGCTGGGCCAGACCGAATTTGTCGGCACGTTCGATGATGATGGTGTTGGCGCTCGGCACGTCGATGCCGGTCTCGATGATGGTCGAGGCGATCAGCACGTTGAAGCGCTTGTGGTAGAAGTCGCTCATCACCTGTTCGAGATCACGTTCGTGCATCTGGCCGTGGCCGATGCCGATGCGCGCTTCCGGCACCAGTTCGGCCAGGTCTGCGGCGCATTTCTCGATGGTCTTCACATCGTTGTGCAGGTAGTACACCTGACCGCCGCGCAGCAACTCACGCAGCAACGCCTCTTTCACGGTCGGCTTGTTCTGCTCCATCACGAAGGTGCGCACCGACAGACGACGGGCCGGCGGCGTGGCGATGATCGACAGGTCGCGCATGCCGGCCACGGCCATGTTCAGGGTCCGCGGGATCGGCGTGGCGGTGAGGGTCAGAATGTCGACCTCACTGCGCAGGGCCTTGAGCTGTTCCTTCTGACGCACACCGAAGCGGTGCTCTTCGTCGATGATCACCAGTCCGAGGTTTTTGATCTTGACGTCGTCCTGGAGCAACTTGTGGGTGCCGATGACGATGTCGATCTTGCCCTCGGCCAGATCGGCCACGGCGGCGTTGATCTCTTTCGCCGACTTGAAGCGGCTCATCACTTCAACCGTCACCGGCCAGTCAGCGAAACGGTCGCGGAAACTGTTGTAGTGCTGCTGGGCGAGGAGGGTGGTGGGCACCAGAATCGCCACCTGGCGGCCGCCGTGTACGGCGATGAACGCCGCGCGCATGGCCACTTCGGTCTTGCCGAAGCCGACGTCACCGCAGACCAGACGGTCCATGGGCTTGGGCGCGAGCATGTCGGCGCGCACGGCCTCGATGGTGGTCTGCTGATCCGGGGTTTCTTCGAACGGGAAGCCGGCGCTGAAGGTGTCGTAGTCCAGCTTCGGATCGGCGAAGGCATACCCTTCGCGGGCGGCGCGGCGGGCATAGATGTCGAGCAGCTCGGCGGCCACGTCGCGGACCTGTTCGGCGGCCTTGCGCTTGGCTTTCTGCCAGGCTTCCGAACCCAGACGGTGCAAAGGCGCGAGCTCGTCATCGCTGCCGGTGTAGCGGGCGATCAGGTGCAGGTTGGCCACCGGCACGTACAGCTTGGCCTCTTCGGCGTAGGCCAGCATCAGGAACTCGGCGACCTGATTCTCGACCTCCAGCGTGGCCAGCCCCAGATAACGGCCGACCCCGTGATCGATGTGCACCACCGGCGCGCCTTCACGCAGCTCGGCGAGGTTTTTGATCACCGCGTCGCTGGCGTGGCTGTCGGCGCGCTTGTCGCGACGACGACGCTGCATGACCCGCTGACCGAACAACGGGCTTTCTGCCACCAGCGCCAGCGCCGGCTCCTCCAGCACCAGGCCTTCGTCCAAAGGCCCGATGGTGATCGCCAGACGCTCCTTGCTGTCGACGAACTCCTGCCAGCTGTCCAGGGTTTTCGGGCGCAGCTTCAGGCGTTCGAGCAGCTCCAGCAACACTTCACGGCGACCGGCGGATTCGGCCGTAAACAGCACGCGTCCCGGGAACTCGCCGAGGAATTTCGACAGCGCCGCCAGCGGTTGATTTGCTTTGGCTTCGATGGCCAGATCAGGCAGCACCTGCGCCGGAAAACGCTCGCGGCCAACGCCGCTTTCGACGTCGTCCTGACTGGCGACCACGCGGGGCCAGTTTTTCAGGCGGGCAAAACAGTCGTCCACCGGCAGGAACAGCTCGGCCGGTGGCAGCAGCGGGCGCTCCGGGTCGACACGGCGCTCTTCGTAGCGATTGCGCACGTCCTTCCAGAACGTCTCCGCCGCCGCTTCGATCCCTGGCATCGAGAACACCTGGGTGTCCTGGGGCAGGTAGTCGAACAGGGTGGAGGTCTCTTCGAAGAACAGCGGGATGTAGTACTCGATACCGGCGGGGGTGATGCCGCTGTTCAAGTCCTGGAAGATCGGGCTGCGGCGGAAGTCGACGTCGAAGCGTTCGCGGAAGCGCGCCTTGAAGCGCGTCACCGCTTCCTTCTGCAGCGGGAATTCCTTCGCCGGCAACAGACGCACCGAATCGACCTTGTCGATGGAGCGCTGGGTTTCCGGCTCGAAGGTGCGCAGTGTTTCGATTTCGTCATCGAACAGGTCGATGCGGTAAGGCAGTTTGCTGCCCATCGGGAACAGGTCGATCAGCGCGCCACGGACGGTGAACTCGCCGTGCTCATACACCGTGTCGACGTAGCGATAGCCGCTGGCTTCAAGGCGGGTGCGCATGGCGTCGACGTCGAGCTTCTGGCCGACGTCGAGCACCAGGCTGCTGCCGAGCAGGAAACTGGTCGGCGCCAGACGGTGCAGGGCGGTGGTGATCGGCACCACCAGCACGCCGTGCACCAGCTCCGGCAGCCGGTACAGGCTGGCGATGCGCTGGGAGATGATGTCCTGATGGGGCGAGAACAGGTCGTAGGGCAGGGTTTCCCAATCGGGGAAATGCAAGACCGGGAGATCAGGGGCAAAAAACTTCAGTTCCTGTTCCAGTCGCTCGGCGCTCTGGCTGTCTGCGGTAAGCAGCAGGGTGAAGCGTTTCGCGGCGCTGGCAGCCTCGGCGATGGCGAGACTCAGGGCGGCACCGGGGAGGTTACCCCAATGTTGTTTGCCTGCTGCAGCAGGCAGAATCGGAAGGCGCAGAACGGGCACGGAAGTTAAAGCTCCAGGCGTTGCGGCAAAGCCGAGGAGTGTAACTAATCCGCAGAGACGCTGTCAGTTTTGTGCGCCGGGAATTATGTAGTGCTCCAGGTCGTGAAAAGTCTGGATTGCTCATAAACAAAGGCCTGTGCATAATGTAGTACCTTTTTTCAGCCCCTACATGTGGAAGGTTCCCGTGACTCAGAAGCCCGACCAGTGTCTTGGTGAATGGATCGATCGTGAAGCCCTCGCCGAGGCGATGATCCCGCTTATCGGTCAGCTCTACCGCAATAATAATGTGGTGAGTTCGATCTATGGCCGCAGCCTGATCAACCGTTCAGTCATCGCGATTCTCAAAGCACACCGCTTTGCGCGTCACCGCCAGGCTGACGCCAGCGAGTTGTCCGTACACGAGACGTTCCCCCTCGTCAAAGCCATGAGCGAGCTCAAGCTGGGCGCCGCTTCCGTGGACCTGGGCAAGCTGGCGGTGAAGTACAAGGCCGAGGCCAATGGCCGCACCCCTGAAGAGTTCATCCGCGAAGAAATGGCCGAGGTCATCGGTCAGCAGAATTCCGGTGAGCGCAAGGGCACTGACGTCGTACTATACGGCTTCGGTCGCATTGGTCGTCTGCTGGCACGCATCCTGATCGAAAAAACCGGTGGCGGCGACGGCCTGCGTCTGCGCGCCATCGTGGTCCGCAAGGGCGCTGAAAACGATCTGGTCAAGCGCGCGAGCCTGCTGCGCCGCGACTCGGTCCACGGTCCTTTCGACGGCACCATCACCATTGATGAGGCCAACAACACCATTTGCGCCAACGGCAACCTGATTCAGGTGATCTACGCCAAGAACCCGGCCGAGGTGGATTACACCCAGTACGGTATCAAGGACGCGCTGCTGGTCGACAACACCGGTGTGTGGCGCGATGCCGAGGGCCTGGGCCAGCACCTGCAATGCCCGGGCATCGACCGCGTGGTTCTGACCGCGCCGGGCAAGGGCAAACTGAAGAACATCGTGCACGGCATCAACCATCAGCAGATCACCGCTGATGACAAGATTATCTCGGCGGCGTCCTGCACCACCAACGCCATCGTGCCGGTGCTCAAGGCGGTCAACGACAAGTTCGGCATCGTCAACGGTCACGTCGAAACGGTTCACTCGTACACCAACGACCAGAACCTGATCGACAACTTCCACAAGGGCGATCGCCGTGGCCGCAGCGCTGCGCTGAACATGGTCATCACCGAAACCGGTGCGGCCACCGCTGCAGCCAAGGCCCTGCCCGAGCTGGCCGGCAAGCTGACCGGCAACGCGATCCGCGTTCCAACGCCAAACGTGTCCATGGCCATCCTCAACCTGAATCTGGGCACTGCGACCACCCGCGAAGAGATGAACGAGTACCTGCGCCACACTGCGCTGTATTCGGATCTGCACAAACAGATCGACTTCGTGAACTCCCTGGAAGTGGTCTCCACCGACTTCGTCGGCTCGCGTTACGCCGGTGTGGTGGATGCCGAAGCGACCATCGCCATGGATAACCGCGTTGTGCTGTACGTCTGGTACGACAACGAATTCGGCTACAGCTGCCAGGTGGTCCGCGCGATGGAAGAAATGACCGGGGTCAACCCGCCAGCCTTCCCGAAGTAGGTTGAAAGCAGCGGCAAGCGCTAAGCCGCAAGCTGCAAGCTGAACTGCGAAGAAAAAAAACGCCCCGACTGGTTCGGGGCGTTTTTGTTTTTACTTGCTGCTTGAAGCTTGCCGCTTGTCGCTTATAGCTCTCGGCGATCAACCGACCGCTGTCACGCCCTGAATCCGCGTCTGACCCTTGCGGAACAGCACCAGCGTGGCGATCAGGCCCAGCACCGCCGCGCCGCTCAGCCAGATGCCCGGTGCGGCTTTGTTGTCCAGCACGTGAATCAGGTAAGTACAGGCCGCCGGCGTGAAGCCGCCGAACGTCGCAGTCGCCAGGCTGTAGGCCAGGGAGAAGCCGGTGGTGCGTACTTCGACCGGCATGATTTCGGTCAGGGAAACCACCATCGCGCCGTTGTACGAGCCGTACAGGAAGGACAGCCACAGCTCGACCATCAGCAGGTTGCCGAAGCTCGGGTTGGCGGTCAGCCAGGACAGGGCAGGGTACGCCGTGATGATCGCCAGAATGGTCGCCGCCAGCAGCAGGGGCTTGCGGCCGATCCGGTCCGACAGCGCACCCATCACCGGCAGCCAGATGAAGTTCGAGATACCGACGCAGACGGTCACCAGCAAGCTGTCCAGATCAGACAGGTGCAGCTCGTTTTTGCCGAACGTCGGGGTATAGGCGGTGATCAGGTAAAACGACACGGTGGTCATGACCACCAGCGCCATGCCGGCGATGACCAGACCGAAGTTCTGACCGATCGACTTGACCACTTCGCCCAGGCTTGGGCGGTGGTGTTGCGCGCGGGCTTCGAACTCAGGGGTTTCTTCGAGGGAACGGCGGATCACGAAGATCGCCGGAACGATCAGGCAGCCAATCAGGAACGGCACGCGCCAGCCCCATTGGCCCATGTCTTCCGGGCTCAGCCAGTGGTTCAGGCCGACGCCCAGCAGACCGGCGAAAACCACCGCGGCCTGTTGGCTAGCCGACTGCCAGCTGACGAAGAAGCCCTTGCGGCCCGGCGTGGAAATCTCCGCCAGATAAACCGAGACGCCGCCCAGTTCAACCCCGGCCGAGAAGCCTTGCAGCAGGCGGCCAATCAACACCAGGATCGGTGCGGCGACGCCCAGGGTCGCGTAACCCGGCACGCAGGCAATCAGCACCGTACCCATGGCCATCATCGCCAGCGTAATCACCAGGCCTTTTTTCCGGCCGTGATGGTCGATGTAGGCGCCGAGGAAAATGGCACCCAGCGGGCGCATGAGAAAGCCGGCGCCAAAGGTCGCCAGCGACAGCATCAACGATGCGAATTCACTGTCGGCGGGGAAGAAGGTTTTGGCGATGGCCGTGGCGTAAAAGCCATAGACCATGAAGTCAAACATTTCAAGGAAGTTGCCGCTCACAACGCGAAATATCGCCTTGCCTTTGCCCGTGTTCGAGGCCATCTGGAATTACTCACTTAAGCTGTCTAGCTGGGGGGATCCGTTGTATTTATGCGTCCTCTGCTGCGGCGCCCGCGCTTGGCCTCGGGCGCCCCAGATTTGTAACGATATGTGTAAAGCTGGCGGTTGGCAATCAGAACGCCCCGCCCATCGACCACGGACCTCCCGCTGCGCCCACGCGAAAACAATATTTATGTATCCCATCGATGGGCTCATTCCCGGTTTAACTCCCCGCAAATTCTCTCAGTGCCTGACAGGCCCCTGAGAGATCCTCAATCCCTTGCACGAGTTAACCGGCAAATGAGCCCGAAATTTGACCTGATCGCTGCGGCTTCCCGGCGACCGACCCTGAATGACGTCGCGATCAAGCAGCTGCATTGCGCAGTGCAACAACAATTCCCGAACCTTGAAATCGATCCCGAGATTTCCGTCATCACCCGTACGGGCCCCGACGGCATTCAGCGCGCGGAAACCCTGCTCAAAAATCTTCAGCAGGCATTTCTGACAGGGAAAACCCCACGCTGGCGCGCCGGCGCCAACACATTTGTCATTGATCCCGCTGTCCGGGACGTGACTGCGACGCCAATCGATTTTGACGAACTGAATATCCTGGTCGATACAGTTGCTCTGGACCTGAACGACCAGTTTCAGCGAGCGACGGTGGAATTCTGGGGCGCGTCGGCGGCAGACGGGCAAACCCTCTGGGCACGCCTCGCCGATGCGTTGAAGAAGGGTTATCTGAAGGCGCTGGACGACACCCCGGGGTTGCCCGAAAACGAGGGGGATTTCCTGCGTCCCCTCGCTTCTTTTTCCGATCAGACCCAGCGCAATTTCATGGTGAGTCTGGACCAGGCCCATCCGGACGATGTCATTCGCGCCTGCATCCCCCAGGCAGTGGACGCCTCGTCACCGGCGTCAGTGCTGCCCGTGCTGGCGGCGACCGGTGTCTGGGGCGGCACGGAGATGTTCTTCACCTGGCAGTCGCCGGGCCTCCTGGTCAGTCATGGCTCGCTGACCGAGCTGATAGCCAGCATCGATACTCCTCAGTCCGTCGCCCATCCCCGGACCTGGGTGCTGCGCGAGGTTGAGGGTGATCTGTTCTGCGCGCTGGCTCAGTCGATACTGGCCCATCAACTGCAGCAGATCGCCCGGCTGGACGCCGCCGACGCGGAAGATTTTGCTGATCTCGATCGCCGTATGGCCGCTGCCACCGACATCACGCCTTTTTTGCTCGCGGCCGTCCCCGGGATGCAAAGCCCCGAGACGCTTCCGGACTGGTTGCGCAACGCCAGTATTGCCGACCGAATGGATTTCAGCCGTCGAATGATTGCCGTGGCGAGCGCTCCGTCGGGGGCACCCGGCACGTTTAACCAAGACCTTCCGCCATTGCTGGATTACGCCAGCCAGCAACTGCAGCGTGAAATGCTCGCCGATCACCCGGAGGCCGCGGATCTGCTGATCGCCGATCTGGACGTGGTTATCCGCAAAGTGATCGCCGCTGCCATTCCCAGCGGTGGTCAAGTGGTCGCCTCAGGCCTGGTCGAGCCCGTACGCATGAGCCTTGCCGAGTTTGCGCTGGAAAACCTTTCCGGCGAGCCGGCCGGTGCGCTGCACGTCGTGCACAGGGACGGCACGCCGGCGCCGGACTGGTTCAGTGGCGATTATCTGCGGTTGCTGGTGTGTCAGGTGGACATCGGGCGCCACTATCCGGCGCTGCTGAAACGGGTGTTGGTGACTGACCCCGTTGAGTCCGCCAAGCGACAGGGGGCGTATATTGCCCAGCTTCGCGCTCAACTGCCTCTGCAGGCGCTGGAGCTGAAAATGCGTGGAGAAGGGCATTTCTACGACAGCGCCTATCAGCACGTTATCGCCCTCATGCAGCCGCCGCAGCAGCGCCCTCCAGCGATGCGCAACACGACTCTGCGTCCGCTGGCCTTCCACGCAACGGCGGGGTCCCAGGCGGATGAGGTCGCCAACATGTTCGTGATCGGTGATCGCGATACGACCCGAGGACCGGTGTTGCTGTACCGGCCGTTTTCCCGCCAGTCGCTGACTGAGTTCACGTCCTGGGCTGCGCTGCGCACCGCGATTGTCGAGCCGGGCGAACTTCAGAGCGACGTACTGACGTGGATGGACGATCACGCACGGCAGATCTACGCCAATAGCGGCTTTGATCAGCCCCATGTCGTGCGCTTCGGCCAAGGGTCGGAGTTCGCGCCCCTGGAGACGCCGGCGCCTGCACAGCTGGCGGTCGACGAAGTCGTCGGTGATCCGCTGGTTGCGCTGTTCAAGGCCAACGCGTCCGCACTGATCCAGCTGGCGGACAGGCAGTCCACCTCCAACGCCGAAAGCCGCTGGGCGCTGCTCAAGCGTGGCGGCTGGCTGGCGCTGGAATCGCTCATGCCTTTCATGTCGGGGCCGGTCGGCCACGCGCTGTGGCTGGTTCAACTGATGAGCGAAACCCAGGGGGCCCTGGCTGAAGACGGCAATGCCACTCCCAGCGAACACAGGGAATCCATGGGCAACGTGCTGCTGACGGTGGCGATGCTGCTGTTGCACAGCTCGCTGGGCGAGGCCGTCACGTCCGGTCGCCAGCGCGCTGCCCGGGTTCTGCGACCGACGCTGGCGGATCTGCTCACAGCGGCGTCGACGCCTTCAAGCGGTTCAAGCGCTTCAAACCCGTCGACCCCGATCATCCCGGCCCCCGCGCCTGATCCTGTTGCCATGCCGGCCAACCTTGAAAACCGGCTCGACTTCACCTGGTCTCGACCCGATCAGAGCCTGACCACGGTGCAGAAGCTCGCGCTGCGGTCGTTCGAAATTCTGCCGACGCCCGAGCTGCCGCAGCCGTCGGACGCTCCTGGTACGCACGGTCTGTATGAGCAGGACGGCGCCTGGTATGCCCACGTCGACAACGCCGTCTTCAGGGTTCAGGTCGATGATGGTGACGTGCAGATTGTTCATCCCCACAACCCCGAACGCACCGGGCCATGGCTGATGCGCGAGGGTGATGTGTGGCGTCTGGACCTCGGGCTGCGACTGCGTGGTGGAGGCCCCAAGCGCAGCGCCCGGCAGTTGTCCCTGGAAAATGCCGCCCGGTTCAAGCGCGTCAACGCCGAGAAGTCCGAGCTGCTTAAGCGTCAGAACGATCTGTACATTCGCATTGTGGCGAACGACAACCGCATTGATGCCACGCCCCTCGAACAGCACCACGAGGTCATTGCGCTGATCGAGACAGACGTCCGCGCCGTGATGGAGATCATTGACCGCAAAAACGAGCTCGATCTGTCGCTGCGTCCTGCCGACCGCACCCCGGACAAAACCTATGCCACGGACCTGCAAGGCATCGCCCGGCGGATTTGTTTGCTGGAGGGCGTGCTGCTCAGCGACATGCTCATCGTGGCCCAAGAAGACCTGGCCCGGATGCGCGCGGTGTCCAGAACCGTTTCGCCGGAGAATGTGGGGCTTTATCTGGGGTTGTTCGAAAAGTCCCTGGTGCTGCAAGAGAGCGGCGTGCACTGGGCGATGGTCAGAGAGGGACTGTGGCAAAGGCTGCGCGAGGTGCCAAAGGTGGGCGAGGCCTACTGGCGCACGGAGGCGCTGGAGTTCTACAACAACCGCATGTTCTCCCTGATTGATTGGCGCGCCAGTCGCATGTGGTCGTCCCTGGAGTTGTGTTTCAGTGCCGAGAGCGTCCTCGATACCCAAAGAGCTGTCAGGTTCAAGCGTCTGCTCGACGACGACTCGCTGCACGCCGCACTCACCTCTCAGGCGGAGCTGGAAAGGCCTCACGATTACACGATCGCTGAACAGATCAGCGTGCTGGAGAGCTCGCTCAGGGAGTATGACCGGGCCTCGATCGTCGCCCTGGCCACCTTCGAGAGTGAGCCCGAGGTGGTCAATCCCACGCACTTTCACCGGTTTTTCGAAGACCTGTCGGCGATTTCCGATCGGGCCGAGCACCGGCTGTCGGCCCTGATACGCGAGAGCGAGGAACCCGCCGATACGCCTGCTGAATATGTCCCGAGGGTCAGGCAGACTCGCAAGCGAGTCATCAAGACCCGAGGGCAGCGCACATTGATCGGCCGACTGCGTGAAGGCGAAGAGCCCTCACTGGGTGAAGTCGTTGAGGTCAAGGCGGCCACCGGTGATCGCGTGGTCGGGGCGTACCACCAGCACGCGGAGGGTGAATGGGTCGAAATTGAGGAGCAGCCACGCAAGCCGGTCAATCGCGACAGTATCGTTCCACTGGCGGAGCTCATGCGTCGAAGCCGCGCCCTGCTGGAACGGGTGGAGCCCGAGATTGCCAGCGCGGTGCGTCAGTCCCGCCGTGCCAACGAGCCCGAGGACATGGAAGACATCCTGGTCCAGAAGGCCGACAAGCTTGGCGAGCTGGTGGAAAAACTGCAGGTCCATCTGGACGACCCCGATGCGGGAGAGGACGGCGCTCGGTCGCTGCAGGCGGTGCTCGACGATTTGCAGGCGGGCCAGTCGCGGTTTCGCGAGCAGGGGCGCCAGCTGCGTATCGAGATGATCAAGCGCCAGCCGCCGACGGCCAGTCGCATCAGTTATCTGGATCGCCAGCACGAGGTGCACATCGCCAGGGTGGAGGGGAGGAAAAACATGTCGGGGGCCCGTCGCAACGATTTTGTGCAGGAGTATGCGATCCGCGACAAGGACGACCACCTCCTGTGGTGGGCGCATTTTCACTACGCCACTGAGCACGCGGCGGCGGATGCCTTCACTGCCGCGCACCTTAAACTCCCGGAACAGCGGCTTATGGGTTACAGCGCGATGCTCAAGGCCGCCAAGGACAACAAGGAAGTGGTGAGCATTTATCGCAGCGCCATCGGCAAGGAACTGGCGCAGCGGTTGTTTCTGCATCTGGCTGAGTAATTCCTCAGGCCAGGGCAAAGGCAGATGCCTGGGCGTGCGATTTTTTTAGGATTCGTCACGCAAGGGATTTATCATCCGCAGCAATTCGGCGGTCGAGTGAGGTTTCCAGCACTCGACCCGCGACTGCGCAGAGAAGTCTGCCGGGGGACGCGACCAAGGGTTAATGGTCGTTTGTCCTCGTTGAGACTAGACTGCGCCGCGAGTTTCGATCCTTCATGCCGCCCGCGGCGGCATGATTCAGCCAGAGGCACCAGAGTGGTGTCTCGGCCAGTTCTGAGGAGTACGCATGGCTGTCTACAACTACGACGTGGTAGTGCTGGGTTCGGGCCCGGCGGGTGAAGGCGCGGCGATGAACGCTGCCAAGGCCGGGCGCAAGGTCGCAATGGTCGACAGCCGCCGGCAGGTCGGCGGCAACTGCACCCACCTGGGCACGATCCCGTCGAAGGCCCTGCGTCACTCGGTCAAACAGATCATCCAGTTCAACACCAACCCGATGTTCCGCGCCATCGGTGAGCCACGCTGGTTTTCCTTCCCGGACGTTCTCAAGAACGCCGAGAGGGTCATCAGCAAGCAAGTGGCGTCGCGCACCGGTTACTACGCCCGCAACCGTGTCGACGTGTTCTTCGGCACCGGCAGCTTTGCCGACGAGCGCAGCATCGACGTGGTCTGCAACACCGGAATCGTGGAAAAGCTGGTCGCCAATCAGATCATCATCGCCACAGGCTCGCGGCCTTATCGCCCGGCAGATATCGATTTTTCCCACAAGCGCATCTACGACAGCGACACCATCCTCAGCCTCGGTCACACACCACGCAAACTGATCATCTACGGCGCAGGCGTCATCGGCTGCGAATACGCGTCGATTTTCAGCGGTCTCGGCGTCGAGATCGAACTGATCGACAACCGTGACCAGTTGCTGAGCTTCCTCGACTCGGAAATCTCGCGGGGCCTGAGCTATCACTTCAGCAACAACAACGTGATGGTTCGCCACAACGAAGAATACGAGCGCGTAGAAGGGCTGGACAACGGCGTGATTCTGCACCTCAAGTCCGGCAAGAAGGTCAAGGCCGACGCTTTGCTGTGGTGTAACGGCCGTACCGGCAACACCGACAAGCTGGGTCTGGAGAACGTCGGCATCAAGGCCAACGGTCGTGGACAGATCGATGTCGACGAAGCCTACCGCACCAGCCAGCCGAACATTTATGGCGCCGGCGATGTGATTGGCTGGCCGAGTCTGGCCAGCGCAGCTTATGACCAGGGTCGTTCGGCGTCGGGCAGCGCGGTCGACAACGGCGCGTGGCGCTTCGTCAACGATGTGCCGACCGGGATCTACACCATTCCCGAGATCAGCTCCATCGGTCAGAACGAACACGACCTCACCATCGCAAAAGTGCCGTACGAAGTGGGCAAGGCGTTTTTCAAGAGCATGGCCCGCGCGCAGATTTCCCACGAGCCGGTCGGCATGTTGAAAATCCTGTTCCACCGGGAAACCCTTCAGATCCTGGGCGTGCACTGCTTTGGCGACCAGGCATCGGAGATTGTGCACATCGGTCAGGCGATCATGAATCAGCCGGGCGAGGCGAACACCCTCAAGTACTTCGTCAACACCACGTTCAACTACCCGACCATGGCCGAGGCTTATCGGGTAGCGGCGTACGACGGCCTTAACCGGCTTTTTTGAGCGGCTCCGGCCGGTGGCCTGAGCCGGCCGGGGAGACCGATTTCAGTACTTCCCAAGGGTGGCGCTGGCCAAACCGGGAAAGTCTGTAATCAGGCTGTCAACGCCGAAGTCAGCGAGCCTGCGCATGAGCGCGGGCTCATTGACTGTCCAGACAGACACGTGCAGGCCCTGATTCTGTGCTTTCTTCAGGCGCTCCGGCGTGCACAGCGTCCAGTTCAGCGCCAGTATTTCGCAGCCATAGCCCTGAGCCACTTTGAGTGGATCAAGCCAGGCGTATTCCGCCACCAGCCCGCGTGAGATGTCCGGCGTCAGCTCCAGAGCCGCGCGCAGCACTTCCCGAGAACTCGACGTGATGGTTACTTTGTCCAGCAACCCGTGGCGCTGAGCCATTTCGCGGATGGCCAGCACGGTCGTCGCCGCGCGGGTGCGTGACGCGCTTTTGACTTCAAGCTGCCAGTGGTCGAAGGGACACTGTTCGAACAGTTCTTCCAGACGAGGAATGGGGCAGGGCTGCACCCAGCCCGGTCCGCCCTTGCGCGCGTCGTAGGTGACCAGATCGGCGGCATCGTGTTCGACGACCTTGCCGCGCCGGTCGGTGGTGCGCTTGAGCGTCGGGTCATGGATCACCATCAGCTCGCCGTCGCGGGACAGATGCAGGTCCAGTTCGCAGCGTTTGACGCCGTGTTTGAGGCATTCCTGAAAGCTGGTGAGGGTGTTTTCCGGTGCTTCGCCCTTGGCGCCGCGGTGGCCGTAAATAATGGTCACAATCACTCCTTGGTACGCATAGCGCTGGAATAAGTCGAGCTGGAATCAGTTGGGCTTGACGTCTGGGTCACTTTGCTCACGGGCCAGGCGTCGCTGCGCGGCTTGTCGTTGCAGGATGTGTCGGGCAAGCAATTGGCGCTGGGCATCGGTGAGGTCGATCCACTCGCTGCCGACGTCAAAATCGCCGATGGCCAACGCATCGCAATGTGTCACCCGGGCGCGCAGCATCATCCCCGAAGCCTGGGGCATCAGCACCATTTTCACCGACAGCAAGGTGCCGGGCGGGAAGGGTTGAGGGGTCACGAATTGCAGACCGCCCTCGGACATGATCACGCGCTGGGGGGCGCCCAGCTTGCCCAATGCGGTGTGCGCAACCACTTGACCGAGCAGGTCGATGCGTTTGCTCATGGCCCGAAGGAAGCTGTTGGTGGTGCGGTCGCGATCATCCAGCTGACGCAGCAGGTGCTGGGATTCGAACTCGGCGACGTGCAATTCGCTCAGCAGATCGAACAGCGTGGAAGTGTCGTGATGGCCAGGTTCATCTCCCGTCTCTGGGCCGGCGATGCGGTTAATTTCCAGTGCGACGCTGTCCTCGATACGGTAGTATTCGCGGCGTTCTTCTTCATCTAGTGTCGGCATGGCGAACCCATGGTAGCGGCGATTGTCAGAGTGATTGCTCAAAATCATGGCTCGGCTTTTCGAGCATGATTCGGCGGTGATTCGAGTGTAAAGCCGCTGGCCCAGGCCCGCCACAAGGACGTTCCCATTCCTTCGAACAAGCCCCTAAATGTTCAGACCTCTTTTTGTATTTATCGGTACGCGCTACACCCGTGCCAAACGTCGTAATCATTTTGTCTCTTTCATTTCCCTGACGTCGATGATCGGCCTCGCCCTGGGCGTGGTGGTGATGATCGTCGTGCTCTCGGTCATGAACGGCTTCGACCACGAGATGCGCACCCGCGTGCTGGGCATGGTGCCCCACGCGACCATCGAGTCCGGCGAGCCGATCAATGACTGGCAGGCCCTGGCCGCCCGCGTCAAACAGAATAAACAGGTCGAAGCCGTTGCGCCGTTTACCCAGATGCAAGGCCTGCTGACCAACAACGGCAACGTGCAGAAGATCCTGCTCAACGCCATCGACCCGGCGCAGGAGCGCAAGGTGTCGATCATCGACGGCTTCATGAAGCAGGGCAGCCTCGACGATCTGGTCGCGGGCGGCTTCGGCGTGGTGATCGGCGACAAGGCCGCGACCAAGCTCGGGGTCGGCATGGGCGACAAAGTCACCTTCGTGTCACCCGAAGTCACCGTGACCCCGGCGGGCATGTTCCCGCGCATGAAGCGCTTCACCGTGGTCGGCATCTTTCATGTCGGCGCCGGCGAGCTGGACGGCTACCTGGGCGTTACCAACCTGCAGGATCTGGCGCGGCTGCACCGCTGGAAGCCGGATCAGGTGCAGGGCTTGCGCCTGAAGTTCACCGATCTGTTCAAGGCGCCGCGCACGGCGTACGACATCGCCCAGAATCTCGGCGAGCATCAGTATTACTCCCGTGACTGGACCCGCACCCACGGCAACCTGTATCAGGCGATCGGCATGGAGAAATCCATCATCGGCCTGCTGCTGTTGCTGATCGTGGCGGTGGCGGCGTTCAACATCATTTCCACGCTGGTCATGGTGGTCAACGACAAGCGCGGCGACATCGCCATTTTGCGCACCCTGGGCGCGACCCCGGGCCAGATCATGGCGATCTTCATGGTCCAGGGCACGGTTATCGGCGTGGTCGGAACATTGATCGGCGCCGGTGTCGGCATTCTTGCGGCGCTCAACGTCAGTTCGGCGATCTCGGCGCTGGAAGGCCTGATCGGTCACAAGTTTCTCAATGCGGATGTCTACTTCATCGACTATCTGCCTTCGCAATTGATGGCCCAGGACGTGCTGCTGGTATGCGGCGCGGCGCTGGTCCTGAGTTTCCTCGCCACCCTGTATCCAGCCTGGCGTGCTGCGCGCACCCAGCCGGCGGAGGCGCTACGTTATGAGTGAGTCGGGCATGAGTGATAAAGCTGTACTGAGCTGCCGCAACCTGGGCAAGTCCTACGAGGAAGGTCCGGAATCCGTGGTCGTCCTGTCGGGACTGCAACTGGAGTTGCACCCGGGCGAACGCGTGGCGATCGTCGGCAGTTCGGGGTCGGGCAAAAGTACCTTGCTCAACTTGCTCGGCGGCCTCGACACGCCGACCGAAGGCAGTGTCTGGCTGGCGGGCGAAGAGCTGTCGGCGCTGAACGAGAAAGCCCGCGGCCTGCTGCGCAATCGCGCCCTTGGCTTCGTCTATCAGTTCCACCACTTGCTGGCCGAGTTCACTGCGCTGGAAAACGTCTGCATGCCGCTGCTGATCGGCAAGACGCCGATTCCGGAAGCGCGTCAGCGCGCAACCGCCCTGCTGGAGCGGGTAGGGCTCAAACATCGACTGGCGCACAAGCCATCGGAGTTGTCGGGTGGCGAACGCCAACGGGTGGCGATTGCCCGCGCGCTGGTCAACCAGCCGGGTCTGGTCATGCTCGACGAGCCCACCGGCAACCTCGATTCGCATACCGCCCAAGGGATTCAGGACCTGATGCTGGAACTCAGCACGTCGTCGCGCACCGCGTTTCTGGTGGTGACCCACGACATGGCGCTGGCCCGGCAGATGGACCGCGTGTGGCGTCTTGAAGAAGGCCGTCTGGTCGAAGCCTGACCCGCACAACCGGTGCCTTTCGGGCATCGGCTTTTTACTTTCAGCTGCTTAGTTACGGTGCTCCACGAATGTTCAGACCGTTATCCATCTTTATCGGTACGCGCTACACGCGGGCCAAGCGTCGCAACCACTTCATCTCGTTCATTTCCATGACCTCGATGATCGGGCTGGCGCTGGGCGTGCTGGCGATGATCGTGGTGCTGTCCGTGATGAACGGTTTCCAGCAGGAAATGAGCTCGCGGATCCTCGGCATGGTTCCCCACGCGGTGATCTCCGGGGTGAAGCCGCTGGACGATTGGCAGCCGGCTGCCAAGGCATCGCTCAAGGATCCGCAAGTCACCGCCGCCGTGCCGTTCACTGAAATGGACGGCATGCTGTCGTACAAGGGGTCGATGCAGCCGATTCAAATCAACGGCGTCGATCCGGCGCTGGAATCCAAGGTCTCCATCGTGACCCAGCACATCGTGCAGGGCCGGTTGCAGGACTTGAAGGCGGGCGAGTTTGGTGTGGTGATCGGCGAAATCACCGCCCGGCGCTTTCGCCTGAACGTCGGCGACAAACTGACGCTGATCGTTCCGGAAATCAGCAGCGCCCCAGGTGGCATCACCCCGCGTTTGCAGCGTTTGACGGTGGTGGGCGTGTTCAAGGTCGGCGCTGAACTGGACGGTTCCATGGCCCTGGTGAACGTCGCGGATGCTGCGGTGATCCAGCGCTGGCAGCCCAATCAGGTGCAGGGCGTGCGCCTGGCGCTGACGGATCTGTACGCCGCGCCCCAGGTGTCCACGGCCATTGCCGCCGGACTCGGAGCGGACTACAAAGCGGATGACTGGACCCACAGTCAGGGCAGCCTGTTCAGCGCCATGAAGATGGAAAAGACCATGATCGGCCTGTTGCTGCTGATGATCGTTGCCGTGGCGGCCTTCAACATCATCGCCACGCTGATCATGGTCGTGAACGACAAGGGCGCCGACATCGCGATTCTGCGCACCATTGGCGCCACCCCCGGGCAGATCATGGCCATCTTCATGGTGCAGGGCACCGTCATCGGCATCGTCGGCACCGTCATCGGCGGTGTGCTGGGCGTGATCGCGGCGATCAACGTCAGTCAGATCGTCGGCTGGGTCGAGCGGGTGACAGGCCAGCACATCTTCACCTCGGACGTGTACTTCATCAGCAACCTTCCGTCGAAGCTCGAAGGCAGCGATGTGGCGCTGATCTGCAGTGCCGGCTTCATCCTCAGCTTTCTGGCGACGATCTACCCGGCCTATCGCGCCGCGCAGATTCAGCCGGCCCACGCCCTGCGCTACGAGTAGGAGAGGGATCAGGGGCTGACCCGCGGCGGGGAGCAATGACGCCACGGGTCTGGCGTCCGCGTGCAATATTCCCGGGCATGGCCAGGGGGCACGGTCGGTAAGTTGGCGATCAGTCAGTAAACGCTGAAAACCCGGGCCGAACCCGATAAACTTCGCGGCCTTGGTTTTTACAGCCGCTTTATTCAGGTTCAGGTCCCGCCATGCATCCCGCAGCCGAACACTCGCCGCTGGGCAAGTCCAGCGAATACATCGCCACGTACACCCCGTCTCTGCTGTTCCCGATCCCGCGCGCTGCCAAGTGGGCAGAGCTGGGCCTGACCGCCGAGACGCTGCCTTATCAGGGTGTCGATTTCTGGAATTGTTATGAGCTGTCCTGGCTGCTTCCGTCGGGCAAGCCGGTGGTGGCCATCGGTGAGTTCAGCATTCCGGCGGACTCGGCCAATATCATCGAATCCAAGTCGTTCAAGCTGTACCTGAACTCGCTCAACCAGACTGCGTTCGCGTCTGAAGCCGAGCTGATCGCCACGTTGCAGAAAGACCTCTCGGCGGCCGCAGGCAAGCCGGTTGGCGTCCGCGTTCGCAGTCTGAAGGACATCGAGGCCGAGGGTATCGTCGCGGTGCCGGGTGTGTGTGTCGATGACCTGGACGTGAGCATTTCAAGCTACGACCGCCCTCAACCCGAGCTGCTGCGCTGCGATGAGTCGCAAGTGGTGGACGACGCGCTGCACAGTCATCTGCTCAAATCCAACTGCCCGGTGACGAGCCAGCCAGACTGGGGCAGCGTCGCGGTGGAGTACCGTGGCGCGGCGCTGGATCACGCAAGTTTTCTGGCGTACATCGTCAGCTTCCGCCAGCATTCGGATTTCCACGAGCAGTGTGTGGAACGCATCTTCATGGACCTGAAGCGCTTGCTGAAGCCAGAGAAGCTGACGGTGTATGCGCGTTACGTGCGCCGCGGCGGGCTGGACATCAATCCGTACCGCAGCACGGAAACACTGACGCTGGAGAACGGGCGTCTCGCGCGGCAGTAACCTCTCGACCACTTTCTGCACGTTAACGCACTGTGGGAGTGACCGGGGTGGAACGCCATCCCCTTCACTCCCACTGAAGGGGACGGGATGATTCAGATCCCCATGCTGCCCAGGGTTACCAACACATTGCGCAGCGTGCCAGCGATGGTCGGGTGATCGACTTCAAACCGCTCGACCGCCAGGTTGACGCCATCGGCAATGCTCGGGTCCTGGGAGACGGTTTCGAGTTCGATCTGCGCCTGGATCTGCTCCATGACCTCAGTCAGGTTCCCGCGCTCTTCCAGCGTCAGCTGCGGATTTTGCTCAAGCTGCTCGCGCAACGTGTTGAGTTGTAGTTGCAAGTCACTGACGGACATGGGGTCTTCCTTAATGTGATGGGTCTCACGATGGACCGCAATGCGCAGGCAAAGGTCCTTACCGCTCTAGACTAATCCACTCCCGGCCGCCGTGCATGACCGCTGTCAGCTCAAGGCTTTTCCGACTTCTGCCGGCGCAGCGTGATATCCGCCAGGCAGGACTCCAATTCCCCCAAGTGATCGATGACCGAATGCGCGCCGGCGGCATACAGCTCAAGGGTGGCGCGGCCGCGACGGCGCTCGCGATCCAGGTCGCTCAGCGCTTCCCATTGCTCGGGTGACAAACCGCACAGCGGCCCGCAGGACGCGAGCCCGACCGTCCACAGCCCTGCGTTGATTCCGGCCATGAGCAGACGCGGATCACCGCTCACCATCACGCAGCCGTCCAGTTGCATGACGCCAAGGATCATCAGCGCATGCCAGCACGCATCAGGTGCTGGCCAGCGGTGGGTTGGCGGGGGCGTGGGCAAAATCAGGTTGCTCAGTGGCGCAGCCAGTTGATCGGTAACCGGGGAGGGGTACTCATCGATCCAGGCGCAGGGAATGCCGTGCTGCTTGAGGTACTTCAGTGCGTTGATCGCCCCGGGCGCCGGTGCTGCAAAGGATTGGACGTCATGGGAGGCGAGGGACTTGCCATCGGCGGCAAGCAGCGTGCGTGTCTGGGCGCCGAAGTCGACGAGGCATCCGCTGAGTCCGAACAACACAGCGGTGAACGGCGGAACAGCGACGGCAACCGGGGCGAGCATGGCATTCCCTCTCAAAGCCGTAGACGCTAAGGGATTGCCATGACAAATCGATGACTGGGCGATGACAGTGACTCGGGATGTTTATTGCCCTACAAAACCCTGACCATTTCAGCGACGTAAATAGTCACAGAAGGCTTTATACTCTCGCCTTTGGTTTGGGGCGTAGCGCCCGCTTCATTACTTTGACTGGGAGTCTCAGCTATGCCCGAGAACGGTGCTGGCTTTATTAATCGTCTGGTTCGAACGTGCGTCTGGGCCAGCCTGGCCGTGGCGCCGATGGCTGCAAACGCGGCAGACGAAGATCCGTGGGAAGGCGTCAACCGTGCGATTTTCCGTTTCAACGACACCGTCGACACCTATGCGCTGAAACCCATCGCCCAAGGCTATGAGTTCATCACGCCGCAGTTCCTCGAAGACGGCATTCACAACATGTTCAAGAACGTCGGCGAAGTGACCAACTTTGCCAACGACGTGCTCCAGGCCAAGCCTGAGGCCGCTGGCGTCGACACCGCGCGCCTGATCTTCAACACCACGTTCGGTCTGCTCGGCTTCTTCGACGTCGGCACCAAGATGGGCCTGCAGCGCAACGACGAAGACTTCGGTCAGACCCTCGGTCACTGGGGTGTTGCCAGCGGTCCGTTCGTGATGCTGCCGCTGTTCGGTCCCAGCACCGTGCGTGACGCATTCGCCAAATACCCTGACACCTACACCCAGCCTTGGCGGTACATTGATCACGTGCCGACGCGCAACACCGCGCTGGGCGTGAGTCTGGTCGATACCCGCGCCAGCCTGCTGTCGGCTGAAAAGCTGATCAATGGCGACAAGTACATCTTCATCCGCAACGCTTACCTGCAGAACCGTGAGTTCAAGGTCAAAGACGGCAAGGTCGTCGACGACTTCTGATTCAGCCGGTCCGCAAAACGATGCAAAAAAAGGCGACCTGAGGGTCGCCTTTTTATTTTCGCTATTTTTCGAAAATGTGACGGAGTTCCGGGCTGCCGTCACTTGATCTTCAAGATCGTCAGGCCCAGTCTCTGATCGCCGCCGTCGATGTCGGCAATCCACACCACCTCGGTGTCGGCCTCCAGGCCCTTGAGCGCAGCATGCTCGGAATCGATGCTCACGCTGATCTTGTCACCCACCTGAAACGAGCGCGGCGCCTGTATCTGCATGCCGGAGCTGGATAAATCCACGCACACCGCCGGGATAATCTGGCCGGCGTAGATCAGACTGATGTCCGCATCGACCCGCATGCGAATGTAATCCCGTTTTTCTTCGTAATCGCGATCGAGCTGACCCATGGCACATCCTTTGTTTTGATTGCTGATTTAACGGTTCTTATAACTCCGGGTGATTTGCGATGTAAAGACGCCGCTCGGCAGCCGGGCCACGCTTGAAACGCCAGGCGGATGGGAGTACCGTCTGCGCCTTGAAGGGCAGCTCTGTCATGTGAAGCGTTTGACCAAAAGTCCGCTACCTGAGCCAGAGAGGCTAGAAGCGAATCCAGTACGCGGGCTGACTGCAACCAGCCGCCTACGCCAACCTAATCTGGCGCCGTTTGCCCACATGCAAAAAACCAGTGCCACGCTGCTGATCATCGATGACGACGAAGTAGTGCGCGCGAGTCTCGCGGCCTATTTGGAAGACAGCGGTTTCAGCGTTCTGCAAGCCGGTAATGGCCTGCAGGGTCTCCAGACCTTCGAGCAGGAAAAGCCCGATCTGCTGATCTGCGATCTGCGCATGCCGCAGGTGGGCGGTCTCGAGCTGATTCGTCAGGTCACCAGCCTTGCGCCGGAAACCCCGGTCATCGTGGTGTCCGGCGCAGGCGTGATGAGTGATGCCGTCGAAGCCCTGCGCCTTGGCGCGGCCGACTACCTGATCAAACCCCTCGAAGACCTCGCAGTGCTTGAGCACTCGGTCCGACGCGCGCTGGATCGCGCACGCCTGCTCCACGAAAACCAGGAATACCGCCAGAAGCTGGAGACCGCCAACCGCGAGCTCGAGGCCAGCCTGCATTTGCTGCAGGAAGACCAGGACGCGGGGCGTCAGGTGCAGATGAACATGCTGCCTACCAGCCCTTGGGCCATTGATGCGTTCGAATTCGAACATGAGATCATCCCGTCGCTGTACCTGTCGGGGGATTTCGTTGACTATTTCCGGGTCGATGAGCGCCGTGTTGCGTTCTACCTGGCGGACGTGTCCGGCCATGGCGCGTCGTCTGCGTTCATCACCGTGCTGTTGAAATTCATGACCACGCGTCTGCTGTTCGAATCAAAGCGCGGCGGCAGTCTGCCGGAGTTCAAGCCGTCAGACGTGCTGGGCCATATCAATCGCGGACTGATCAGCTGCAAGCTGGGCAAGCACGTGACGATGGTGGGCGGCGTGATCGACGAAGACACCGGGCAGTTGACCTACAGCGTCGGCGGCCATTTGCCGCTGCCGGTGTTCTACACCCCGGGCGACACCCATTACCTGGAAGGCCGGGGTCTGCCCGTCGGGCTGTTCAACGAAGCGACTTACACCGATCACGTCATCGATCTGCCGGAGTCCTTTAGTCTGACGCTGCTGTCCGACGGCATTCTGGACCTTCTGCCAGGTGATACACTCAAAGAGAAAGAAGCCAGCTTGCCCGAACTGGTCAAGGCGGCGGGGGGCAGCCTGGATGGTCTGCGCCAAACGTTTGGATTGGCCACGCTAGGGGAGATGCCGGATGATATCGCCTTGTTAGTGTTGAGCAGGAACCTTTAATGAGTACCGGTAGAATCCAGTTCGCCGAGCAAGACGGCACATTCGTCCTCAAGTTTGTGGGTGAAGTGCGTCTGACACTGTGCTCGGCGTTGGATGCGACAATTGAACGGATCTTCACCTCGATGAACTTCTCGACGGTGGTCATCGATCTGACCGAAACCCGCAGCATCGACAGCACGACCCTCGGTCTGCTGGCCAAGTTATCGATCCTCTCGCGCCAGAAGGCCGGGTTGTTGCCGACGGTCGTCACCACCCACGAAGACATCACGCGCCTGTTGCAGTCGATGGGCTTCGATCAGGTGTTCAACATTGTCGGTCGGCCGATTCCGCGTCCTGAAGCGCTGAGCGATCTGCCGAGCCAGGATCAGTGCGAAGACGTGGTCAAGGCGAAGGTGCTGGAGGCCCACAAGATCCTCATGGGCTTGAACGATTCGAACCGCGAAGCCTTCCGCGATCTGGTCAACGCACTCGAACACCAGTAACACGCCTCGGTCCTGAACCGAGGCATTAAAAAAGGGCGGCACCTGTGAGGGTGCCGCCCTTTTTACATGCCTGACGCTTTACGCTTTGGCCGACAGCATTTTTTCCAGTGCCACTTGGTCACGGGCGAACTGACGGATGCCTTCGGCCAGTTTCTCGGTGGCCATGGCGTCTTCGTTGGAAGCCCAGCGGAACTGGCTTTCGTTGAGGGTCACGCGCGCCTCGCCACCGTTGCCCGGCTTGAGTTTCTGCGCCAGCGTGCCGTTGTCTTCTGCCAGTTTCTGCAGCAGGTCAGGGCTGATGGTCAGACGGTCGCAGCCGGCCAGTTCTTCGATCTGGCTGAGGTTGCGGAAGCTGGCGCCCATGACCACGGTCTTGTAATCATTGGCCTTGTAGTAGTTGTAGATGCGGGTCACCGACTGCACGCCCGGGTCTTCTGCACCGACGTAGTCTTTGCCTTCGGCTTTCTTGTACCAGTCGTAGATGCGACCTACGAATGGCGAGATCAGGAACACGCCGGCATCGGCACAGGCCTGGGCCTGGGCGAAGGAGAACAGCAGGGTCAGGTTGCACTGGATGCCTTTCTTTTCCAGCACTTCAGCGGCCTTGATGCCTTCCCAGGTTGACGCCAGCTTGATCAGGATGCGGTCGCGACCGATGCCGAAATCTTCGTACAGACCGACGATGCGGTCGGCGCGTTCGATGCAGGCCTGGGTGTCGAACGACAGGCGTGCGTCCACTTCGGTGGAGACGCGGCCCGGGACCACTTTCAGAATCTCGCGGCCAATGGCGACGGCGAAACGGTCGCTGGCGACGTTGATGTCGTTGTTGCTGCCGGTGAACGCCTCTTTCAACCGATCGCTGTTGCTGTCGCTGGAAGCGGCCTTGAGCAAGAGGGAAGGGTTGGTGGTGGCGTCGACGGGTTTGAGTTTTTCGATGGCAGCGAAGTCGCCGGTGTCGGCAACGACGGTGGTGAATTGCTTGAGTTGTTCCAGCTTGGAAGTCATGAGCGTGCTCTGTCCTGTGGTTGTGCTGACATTACCCGAGCGCCGCCGGTCACTCAAGGGCGTAAACCGCGACAGACACGCCGGTTTAGACGCCTGCGTTTGCGCAAACGTCGCGCCTGCGCGTCAGCCATGATCCGGGCGGTGCGAGCTTTTTAAAAGGGCAGCGCGGGGTCATGGTCTGTCGGTTCCCGAGGAGGGCGGATACTCGATCCAGACTGGTTGGAGCCCGGACCGCCCGGGATGTTCCCGGCGCCCGGCATCTTATCCGCTGACGGTCGGGGGCCGAGCGAGGGAGAGGGCGCTGATGCGGCTTGTGCTTCTGAACCCGCACCGTCTGAATCAGCGGGCGGGCGTGTCGCCGCAGTCGCTGTCCACCGATTTGATCAGCGTGGTGCGGTCGAAGACCTCCAGATGCACCTGACACGTGGCGTCAGCCGGCAGCGTCAGGCTCACGCTGTTTGCCGCGACGCCGTTCTGCAGGTCGCCCTGCTGGTTGATGGCCGAGGTGCCTTGGGCGCTGTTCTGCCTGACGGTCATTCGGTATTGCAGCGTCAGCGGGGCAGGATTCTCGAGGTGCGGGCGGATCACCACCGTCGAGCCGCTGCGCTGGGCGTCAACCGTCACCACCAGCTGCGTGAAATCCATCATCAAGGTCACCGTTGGGTCGCGCTTGCGTTCATGTTGTCGCCGAACTGCTTGATGGAGACGGCGCCGCCCGATCCGGCCTGGGTAACGCTGGCCTGGTTGGCCTGACCGTACTGCCCGACGAAGGCCTGATTGTAGGCGCCGGTCTGCACCACGCTTGCGGCGTTGTCGGTGCCGTTCTGCATCACGCCGGTCTGGTTGTTGTTGCCCGACTGGCTGACCTGCGCGGTGTTCGCTGTGCCGTACTGCTGGGCGGTGAGCGCGTTGTTGACGCCGCTCTGGTTGACCACCGCCTGGTTGCGACTGCCGGTCTGGCTCACGGCCTGATTCTGTCGGGCCCCGCTTTGATCGACGCGCGCAGTGTTATAGGCGCCGATCTGCAAGATGGTGGCGACGCTGTTGCCGACGGTGATGTCCGCGTAGCGTGCTTCGCGCACCAGATCCTGCGCCTGGGCGAGCGTGCCGGTGAGCAGCAGTGCCGCTGCGACCCAGCCGAATCCTTTAGCGTTGCGTTCCATTTTTCTCTCCTGTGGCAACGATGTCCTTGTCCGCGTCAGCCAGCGGCAAGGTGGTCATCTGTTCGTCGTAGCTCTGCAGGTAACTCTGCAGCAGCGGTTTGTTCAGGTCAGTGGGATTTTTCAGGTTCCAGCTACCGTCCCGCGCACCTTGGGCAATCATGTGGATCAACGCCGTCTCGATGGCTTCGCGAACGCATTGCTGCACGGGCTCGTTGCGTGACACGCCGGTCTCCACCTCCAGCAGGTGCTTGAGGGAGACAAAACGGAAGATGCCGAAATCGACCTGGATCGAGAATATGGTCTTGGTGGTGGTGATGCTCTGGATGATGTCACCGGTGCGGATGTCCACCGCCCTCAGGTTGACGGTCACCTGATCCTGACGGTAAAGCTCCGAGGGCCCGACACCCAGATAGCGAACGCCGATGCCGCCGGTGCGCACATTGCTTTCGTAGGCGACGATGGCGCCTTCGATGATCATGTTCGCCGGTCGCAGCGCAGGCAGTTGCACCTGGGCCTGGTCCTGGGGCTGCTCCAGGGCGCGGATGATTTTGCGCTCGGTCAGCAGGTCCTGAAGGTTTTCGCGTTCCACCGGCTTGAACCAGCGTGAGTCCCGCAGGGCGCTGATCAGCAGCGACGCGGCGCCCTGGGTCACCGAGGTGGAAAACGAGCTGTCGGGGGACGGTTTGTATTGCCCGGTCTGGTCGCGCAGGCCGTACACCGCAACGCTGATGGGGCCAGCGGGCGGCGGCAGGTGAGTCAGGTCACGCAGGCTCTGGGTCGCAGGCGACAGCGTGGCCGGGGAAATGGTCGCGGCAGGGCGGGACGTGGTGCAGCCGGCAATCAGCATGACGGCGGTGACGATCAACATGAGGGGGCGGACGCGCATTCTTTTTCTTCCCGCAAGAAAACCCCGCCAGAACCTGGCGGGGTACACCATCTTAGTGTTGGTAGATCGTTGCCACGTTGCCGCTGCCGCCGGTCTGGCTGACGTTGGCGACCATGTTGTTGCCGGACTGAGTCAGGCGAACGGCGTTGGTGGAGAGGTAAGTGCCGGTGCCGGTCTGGCTCACAGCCGCGCGGTTGTTGTTGCCGGTCTGCAGCAGCGTATCTTCGTTGTTAAGGCCGGTCTGGGTGCTGGACGCGTAGTTGTTGTTGCCGTTCTGCTGGACGTCGGCGTTCAGCAGAGAGCCGTTCTGCGAAACGGAAAGCGTGTTGAAATCGCCGCGCTGTTGAGCCTTGGCTGTGGTGACGAGGGTGTCGTTCTGCTGGATCGAGCCGACGTTGTAGTTGCCGTTCTGTTGCAGAGTGGCGGACACCTGCTGGGCGTTATGCTGTTGCGAAACAATCCCGGTATTGCTGTTGCCCGCCTGGGTGACGCTGCTGGTGACGGTGTTGTTATTTCTCTCTTGCGAAACAGTCGCCAGGTTGTAGCTGCCGGCTTGGGAGACAGTCGTGCCGACGCGCGTGCTATTGCCGATCTGCGAAGTGCTGGCGGTGTTGTTGTTACCGCCGCCCTGGGTGATGGAGGCGCTGGTGCTGTGGTTGCTCTGTTGATCAATGCTGGCTTTGCTGTAGCCGCCGGACTGATCCAGGCTGGCGATCTGCGGCTGAGGGCCGCCGCCGTTCTGAGTGATGGAGCCGGTATTGTTGTTCCCGGCCTGTTTGGCGCTGCTGAGGTTGTAGTAGCCGGTCTGATTGATCGTCAGGTTGCTGTAAGTGGCCGTCTGGTTGATAGCGCCTGCGGTGTTACGGCCGCCGTTCTGATTAACGGTGACAGTGGACTGGGTGGCGCCGCGTTGCTCGACGTTCAGTCCGTTGTCAGAACCTGCCTGGGTGGTGTTGACGGTGCTGGAGTCGGCCATGGCCGCACCGGAGACAGCAAACAGGATGGCCAGAGACAGTAAGGATTTGCGTGCTTGCATGGTGATCTTCCTTATTCAGTTGGGTAGTGGGGTGTTGCGGGGTAGCGGGTGCGACGGGTGTTACGGTTGATTCACTTGAAACTGGGTGGTCTGGCCGGTGTTCTTGTCGGTGGTGACGATCTGCAGCAGGCCGCCTTGCAGGTTGGTGATTGCGATGCGGAAGTCAGTGGTTTCGACGGTGCCCGGCACCAGTTGGCCGTTGGTACCGACGATGCTGGACGTGACCGCCGACGACACCCGGCTGAGGATGGCGCTCTGCAACATGCTGTTGAACTGGGTCAGCGCGGTCTGCCCGGCGTAGGCGCCGGACGATGAAGACTTTTCGACGTAATGGTTTTGCGCCTGCGCCTGATTGAGCAGCACCGGGCCGTTCAACGGATTGCCGCCAAATGACGGGTTGTTCGGGACATACGCCAGTTCGCTGGCCTGGACGCCTGACCCCATGCCGGCCATCAAGGCGAGGCTGGCAACAACCACCAAACTGCGGTTAATAGTGAGTGCTTTCATAGCTCGTCTCGTCCCATGTCCGGGTCGCCAAAGAATTGTGCCAATTGATAATCAAGGATGCCCTGATACACCTGGCCGGCCGCGTCGGCGGCAATGGCCGGAATAAGCGTTCGATTGGGTGGCAGGAACATTTGAAATAACCGGCGATTGCCGTAATCCACGAATACCTGGCTGCCTAAACGCGCCGTGGGCCGCTCGGTAATAGTGACGGTGAATGTTTCCGCTTCATCTTTCTCACGCCAGGTGTTTGCGAAACTGTCATAAAACGTTCGGCCTGCCAGCGTCATGGTCTGCCCGATCACAATACCGCCGACGTCACGATGGTTAAGCGTCCGGTGTTGTTCAACCGTCGCGGAAGTATTCACGCTGGGCTGAGCAAGCGCCGTGGTGGCGGCGCACAGAGGCAGCAGCCATAGGCCGATGAACTTAAGGGTTGTCATGTTTGTACGTTCGTGTGTGCAGGTTGTTACTTGTTATATCTCAATAAAAATACTTTGCCAGTGGTGAGTTAAAATAAAGTTCATTTATTTTGTTGGCGTCAACTTCCTTTCTTATTTAAATAACCCTGTTTAAAGAGTAGTGGATTAACCACGTTGCGAATTAATGGCGTCAAAGAATCCAACGGGCGATGGCGTTAATAACGCCAGCGTCTATGGGCGTGTAAAAAGCGTGTTTTAAAAGGCGGTTGTTAGCGTGCTAATGTTTAGTAGCGTCGCTAAGTGTAGGACTGTGCGGTATCGCTTAAGTTGTTATAAGTTCTGAACACTTGGGTCATTAATGTCAGGATGGAACCGGTTCTGCAGAGGGTGTCTTTTCAGCCGGATCGGCTTCAGCCTGGCGGGCGAGCTGTTAGAATGCGCGTCCCCCTTCGCCCGACCTGCTAATTGCGCCCATGTTGCCTATCACAGAACCCCGTACCGACCGCCTTCCGTCCGAGCCCTCACGGCGTTTTTCCGTGGCCCCGATGATGGACTGGACGGACCGTCACTGCCGTTTCTTCCTGCGTCTGCTGTCGAAAAATGCGCTGCTGTACACCGAAATGGTGACCACCGGCGCGTTGCTGCACGGCGATACCGAGCGCTTTTTGCGCCATGACGAAACGGAGCATCCGCTGGCCTTGCAGTTGGGCGGCAGCAACCCGGCCGACCTTGCTGCCAGCGCGCGTCTGGCGCAGGCCGCGGGGTACGATGAGGTCAACCTCAACGTCGGTTGCCCGAGCGATCGCGTGCAGAACAACATGATCGGCGCGGTGTTGATGGGGCATCCGCAGTTGGTGGCCGATTGCGTCAAGGCCATGCGCGACGCCGTGACGATTCCGGTGACCGTCAAGCACCGCATCGGCATCAACGGCCGCGACAGTTACGAGCAGCTGTGCGAGTTCGTTGGCACCGTTCGCGACGCCGGCTGCACGAGCTTCACTGTGCATGCACGTATCGCCATTCTCGAGGGCCTGTCGCCCAAGGAAAACCGTGACATTCCGCCGCTGCGTTATGACATCGCCGCGCAGTTGAAGCAGGACTTCCCCGAACTGGAGATCATCCTCAACGGCGGCATCAAGACCCTGGAGCACTGCCAGGCGCACCTGAACACCTTCGACGGCGTGATGCTTGGCCGCGAGGCGTATCACAATCCCTACCTGCTGGCCGGCGTGGACCGCGAACTTTTCGGCAGCGACGCCCCGCAGATCACCCGCGCCGAAGCCCTGGCGCTGATGCGCCCCTATGTGGAAGCGCACCTACGCGACGGCGGCTCCATGCACCACATCACCCGCCACGTGCTGGGCCTGGGCACCGGCTTCCCCGGCGCGCGAAAATTTCGGCAGATGCTCTCGGTGGACATTCACAAGACGGACGATCCGCTGGGGTTGCTGGATCGGGCGGGGGAGTTGCTGGAGGGGCGGTGAGTTCGGAGCGCCTACAGGCTCCCGGAGTCCGGATTGTCAGCGGTCACCAATTTGCGCGAGGCCGCTGTCTTGTATGAAAAATCCCGAGGATCTGCAGTCGGTCGCCGACAAGTCGGTACGGTATCAAATAGGACCAATTGGGTACCGCCCATTCCCGCGTATTCTTAACCCGACCCTCACGGCCCATACCGGGAAACAAAGCCAAGTTATCGACGCTCGCGAAAATGGCATCGGCGAAATCATCAGCGGCGTCCGGGTTCTCCAGCGCAATGTAATCGGCTTCATCCTTGAGATTCTTGAGGGCTTGTTCCAGCCACTCAACTCGCATCCCGACCCCAGCGCCGGGCGCGCATCGCCGCGACTTGCTGGTCGCTCGCGAATTTTCCTTCGTTTGCCTCAATCACCGCTTGCTCGATCTGAGTGGTCAGGGTCTTTTCGTGTTCGATGTAGTCACGAAGGACATCCATCGCCAGATAGCTTGCGCTCTGGCCATGGGCCTTTGCGAGGTCGGCGAGGGAGTTGGATAGGTCTTCCGGGAGGTTCAGCGATAGTCCGGTCATGGCAACCTCGACATTGAGTGGTGGGCCGTATGTTACACCGTCGTCCTGAATCGAGAACCGGCAGGTTGTCGCGAGGCGTGTACGACAGATCCAGGATTTACCGGTCCGGCGCTCCAACTTGCTGGCGAAGGCACTTGTCCAGGCATGAACGTGTGAGCTTACACAGCCGGTTCGCCAGCAAGCCGGCCCCTACAGACTCGAGTGTAGTGAAAGTCGGTGTGGTTAAGCACTCACCGTCGTCCCGCCCGCGTGCTCACATCCACCCACACCGCCAGCACCAGAATGCTGCCCTTGACGATCATCTGCCAGTAGCTGTCGACGTCGAGCATGGACATGCCGTTGTCGAGGCTGGTGATGACGAGGGCGCCGAGCAGGGCGCCGTAGACGGTGCCCGAGCCGCCGCGCATGGAGGTGCCGCCGATGAAGCAGGCGGCGATGGCGTCGAGTTCACCCATGTTGCCCGCCGACGGCGAACCCGCAGCCAGGCGCGCGGTGTTGACCAGGCCGGCGAGGGCGCACATGACGCCCATGATGCCGAAGATCCACAATTTCACCGCCTGCACATTGATGCCGGAAAGCCGCGTGGCTTCCATGTTGCTGCCCACCGAGTAGATGCGCCGGCCGAACACGGTCTGGGTGGTGATGTAGCTGAACACGCCGAGCAGGACCAACAGCAGCAGGACCGGCACCGGAATCCCGTCGTAGCTGTTCAGCGTATAGACGAAGCCCGCCAGGACGGCGCCAATCGCCACGACCCGCACCACATCCCGAACCAGTGAATGGGCCGCCAGCCCGTGCAAAGCGCGGTTGCTGCGCTGACGCCAGGTCAGGAACAGCGTCAGCGCGAAGAGCAGCACGCCAAGCACGATCCCCACCAGCGGCGGCAGATACCCCTGGCCGATGTAGACCAGCTCCGGCGACACCGGCGCAATGGTGGTGCCGCCGGTGATCCCCAGCAGAATGCCGCGAAACGCGAGCATGCCGCCCAGGCCGACGATGAATGACGGGATGCGCAGGTACGCGGTCATGCAGCCGTTGGCCAGCCCGATCAACAGCCCGCAGCCGGCGACGATGCACAGGTTCAGCGGCAGCGGCAGGTGGTAGACCACGTCGAGAAGCGCCGCCACGCCGCCGAGCAGGCCGAGCAACGACCCCACCGACAGATCGATCTCACCGCTGATGATCACAAGCACCATGCCGCAGGCCAGAATCCCGGTGATCGACATCTGCCGCAGCAGATTGGACAGATTGCGCGGCGTCAGAAAGCCTCCGTCGGTCTCCCAGCTGAAGAACAGCCAGATGACCGCGATGGCGATCACCAGTGCGAGCATTTTGTAGCGGGTGAACAGTTGCTTGAGCTGATTCATTGACGCGCGTCTCCCACAGCACCTGGCCGGTCGTTATTGTTTTTGTTGTGCGCAGTGTCGCCGGACTGACTGAGTGCGGCCGCGAGCACCTGTTCCTGGGTCAGCCCTTCGTTGATGAAGTCCCCGCGCAGCTGGCCGTCGCCGATCACCAGCACCCGGTCGGAGACGCCGAGCACTTCGGCCAGCTCCGACGACACCATGATGATCGACACGCCGCTGGCCGCCAGCGCGCCCATCAGTTTGTAGATTTCGTATTTGGCGCCGACGTCCACGCCGCGGGTGGGCTCGTCCAGAATCAGCACCCGCGGCTTCGTCAGCAGCATCTTCGCCAGCACGGCTTTTTGCTGATTGCCGCCAGAGAGGCTGGTGATCGGCAGGAACGGGCTCGCGGTCTTCAGGTGCATGCGCGCGATTTCCTTGTCGATGCTGCCCAGCTCGGCTTCGGCGTCGATTCGCGTCAGGTGGGCGAAGCTGTCGAGCACGGCGAGGGTGATGTTCTGACCGACGCCAAGGTCGGGAATGATGCCTTGGCGTTTGCGGTCCTCGGGGACCATGCACAGCCCCGCGCGGATGGATTTGAGCGGTGTGCGCGTGTCGATGGCTTTACCGTCCAGCCACACTTCGCCGATGTAGCGTCCCGGGTAAGCGCCGAACAGTGCCGAGACCAGTTCGGTGCGGCCGGCCCCGACCAGCCCGGCGATGCCGAGGATTTCCCCGCGCCTGAGCACGAAGGAGATGTCGTCCACGCGTTTGCGCTTCGGGTTGTCGACGTCGTAGCAGGTGACGTGGCGCGCCTCGAAAATCACCTCACCGACGCTGTGGGGTTCGGTGGGGTAGAGGTTGCTCATCTCGCGGCCGACCATCTGCGTGATGATGCTGGGAATGTCCATGTCGGCCATGGCCGTGGTCGCGATGTGTTTGCCGTCGCGGATCACCGAGATGGTGTCGCAGACGGCAGCGACTTCATCGAGCTTGTGGGAAATGTAGACGCAGGCGACGCCTTTGGCTTTGAGATCACGAATGATGTCGAGCAGGACGTCGATTTCCGAGCGGGTCAGGGCCGAAGAGGGTTCGTCGAGGATCAGCAGTCGCGCCTGCTTGTTCAGCGCCTTGGCGATCTCCACGAGTTGCTGATAGCCGCCGCCGTATTGCGAGACCGGCAGGGCGACGTTCATGTCCGGCACTTTCAGTTCGCGCATCAGGGCTTCGGCGCGGTGAATCATCGCCGGGTAATTCATCCGCCCGCCCGGCAGGGTCAGTTCATGGCCCATGAAGATGTTTTCCGCCACCGACAGGTCGGGGACGAGGGTGAGTTCCTGGTGAATGATGACGATCCCGGCGGCCTCGGTTTCGCTGATGGATTGCGCCTTCAGCGGCTGGCCGTCCCAGAGGATTTCACCCTCCCAGGTGCCGTGGGGATAGACCGCCGAGAGGACTTTCATCAGGGTCGATTTGCCGGCGCCGTTCTCGCCGCACAGGCCGACGCATTCGCCGGCCCGCACCTTGATGTCGATGCCATTGAGCGCCTTGACGCCGCCGAAGGATTTGACGATGCCGTTCATTTGCAGCAGATAGTCGGACATGGCGCGGTATTCCAGGACAGGCCGGAGTTCTTGTGCAGGAGCGCGGCGTGTCCCGCGACCGGCTTCGAATCAGTCGTAAATTCAGCAGACGCGTTGTGTCAGGCAAACCACAGTGTCAGGTTTTACGACGGGTTCCCCGCCGCTCGCGGGACAAGCCACGCTCCTACAGGTGTCGGTGCAGGGGTCACACTGCAGCTATGGCAATCTGCAAAAAGTGATCACTTCCCGGCGATCTGATCCTTGGTGTAAAACCCGTCCTTCTCCAGCAGATCGATGTTGTCCTTGGTCAGCGGCGTCGGGGTCAGGAGGATGGTGTCGACCTTCTTCGTGCCGTTGTCGTACTGCGAGCTGTACGTAGGCTTTTCATTGCGCGCCAGTTGCACGGACAGTTTTGCCGCTTCCGAGGCAATGAGTTTCAGCGGTTTGTAGACGGTCATGGTCTGGGTGCCGTCGATCACGCGCTTGACCGCTGCCAGGTCGGCGTCTTGCCCGGAGATGGGCACCTTGCCGGCCAGCTTCTGCGCGGCGAGGGCCTGAATCGCGCCGCCGGCGGTGGCGTCGTTTGAGGCGACGATGCCGTCGATCTTGTTGTTGTTTTTGGTCAGGGCGTTTTCGACGATGCTCAGGGCTTCGGTCGGGTTCCATTCCTTGACCCACTGCTGGCCGACAATCTTGATGTCGCCCTTGTCGATGGCTGGCTGCAGCACTTTCATCTGGCCTTCGCGCAGGACCTTGGCGTTGTTGTCGGTGGGTGCCCCGCCGAGCAGGAAGTAGTTGCCTTTCGGGGCTGCCTTGAGCACGCCCGCCGCCTGCATTTCGCCGACTTTTTCGTTATCGAAGGAGATATAGGCGTCGATGTTGGCGTTGAGGATCAGCCGGTCGTAGGACACCACTTTGATGCCGGCCTTCTTGGCTTCAGCGACGGCGTTGGTCAGCACGGTGGCGTTGAACGGCACGATGACAATGACGTCGACGCCGCGGGAGATCAGGTTTTCGATCTGGGAGATCTGTTTGCCTTCGTTGGCATCGGCGGACTGTACGTAGACCTTGGCGTCCATTTTCTCCGCTGCCGCGACGAAGTAATCGCGGTCCCGGGCCCAGCGTTCGAGGCGCAGGTCATCGATGGAAAAGCCGATTTTCGGATGGGCCGAATCGGCCATGACGGGCAGGCTGAGCAGGGCCAGAGCACTGGCGAGCAGGGTGGTCTTGAAACTCTTCATGGGGTTGCGTCCTGTTATTTTTGTTTAAAGACACTTTTCGAGCATGTATGGGTTTGCCGGTGGAACTGTAGATACTGGCCGCGCGCCGCGAGCAGGGAATTGTCGTGAGAATGTAACCAACGCAATTCCCTTAGTAGGACCGGCTTTAGCCGGGAAGCTGTTGGCGTCACACCGCAAGATGAATGTTGCACGCATTGGCCTCTTCCCGGCTGAAGCCGGTCCTACGAAAACCATCGCGTCCATCCAGCGGATTTGGCGTTGACCTCGACTGTAGGACCGGCTTTAGCCGGGAATGCGTCAGTCGTCACGCTGCAAATGTGAGGGTGCTACCACTGGCCTCTTCCCGGCTGAAGCCGGTCCTACGAAAACCACCGCGTCCATCCGACGGCATTGGCGATGACCTCGGTTGTAGGACCGGCTTTAGCCGGAAAGCTGTTGGCGTCACACCGCAAGATGAATGTTGCACGCATTGGCCTCTTCCCGGCTGAAGCCGGTCCTACGAAAACCACCGCGTCCAGCCCGCGGATTTGGCGTTGACCTCGACTGTAGGACCGGCTTTAGCCGGGAAGCTGTTGGCGTCACACCGCAAGATGAATGTTGCACGCATTGGCCTCTTCCCGGCTAAAGCCGGTCCTACGAAAAGCATCGCGTCCATCCAGCGGATTTGGTGATGACCTCGCCGGTCCTGCATGGGAATCGCGGGCGCCTGCTGTCAGGGATAGATAAACCGGTTCACCACGCCTTCGAGCATTTCCTGGCGGCCGCTCCCGGCCTGCGGGTTAAGTTCGTTGTCCATGGCGTGCTGCGCCAGAGAATCCAGGCTGAAATCCCCCGACAGCACGGCGCGCCCGAACGGTTGGTCCCAGCCGGCGTAGCGCTGGTCCTTGAACGCTTGCAGCTTATCGTCCTGAATCATCGCAGCAGCCCGTTCCAGCGACAGCGCGAGGACGTCCATGGCCGCGACGTGGCCGTAGAACAGATCGATTTCGTCCAGGCTCTGCCGGCGCACTTTCGAATCGAAATTGTAGCCGCCGTTCTTGAAACCGCCGGCCTTGAGAATTTCGTAGGTGGCCAGGGTCAGCTCTTCGACGCTGTTGGGGAACTGATCGGTGTCCCAGCCGTTCTGCGGATCACCGCGGTTGGCGTCGATGCTGCCGAAGATGCCGAGGGACGCCGCGGTGGCGATTTCATGGTGAAAACTGTGGCCGGCGAGGGTGGCGTGGTTGGCCTCGATATTGACCTTGATCTCTTTCTCCAGGCCGAACTGTTGCAGAAAGCCGAACACCGTGGCCGTGTCGTAATCGTACTGGTGCTTGGTCGGCTCCTGGGGTTTGGGCTCGATCAGCAGGTCGCCGGTAAAACCGATCTTGTGTTTGTGCTCGACCACCATGGCCATGAAGCGGCCCAGTTGCTCGCGCTCGCGCGCAAGGTCGGTATTGAGCAGCGTCTCGTAACCCTCGCGGCCACCCCACAGCACGTAGTTCGAGCCCTTGAGCCGATGGGTCGCGTTCATCGCGCTGAACACCTGAGCGGCGGCAAAGGCGAACACTTCCGGGTCCGGATTACTCGCAGCGCCGGCGGCGAAGCGCGGGTTGCTGAAGCAATTGGCGGTGCCCCACAGCAGCTGAATGCCGCTCCGTTCCTGATGGCGTTCGAGTTCGTCGACCATCTGCGCGAAGTTGCGGCTGTACTCTTTCAGACTGGCGCCTTCGGGGGCGACGTCGGTGTCGTGGAAACTGTAGTAGTCGATGCCCAGCTTGGAGAAGAATTCGAATGCTGCATCGGCCTTCAAGCGCGCCAGCTCCATGGCGTCCCCCGGTTTGACCCATGGCCGCTTGAAGGTGCCGACGCCGAACATATCAGCGCCGGGCCAGACGAAGGTGTGCCAGTAGCAGGCGGCCATGCGCAGGTGTTCGCGCATGGGCTTGCCGAGGATGATCTTGTTGGCGTCGTAATGGCGGAAGGCGAGGGGCGACTCGCTGCCGGGGCCTTCGTAGCGAATGGTGTCGACATCGGGGAAGCAGGGCATCGGGGTTTCCTTATTATTCTTGCCAGCGTTGACGGGCGATGTGTGATTGCCTGTGTGCCGATACTAGCAACGGCCCCGTCCGCGCCGATTGCGAAAATCACCAACTCGGTGTTCGATTTTGAGTATTGAGATTCCCCCGGCGCAGGCCTAGTCTGTGCCGACTCGCTTCACAGGCCCGGGGAACAATAATGAAAACCGTCCCGCCCGCTCACCGCATCGCGCTGTTGTTCAACGGCGGCAAGATCTACGACCGCGGCATCATCACCGGCATCGGCAATTACCTGAGCAGCACCCGCGCGACCTGGGATCTGTTTCTGGAAGAGGACTTTCTCTGCCGCCTGAAGGGCATCGAGCGCTGGCAGGGCGACGGCATCATTGCCGACTTCGACGATCCGCTGATCGGCGAGGCGCTGGCCGGCAGCACCTTGCCGGTGGTGGCCGTGGGCGGTTCCTACGAGGACGAGCGGGCCTACCCGAAGCACATTCCCTACGTGGCCACCGACAACTTCGCCCTGATCAAGCTGGCCTACGAGCACCTGATCGAGGCGGGTCTGACGCGCTTCGCCTGTTTCAGCCTGCCGGAAGCCCAGAGCAATCGCTGGGCCCAGGAGCGTGAGAAAGCCTTTCGCCGGCTGTTGCAGCGTGACGGTCTGTACGGCGAGGTCTATCGCGGTCTGAGCACCAGCGCGCCGTTGTGGGACAGCGCCGTCGAACAGCAGATCACCTGGCTGCAAAGCCTGCCCAAACCCATTGGCATCATCGCCGTCAGCGACGCCCGCGCCCGGCAGTTGCTGCAAGCGTGTCTGACGGCCGGCATTGCGGTGCCCGAGCAGGTGGCGCTGATCGGCATCGACAACGACCCGCTGACCCGCACCCTGACGCGGGTGCCGCTCAGTTCGGTGACGCAAGGCACCCAGCTGATGGGGCGCACGGCGGCGCAGTTGCTGCACCAGATGCTCCACGGCATGCCCTCGACCGCTCGCCAGATTCTGGTGCCCCCCGAGGCCATCAACGTTCAGGCCTCCAGCCTGCATCAGCCGCTGGGGAACCCTTACGTCATGCAGGCGCTGCATTTCATTCGCCAGTACGCGTGCCAGGGCATCAAGACCGCCCAGGTCGCGGGCTACGTCGGCATTTCCCGTTCTTCCCTGGAATCACACTTTCGCAAGGAACGCGGCTGCAGCGTGCATGACGAGATTCTGAGCTTCAAACTGACTGCCGCCGCTTCAGGGCTGAAACACGGTGACTCGGCCATCGCCGACATCGCGCAAAACTGCGGCTTCAAGTCCGCGCAATACCTGCACACCGTGTTCCGCCGGGAGTTCGGCTGCACCCCTCGCGAATACCAGCAGGGCGAGGCAGCACCGCTTCATTGAATTGCTTTAGCGCGTCTCGTTTGGGGCGCGTCTGTCATAACAACGACAACATCACAGGAGTCATCGATGCATCCGATTCGTTTAGGGCTGGTGGGTTACGGCAAGATCGCCCAGGACCAGCATGTGCCGGCGATCCACGGCAGTGACCGCTTTGAGCTGGTGGCTGTGGCGACGCTGGGCCAGCACTGCCCGGGCGTGCCCAATTTCAGCTCCCTGGCTGAACTGCTGGCCGAAGGACCGGCGGTGGACGCCATCGCCTTTTGCACGCCGCCCCAAGGGCGTTTTGCGCTGGTTGAACAGGCGCTGAAAGCCGGCAAACACGTGCTGGTGGAAAAACCGCCGTGCTCGACCCTCGGTGAAGCCCTTGCCCTGATCCACGGGGTCAATGCAGCGGGCGTCAGCGGGCTGTTCGCCTGGCATTCACGTTTCGCCCCGGGCGTGGGCAACGCGGTGCAATGGCTTGAAGGCAAGACCCTCAAACAGGTGCGGATCGACTGGAAAGAGCAGGTGCGCAAATGGCACCCGGGCCAGGCGTGGATCTGGCAGGCGGGCGGGCTGGGCGTGTTCGATCCGGGGATCAACGCGTTGTCGATCGTCACCGAACTGCTGCCCCGCGCGCTGTTCGTCGAATCGGCGAACCTCAGCGTGCCGAGCAACTGCCAGTCGCCGATTGCGGCGTCGTTGCAGATGCGCTCCGGTGAGAACGTGCAGGTGATTGCCGAACTGGATTTCGATCACAGCGTCAACGAGCAGTGGAGAATCGAGCTGCAATGCGACGAGGGCGTGATGCGTCTGGACGCGGGCGGCGCGCAGGTCAGCATCGACGGCGTGACGCAGGCCGTATCGGAGGAGGGCGAGTACCCGGCGATGTACGGGCACTTCGCGCGCCTGATCGACGGGGGCAAGAGCGACCTGGATCTGCAGCCGCTGCGCATCGTCGCCGACAGTTTTTTTGTCGGCAGTAAGGAGACGGTAGCGGCGTTTCACGAGTAAAAAGTGACGATCGATGGCCCGATCTGGTGTGCCGGACCGGGCTTCGGCGCCTAATGCGTATCTGCAGCCAGTGTCAGATATGCACCACGCCGACCAGGGCGATGGAAAACGAAACGATGAGGGCCAACAGAATGGTCATGTTGATGGACATTGCGGGCAAATCCTTGTCTGGTTAATCAGTGTCGCCATCATCCGGATTTGCACAGGCAAACTGAACGGCGTTCGTGACTATGTTGGCAATCGATGGAAACAATAGTTCGGGGTTTTGCCAGGAACGCAGATGAAGTGGCACATGTAGGCAATGTGGGAGTGAGCTTGCTCACGAAGGCGGCATTTCAGGCGCCAGAGATGTAACGGATGCCTCGGCCTCTTCGCGAGCAACCTCGCCCCCACAAAATCCGTGTCACTTTCACAATTCCGTGTCGTTGCTTAAATCCCTGCAGCTGCGCCAACTCAATGAGCCAAATCCAACCACTCCCTACCCATAAGGACCACCATGCCTTCCACCCCCATCCGCCTCACCGATGAACAACTCCTCTCTGACAACTGGTACGTGCTCAAGAAATACAGCTTCGAGCTGCAACGCCGCGACGGCAGTTGGCAGTCGCAGACCCGCGAGGTGTACGACCGGGGCAATGGCGCGACGATTCTGTTGTACAACCTCGAACGCCGGACCGTGGTGCTGACCCGCCGGTTCCGCATGCCGGCCTTCGTCAACGGTCACAGCGGTTATTTGATTGAAGCGGCAGCAGGGTTGCTGGACAACGCCAGCCCCGAAGAGCGCATTCGCCTGGAAGCCGAGGAAGAGACCGGCTACGTCGTGCGCTCGGTGAAGAAAATCTTCGATGCCTTCATGAGCCCCGGTTCAGTGACCGAGCGCATTCACTTTTTCATCGGCGAATACCAGCCCGACGATCGAGTCAGCGACGGCGGCGGACTGGAAGAGGAGGGCGAAGACATCGAGGTGCTGGAGCTGAACTTCGAGCGGGCCATCGCCATGGTGGAAAGCGGTGAAATCAATGACGGCAAGACCATCATGCTCCTGCAATACCTGGAGCTGCGCCTTATGAAATGAGGATTGCAGGGCCGAAACGACTCAGGGTGCGGCGAGAAAGTTTCACCAATCGGTAAACTTTCTTACGTTGCAATGAGAATCGTTTGCGTTATCCTTCGCGTTCCTTTGTTACCAGGGATGTCGAACAAGATGGATTTTCGCCCTGCAATGAGCCAGCCCACCCGGCTCGGCTCACCGTGTGTTGGCGCCACCCGTGGCGCGAGAGACCCGCGCCTCGAGGCGCTGATGGGCACCTACAACACCCACCGCGAGGCGCTGATGCGCCTGGCGGCAAAATTCCTTGGCTGTCGCGCCCGCGCCGAGGACGTGGTCCAGGACGCTTTCGTGAAGATGCTCGAAAGCGACCTGGCGTCTGCGGAACCGGCGCGCTACATGTTTCGCGTCGTGCGCAATCTGTCCATCGACCGTCTTCGCCGCCAGCGTCTTGAACGCAACCACGGCGCCGAAGCCGAGCATGAAGAGCAGATACGTTTCGAGGTGTCCCCCGAACGTGTGCTGGCCGGTCGCGAGTCACTGGATCAGCTGGTCGGGGCGCTCAACGAACTGCCCAAGCGCATGCGCATCGTCTTCGACCTCAGCCAGATCCAGGGCTACACCCAGCGCGACGTGGCCAAGGTCATCGGCACCTCGCCGACGATGGTCAACTTCCTCCTGCGCGACACCTTGTCTCACTGCCGCGCGCGGCTCGGCGAGCTCTAGCCACCGCCGCGCCATGTCCCCCGTTTTCACTGCCCGGAGTCATCCATGAAATTAGTTCGTCTGGTCTTCCAGCAATACCGCTGGCCGCTTGCGATGGTGCTGCTGCTGAGCGTCAGCAGCGGGCTGTTGAGCGTCGGCGTGATTGCCTTCGTCAACCAACGCATGATCAGCAGCCACGAAGGCCTCGGCACCGCGCTGTGGCAGTTTGGCCTGATGCTCGCCGTGCTGCTGGCGCTGGCGTCCGGGGCGTCGTTGTCGCTGACCGCCCTGGGTCACCGGTTCGTCTACGGCCTGCGCCGGGTGATGGTCAAGCGCCTGCTGGACACCAACATCGAGCGCATCGAATCCATCGGCGGGGCGAAGATTTTTGCCAGCCTGTCCAGCGACATTCGCGCGGTGACCATGGCCTTCGTGCAGCTGCCGGACCTGATCTACGGCTCGGTGCTCAGCATCGCGTCGTTCAGTTACCTGGCCTGGCTGTCGCCGTCGCTGTTCATCACCACCTTGTGCTGGATGGCTTTCACGTTGGGGGTGGGCTGGCTGCTGGTGGGTAAGCTCAACGCCCACATCCGCGCGCTGCGTGAGTCCGAAGACAAGCTCTATCAGAGCTATCAAGGGGTGATCGACGGGCGCAAGGAGCTGACCCTCAACCGCGACCGCGCGCGCCGGCTGTACGAGGAAACCTTCGACGTCGCCGCCCAGCGCTACCGCGAGCATTTCACCCTGGCCGATCGTTATCACGGCCTGGCCAGCAACTGGGCCAACATCATGGTCCTCGGCACCATTGGCCTGGCGTTTTACCTGGCCAACGGCCTGGGCTGGGCGCCGACGGAAGTGGCGGCGACCTACGCGCTGACCGTGCTGTTCATGCGCACGCCGCTGGTGCTGGCGGTGGCAGCGATTCCGGCGCAGATCTCCGGGCGCGTGGCGCTGGATAAAGTCGAGTCCCTGGCCCTGGCCGAGCACCACGAAAGCTTTGACGTCGCCCCGAGCCACATCGCCGGCCACTGGCAAACCCTCGAACTGCGTGACGTTGAATACCACTATGCGCCCCAGGGTGACGAGCCCGGTTTCGATGTCGGCCCGGTCAACCTGACCCTGCGCCGGGGCGAAACGGTGTTCCTCATGGGTGGCAACGGCAGCGGCAAATCCAGCCTGGCGCGCTTGCTCAGCGGTTTGTATCGACCGTCGGCGGGGGCGATCCTGATCGACGGCCAGGTCATCGGCTCGGACGACTGGCTGGCCTATCGTCAGCTGTTCGCCAGCGTGTTCACCGACTTCCATCTTTTCGCTCAATTGCTCGGCGCCGATGGGCAGAACGCTGAAGTCGCTGACGTCGAGCACTGGCTGGAGAAACTGCACATGAAGCACAAGGTGCAGCTCGCCGACGGGCACTTGCTCGACACGCGTTTTTCCCAAGGTCAGCGCAAGCGTCTGGCGCTGATGCTGGCGCTGCTGGAGAAGCGCGACATCCTGCTGCTGGACGAATGGGCCGCCGATCAGGACCCGTTGTTCCGCCGCTTCTTCTACCGCGAGCTGCTGCCGATGTTCAAAAAAGCCGGCGTGACGGTGTTCGCCATCAGCCACGACGACCAGTATTTCGACCTGGCCGACCGCCTGGTGAAGATGGAGTCCGGGCAGCTCAGCGAACTGCAGGGTGATCGCCGGGAAAACGCCAGCCGCGACGCGGTGGAAGAGATTGGCGCTGCCTACCAGATGAAGACAGTAGAGGCGTTGTAAGAATTTTCTGCGACTGCGACTAAACAGCCGTCAGCCTCAGTCGTCATGTTAATGAGAATCAGTCTTAAACATTTTTGATGCGCGTGAACTGCCATCCGGCGCCAGCGATTTTGTCGCGCGGCTTGCCGGAGTCGATCGCGCGTCGCGCCTTACGAGAGGGAAGCATGGAACTCGTCTACGACTTCATCGGCATCGGTTTCGGCCCGTCGAACCTGGCTTTGGCCATTGCCACCCAGGAGCATGCCCAGCGCAGCGGTCTGGCGCCCCACGTGTGTTTCCTCGAGAAAAAGCCGGCGTTCAACTGGCACGAAGGCATGCTGATCGACGGTTCCACCATGCAGATTTCCTTTCTCAAGGACCTGGTGACCCTGCGCAATCCGGCCAGCCGTTTCACCTTCGTCAACTACCTCAACGAGCGCGGCCGCCTGCAGGACTTCATCAACCTGAAGACCTTCTTCCCGACCCGCGAGGAATACACCGATTACCTGACTTGGGCCGCCTCGCATTTCAACGAACAGGCCCATTACGGTGCCGAAGTGATGTCGGTGGAACCGCATTTCGAAGACGGCCGCTTCGTCGCCATGGACGTGTTGTCCCGCGATGAGCACGGCGAAATCTCCCGCCGTCGCGCGCGCAATCTGGTGTTCGGCATCGGCGGCATTCCCCAGGCGCCAGTGGCCTTCGACGGTCTGGAAGATGCCCGCGTGCTGCACTCTGCCGGCTACCGCGGCGGCATCGAAAAACTCCTCGCCAATCGCCCCGGCCCGGTGCGCGTGGCGGTGGTCGGCGGCGGTCAGAGCGCAGCGGAAATCTTCGAAGACCTGGCCTCGCGTTTCGACAACGTCGAGGCCACTTTGGTGATTCGCGGCAGCGCGCTGAAGCCGTCCGATGACAGCCCCTTCGTCAATCAGATCTTCAACCCGTCGTTCACCGACACTATTTTCAACCACAGTCAGGAGCGTCGCGTCGCGCTGTTCGACGAGTTCCGCAACACCAACTATTCGGTGGTCGACACCGATCTGATCGAGACGATTTTCCAGCGCATGTACCAGCAAAAGGTGCGCGGCGAAGAGCGTCACCGCATGCTCACCAACCGTGAAGTGGTCCACGCCGAAGTGGCCGCCGACGGCATTGAGCTGTTCCTGCGCGATGCGCCCCATGACCAGATGCACAGCGAGTCCTTCGACGTTGTCGTGCTCGCCACCGGCTACCGCCGCGACTATCACCTGGAGCTGCTCTCGGGCATTCAGCAATACATCGAGGGCGCCAACGTCGACCGGCACTACCGTTTGCCCCTGACCCCCGGCAGCGAAGCGGGCATCTTCCTGCAGGGTTGCTGCGAAGACAGCCACGGCTTGAGCGACACGCTGTTGTCGGTGCTGGCGATCCGTTCCCAGGAGGTCGTCGAATCGATCTTCGGCGATCAGCAGCAACCGTGTTCGGCGCGCTCTGCCCATGGGTCGTTGCAGGCCCAGGCCGAGCCCCGCGTGGCCCTGAAACTCGCGCGCTAAGCCCGGGCCTTCAAACAAAGCCCGTCACAACGGTGGTCGTCAGCGGCCACCCACTCTTTTCTCACAACGTTGTGGGCCGCCGTTGCGCGGCCTGCGGGTTGAGCCTTGCCGATACAAACAGGTGAAAGAATGAAATCCATACGAGATCAGGCCGCGCATTTTCCCGAACTGGTGGGCTTTTATGCGCAGACCCAGCCGGACCGGATTGCCCTTCGACACATCGTCCACGAGGACCAGGCGCCACTGCTGACCACCTACGCCCAGCTGGATGCCAGGGCGCGTTCGATTGCCGCCTGCCTTCAGCAGCACCTCGGCGTGCAGGGCGGCGAGCGATGCGTGCTGATCCTGCCGACCGGCGCCGATTACGCGGCGGCGTTCCTCGGCTGTTTGTACGCCCGGGTCATCGCGGTGCCGGCCTTCGCTCCGGAGTACAACCGCCAGACCCACCTCGACCGTCTCACCGGCATCCTTCACGACGCCGCACCGCAGATGGTCCTCGGGCGCCGGGAAGACCTGGACAAGTTCCAACACCTGTTGCAACCCTTTATGCCCGCTGGCGGGCGTTTCGCTGCAGTGGAAGAAATCGCCGACGGCCACGCAGGGTTTCAGGCGCCGCTGATCGACACCGCGTCGCTGGCCTTCCTGCAATACACCTCGGGCTCCACCAGCGCACCGAAAGGCGTGATGGTCTCCCACGACAATCTCATGGCCAACGAAATCGCCATGGCCCGGCACTTCATTTCGGACGCCGCATCGGAAAGCTGGGTCAGCTGGCTGCCGCTTTACCACGACATGGGGTTGATGTGCGGCCTGCTGTTGCCGCTGTACTACGGCGGCACCCTGACAATGATGTCGCCGAACTATTTCCTCGGCCGGCCGGCGCGCTGGCTGGAAGCAATGAGTCAGTACGGCGGGACTTTCTCCGGTGGCCCGGATTTCGCCTATCGCCTGTGCGTCGAGCGCATCAAGCCCGCCGCCGTGAAAGGCCTGGTGCTGGATCGCTGGAGCCTGGCGTTTTCCGGCTCCGAGCCGATCCGCATCGCCACGCTGGATGCCTTCAGCGAACATTTTGAGCCAGCCGGTTTCAACCGTCGCGCCCTGACGCCGAGCTACGGGCTGGCCGAAGCGACCCTGTATGTCAGCGCCGCCGAGCGCGACAGGCCGTTCGGCATCAAGCCTTTCGACGGCAGTCAACTGGCGGCCGGGGATGCCGCTGAGGCGGTGTTCGCCAATCAGAACACCAAAAGTCGTCTGCCAGGGTGCGGCTGGTGCCGGCCCGATCATGACCTGCGCATTGTCGATCCGGCCACGCTGCAGCCCCTCGCGCCGGGTCACGTCGGCGAAATCTGGATTACCGGGCCGAGTGTCGCCCAGGGCTACTGGCAGAACGCCGAAGCCACCGCGCAGACCTTCGTCGAGGAAGACGGCCAGCGCTGGTTGCGCAGCGGCGATCTGGGTATCGCCAGCGACAACGAGCTGTTCATCACCGGTCGCTTGAAGGATTTGATCATCCTCAACGGCCAGAACCTCTACCCCCAGGACATCGAGCAGGCGCTGGAGAAGAGCGTCGAGCTGCTGCGTCGCGGGCGCATCGCGGCGTTTCCAGTGACGGACGAGCAGGGCGTCGAAGGCGTCGGCCTGGCCCTGGAGATCAGCCGCAACGTGCGCCGCCTGATGAAGCCGCCGATGATCTGCGATGCGGTGCGCGACGCCGTGTCCGAGCTGTTTCTGGTGGCGCCCAAAGTCATCGTGCTGCTGGAGCCGGGCGCACTGCCGCGCACCACCAGTGGCAAGCTGCAGCGTTCCGCCTGCCGCAGTGGCTGGCAGAACGGCAGCCTCGACAGCTTCGCGATCTGGCAGGACGGGCGCTTGCTCGATGCTGACAGCACGGACGTCTCGGTTGAGGCTTCGCCTTTGCTGTCGGAAGTGCGGGCCGCGTGGCAGGAAGTCCTCGGCAAAAGCGACCTGATCGCTGCCGATCACTTCTTTGCCCGTGGCGGTGATTCGGTGGGCGTGGTGCAAGTGCTGTCCCGTCTGAACAGCGAGTTGGGCCTGAAACTTGAGCCCGCCCACCTGTTCGAACATCCGACCCTTGGCGCCTTCAACGCCCACGTCGCCGCGCACCTCTCCACCCATGACCGCAGTGCCGAAGCCTCTGCGGGCGTGCCGCGCATTTCCCGTGACAGCGATCCCGAGCAATCCTTCGCCCAGCAGCGCCTGTGGTTCCTCGCGCAACTGGAGCCGGACAGCAGCGCCTATCACCTGTGCGGTCAGCTGAGTCTCAACGGCGCGCTGGATGATGCCGCGCTGCAACGCAGCCTTGACGACCTGGCCGCCCGCCACGAAAGCCTGCGCACCACCTTCGCCATCGACGCCAACGAAAAGCTGGTGCAGCGCATCCACGCGCCGGTCCCGGTGCTGGTCGAACGCCATTACCTGAGCGAGGACACCGACCCGGCAGCCGCCTTGAGCGAACTGGCCAGAGCGGCCGTCGAGCAGCCAATGGATTTGCAGAAAGGTCCGCTGTGGCGGGTGCTCAATGTGCGGTTGGCACCGGACCGGCAGCAATTGGTGCTGGTGTTGCACCACATCATTGCCGACGGCTGGTCGGTGCAGGTCATGCTCAAGGAATTCGCTGCGCTGTACAGCGCCCATGCAAAGGGGGCACAACCGACGTTGCCGCCTCTGCCGGTTCAATACGCCGACTTCGCCGCCTGGCAGCGCGCGCGTCTGGCCGGTGGGGAAGGCCAGCGTCAACTGGCCTACTGGCGTGAGCAATTGGGTGATGCCCAGACCGTTTTGAATCTGCCGGCCGATCGCCCGCGTCCGGCGCAACAAAGCCATCGCGGCGCCCGTTACGCCATCGCCCTTGACCGCGACTTGAGCCAGGGCCTGCGCGACCTCGCCAGCCGTCACGGCGCGACCCTGTTCATGGTCATGCTCGGCGCCTACAAAACCCTGTTGCAGCGTTACAGCAGCCATACCGATCTGCGCGTCGGCGTGCCGGTGGCGGGGCGGACCTGCACCGAATCCGAAGGCCTGATCGGCCTGTTCGTCAATACCCTGGTGCTGCGCAGCGAGGTGTCGCCGCAGCAGTCGTTCAGCACGCTGATCGACGCCGTGCGCCACACCGCGCTGGGTGCGCAACACCATCAGGACCTGCCATTCGAGCAACTGGTCGAAGCCCTCGGCGTGTCGCGCAACCTCAGCCACAACCCGCTGTGTCAGGTGAAATTCACCCAGCAGTTCCCGCTGCCGCAGAACGTTGAAATGGCCGGCGTGCGCATGGACGTCAATCAGCTCGACGACTACTCGGCGCACTTCGATTTAGGCCTGGACATCACCGACGACGCCGACGGCATTCAGGCGGTGTTCACCTATGCGTGCGACCTGTTCGACGAACCGCGTATCGCCGGTCTCGCCGGTGACCTGCTGCGGATCTGCGCGCAAGTGGTGGCGCAACCGCAGGTGCGTCTGGCTGATTTGCAGATCGGTGCCGAACCTTCCTGCATCGCTGCCGAATCCGTGACGTTCCCGGCCACCGATGTCCTGAGCCTGTGGGACGCCAGCGTGCGCGCACAACCGAATCGTCTGGCCCTGCAAGACGAACAGCGCAGCGCCGGTTTTGCCGAGGTCGACGCCCAGGCCAATCAACTGGCGCAGCATTTGCGCCAGGCCGGGGTGGGCGCGGAAAGCCGCGTGGGTATTCTGCTGGAGCGTTCCCTGGAGTTCGTCGTGAGCCTGCTGGCGGTGCTCAAGAGCGGCGCCGCTTTTGTGCCGATGGACCCGAAATGGCCGGCCGAGCGTCAGGCGTTTGTCCTGGCCGACAGCGGCGCAAGCGGGTTGATCAGTGACGTGGCGGCGCCGGGTGACTTCCATGGCGACGTCATCAGCGTGGGTGCCGACGCTGCGTGGCGTTCGCTACCGGCGACAACACTGGATGTACCCGTAAACGCCGATCAGGCCGCGTACCTGATCTACACCTCCGGCACCAGCGGCACGCCGAAAGGCGTTGTCATCAGCCACGGCGCCCTGGCCGATTACGTCCAGGGCTTGCTCGCCCGTCTCGATCTGGCGCCCGAAGCAAGCATGGCGATGGTCTCTACCGTCGGCGCCGACCTGGGCCACACCGTGCTGTTCGGCGCGCTGTGCTCGGCGCGTTCGCTGCACCTGATCAGCCCCGACCGCACCAACGACGCCGACCGCTTCGCCGCCTACATGGCCGAGCACAGGGTGGGCGTGCTGAAGATCGTGCCGACCCATTTGAACGGCCTGTTGCAGGCGACGAATGCCGCCGATGTGCTGCCCGAACACGCGCTGATCCTCGGCGGCGATGCGCTGCCGTGGGAGCTGGTGGCCCAGGTCAACCGCTTGAAGCCCGGCTGCCGGGTCATCAATCACTATGGGCCGACCGAGACCACCGTGGGCGTGCTGAGTAATGAGGCGTTTGAAGAGTCGATGGGCGACAGCGTGCCCGTCGGCCGGCCGCTGCCCAACGCCATCGCGCTGATTCTCAACGACCATCTGCAACCGGTGGTGCAGGGCGACGTCGGCGAGCTGTACATCGGCGGGCCGGGCCTGGCGCGCGGGTATCACCAGCGCCCGGCGATGACCGCTGCGGCGTTTATTCCGGACCCGAGGGGCAGCGGCGCGCGGCTCTACCGCAGCGGTGACCGCGCGCGCTTGCTGGCCAACGGGCAGATTCAGTTCCTCGGCCGTGCCGACGACCAGGTCAAGGTGCGCGGCTACCGCGTGGCCCTGGGCGAAATCGCCCAGCGCCTGCGCCAGCTGGACGGCGTGCGTGACGCCCATGTCCGCGTCGACGATCGCGGCCAATTGATCGCTTATGCGCTGGTGGCGAGTGGTGCAACAGTGGACGGCGAGGCGCTGCGCGCGCAACTGGCCCACAGCCTGCCGGACTACATGGTGCCGAGCCATATCCTGACCCTTGATGCTTTCCCGTTGACCGCCAACGGCAAGCTCGACGCCAGCGCGCTGCCGTCGCCGACCACAACATCGGAAGATTTCGAAGCGCCCCACGAAGGGGTCGAAGCCGCACTCGCCGCACTGTGGCAAGCGGCGTTGAACGTCGAAGCGGTGGGCCGTCACGACAACTTCTTCACCCTCGGGGGCGACTCGATTCTCAGCCTGCAGATCATTGCCCGGGCGCGGCGTCAGGGCATTCGCCTGACGCCCAAGCAGCTGTTCGAAAAACAGACCATCGCCGAACTCGCCCAGGTCGCCACGGTGGCCGAAGCCAAGCCTGCCGCTGCGCCCGTCACGGCGGCCATTGCGCCCCGCGAGTTTGCCCTGACGCCGATTCAGGCGCGCTTCTTCAGCCTGCCCATCGCCCAGCGTCAGCACTGGAACCAGTCGCTGTTGCTCGACGTGCCCCAGGCGCTGGACACCGCGCTGTTGCAGCAGGCCCTCGCCGCTGTGCTGGCCCACCACGACAGCCTGCGCCTGAGCTTCCATCAGAACGACGCAGGCCAGTGGCAGCAGCGTTACCGCGACAGCGAAAGTGCCGAGCGCGTGCTGTGGACCTGCGAACTGAGCCGCGAAGACGACCTCGATTCGCTCAACGACGAAGCCCAGCGCAGCCTGAACATCGACACCGGTCCGCTGCTGCGGGTAGTGCATGCGCGCCTGCCGTCGGGTGAAGCGCGGTTGCTGCTGGCCATCCATCACCTGGCCGTGGACGGCGTGTCATGGCGGGTGCTGCTGGAAGACCTGCAACTGGCGTACAGCCAACTGGCGGCTGGAAAGAGCGTGGCATTGGCCGACAAAACCGCCAGCTTCCAGGCCTGGTCGCAGTCGGTGAACACCCTGGCGGGCAGCCCTGAGCTGCAAAACCAATTGCCGCACTGGCAAGGGCTGAACGCCGCCGATGCCACTCTGCCCGGCGATGCTTCGGTAGAGAGCCTTGTCGGCGACAGCGAAACAATGCACCTGACCCTCGACGCAGACAACACCCGTCGCCTGCTCAGCGAAGCCCCGGCGGCGTATCGCACCCGCATCGACGACCTGCTGCTGGCGGCATTGTCCCAGGCGCTGTGGCAGTGGAGCGGTCGGCGTCGCCAGGTCATCAGCCTCGAAGGCCATGGCCGCGAAGACGCCACCGGCACCCTGGACCTGAGCCGCAGCGTCGGCTGGTTCACCAGCCTGTACCCGCTGGCGCTGGACGCCGCAGATGACGCGGTCGCCACCCTCAAGGCGGTCAAGGAAGCCGTGCGCGCGGTACCGGAAAAAGGCCTCGGCTACGGAATACTGAAGTACATCGCTGGGGCGGATTTGCCTGAGCTGATCGGCCAGGGCGTGACCTTCAATTACCTCGGACGCTTCGACGACAGCGAGGGCGCGCTGTTCGCCCTGTCGAGCCGCACGCCGAACAATCTGCGTGACCCACAAGGGCCGCTGGCCAATGCGTTGGCGGTGGACGGCCAAGTCCGCGACGGCCAGTTGCAGCTGGACTGGACCTTCAGCCGCGAACGCTTCAGCCGCGACAGCATTGGGCAACTGGTTGCGCTGTATGAAGCGCAGTTGTTGCAGCTGATCGCCCATTGCAGCGACGAAACCAATGCCGGCCTGACGCCGTCGGACTTCCCCCTGGCGGCGTTGAATCAAACGCAACTCGACGGGCTGGGCATCCCCGCGCGGGAGATCGAAGACATCCTGCCGCTGGCGCCCATGCAGCAGGGCATTTTGCTGCACAGCCTGCTGGAGCAGGGCAACGGCATCTACCTGATGCAGGATCAGTACGACGTCGGCAGTCACGTGGATTTTGAGGCGTTCAAATTCGCCTGGCAGCAAGTGGTGCAACGACACCCGGCGTTGCGCACGGCGTTTCATGGGCTGGAAAGCGGCGTGCAGCGTCAGATTGTGATGCGCCGCGTGCCGTCGCCGGTGCAACTGATCGACCTCAGCCATCTGCCCCGCGACGCCGCCGAGGCCGAGCTGGATGAGCTGCTGAAAAGCGAGCGCGAGCAGGGCTTCGATTTCGCCCGGGCGCCGTTGCTGCGCCTGCGCCTGATCAAGTTCGGCGAGGCGGATTTCCGCATCGTCCAGAGCCACCACCACGCGCTGATCGACGCCTGGTGCCGGGGTCTGATGCTCACCGAATTCTTCACCCATTACCGCGCGTTTCTCGAAGGCCGTCAGGTCAGCCTGCCGCCGGCGCGACCGTACCGCGACTTCCTCGCCTGGCTCGCCGAGCAGGACGAAGCGGTGAGCCGCGATTACTGGCGCAACGCATTGGCGGGCTTCACCGACGTCACGCCACTGCCGTACCGCCACAGTCCTCAGGGTGATTCGCAAATGCGCGACGTGACCTTGGCCCTGGGTGTCGAGCAGACGACGAAACTGGCCGAACAAGCCCGTCAGCATCGTCTGACGGCGAACACCTTCGTGCAGGCCGCCTGGGCCTTGTTGCTGATGCGCCATGCCGACCGCGACGAAGTGCTGTTCGGTGTCACCGTGGCCGGTCGTCCGACCGAGCTGGAAGGCATCGAAGGCGCGCTGGGGTTGTTCATCAACACCTTGCCGCTGCGCATCCGCCGGCCGGGCATGGGCGCGTCGGCGCTGGAGCTGCTCAACGCCTTGCAGGGGCAGAACGCCGACATGCGCCAGCACGAACACCTGTCCCTGGCCGACATTCAGCTGCTCGCCGACACCCCCCGCGGCCAGCCGCTGTTCGACAGCCTGTTTGTTTTCGAGAACGTTCCGTTGGGCGCCGAGGTGCAGCAGGCCGTGAACGAATACCGCATCAACCCGCTGGCCAACCGTACTCACACCAACTACCCGTTGACCGTGGTGCTGCTGCCGGGTAAATCCCTGCAACTGCAGTTGACCTACGACAGCCGGCACTTCAACGACGCCGAGATGGGCACGCTGGTCAGCCATTTCCGCCGCTTGCTGACCCAGTTGATCGACAACCCGCAGCAGACCCTGAGCCAGTTGCAGATTCTTGAGCACAATGAGCGCGAGCAGCTGCTGGCCCAAGGGCTCGGCCCGGTGCAAAAACACTGGTACAACATCAGCTACCTGGAGCGTTTCGAGGCGCGGGTGCTGGCCCATCCGGCCCAGGAAGTGGCCCGTTGTCAGGGTCAACGCCTGAGCTACCGCGAACTGAACCGTCAGGCCAACCGCATCGGTCACGGCCTCATCGCAGCGGGCGTACAGGGCGACGACGTGGTGGCGCTCTTCGCACCCCGCGGTCTGCCGTTGTTGAGCATGATCGTCGGCGCGTTCAAGGCCGGTGCGGCCTATCTGGCGCTGGATGATCGTCACCCGGCCGGGCGCAGCGCGCGCATGCTGGTCAGCAGCGCCGCGCCGGTATTGCTGACGCCGCGGGAGTGTCTGCCTCAGGTCGAGGCGATTGTCGCGCTGGCTGAACGCAAGCCCCGTGTGCGGGTGCTTGAGGACGTCCTGGCGGGCGCCGATGAGTCCGCCGACGAGAACCCGGGCCGCTACGCAACGGCCGAGCAACTGGCCTACGTCATCTACACCTCCGGTTCCACCGGCGAGCCGAAAGGGGTGATGGTTAACCAGCGCGGCATGCTCAACAACCAGATGTCCAAGCTGCCGTATCTGCGGCTGGGCGAGGGCGATGTCATTGCCCAGACCGCCGCCACCGGCTTCGACATTTCCGTGTGGCAGTTCCTCACGGCGCCGCTGTTCGGCGGGCGCGTGGAGATTCTGCCGGACGCCGTGGTCCAGGACCCGCAACGCCTGCTGGAGGCAGTCGCGGCCAATCAGGTCAGCGTGCTGGAATGCGTGCCGGCGGTGATCGACGCCATGCTCGCGGTCGCGCCCCAGCGACTCGATGCCCTGCGCTGGCTGCTGCCGACCGGCGAAGCGCTGACCACCGACCTCGCCGCGCGCTGGTTTGCCCGCTACCCCGAGGTGCCGCTGGTGAACGCCTACGGTCCGGCGGAGTGCGCCGACGATGTCGCGCTGCACACTCTGACCGCCGCGCCCGCCCTCAACGCCAACATGCCGATTGGCCGGCCCACCGACAACAACGGCCTGTACGTGCTGGATTCCAACCTGCAACTGGCCGCGCCCGGTGTGGTGGGCGAGCTGTACATCGGCGGCGTTGGCGTCGGCCGTGGCTATGCCGCGCGGCCAGGGCTGACCGCCGAGCGCTTCCTGCCCGATCCCTTTGGCGAAACCGGTGCGCGGCTGTATCGCAGCGGCGACCTGGCCCGCTGGAACGCCGACGGCGCGCTGGAATACGTCGGCCGGGCGGACTTCCAGGTGAAGATCCGCGGCCAGCGCATCGAGCTGGGCGAAATCGAAAACCTGCTCTTGGCGCAACCCTGGGTGCACGACGCCGTGGTCAGCGCGCTACCGACGGCCCACGGCCCGCAACTGGTGGCCTATGTGGTCGCCGAGGCGCAGCAGGCATTGTCCAGCGACGTGCTGAAAAGCGCGCTGGCGCAGACCCTGCCGGCGTTCATGGTGCCGGCCCACGTCGTTGTGCTGCCACAGATGCCGCGCAATGCCAACGGCAAGCTCGACCGCAAGGCACTGCCGGCGCCGAGCCTGGAAGAGCGCGTGTTCGAAGCGCCACAGGGCGAGCGTGAGGAAGTCCTCGCCGAACTCTGGCAGAGCCTGCTGAAGGTTGAGCAGGTCGGTCGTCATGACAACTTCTTTGAACTCGGCGGCCATTCGTTGCTGGCGACGCGGCTGCTGTCGCGCATTCGCGAGCGCCTCGGGGTGAGCATCCCGCTGGCCCAGGCCTTCGAAGCCACCACCGTCGCCGCCCAGGCGGCGCTGATCGACACCTTGCAGGGGCAGACCCTGACACTCGACCGGCTCGATGCCTTGGACGAGTTAATGAATGAGCTGGAGGAAAGCAACTGATGTCGCAACCGAGCATGACTTCACAGAGCAAGCTGCTGGCGCTGGCCGCGCGTTTCCTCAGCCTTGGCAGCGCTCAGCGTCGGGTGTTTTTGAACAAGCTGCGCGAGCAGGGCCTGGATGCGTCGTCGTTGCCGGTGCCACCGGGTGTGGCGGGCGAGCGCAGCCCGGCGTCGTTTTCCCAGCAGCGTCTGTGGTTTCTGGAGCAACTGGAACCGGGCAACAGCACGTATCACCTGCCGGGTGCCTTGCGCCTGAAGGGCGAGCTGAATGTCGGGGCTGTGGGAACGGCGTTCGAGCGCGTGGCCGAGCGGCATGCCAGCCTGCGCACGGTGTTCGCCACCGCTGAAGACGGCACGCCGGAGCAGGTGATTCAACCTGGTCAATCGTTGCCATTCGAGCGTTTGCGCGCGGCTGACGAAGCCGAAGTGCAGGCGCTGGCCGACGCCTTCGCCCGACGCCCGTTTGACCTGGCCCAGGGCCCGCTGTGGCGCGTGGCGTTGATCGAACGCGCCGCAGACGATCACGTGCTGCTGGTCTGTCTGCACCACATCATCGCCGACGGTTGGTCGATTCAAGTGCTGCTGCTGGATTTCGTCGAGGCCTATCGCGCTGCCGTTCAAAACGATACTGACTCACTGCCACCGCTGCCTCTGAGCTACGCCGACGTCGCCCTGTGGCAGCGCGCCTGCCTGGATGCCGGCGAGGGTGATCGGCAACTCGCCTACTGGCAGCAGCAACTGGGCGATGAGCCGCCGGTGCTGGAATTGCCGGCCGACCGTCCACGTCCAGCGCGCCAGAGTTTCCGTGGGGCGCGCCTGCCGTTCAGCTTCGACTCGGCACTGTCCGGGCGTATGCGTGAACTGGCCCGCCAGCGCGGCGTGACACTATTTACCGTCCTGCTCGCGGCCTATCAAGTGCTGTTGCAACGGCTGAGCGGCCAGACCGATCTGCGCATTGGCGTGCCCATTGCCGGCCGTCAGCGCGCCGAAACCGAGGGCCTGATCGGCTTCTTCGTCAACACCCAGATTCTGCGCGGCGACGTGCAGGCCGACGCCAGTTTCAACCAGATCATCGACAACGTTCGTCTGGCCTCCCAGGGCGCACAAGCCCATCAGGACCTGCCGTTCGAGCAACTGGTGGACGCCCTGGCGCCGGAACGCAGCCTCAGCCACAACCCGCTGTTTCAAGTGCTCTACAACCATCAGCAACGCCAGGACGAAGCGCTGCAATTGATGCCCGGCCTCAACGCCACGCTGATGCCGCTCGACAACGGCAGCGCGCAGTTCGACCTGGCGCTGCACACCTGGGAAAACGCGGCGGGGGAACTGGCGGGGAACTGGAATTACGCTACGGATCTGTTTGATCACGGCAGCATCGAGCGTTTGCATGGGCGTTTTGAGCAGCTGTTTGCCGAGTTGCTGGAGCGGCCGGATGCGGCGATTGGCGACTTCGAGTTGCTGGATGTTGAGGACCGCGCGCAGTTGGCGGTGGTCAATGACACGGCGCGGGATTGGTCTGATACCGAGCCGTTTGTGCATCGGCATTTTGAGCGGCTGGCGCAGGCACATCCCGAGCGGGAGGCTGTGCGCTTTGGCGATGCGGTGTTGAGTTATTGCGAACTGGATCAGCGTGCGAATCAGCTGGCCCATTACCTGCGCGAACAGGGCGTGGGGAGGGAATCTCTGGTGGGCGTGGCGGCGTTGCGATCGGTTGAGATGGTGGTTGCGCTGTATGCGGTGCTCAAAGCGGGTGCTGCGTATGTGCCACTGGACCCTGAGTACCCGGCAGATCGTCTGCGCTACATGCTGGAAGACGCCGGGATCGGGTTGCTGCTGAGCCACGATGGGGTGATCGCTGATTTGCCGGTCGTGGAAGGCCTGCGGGTGCTGAATCTGGATCATCTGGGATTGGCGGATTATCCCGTCACAGCGCCAGTTGTAGAGCTGCACCCCGAGCAGCTGGCCTACATGATTTACACCTCCGGTTCGACGGGGAAACCCAAGGGCGCCGGCAATACCCATGCCGCACTGTTCAACCGTCTGGCCTGGATGCAAGAGGCTTACGCACTCGACGCCTCGGACGCGGTATTGCAAAAAACGCCGTTCAGTTTTGACGTGTCAGTCTGGGAGTTCTTCTGGCCGTTGATGGTCGGTGCGCGTCTGGTGGTCGCTCAGCCCGGGGATCATCGCGATCCTCTGCTGTTGAAAGCGTTGATCCAACAGCAGCGCATCACCACACTGCACTTCGTCCCGTCGATGCTCGGTGCCTTCATGGCTCAGGACGATCTCGCCGGCTGTGCGTCCCTGAAACGCATCGTCTGCAGCGGCGAAGCCTTGCCTGCCGATCTGGCGCGGGAAACCCTTGAGCGCCTGCCAAATGCTGGCCTGTTCAATCTGTATGGCCCGACCGAAGCGGCCATCGACGTGACTCACTGGACGTGCGCTGATGAGCCGGGCGTTTCCGTGCCCATCGGCGCCCCCATCGCCAACCTGCAGATCCACATCCTCGACAGCCGCCTCAACCCGCAACCCGTCGGCGTGCCCGGCGAGCTGTACATCGGCGGCGACGGTTTGGCTCGCGGTTACCATCTGCGTCCGGGGCTGACCGCCGAGCGTTTTGTTGCCAGTCCGTTCGGCAGTGGCGAGCGTTTGTACCGCACCGGCGACCTGGCCCGCTGGCGTGCCGACGGCGTGGTGGAATACCTCGGCCGTCTCGATCACCAGATCAAACTGCGCGGCTTGCGCGTGGAAATCGGCGAGATCGAAGCGGCGCTGCTGGATCACCCCGCGGTCAGCGAAGCAGTGGTTATCGCCCGTGAACTCAGCACTGGGATGCAGCTGGTGGGCTATCTGGTGGCCGACGATTTCGACGAAGAACACCTTCGCACTCAACTGAAACAACGCCTGCCGGACTACATGGTCCCGGCCCACTTCGTCACGCTGGACAGCTTGCCGCTGTCGGCCAACGGCAAGCTCGACCGCAAGGCGCTGCCCGACCCACAGATCCAGCAGCGCGCTTTCGAAGCACCGCTGGCCGGGGTCGAAACCCAGCTGGCGGCGTTGTGGCAAGACCTGCTCGGCGTCGCGCAAATCGGTCGCCAAGACAACTTCTTTGCCCTCGGTGGCGACTCGATCCTCAGCCTGCAAATCATCTCCCGCGCCCGCAAGGCCGGCATCGTGCTGTCGCCTCGGCAGATGTTCGAACGCCAGACCATCGCCGAACTGGCCCAGGTCGCCCAGGTGGTCAGTCAGGATGCGCCCGCGGTTGAGCGAATCGAGCTGAACCGCGACATACCGCTGACGCCGATTCAGCACTGGTTCTTCCAGCAGCCAATGCGCAACCGTAGCCACTGGAACCAGTCGCTGCTGCTGAACCCGAGCGAAGCGCTGGACCTCCCGGCGCTGACCCAAGCCCTTCACGCCGTGCTCAACCACCACGACGCCCTGCGGATGCGCTTTGTGCAGCAGGACAACGGCCAGTGGCAGCAACGCTATCGCGCCGAGCACTCCGCGGACGAAAATACCGCCGATGGCCTGATCTGGCAGCGTACAACCAGCCTGAACGAGCTGACCCCAGACTGCGACGAAGCCCAGGCCAGCCTCGATCTGAGGGACGGCCCGTTGCTGCGCGCCGTGCATTTCACCCTGGCCGAAGGCGGCGAGCGTCTGTTGCTGGTGGTGCATCATTTGGTGGTGGATGGCGTGTCGTGGCGCATCCTCCTGGAGGACCTGCAAAACGCCTACACCCAGGCCCAAGCCGGCCTCGCCATCGATCTCGGCGACAAGACCGCGTCGTTCCAGCGCTGGGCCAACCGCCTGCTCGATTTCGCCTACAGCGACGCGGTGCTGGCCGAAGCCGAATACTGGCGCAATCTGCCGTCAGCACCTGCGTTGCCCTGCGCCAATCCGAAGGGAGAGGCGCGACAAAGCAACGTGCGCCAGCTGCATTTGCAACTGGACGCTGCTCGCACCGAAAAGCTGATCAGCGAGGCGCCGGCGGCGTATCGCACGCAGATCAACGACCTGCTGCTGACCGCGCTGGTCCGCGCGATGAAGCGCTGGAGCGGCGAGTCCCAGGCGATGATCGCCCTGGAAGGCCACGGCCGCGAAGACCTGTTCGACGGCGTTGACCCGGCGCGCACCGTCGGCTGGTTCACCAGCCTGTACCCGGTCAGCCTGCACGCCCACGACGACCTCGACGTCGCCCTCAAACACACCAAGGAAACCCTGCGCGCTGTGCCCCACGGCGGCTTGGGTTACGGCCTGTTGCGCCATCTGCGCGGCGAGGCCTTGCCGGCGCTGGACGGCTGCGTGCTGTTCAATTACATGGGGCGACTGCAAAATAGCAGCAGGCTTTTCAATCTGGCCGAGGAGGGCAGCGGTGCCCAGCGCGCCGCCGATGCGCCGCTCAATGGCGAGCTGTCCATCGATGCGCAAATCCGTGACGGCCAGTTCAGCCTGACCTGCAGTTTCAGCAGCGAGCGCCATGAATCGGCGTCGATCCAACGCTTGCTAGACGCCTACGGCGAAGCGCTGAACGAGGTGATCGAACACTGCCGCCGCCACGCTGCGGTCACCCCGTCGGACTTCCCGGCACTCGCTCTGACTCAGGCACAACTCGACGCACTGCCGGTCGCCGCATGGGACATCGAACAGCTGTACCCGCTGACGCCGATGCAGCAAGGCCTGCTGTTTCACACCGAGCTGAGCGGCAGCGAGGTCGTCGATCCCGACAGCGCCCGCGATCTGTACATCAACCAGGTGGCTCTGGACATCGAACACTTGCCGGTGGCCCGTTTTAAATCGGCGTGGGCGGCGGCGGTGCAGCGTCATCCGATCCTGCGTGCGGCGTTCCTGCGCGTCTCCGGCAGCGAACAGCCGGTGCAACTGATTCGTCGCGATGCGGCGTTGGTCGTGCGCGAACTGGATCTACGTGAACTGGAACCGGGCGGCAGCGATCAGGCACTGGCCGACGTACTGGCGACCGAGCGCGAAACCCCGTTCGACCTGCACGCCGCGCCGCTGATGCGCGTGCTGCTGGTTCGCCAAAGCGAGACGCTGTGGAAACTGGTCTGGACCTTCCACCACATTTTGCTGGACGGCTGGAGCAGCGCGGCGGTGCTGGGCGAAGTGATTCAGGCGGCGATGTCCGACGCCACCCCGCAGCCCGCCGGGCATTACGGCGACTACGTCGAATGGCTGCTGAGCCGCGACGCCGAGGGCAGCAAGACCTTCTGGCAGACCCACCTGGCCGGTTTCGACCAACCGACCATGATGGCAGCCGCCCTTACCGCGCCGACGTCCGCCACGGGCGAGCCGTTGCCGAACCAGGTGCGGGTCACGTCCATGGATCTGAACAGCGAACTGCTGAACAGCGCCGCCCGCCGCCAGCGCGTGACCGTCAACACGCTGATTCAGGCGGTGTGGGTGTTGCTGTTGCAGCGCTACACCGGCCAGCAACGGGTGGCGTTCGGCGCCACCGTGTCCGGTCGTTCCGCGCAAGTGCCGGGCATCGAACGCATGCTCGGGCTGTTCATCAACACCCTGCCGCTGGTGCAGGCGCCGCAAGCGCAGCAGAAGGTCGGCGACTGGCTCAATGACCTGCAAGCCCACAATCTAGAGCTGCGCGAGCACGAACACACGCCACTGTTTGAGGCCCAGCGCTATGCGGGCCATGCCGGTCGTGACCTGTTCGACAGCCTGCTGGTGTTCGAGAACTACCCGGTGGACGCGGTGCTGCGGGACAAGCAGGCCAACGGCGTCAACCTGGGTTCCGTCGAACTCAGCGACAAGACCCACTATCCACTGAGCCTGGCGGTGGTGGCGGGCGAGCACGCCCATGTTCACGTCAACTACCACAGCAACGTGTTCAGCGCCGAACAGATCACGCGTCTGTGCGGGCATTTCCAGGCGCTATTGAACGGCCTCTGCCGCTTCCCCGAGGCGCGCATCGGCGAGCTGTCGATGCTCACCGAAGGCGACATCCAGCAGATGCACGCGTGGAACACGCCGCCGTTTTCGCCGTATGTGGATCGGCCGATTCACGAGCTGATCGCCGACCACGCACGCCTTCGTCCTGACGCCATCGCGCTGGTCCATCGCGAACAGCGCCTGACCTTCGCCGAGTTCGACCGCCGCGCCAATCAACTGGCTCACGCCTTGCGCGCCCGGGGCATCGGCACCGAAGTGCGCGTGGCGATTGCCATGGAGCGGGGGATTGATTTGTGGCTGGCGTTCTATGCCGTTTTGAAATCCGGAGGGGCGTACATTCCGCTCGACCCGGATTACCCGACCGAGCGCCTGCGTTACATGCTGGAGGACGGTGGCGTGAAGCTGTTGATCAGCCACGATGCAGCGCTGGATCGAGTGCCGGTGGGCAAAGTGCCGCTGCTCAACATCGACGAGCTTGATTGCTCGTCCGAGCCAGTGACGGCACCCGATGTGGTGATTCATCCGCAGCAACTGGCGTACCTGATCTACACCTCGGGCTCGACCGGCAAGCCGAAAGGCGCCGCCATCGCCCACGCCGACATCTCGATGCACATCCAGACCATCGGCGAGCGCTACCGCTTCACCCCGGAAGACCGCAAGTTTCACTTCCTGTCGATCAGCTTCGACGGCGCCCATGAAGGCTGGATGATGCCGCTGTGTTACGGCGCGCGAGTCGTGTTGCGCGATCAGGAGTTGTGGAGCGTCGAGCAGACCTACGACACGCTGATTCGCGAAGGCATCACCGTGGCCTCGTTCCCGCCGAGCTATCTGCGCCAGCTGTCCGACTGGGCCGGCGTGCAGGGCAAGGGTCCTGGCGTGAAGACCTACTGCTTCGCCGGTGAAGCCTTCAGCCGAGAAATGCTCCACGACGTGATCCGCAATCTGCAGCCGCTGTGGATCATCAACGGCTATGGCCCAACGGAGACCGTGGTTACGCCGACGCTGTGGCTGGCGTCTGCCGAGACCGCTGATTTCACCACGGCGTATGCGCCGATTGGTGATCTGGTGGGGGATCGTCAGGGTTACGTGATGGACGCGGATCTGAACCCGCTGCCCCAGGGTATCGCAGGGGAGCTTTATCTGGGTGGCGCCGTGGCGCGGGGTTATCTGGACCGTCCCGGCGCAACCGCCGAGCGCTTCTTGCCGCATCCTTTCAAGGCCGGTGAGCGCCTCTATCGCAGTGGCGACCGCGTGCGCCTGAACAGCAAGGGGCTGCTGGAATACCTCGGCCGTATCGACCATCAGATTAAAATCCGTGGCTTCCGCATCGAGGCCGGCGAGATCGAAGCGGCGCTGAAAGCCTGCGACGGCGTGCGTGAGGCCTTGGTCGTTGTCCGTGACAGCGCGAACGGAAAGCTCCTGCTGGGTTATGTCGGCGGCAACGGTCTGGCCGAGGACAGCCTCAAGCAGCAGCTGAAAAACACCCTGCCGGAATACATGGTCCCGGCGCACATCGTGGTCATGGAGCGCCTGCCGCAGTTGCCCAATGGCAAACTCGACCGCAACGCGCTGCCTGACCCGCAGGTGATCTCCAGCGATTATCAGGCGCCGCAAACGCTCCTTGAACAGCAATTGGCGGCGCTGTGGCAGCCGTTGCTGGGCATCGACGCCGTCGGCCGCAACGATCACTTTTTCGAACTCGGCGGCCACTCGCTGCTGGCGATGCAGCTGATCTCCCGGCTGCGCCATGAGCATCAATTGAGCGTGCCGTTGCGGGTGCTGTTCGACGCGCCGCGCCTCAGTGATTTCGCCCAGCGCATTGCCGGGTTGGCATCCACCGATGCCAAGCAGCTTGAGCTGACCCCGCGCCGGCAAGCCCTTGCCGTACAGTCCTTTTCCCAGCAGCGCTTGTGGTTCCTCGATCAGCTGCAACCCGGCGGCCATGCCTACAACCTGCCGGGCGCCGTGCGCTTGTGCGGCGAGCTGAACGAGGCTGCGTTGCAGGCGGCCTTCGACGGCCTGACCGCACGCCATGAAGTACTGCGCACACGGTTCATGGCGGTCAATGGCATGCCGATGCAACAGATCGAGCCTGCCCAGTCTGTGCAGATTGAGCGGATAGACATCACCGCCGAGCCGAATCTCGACACCGCTTTCAACGCCCTGGCCCAGGCCTTCGTCAAGCGCCCGTTCGACCTGTCCCGCAGCCCGGTCTGGCGGCTGGCCCTGGTGCGTGTCGCGCCTGATGAGCAGCGTCTGCTGCTGTGCCTGCACCACATGATCTCGGACGGCTGGTCAGTGCGCGTGCTGCTGCAGGAATTCTGCGAGCTGTACCGCGCCGCCGTGGAAAACCGCGCGCCGCAACTCGCGCCATTGCCGGTGCAATACGCCGACTTTGCCGCCTGGCAGCGCGAATGGCTGGCGGCGGGCGAGGGCGAGCGGCAACTGAACTACTGGCGCGAGCAACTGGGGGACGAGCATCCGGTGCTGGAGCTGCCCACCGATCGACCGCGTCCCCCCCAGCAAAGCTATCGCGGCGACCGTGTGCTGTTCGCCTTCGATGCCGCGTTCAGTCAGCGCCTGCGCGAGTTCGCGAAACAGCAGGGTGCTACGCCGTTCATGGCGATCCTGTCGGCGTACCAAGTCTTGCTGCACCGCCTGAGCGGGCAGAACGACCTGCGCATCGGCGTGCCGATTGCCGGTCGTTCGCGGCTGGAAGTCGAAGGGCTGATCGGCTTTTTCGTCAGCACCCAGGTGCTGCGCGCCGAGGTGTCTGCCGAGCTGAGCTATCGCCAGGTGCTGGAGCAGGCCAAGACACGAACCCTCGGCGCCCAGGCCCATCAGGACTTGCCGTTCGAGCAATTGGTCGAGGCGCTGCAACCTGCGCGCAGCCTGAGCCACAACCCGTTGTTCCAGGTGGCCTACGATCACCAGCAGCAGAACTTCGAATCACTCGCCGGGCTGCCGGGTCTGCGCGCCGACGTGCTGCCGCTGGACGACGGCAGCAGCCAGTTCGGCCTGGCGCTGAACACCCACGAAGACGCCGAGGGCGGGCTGGGTGGGTCGTGGAATTACGCCACGGATCTGTTTGATCACGGCAGTATCGAGCGGCTGCATGCTCGCTTTGAGCAGCTGTTCGCCGAGTTGATCGAGCAGCCGGACGCGGCGATTGGCGATTTCGAGCTGCTGGATGCTGAAGACCGTGCGCGGTTGGCGTTGGTCAATGACACAGCACGGAACTGGGCTGCCGATGAGCCATTTGTTCATCGCCAGTTTGAGCGTCTGGCGCAGTTGCATCCTGAGCGGGAAGCCTTGCGCTTTGGCGATGAGGTGTTGAGCTATCGCGAGCTAGATCAGCGGGCGAATCAGTTGGCCCATTACCTCGGGGAGCAAGGTGTCGGCCGCGAATCGTTGGTAGGCGTGGCGGCGTTGCGCTCGGTGGAAATGGTGGTTGCGCTGTATGCGGTGCTCAAAGCCGGTGCGGCGTATGTGCCGCTTGATCCCGAGTACCCGGCGGATCGTCTGCGCTACATGCTCGAAGACGCCGGGATCGGGTTGCTGCTGAGCCACGATGCCGTGATCAATGACCTCCCGGTTGTGGAAGGCCTGCGAGTGGTGAACCTCGATCACCTGGCACTGGCGGATTATCCGGTCACAGCGCCAGTTGTAGAGCTGCACCCCGAACAACTGGCCTACATGATTTACACCTCCGGTTCGACCGGCAAACCCAAGGGGGCGGGCAACACCCACGCCGCGCTGTTCAACCGTTTGGCCTGGATGCAAGAGGCCTATGTTCTCGACGCCTCGGACGCGGTACTGCAAAAAACGCCGTTCAGTTTCGATGTGTCGGTCTGGGAGTTCTTCTGGCCGTTGATGGTGGGTGCGCGTCTGGTGGTCGCTCAACCGGGGGATCATCGCGATCCGCTGCTGTTGAAATCGCTGATCGAACAGCAGCACATCACCACGCTGCACTTCGTGCCGTCGATGCTCGGTGCCTTCATGGCTCAGGACGATCTCACTAGCTGCGCTTCCCTGAAACGCATCGTCTGCAGCGGCGAAGCCTTGCCTGCCGATCTGGCGCGGGAAACCCTTCAACGCCTGCCCAACGCCGGCCTGTTCAACCTGTATGGCCCGACGGAAGCGGCCATCGACGTGACTCACTGGACGTGCGTTGATGAGCCGGGCGTTTCCGTGCCCATCGGCGCCCCCATCGCCAACCTGCAGATCCACATCCTCGACAGCCGCCTCAACCCGCAACCCGTCGGCGTGCCCGGCGAGCTGTACATCGGCGGCGCCGGCCTCGCGCGCGGCTACCACTTGCGTCCCGGCCTGACCGCCGAGCGGTTCGTGGCGAGCCCGTTCGGCACCGGCGAGCGTCTGTATCGCACCGGTGACCTGGCCCGCTGGCGTGCCGACGGCGTGGTGGAATACCTCGGCCGTCTCGATCACCAGATCAAACTGCGCGGTCTGCGGGTTGAAATCGGCGAAATCGAAGCGGCGCTGCTCGATCATCCAGCCGTTAGCGAAGCGGTGGTTATCGCCCGTGAGCTCAGCACTGGGATGCAGCTGGTGGGCTATCTGGTGGCCGAGGACTTCGACGAAGAACACCTGCGCACTCAACTGAAACAACGCCTGCCGGACTACATGGTCCCGGCCCACTTCGTCACGCTGGACAGCCTGCCGCTGTCCGCCAACGGCAAGCTAGACCGCAAGGCGTTGCCTGACCCGCACATCCAGCAACGGGCCTTCGAAGCGCCACTGGCGGGGGTCGAAACCCAGCTGGCCGCGCTGTGGCAAGACCTGCTTGGCGTGGCGCAGATCGGCCGTCAGGACAACTTCTTCGCCCTCGGCGGTCATTCGCTGCTTGGCATTCAACTGGTGGCGCAGATCCGCCGCGACCTGAAGCTTGAGCTGCCCCTGCGTGCGCTGTTCGAGTCACCGGTGCTGGCTGACCTCGCTCACTACCTGAACACACAGGCCGTTGCGACGGCGATGCCGGTTCTGCAGCCCCGTGCCGACCGCGAGTTCGCGCCGCAGTCCTTTGCCCAGCAGCGCCTGTGGTTCCTCGCGCAACTGGAGCCCGAAAGCGTCGCGTACAACCTGCCGTGCGTGCTCAACCTCAGCGGCGCGCTGAAACTTGATGCCCTGCAGCAGACCTTCGATGCCCTGGCGGCCCGTCACGAAACCCTGCGCACTTGCTTCCGTCCATCCCCGACTCAACACCGGGAGGCGGTGCCGCAGCAACGGATTTTGCCGATCAGCAGCGTGCACATCGGCCGTCACGATCTGCGCGACAACGCGGCGCCGGAAGCCGCCTTCGACGCGCTGGCCGAGGCGTTCATGAACCAGCCCTTCGACCTCGACGCCGAGCGCGCGCCGTGGCGGGTGGCCCTGGCGCGGGTGGCGGACGATCAATGGCGCCTGCTGCTGTGCATGCATCACATCATCTCCGACGGCTGGTCGGTGCAGGTCATGCTCGAAGACTTCGCCGCGTTGTATCGCCGGTTCGCCCAGGGCAGCGACGTGCAACTGTCTGGGCCGCAACTTACGGAGCTAAGCGTGCACTACGCCGACTACGCCTGCTGGCAGCGCGAGCACCTGAGCGGCGCTGAGCGCGAGCGCCAGTTGAACTGGTGGCGTGAAGCCTTGGGTGACGAGCAGCCGGTGCTGGAACTGCCGGCGGACCGTTCGCGTCCGGCCGAACGCGACGGCAAAGGCGGGCGCCATGCCTTCGTGCTGCCGCAAGACCTGGCCGACACGCTGCGCCAGACCGCAAAAACCCACGACGCCACGCTGTTCATGCTGTTCCTGGCCTCGTTCGACACGCTGCTGTATCGCCTCAGCGGCCAGCGCGACCTGCGCATCGGCGTGCCGGTGGCCGGACGCGCCGAGGTGCAGACCCAGGGCCTGATCGGCTTCTTCGTCAACACCCTGGTGCTGCGTGCCCAGCTCAGCGGCGACCAGCCCTTCACCGCGCTGCTCGCCCAGGTCAAGGACAACCTGCTCGGCGCCCATGCCCATCAGGACCTGCCGTTCGAGCAACTGGTGGAAGCGCTGCAACCGGCGCGCAGCCTCAGCGTCAACCCGCTGTTCCAGGTCAGCTACAACCATCAGCAGCAGCCGGACCTGTCGCTGCTGCAGTTCGACGACCTGAGCTGCGAAGCCCGCCAATGGGACATCAAGGGCGCGCAGTTCGATCTGGTGCTGGGCACCTTCGAGCACCGCGACGGCAGTATCAGCGGCTACCTCGATTACGCCATTGACCTGTTCGACGCCTCAACCGTGGCGCGTCTGTTCGAGCAACTGGTCACGCTGTTGCGGGCGATTTGCGCCCAGCCCGACGCCGCCATCGGCGACCTGCCGTTGCTCGGCGAGACGGACCTGGCCGCGCTAGATCAGTGGAACACGCCGCCGTTTTCGCCTTACGTGGATCGGCCGATTCACGCGCTGATCGCCGACCACGCGCGCATTCGGCCCGACGCCATCGCGCTGGTCCATGGCGAGCAGCGCCTGACCTTCGCCGAGTTTGACCGTCGCGCGAATCAACTGGCTCATGCGCTGCGCGCCCGAGGCATTGGCACCGAAGTGCGGGTGGCGATTGCCATGGAGCGGGGGATTGATTTGTGGCTGGCGTTTTATGCCGTTTTGAAATCCGGAGGGGCGTACATTCCGCTGGACCCGGATTACCCGACAGAGCGCCTGCGTTACATGCTGGAAGACGGCGGCGTGAAGCTGCTGATCAGCCACGACGCTGCGCTGGGTCGTGTGCCGGTCGGTGATGTGCCGCTGCTGAATATCGATGAACTGGATTGCTCATCCGAGCCAACTACGGCACCGGATGTGGTCATTCACCCGCAGCAACTGGCCTATCTGATTTACACCTCGGGTTCGACCGGCAAGCCAAAGGGCGCGGCCATTGCCCACGCCGACATCTCGATGCACATCCAGACCATCGGCGAGCGTTATCGCTTTACCCCGGAAGACCGCAAGTTTCACTTCCTCTCGATCAGCTTCGACGGCGCCCACGAAGGCTGGATGATGCCGCTGTGTTACGGCGCTCGCGTTGTACTGCGCGATCAAGAGCTGTGGAGCGTCGAGCAGACCTACGACACGCTGATCCGCGAAGGCATCACCGTGGCCTCGTTCCCGCCGAGCTACCTGCGTCAGCTGTCCGACTGGGCCGGCGTGCAGGACAAGGGCCCTGGGGTGAAGACCTACTGCTTCGCCGGTGAAGCCTTCAGCCGCGAAATGCTCCACGACGTCATTCGTAACCTGCAACCGCTGTGGATCATCAACGGTTATGGCCCGACGGAAACCGTGGTCACACCGACCTTGTGGCTGGCGTCTGCCGAGACCGCCGATTTCACCACGGCCTACGCGCCGATTGGTGATCTGGTGGGGGATCGTCAGGGCTACGTGATGGACGCGAATTTGAACCCGCTGCCTCAGGGCATCGCCGGTGAGCTTTATCTGGGCGGCGCCGTGGCGCGGGGTTATCTCGACCGTCCCGGCGCAACGGCCGAGCGTTTCCTGCCGCACCCGTTCAGGGCTGGCGAACGCATCTACCGCAGCGGCGACCGCGTGCGCCTCAACAGCGAGGGACTGCTGGAATACCTCGGCCGTATCGACCATCAGATCAAGATCCGTGGCTTCCGCATCGAGGCCGGTGAAATCGAAGCGGCGCTCAAGGCCTGCGAGGGCGTGCGTGAAGCGCTGGTGATCGTGCGCGACAAAGGCAACGGCAAGCAGTTGCTCGGCTATGTCGGCGGCAATGAACTGTCGGAAGACAGCCTCAAGGATCAGCTGAAAAACACCCTGCCGGAATATATGGTGCCGGCGCACATCGTGGTCATGGAGCGTCTGCCGCAGTTGCCCAACGGCAAGCTCGATCGCAACGCGCTGCCTGATCCGCAGCTCGGCAGTCAGGCCGTCGAAGCGCCGGAAGGTGAGCGCGAAGTCGAGCTGGCAAAGGTCTGGCAACAATTGCTGGGCGTCGAAACCATCAGCCGTCAGGACAGCTTCTTCGAGCTGGGCGGCGATTCGATCCAGTCGTTGGCGGTCATCACCCGTCTGCGTCAGGTCGGTTTCAAGCTGCTGCCCAAAGACGTGTTCAGCCATCCGCGGCTCAAGGATCTGGCCCTGCGCCTCACGGTCATCGAGGCCGGCGCAGCGCCGTTGATTGAAGACGCGCCGAAGGGCGAGTTGCCGTTGACGCCGATTCAGGCGCATTTCTTCGAGCAGCCGATGAGCAACCGCGCGCACTTCAACCAGGCGCTGTTGCTGGACGTGCAGCGCCCGCTGGAAGCGGCATTGCTGAGCAAGGCGCTGGACGCGCTGCTGGGTCATCACGATGCCCTGAACCTGAGTTTCCATCAGCACGCCGACGGTCGCTGGCAGCAGCGCTATCGAGCGACACCGGCTGTCGACAGCCTCTGGCTGCGTGACGTGGCCGACGAGCGCGCCATGACTGCGCTGTGCGAACAGGCCCAGCGCAGCCTTGACCTGCATAACGGCCCGCTGTTGCGCGTGGTGCTGGCGCAGATACCTGAAGGGCAAAAGCTGTTGCTGGTCGCTCATCACCTGGTGGTCGACGGCGTGTCGTGGCGGGTGCTGCTGGAGGATCTGGCGCGGGCTTACGCCCAGATTGCTTCGGGCAGCTCGGTCGATCTGGGGCCGAAATCCAGCAGCTTTCAGCGCTGGGCCCGGCATCTGGTCGATGCGGCACAAGCGCCTGAGCGTCAAACCGAAGTGGGCCAGTGGCGGGAGCAGGTCGGCAGCACCGAGCCGGTGTGGCCGGTGGACCACCCGGAAGGCCGCGCCACGCAACAGGACCTCGAACAGTGCGAGCTGCTGCTGGACGCCGGGCTGACCCGTCGTCTGCTGCGCGAAGCCCCGGCGGCACTGGCGGCGCGCACTGATGAAATTCTGTTGGCGGTGCTCGCCGAAGCGCTCAAGGACTGGAGTGGCCAGCCCGACACCCTCATCGCGCTGGAGGGCCATGGCCGCGAAGCCCTCGCCGACGGCCTGGATGTGGGCCGTACAGTGGGCTGGTTCACCAGTCTGTTCCCGCTGCGGGTGCGTGCTGCGAACGACATCCGCCAGACCCTCGCCAGCGTGCGCGACAGCCTGCGGGGCTTGCCGGACAAGGGCGTCGGCTTCGGCCTGCTGCGCTATCTGGGCAACGATTCGGCGCGTCAGTCATTGGCCGCGCTGGCGGAACCCAAGGTGGTGTTCAACTACCTCGGTCAGTTCGATCAGGACCTGGGCGATGGCCGCTTCTCGCCGTCGAAGCTGTCGGCCGGGGCGCTGGTGGATCCGTCCACGCCGCTCAATCGCGAGCTGGAAATCAACGGTCAGGTGTTCGCCGGGCAACTGGGGCTGACTTTCCGTTTCAGCGGTCAGCGCTATCAGCGCCCGACCATCGAACGTCTGCAAGCGGCTTATCGCGACGGGCTGGTGGCGTTGCTGGAAAGCCTGCCGTCGGCGCAACCGGCCGCGCCGCAATCGACTGCACCGCAAAGCCTGTCGGTCAGCCGCGACGGCGCGCCAAATCCATTGATTCGTCTGAGCGGCGGCGCCAGTGACAAGCCGCCGGTGTTCTGCGTGCACCCGGTCAGCGGCACGGTGGTGGGTTACTACGCACTGGCCCGTCGGCTGTCTGCGCAGTGGGACGTGTGGGGCATTCAGAACCGTCAGGTGCTGGACGGTCAGTGGCGCGACAGCTCCATTGAGCAAATGGCCCGCGACTACGTCAAGGCGCTGCTTGAACAGCAACCGTCCGGCCCATACCGGCTGATCGGCTGGTCCATGGGCGGGACCATGGTCCTGGAAATGGCCCGGCTGCTGACCCGACTCGGCAAGCGCGTTGAGTTCGTCGGCCTGATCGACGGCTACGTACCGGGCGCCGGCCTGCCGCGTCCTGCCGTGCCGGGAACCCCGGTTCTCGACGCTGATGACGAGGGCGTGGAAGCCGACGCGCACTGGCAACAGTTGCTCGGCGTCGAGCGGCACATGCGCCAGTTGGCCAATCAATGCCGCCAGATCCACGCCCTCAGCGTGCCGGTCTACGCCTGGTGGGCCGAGCGCTCGCCGGAAAATAACGATAACGCACCGGCTCTTCTGGAGCAGGGCATGGGTGTTCGCTTGCAGGTTTCTGCCTGGATCGACGCCGACCACCTTTCGATCGTCCGTGATCAGCCGTTTATCACTCAGCTTGCCGAGGCCCTCGCGCAGGTCAACGAACGCCCTCATTCCTACGATTCCCAGGAGCACGAACATGCATAGCCAACACAACGTGACGCCGATTGCCGCCCGCCACAGCGAGGCGCTGCCGAGCAGCCCGGACGCCGCCGTGGCCAACGCCGACTACCGCTTTGCGCCGACCCCGCGACTGGAGCGGCAGGCCGCCGTGGAATCCAATGCGCGCAGCTACCCACGGCGCATCCCCCTGGAACTCAAGCGCGCCCAGGGCATTCACGTGCAGGACAGCGAAGGGCGCTGGTTCATCGATTGCCTGGCCGGCGCCGGCACCCTGGCGCTGGGGCATAACCACCCCGAGGTGATCCAGGCGATGCGCGCCACCCTCGACGGCCAGCGTCCGCTGCACACCCTGGACCTGATGACTGAAGCCAAGGACGATTTCATCAACGAGCTGTTCGCCTTGCTACCGCCAGAATTCGCCAAGGACGCGCGCATTCAGTTTTGCGGCCCGGCCGGTACCGATGCGGTGGAAGCGGCGCTGAAACTGGTACGCACCGCCACCGGGCGCAGCAATCTCATGGCTTACCACGGCGCCTATCACGGCATGACCCAGGGCGCGCTTGCGCTGATGGGCAACTTGGGGCCGAAGACTTATCTGGACGGCATGGCCGGCGGCGCGCAGTTCCTGCCGTTTCCCTACGACTACCGCTGCCCGTTCGGCGTCGGTGGCGAGGCCGGCGAGCGCATCGGCCTGCACTACATCGAGAACCAGCTGACCGACCCGGAAAGCGGCGTCCTGCCGCCGGCCGGGATGATTCTGGAAACCCTGCAGGGGGAGGGCGGCGTGGTGCCGACCTCGGCCAACTGGCTGCGGGAAATCCGCCGCATCACCCGCGACGCTGGCGTGCCGCTGATTCTCGACGAAATCCAGTGTGGCGTCGGTCGCACCGGCAAGCCGTTTGCCTTCGAACACGCGGGTATCGTGCCGGACGTGCTGGTGCTGTCCAAAGCCATCGGCGGCAGCCAGCCGATGGCGGTGGTCGTCTACAACAAGTCCCTGGACGTGTGGAAACCGGGCTCCCACGCCGGCACCTTCCGTGGCAATCAGCTGGCGATGGTGGCGGGTTCGACAACCTTGCGCATCGTCCGCGAACAGCAACTGGACCTGCACGCCGCCGCCATGGGCGAGCGCCTGATCGGCCACCTGCGCTCGCTGCAGAAGGACTTCCCGCAGATGGGTGATGTGCGTGGCATGGGCTTGATGCTCGGGGTGGAAATGGTCGATCTCGACGGCCGCCCGGACGCCCTCGGTCACTTCCCCCACAGCGGGGCGCTGGCCTCGAATGTTCAGCGTGAATGTTTGCAGCGCGGCCTGATCATTGAGGTAGGTGGGCGGCACTCGTCGGTCATCCGCTTCCTGCCGCCGCTGATCGTCACCGCCGCGCAGATCGACCAGATCGCCGACATCTTCGCCGCCGCCGTTTCAGCGGCCGTCAAACAGCGTTAAACCCTTGTTGTAACAGCGTTGAACCAGGGCGTAGGACCAGCAGTGGCCCTTCGCCCTTTTTTTACGATAAGAATGGTAATGAGAAACGTTCTTTGTTACATTTTCACGCTTTTTTGACATATGTGGTCAATTTTGGGGCCTTGCCCCGTGTGATATCAAAGGGAGGGGGAGTTCGGATGGCGAGCAATAACAAGGGTCAATTCAAGATCAATGCCTTGGCCGCACTGGTCGCAACGGTCGCCTGCCACGGCGCGGCCTGGGCGGCGGATGCCCCGGCCAAGGCCGAGCAGGGCGCCACCATCGAGCTGCAGAATTCGGTGGTCACCGGTGAAGCACCCGAAGGGGAGCAAACCGTAGGCTATCAGGTGAAAAACAGCACGGCCGGCACCAAGACCAGCACACCGCTGTCGGAAACCCCGCGCTCGGTGTCGGTGGTCACACGCCAGCGCATTCAGGATCAGGGCTCGCAATCCCTGACCGACATCCTCGGTTACGTCCCCGGCATATTCGCCCCGCCATTCGCCGTCGGCGACGGCCTCGCGGGCGACCTGTTCTCCATTCGCGGCTACAACGCCACCGACTACGGTTACGGCCTGCTCAAGGACGGCCTGCGTCTGCAAGGCAACCGTTACGACACCACCACCGAACCCTATGGCCTGGAACGCACTGAAGTGTTCCGCGGCCCGAGCTCGATCCTCTACGGTGAAAACGCGCCGGGCGGGCTGGTCAACCTGGTCAGCAAACGCCCGACCGAAACGCCCCAGGGCGAAGCCAAATTCACCTATGGCAGCAACAACCGCCGCCAGCTGTCCCTCGACGTGTCCGGTCCGCTGACCGACGACAACCGCATCCTCGGCCGCGTGGTCATGCTCGGCCGCAACGCCGACACCCAGGTGGATTCGGTGCCGGACGACCGCATCTACATCGCGCCGTCGATGACCTTCAACTTCGACGAAGACACCGCGCTGACCCTGCTCTCGTCCTACCAGCGCGACCGCACCAAGCTGCTGCTCGGCTACCCCGCAGCGGGCACCTTGTTGAACAACGTCAACGGCAAGATCGGCAAGGACCAGTTCAACGGCAACCCGAACTGGGACGACTTCGAGCGCGAAACCTGGACCCTGGGTTACGAGTTCAAGCACCAGCTCAACGACACCTGGCAGTTCCGCCAAAATTCTCGCTTCATGGAATCGCGTCTGGACCGTCATGAGACCTGGCCAGGTGATCTTAGTAATTCTGGCTTCGGTAGCACGCTGAGCAGCCAAGCCTACGATCGCGACAACAAGTCGATCACCTACTCGCTGGACAACCAGTTCGAAGGCCACTTCACCTCCGGCGCACTGGAAAACACCGTGCTGCTGGGCGCGAGCTACGACCGCACCTCTTACAACCAAGACTGGGCGATCGGTAACGGCGGTACCTACAACGCCTTTAGTCCGGTGTTTCCGTCGGGCACTCCACGGATGCTCGTTACAGCGCAGAACTCGCAACTGGACCAGCAGATGTACGGCGTTTACGGCCAGCTGCAGAGCAAGTACAACAACTGGATCTATCTGTTGGGCGGTCGCCAGGACTTCGTCAACAGCCAGTACCGCAACCGCGCCGGAACCGCCAGTGGCGCCGCAGACCTGGACGGCTGGGACCATCGTTTCAGCTGGCAGACCGGCTTGATGTACCAGTTCGAGAACGGGATTTCGCCGTACGTGAGTTACTCGACGGCGTTCACGCCAGTGCAGCAGTCGTCGCAACCGAACGGTGAGTTGCTGGACCCGATTCTCAGCGAGCAGTACGAGGTGGGCCTGAAGTACGAGCCGGCTGGCTGGAACACGACGTTCAGCGCGGCGGTGTTTGACCTGACCAAGACCCACGATGTGATTTCCGGTTCGAACGGATACAGCCGTCAGATCGGCAAGAGCGAGTCGAAGGGCGTGGAGCTGGAGGTCAACAGTGATGTGACCAAGAACCTGAGCCTGACGGCGTCGTACACCTACACCGATGCGCGGGTGACGAAGGACAGTGCGGGGTCGTTGTACGAGGATCATCAGTTGACCGGCATACCGCGTAATCAGGCGAGTACCTGGGCGACGTATCGCTTCCTGGATGGTCCGATGAGCGGTTTCCGTGTGGGTGGCGGGGTGCGTTATTTCGACAATACGTTCGCGTATACCAGGCCGACGTTGTACGGGAAGTTGAAGACGGGCGATGTGACGCTGGTGGATGCGTTGGTGGGGTATGACATCGATAAGCATTGGTCGGTGGATGTGAATGCGAAGAATCTGTTCGACAAGGAGTATGTGAGCGGCTGCAATAACGCGGGTCGGTGTTATTGGGGCGAAGAGCGTACGGTCCTGGGCACTGTGGCGTTCCGCTGGTAATCCGTTAGGGGACCGATTTATTTAATCCGTTAGGGGACCGATTTATTTACAGCGCTTCATCGTCAATTAATCTGTCCCCGAGGTGCGCGGTGCGGCTTATTGCGCCAGGATCAAAAGCGTCTGCCTAGGGGCAGACGTTTCGCCTTCGGCGAGTTACTTGGAAAAGCACCCCAAGTAACCAAGGGTGCTTGCTCTCGGTTGGGCCCGACTTCGTCGGGTTCCTTCACTCCGGTCCCGCTCCGTGGGCCCGCTGCCATCCGCCATCCATGGCGGGGGGCAGCTCTCGCCGCATCCATGCGGCTCGGCCCACTCCGCGAGACCTCCGTTCAGCCTGCACCCAAGTCGCGATGGGTGTCGTCTGAGCTTCATGTGTATGAAGATCAAAAGCAACGGCAACGGCAACGGCTTCCCGGCTAAAGCCGGTCCTACGGGTGCGCGCGGTCTGTTAGTAGGACCGGCTTCAGCCGGGAAGCCCTTGATCTGCTTTTGCTTTTGCTCTCGCTGTTGATCTTCTACGCGGTAGCCCAGTCACCGCCAAACGCGACTTGGGTGCAGGCTGAACGCAGACGACGCGCAGTGGGTCGAGCCGCATGGATGCGGCGAGAGCGCCGTCAGGACATGGATGTCCGTTCGGCGCGGGCCCACGGAGTGTCGTCGGAGTGAAGGAACCCTGACGAAGGAAGGGCCCAACCAGGAGCAAGCACCCTTGGTTACTTGGGGTGCTTTTCCAAGTAACTCGCCGAAGGCGAAACGATCTGCCGTTAGGCAGATGCTTGTGATCTTCAAGCTTCACGCGGCAACAGATTTTTTACTGAAAACCACTAACCATCCAGCCCCCTCGTTCGTCTTTCAGGTAAGGCGCGCTTACCTGCGCCGTTCCAACACCACGAGGGATAACACATGAGCTTCGACAGCGAAAACACACAGTTCCGGGTCGTCATCAACCACGAAGAACAGTACTCCATCTGGCCCGACTACAAAGCCATCCCGGACGGCTGGAAAAGCGTCGGCGTCGAAGGCGACAAACAGACCTGCCTCAACCACATCGAAAGCGTCTGGACCGACATGCGCCCCCTCAGCCTGCGCAAGGCCATGGCCTGAACCCACCCCCTTCAGCCACATCAGGAGCGTCCCGCCCATGAACATGCGCATGCTCACCCCCGAACGCCTGCGCCTTGAAGCCGGCTTCCCCCTGCGCGTCCAGCCCGGCCAGACCGGCGTCTCCCTGGCCGCCGAAATCGACGCCCTGCGCAGCGTCGTTGACCACTCGCTTGAGCGCGACGGCGCCATCCTCTTCAGCGGCTTCACCCCCGAAGGCGTCGAAGGCTTCCAGCAGTTCGCCGCCTCCTTCGGCCACTCGCTGCTCAACTACGAATTCGGTTCCACCCCGCGCAGCCAGGTCGATGGCAAAGGCGTCTACACCTCCACCGAATACCCGGCCCACCGCTCGATCCCCCTGCACAACGAACAGGCCTACACCACCGAATGGCCCATGCGCATCTTCTTCTACTGCGCCAAAGCCGCGGTCAGCGGAGGCGAGACGCCGATTGCCGACAGCCGCCGGGTGTTCCAGCGCATCAGTCCGGCGCTGCGCAAACGCTTCGAAGAAAAGCGCCTGATGTACGTGCGCAATTACGGCAACGGGCTGGACCTGACCTGGCAACAGGTCTTCAACACCGAGCGCCACAGCGACGTCGAAGACTACTGCCGCCCCCGTGGCATCCAGTGCGACTGGAACGAGGACGGCGACCTGCGCACCCGGCAGTTGGTGCAAGGCGTCGCCCAGCATCCGCGCACCAAAGACTGGGTCTGGTTCAACCAGGCGCACCTGTTCCACCTGTCGAACCTGGACGAGGAGATGCAGGAGATCCTCCTCGACACCGTCGGCGAAGAAGGCCTGCCGCGCAACGTCTACTACGGCGACGGCAGCCCGCTGGAGGCCGACGCCCTGGCGGAAATTCGTGGCGTGCTGAGCGAATGCGAAGTGGTCTTCCCCTGGCAGACCGGCGACGTGCTGATGCTCGACAACATGCTCACGGCGCACTCGCGCAAGCCGTTCAGCGGCGAACGCAAAGTCGTGGTCGCCATGGCCGAAGGCGTCAGCGGCGACACCCTGCACACCCTTTCCTGAGTCCGATATTCATGCAGAAAACCAAGCTTGTTTACGTCTGGTCGCTGCGTAACGCCGCGGCGGACAAGGCCGGTCAATACGTCGATTACCACGGCGAGCAGCGTTACATGACCTCGCCGCTGGAGTACCTGGTCAAGGCGCTCAACGACACCGCCCTCGGCGATCACTACTCGCTGGAAGCGATCATCTACGACGAGAATCCTGAGTCCGCGCGGGACCGCGAGAGCATCAAGGACTATGGGTTCACGCCGGGGGAGGGCGCCCACTGGTTCTACCCGGCGGGCCTGACGGTGCAGGGGCGCAAGGTCGATGACCTGCTGGAAAACGTGCCGTCGAGCTACCGCGCCTTGCGCCTCGACGACAGTGCGCGGCCGGCCGGCAAGTCGGATTTCGAGCGACGTCTCGGCGAGCGACTGCACGCGCTGGGCGCCGACGTCGTGGTCCTCGACGGGTTGCTGGTAATCCTCGACGAACTGGTGCGCGAAGGCGCTGATTTCCATCGGCGCATCTTCAACGTGCACCCGGGCATCACGCGGCTGGAGTCACCGTACGAACGGCGCGGAGCCTATGCCACCCTCGACGCGCTGTACGGCGCCCGGGGCAAGAAAGTGGTCGACTGGACCACGCGGGAGATGGTGGACACGCCGGTGGTGAACATGACCGGCGCGTCGTTCCATTACGTCGACACCGGCATCGATTCCGGTGAGGTGGTGTTCGACGTGCTCGACACGCCGATCGCGCCCGACGACACCATCCTCGAACTGCGCTGGAACAACTTCAACAACAGCCTGTTTCCCGCGCTGGAGCAGGGGTTGTGGGTGCTGGCGCGGCAGCAGTCCCATTGACCGCTTCACGATGAACAGGCGGCCAGCACAGCGAATCGCCCCATGATTCCTGCGCTGGCGCCGCTGTTTATCGCTGACTTCGAGCACTATCGCGATGTGCTCGTATTGCCCGACGACCCTCGCGTCGGTGTGCCTTTACGCACCTTTCTCGGCGGCGATTACCTGAACGATGTCCTAACGCGATTCGGTACTGCCTATCCCGAGAGCGACCCGCGCGGGCTGGCGTCGATCTGGAGCAAGTATTACTTCATCAAACTGATACCACCGGTGGTCGCGGCCTCACTGATACTCGACCATCGCCTGCCGCTGCACCTCGATCATCTGCAGCTGATTCTCGACGATGATTGCCTGCCTGTCGCCTTCAAGCTGCCTGACGAGGGACAGCAATGGACGCCCGGTCCGAGTGATGCCTTCGAGCGTTTCGATGATTTGCTGGAGCAGCACCTCAGGCCCTTCATCGACACTTTCGCCCGCCATGTGCGCCTGTCGCCGAAGGTGCTGTGGAGCAACGCCGGCAACTATTTCGAATGGCTATTGGGCGTCCTCGCAAACGCGATACCCCACGCCGATGTGAGTCACGGCCACCAGCTGCTCAACGCCCACTACCTGCCAGACAGACGCCGCAATCCTCTGTTTCAACCGGTGCGCTACATCAAGGTCAAAGGGCAAGACGAACCCAAGCGACAACGCCGTGTGTGCTGCATTCGCTATCGAGTTAAAGGCCTCGATTACTGCAGCAACTGCCCGCTGTCCTGACTGATCGCGCACACCGATTGGGGCTGGCTGAAACCTGACAGTAGGACCGGCTTCAGCCGGGAAAGCACCAGGCGTCACACCGCAAAAGTGAGGCTGCTGCCACGGGCCTCTTCCCGGCTAAAGCCGGTCCCACAAAAGCGTCGCGCACGCCGATTGGGACTCGCTGAAACCTGATAGTAGGACCGGCTTCAGCCGGGAAGGCGTCAGTCCTCACACCACAAAACCGAGATCACGCCTCCCGCCCGCGTAACCCGCTACGCCCATAAAACGCCACCACCACAAAACACCCCAGCGGCAGCAGGTACGCCAGCGCCGTGGAGAAGTGGTCCGCCACCAGCCCCATGAAATACGGCATCAGGGCGCCGCCGACGATGGCCATGATCAGGAACGAGCTGCCGCGTTTGGTGTGGGGGCCGAGGTTTTTCACGCCCATGGCGAAGATGGTCGGGAACATGATCGACATGAAGAAGAACACCGCCACCAGCGCCACCACGGACACGCTTTCCACGCCGCTGACCACCACCGCGCACAGCGCAACGTTGATCCACGCGTAGACCATCAGCAGCCTTTGCGCCGGGATGCGCCCCATCAGCCAGGTGCTGAAGAAACGTCCGCACATGAAGCAGATCATCGCCACCGACAGCAGGTATGCGGCGCTCTGGCTGGTCATGCTCGCCCAGTGCTCGGTGACGTAGTTGATGAAGAACGCGCCGACGCCGACTTGCGCCGCGACGTAGAAGAACTGCGTGACCACGCCACCGACGAATTCGCGGTGCTGCCAGAGGGTTTTGCTGTCCTGACGCTGGATGCTCGATTCCTGTTCGCGCAGATCGGGCATCGGCGTGCGGGCGAACAGCGCCGCCACCAGCAGGACGATCACCGCGATGACCACATACGTGGTTTGCAGCGAACTGTTGTCACTGCCGGCGTTGCTGCCGCCGAAGAACAGCGCGCCACCCAGCAGCGGCCCGACGAACTGGCCAAGGCCGTTGAACGATTGCGCCAGATTGAGCCGACGTTCAGCACCTTTCGCATCGCCCAGCACCGTCGCATAGGGATTGGCCGCCGTCTCCAGACAACCCAGGCCCAGGGCGATGACGAACAGCGCGAACAGGAAGAACGGGAAGCTCGCCGCATTGGCCGCCGGCATGAACAGCAACGCGCCCGCAGCGTACAGGCACAGACCCAGCAGGATCCCGGCCTTGTAGCCGAAGCGGTCCATCAAAAAGCCGGCGGGCAGGGCGATGATGAAATACGCGCCGAAGTACGCGGCCTGTAACAGTCCGGACTGGGCCTTGCTGACGTGCAGGGTTTCCTGAAAATGCTTGTTCAGCACATCAAGCAGGCCATACGACAGGCCCCAGAGAAAAAACAGGCTGGTCACCAGCATCAACGCCATCCGCACCGATGGCTCAGCGTGCCGATACACCCCAGTCTGTACTTTGCTGTGTTTGGTCAACATAACGCTCTCCTTTTTTGTTGTTGTTCAAGCGTGCCTGTGGAAGTGAGCTTGCTCACGAAGAGGCCGGTACATCCACGAGTTTTCCAGCGTTTGAAACTCAGCTTTCGCGAGCAAGCTCGCTCCCACCAGAGACCCATTCAGCAGCCGGCGCAGAGGGGTGTCAGGGCTCATGCAGTCTTTTGAATTGCTCATCCAGACTGAAAATCTGCGCCATGGGCTGCCATTTATTCCCCGGCTCGGTCCACGGCGTCGGCGTCTGAAACCGCCACATCAGCGCTTCCCATTCCTGCACTTTGGGATGGGCCGCCGACGCCTGCTCCATCGCGTCGGCACTGAAGCCCGGCGCTGTGTCCATGACCATGAACAGCCGCGTGCCCAGTCGCCAGATCTGCATGTCCAGCACACCCTGGCCGCGAAGATGATCGGCGATTTCCGGCCAGATGCGCCGATGCAACTGCTCATACTCGGCAATCAATGCCTCGTCATCGGCGAGGTCCAGAGCCAGACAAAAACGCTGCGCAACCAGCCCAGTATTCATGTCAGCGCGCTCATGTCAGTGCTCGGTCAAGGTGCGTATAGCCGCCGTCCACCACCAGCCACTGCCCGGTGGTGTGGGACGCGCGCGGGGATAGCAGAAACAGCACGCTGTCGGCGATCTCGGTCGGCGTGGTCATGCGCTGGCCCAAGGGGATTTTCTCGACGATCTTCGCCAGCTTCCCGTCAGGGTCGTCAAAGCTGGCAATCCAGCGCTCGTACAGCGGCGTCATCACTTCGGCCGGGATCACCGCGTTCACCCTCACGCCATCGCTCAGCAACGACGCCGCCCATTCCCGTGTCAGGGACAGTTGCGCGCCTTTCGAGGCGGTATAACCGCTGGTGCCGCCCTGGCCGGTGAGGGCGGTTTTCGAGCCGATGTTGACGATGGCGCCCTTGCTGGCCTTCAGCGCGTCAACGCACAAATGCGCCATGACGTAGTAGTGAATGAGGTTCTTCTCCAGCGACTCGATGAACGCGCTGCGACCCGCCTCCAGCCCGACGTTGTCATTGACCCCGGCGTTGTTGACCAGCCCGTCGATGCGACCAAAGCGTTCCAGCACCTGGCTCACCGCCGCCGCACATTCGGCCTCATCGCGCAGCTCGACCTGGACGAACAGGGTGTGCGGCTGGCGTCTGTCCAGTTCTGCCGCGAGTTCGGCGGGCAGCGGTTGATTGGCGAAGATCACCGGGATCGCGCCTTCTTCGGCCAGCCCCAGCGAGATGGCTGCGCCAATCCCCGAGCCGCCGCCGGTGACGATGATGATTTTGTCGTGCAGGTGCAGATTCATGGGCAGTTTCCTTGCAGGCCATAAAGGCGAATGGCGGTGCCGCCGCGCAGCGCATGTTGCTCATCGACAGAGAGCCTACTGATGGCGGTTTCGAACAACTGGTGGACATCGCTGTAACGGCCGGCGAGCTGGCAGACCGGCCAGTCTGAACCGAACATCAACCGTTGCGGCCCGAACAGCTCCAGCGCCAGATAGAAGTAAGGCAGCAGCTCCCCCGCTCGCCAGTGCTGCCAGTCGGCCTCGGTAATCAGCCCGGAGAGCTTGCAGGCGACGTGGGGCAGGGCGGCCAGCGGGGCGAGGCGGTCGGCCCAGTCGATGGGGTCTTCCCGGGACAGGTCCGGTTTGCCGAGGTGATCGAGGATCAGGTGATGCCGGTCGTGGCGTTGGCAGAAGTCGGTGGCGGCGTGCAGGTCTTTGTCTTTTATCAGCACGTCGTACGCCAGCCCGTGGCGTTGCAACAGCTGAATGCCACGGGCGAACGCAGGGTCCTGGAGGAACAGCGACGGCGCCGGTTCGTCCTGGATCAGATGACGGAGGCCGACCAGTTTTTGCGCGCCTTTATGAGCGTCGCCCCAGCGTGAGAGTTGCGCCTCTAGGTCATCCGCCCGCAGATCCGCCCAGCCGACCACGCCAAAGATCCACGGGTAAGTGGCGGCGTGGCTGAGCAGCGCGTCGGTCTCGCTGACGCTGTGCCGCGCCTGCACCGCGATGCAGCCGTCGATACCGTGCTCATCGAGCAGAGGTTTCAAATCCCCCGGCAGGAAATCACGTTGCAACGCGGCATGGCGCTGGTCGATCCAGGGGTAATCCCGGGCGTCGTAGGTCCAGAAATGCTGATGGGCATCCACCCGCAAGGGCGCTGCCGGAACGCTTGAGTGTCGGGACGACATTGTTGTTGTACTCCGTCCGTTTCATGCCTGGGCAAAGCTCTGGCGGGGTCCTCAGCCTTTGTACGCGTACTGCTCCCGCGAAGCGGCCTTCATCTGAATCGAGAACCCCGGTGCGGCCGGCGGCAGATACGCCGCATCGCGAATCACACACGGATCTTCAAAGTGCTCATGCAGGTGATCGACATACTCCACCACCCGACCTTCATGGGTCCCGGCGATGCACAGGAAATCGATCATCGACAGGTGCTGCACGTACTCGCACAGGCCGACGCCGCCGGCATGGGGGCAGACCGGCAGCTGGTATTTGGCGGCCATCAACATCACCGCCAGCACCTCGTTGACCCCGCCGAGCCGGCAGGCGTCGATCTGCACCACGTCGATGGCGCCGCGCATGATCAGTTGCTTGAAGACGATGCGGTTCTGGCACATCTCGCCGGTCGCCACCTTCACCGGGTGGACGCCGAGACGAATCGTGCGATGGCCCTCGACGTCGTCGGGGCTGGTCGGTTCTTCGATGAACCAGGGCTTGGCGAACGCCAGCTCGCGGACCCAGTCGATAGCCTCTTTGACCTCCCAGACCTGATTGGCGTCGATCATCAGATGGCGATCCGGCCCCAGCACTTCCCGGGCGATGCGCACCCGACGAATGTCGTCCTGCAGGTCGCGGCCCACTTTCAGCTTGATGTGAGAAAAGCCGCCATCGACCGCTTCCTGACACAGCCGGCGCAGCTTGTCGTCGGCGTAGCCCAGCCAGCCCGCCGACGTGGTGTAGCAGGGGTAACCGTCGGCCAGCAGCGTTCGCAGCCGCTGCGCCTTGCCCTCGGCGCGCTCGGTCAGCAGGGTCAGGGCTTCGTCCGGGGTGAGGCAGTCGGTGATGTAGCGAAAATCGATGCAGCGCACCAGTTGCGCCGGGGTCATTTCCGCCACCAGTTGCCACACCGGCTTGCCCTCGGATTTGGCCCACAGGTCCCAGGTTGCGTTGACCACGGCGCCCGTCGCCAGGTGAATAGCGCCCTTGTCCGGGCCGATCCAGCGCAACTGGCTGTCGCTGGTGACGTGGCGCCAAAAACGGCCCATGTCTTCGGTGATCCATTCCAGCGTCAAGCCGACCATCACGCCGGCCAGTGCGTTGATCGCTGTGCAGCAAATCTCGTTGCCACGGCCGATGGTGAAGGTCAGGCCGTGGCCCTGCAGGGTGGGGTGATCGGTTTCGAGAATGACGTAGGCCGCCGAGTAATCGGGGTCCGGGTTCATCGCGTCGGAGCCGTCGAGCAATTGCGACGTGGGGAAACGGATGTCTTCAACGCGAAAGGCGGTGATGGTGGTCATGGCGGGTCCCTTTGGCATTGTTATGGGCAGCGCGGCGTATTGGGAAAACTGAGGAAACCACTGATCTCAAGTGCATGCAGAACCTGTGGGAGCGAGCTTGCTCGCGAAGCCTTTACTCCTGATGAATAGGCAGGGAATGCACTGGCCTCTTCGCGAGCAAGCTCGCTCCCACAGGAATGGTGTTTGCTGCCTCAGGCGTCGACCGTCAGCTGCTGCTGCTCACCCAACCCTTCAATCCCCAGACGCATGGTCTGGCCGGCGCGCAGGAAAACCGGTTCCGGCTTGATGCCCAGGCCCACGCCCGGCGGTGTGCCGGTTGAAATCACGTCGCCCGGTTGCAGGCTCATGAACTGGCTCAGGTAGCTCACCAGCTTGGGAATCTGGAAAATCATCGTGCGCGTATTGCCGTTCTGGTAGCGCTTGCCGTCGACTTCCAGCCACAGGTTGAGCTGATGGGGGTCGGCGATTTCATCGCGGGTCACCAGCCATGGGCCGATCGGGCCGAAGGTGTCGCAACCCTTGCCCTTGTCCCAGGTGCCGCCGCGCTCGAGCTGGAATTCACGCTCGGACACGTCGTTGATCACGCAATAACCCGCCACGTGCTCCAGCGCATCGGCCTCGTCGATGTAGCGACCACCCTTGCCGATGACCACGCCCAGCTCGACCTCCCAATCGGTCTTCTTCGAGTTGCGCGGGATTTCCACGTTGTCGTTGGGGCCGACGATGGCGCTGGTCCACTTGTTGAAAATGATCGGCTCTTTCGGAATGTCGGCGCCGGTTTCAGCGGCGTGGTCGGCGTAGTTCAGGCCGATGCAGATGAACTTGCCGATCTTGCCTACGCACGGGCCGAGGCGCGGAGTGCCCTCGACCAGCGGCAGGCTGTTGATGTCCTGGGACTGCAAGTGCGCGATGCTTTCCGGGCTCAGGGCGGTGCCCGACAGGTCGCCGATGAGATCGGTCAGATCGCGAATGCGGCCGTTGCTGTCCAGCAGGCCAGGGCGTTCTTGACCGGGTTCGCCGTAACGCAGCAATTTCATGGGGAGTCCTCTAAATGGTGATTGATCAGAAATCGGTTTAACGAATATGCGGGATTGGCGGCGGACTCAATTGCTCCAGCCGCCGTCGATGATTTGCGCAGTGCCGGTGGTAAAACCGCTGGCGGACGACCCGAGGTACAGCGCCAGTTGGGCAATTTCCTCGGGCGTACCCAGGCGTCCCATAGGTTGGCGGGCTTCGAACGCGGCGTACACCTCGGCCTTTTCCCGTCCCTCGCGCGCGGCCTGATCGGCCACCCGCTGACGCAGGGAAGGGGATTCCACGGTGCCGGGGCAAATGCAGTTGCAGCGGATGTTCTGCCCGACGAAATCAGCAGCGACCGAACGGGTGATGCCGATCACGGCGGCCTTGCTCGCGCAGTAGGCGAAGCGGTTGGGCACGCCCTTGATGGCCGAGGCGACCGACGACATATTGATGATCGAGCCGCCACCGTTGGCCAGCATTGCCGGCAGAAACGCGCGGATCATCTTGTACATCGCGGTGACGTTGAGGTCGAAGGCGAAGCGCCAGTCGTCTTCGGAGCATTCGAGGATGTTGCCGCTGTGCACCACGCCTGCGCAGTTGAACAGTACGTCCAGCGCGCCCACTTCGGCGGCCAGCCGTTCGATGGCGGCGTGGTCGTTGACGTCGAGCACGCGCTTGTGCACGCCTTGCAGATGGTCCAGCGCTGCACCGTTGATGTCGATGGCGAAGACTTCCGCGCCGGCCTTCAGGTAGGCCTCGACGCTGGCTTGACCGATGCCCTGGGCGGCGGCCGTGATGAGCACTCGCTTACCGGTGAGGTCCATGTTGATCCCTTGTTTTTATTGTTGAGACGACCTGCCTGGCTATCAAGCGGTTCAGGTCTGCTGACCGGGCCACGGAGGCCGCATTCAGGCGACGACGACGCACGCTAACCCCATCGGGTTTTGCTATGCTCCGATCACTGCAGCGCTCCAATGGTCAGGCCATTGGTCCTGTTTTTAGCACTTGTCATGGGCCGCAACAAGGCCATTTGTCGATCCAGTGCGCTGAAAATTTCCGAGCCGATTCCCCATGCCAATCCAAGTAATTGATAACCAGAGACTTTATCGCCAGATCGCCGATCAGCTGCGTGCGCTGATCGACAGCGGCGAGTTTCCACCGGGCAGCCGCCTGCCGGCCGAACGTGAATTGGCGAAGATGCTGGGGGTGAGCAGGGCGTCGGTGCGTGAGGCGATGATTGCCCTTGAGGTAATCGGGCTGGTGGATGTGCGGGTGGGCAATGGCGTGCTGGTCTGCGAACCGCCGGGGCAGAAGCTGTCCGATGAACCGGTGATGACCCAGGTCACCCGCGATCAGTGGAAGGACGTCGACCCGGAGCTGGGCATCGAGGTGGATTTCAGCGCGGAGATTCCGCCGTTTGCCCTGCTTCAGGCGCGTCGGCTGATCGAACCGGAAGCGGCGGCGCTTGCCGCGCAAAACGCCAGCGATGAAGAACTCGACGCGATCCGCGAGGCCTTCGAACGCAACGCCCGGGACAACCGCGAGCATTCCCACACCCACCCCGGCGATCGCCTGTTCCACATCCGCATCGCCCAGGCCTCGGGCAACCCGGCCTATGGGCTGATGATTAAGCACCTGCTCGGGCATCAGTACGGCAGCATGTTCCAGCGCTTGCAGGCCCACTACACTTCCGACGACATGCCGTTCCGCTCCGAGCACGAACACCGCCTGATCCTCGATGCCTTGCAACACCGCGATGCAGAAGCTGCGAGGCAGGCGATGGCGGGGCATCTGGATGAAGTGATCCGCATCTTCAGCCGGGGCGGGGTGTAGGTTAAGTTACGCCACGAGTTCCCGGTTGACGGCTCCCACAAGGAGGGCGTATCCCAGAAAAAATGATGGCGGTCATGCCGGCCTCTTCCCGGCTAAAGCCAGTCCTACGGTGGGTACGCAGCAGGTCTGTAGGACCGGCTTCAGCCGGGAAGCTTTTGATGTTGATGTTGATGTTGATGTTGATGTTGATGTTGATCTGCTTTTGACCTTCATACGCAAAAAGTCCAGTCACCGCCAAACGCGACTTGGGTGCAGGCTGAACGCAGGTCTCGCGCAGTGGGCCGAGCCGCATGGATGCGGCGAGAGCGCCGTCAGGACATGGATGTTCGTTCGGCGCGGGCCCACGGAGCGAGACCGGAGTGAAGGAACCCTGACGAAGGAAGGGCCCAACCAGGAGCAAAAGCCCTTGGTTACTTGGGGCTTTATCAAGTAACTCGCCGAAGGCGAAACCCGAGGCCGTTAGGCCGACGCACTTTCATCGAACTTCACCCATCCGTCGAGCGCGACACCTCTTCCCATTCCGCAAACTCGGCTTCCAGCTGCGCGAGCTTTTCCCGCACCAGCTTCAACGCATCGCTGCCCAGCAACAAGTGCGCGGGCGGGGTGGGGCTATCAATCAGCTTGAGCATCGCGTCCGCCGCCTTGACCGGATCCCCCGGCTGCTTGCCGCTGCGTTCTTCGCGGGCCTTGCGGATCGGGTCGAAGCTGGCGTCGTAGTCGGCAATCTGCCGCGCAGTCCGCTGCATCGAACGCCCGGCCCAGTCCGTGCGGAAGGAACCCGGCGCTACGGCCGTGACAAACACATTGAAGGGCTTCAACTCCTTGCTCAGGGATTCGGAAATGCCTTCCAGCGCAAACTTGCTGCCGTGGTAGTAGGAAATCCCCGGCATCGTGATGAAGCCGCCCATGGAGGTGACGTTGAGGATGTGCCCGCTGCGGCGCTGGCGGAACAGCGGCACGAAGGCCTTGATGATCGCCACCGCGCCAAATACGTTGACGTCGAACTGCCGACGCAAATCCTCCAGCGGCGACTCTTCCAGAATGCCTTCGTGACCATAGCCGGCGTTGTTGACCAGCACGTCGATGGGCCCGAATGCGGTGTCGGCCTCGGCGACCACGCGGTCGATGTCGTCGAAGTCGGTGACGTCCAGCAGCACGCCGTGGGCGCGACCGGGTGCCTGGGCTTCGAATGCCTGAACGGCGTCTTCATTGCGCAGGGTGCCGATCACCGTATGACCCGCCGCCAGCGCCTGTTGCGCCAGCGCTTGACCGAAGCCGCTGCTGACACCGGTGATGAACAGGGTTTTTGATGTGCTCATTGTGGGTTTCCTCTCGGGGCCGAAGCCGTTGATCGATGGTCGATGCTCGAAGTCCCCCATGGTAGGAACCCTGGGCGCCAAACCGATGACCCAGTCCTGCGCGATGATTGCCTGATTCTGCGCTGGCTGGATTGACGACGCTTAAGGCCGCGGATTGGCCGTGTTCTTCGTCACTAACCGCAAGCCGCTCGCCAGACTGCCCACCGCCGCAAAGCCGGCGCCAATGCTCAACGCCAACACCGGGCCGTGGGTGCTGGAAATGCCGAAACTCAAGGCCACCAACGCCGCGCCCGTGGCCTGGCCAATCAGGCGTGCCGTCGCAATCGTGCCGCTGGCGCCGCTGGAGCGCTCCTTCGGGGCGCTGGTCATCAGCGCTTTCTGGTTCGGCGCCTGGAAGAAACCGAAGCCGATTCCGCACAGGATCATCCGCGCGATGATGGAGATTACGCTGGCGTCGGCCGGCATAGTCGCCAGGGAAATCATCCCCATACAGAGAATCGCCAGCCCGATCCCGCCCAGCAGCCCCGGCGCATAACGGTCTGACAGGCGCCCGGCGAACGGCGCGATCATGGCCACCACCACCGACCATGGGGTCATGAGAAACCCGGTCTGGATCGGGTCGCGGCCCAGGGTGCTTTCAAAAAAGAACGGCAGTGAGACAAACGCCAGCCCTTGGGTGGCGAACGAACAGAACGCCGTCAGCGCCGACAACGCGAACATCGGCCGCTTGAGCAAATCCAGCGGGAACATCGGCGCAGGGTGCCCGACCTCGCGCTTGAGCATCAGCGCGCCGCCCACCAGAAAAACCGCCAGGGCGATCAGCACGCTGGCCATGGAGCCCAGTTGCGCCGCCTGACTCAGGGCAAAGATCAGCGCGCCGAAGGTGACGACGTTGAGCACGGCGGTGACGCGGTCGAAGGTCAGTGTGCCGAGACGGGTCGCGGGCAGCGAATTCCAGGCGAACACCAGGGCGAACAGGCCGATGGGCAGGTTGATCGCGAACAGCCACGGCCAACTCGCCACCGACAACACCAGCGAGGCCACGGTCGGGCCGATGGAGAACGAGGTGCCGACCACCAGCGCGTTCATGCCCAGTCCGCGGCCGAGCCGTTCGTGGGGGAAGATCGAGCCGATCAGCGCGGCGTTGACGCTCATGATCGCGCTGGCGCCGATGCCCTGCAGCACGCGAGCGATGGTCAACGTAGGCAATGACCAGGACAGCGCGCACAACGCCGACGACACCACGAACAGAATCAGCCCGCCCAGATACACCTTGCGATGGCCAAGCACGCCGCCCAGCGCCGCAAACGGCAACAGCGTGGCGACGGCGGCGAGCTGGTAGGCGTTGATGATCCACACCGACGCCGCCGGTGAGGCGTTCAAATCAGCCGCGATGGCGGGGAGGGCGGTGTTGGCGATGGCGGTGTCGAGGGTGGCCAGGGCGATGGACATCAGAATCGCCGCCATGCCGCGAAACTCGCGGGGTGTGAGTTTATTACCGACGCGCGGGGCATCCTGAGTGGCGGGCTGGACCATTATCGACAACGCTCCGGGGATGAACTTCAGGCAAGTCTGCGGGCGCAGACCAAGGCGTGATGGTGCCGTTTTGTTAGGGTGCCATGCAATGGAATATCCGCCAGACCGAGCGGGTGGCGGAGCTGTTAGATCCGAACCAGGTCAGAGGCAGCGGTGAGAATCCCGTGGGAGCGAGCTTGCTCGCGAAGACTTAAGCCAAGCCCTTGAAGATCCAGCGGCTGTACCGACCTCTTCGTGGGCAAGCTCACTCCCGCATGGACCTGGGCGGGATCCGACCCGGCAATCAAACCCATCGGCCTGATCCGGCTATCTGATTTTCAAACCGCCCTCAACCTCCGGCGGTATCAATGTCCTTGTCCAGCTCACCCGTCTGCAGCTCCTCTTTTGTGGTGTCCGGCGACTCATGCTCTTCAGGCTCGAAATCAGGCGTGAAACTGTTCTCGTCGGTCAGGTTGCCGTTGTTCTCCTGACTCCGCGCGCCGTCCTCGGACTGGCTTTGCGACCCGCCCTGGTTCTTCATCGCATCGTTCTGCGCCAGGCTGCTATCCGGCGTCTCAGGATTAATCGCCGGGTCGTTACGGTTGACGGTTTGATCATTGTTCTGGGTAGCCATATGCACCTCTTCTGTCATATCCCGTTCACAGGACTTACAGATATCGAGGGCAACGGCGCGCAAGGGTTCGATCCATGTGCTGACTGGCAATGTCGCGGCTTCATTTACCCGATCGTTCCCCCGCTCCGCGTGGTAACACCGCCTTGGACGCTCTGCGTCCAGCAAGACCTGTGATCACGCCAGGTATCTGACGCGGAACGTCACAGGATGCGTTCGCACGCGGAGCGGGGGAACGATCAGCAACAGCAAAAATGTCCGGCGCCCACACCGGCCTCTTCCCGGCTAAAGCCGGTCCCACAAAAAAGCGACGCGTGCACTCAGTAGGACCGGCTTCAGCCGGGAAGCTTTTGATTTGCTTTTGATCTTCCTACACAAAAAGTCCAGACGACACCCATCGCGACTTGGGTGCAGGCCGAACGCAGACGACGCGCAGTGGGCCGAGCCGCATGGATGCGGCGAGAGCGCCGTCAGGACATGGATGTCCGTTCGGCGCGGGCCCACGGAGCGTCGTCGAAGTGAGGGTATTCCGACGAAGGAGGAACCTAGCCAGGAGCAAGCACCCTTGGTTACTTGGGGTGCTTTTCCAAGTAACTCGCCGAAGGCGAAACGTCTGCCCTTAGGCAGACGCTCTTGATCCTGATCTTGATCCTAAAAAAGCCCTCAGATAACCGCCAGGATCGCCTCGGTCACAGCCCCGATATTCCCCTGATTCAACGCCGCTACACAAATCCGCCCGGTATCCAACGCATAAATCCCGAACTCATTGCGCAACCGATGAACCTGCGCCGTCGTCAGACCCGAATACGAAAACATCCCCCGCTGCCGCGCGACAAAACTGAAATCCTGCCCCGCCGCATTATTCGCCAGACGCTGCGTCATCTCCTCACGCATCCCGCGAATCCGCAGGCGCATCTCGCCCAGCTCCTCCTCCCACTTGGCACGCAACTCAGGGCTGTTCAACACCGTCGCCACAATCGACGCGCCATGGGTCGGCGGGTTCGAATAGTTCGTACGGATCACACGCTTCACCTGAGACAACACCCGCGCCGTCTCTTCCTTCGAATCCGTCACGATCGACAACGCACCGACCCGCTCGCCATACAGCGAAAACGACTTCGAAAACGAACTGGAAGCAAAGAACGTCATGCCGCTGTCAGCGAACAAACGCACCGCCGCTGCGTCCTCGTCAATCCCGTCACCGAAGCCCTGATACGCCATGTCCAGAAACGGCACATGACCCTTGGCCTTCAGCACCTCAAGCACCTTCTTCCAGTCTTCCAGGGTCAGGTCAACGCCAGTGGGGTTATGGCAGCAGGCGTGCAGCACGACGATCGAGCCGGACGGCAGGTTCTGCAGATCCTCCAGCATGCCCGTGCGGTTCACGTCATGGGTGGCGGCGTCGTAGTAACGGTAGTTCTGCACCGGGAAACCGGCGGTTTCGAACAGCGCGCGGTGGTTTTCCCAGCTTGGGTCGCTGATCGCCACAACGGCGTCAGGGGAGAGCTGCTTGAGGAAGTCCGCGCCGATTTTCAGAGCGCCCGTACCGCCTACCGCCTGGACGGTCATTACCTGACCCGAAGCCAGCAGCGGCGACCCGGCGCCGAACAGCAGGGTTTGCACGGCCTTGTCGTAGGCAGCGATGCCGTCGATGGGCAGGTAGCCGCGGGGCAGGTGTTGGGCCACCCGGTTTTCTTCCGCTTCGACAACGGCGCGCAGCAGCGGAATTTTCCCTTCTTCGTTGCTGTAAACGCCGACACCCAGATTGACCTTGGTCGTGCGGGTATCGGCGTTGAATGCTTCGTTGAGGCCCAGGATTGGATCGCGTGGTGCCATTTCGACAGCGGAGAACAGGCTCATTGTGCGGGGGCTCTGAATGGGGAGTGAATGGGTCGCGTCGCTCCAGCCGATTGCACTAGAGCGGTGCACAAACGGGGAGCAAGTATAAAGGCCTGCGCCAGTGCGGGCGACAGTCCCGCGCAGGTTTTTCAGGGTTTTTCGCGAAATTTTTCGACCGTTAGTCCTGTGCCGCGGACTAATCTGCGGAGGGTGGCTTGAAAGGTGGCGCCGTCGACTCCACTTGTAGTCCCATCACTTCTTTTATGTACGTCTTTTCCCTGACGGGATCAGCCGTCCGTGCTCAATTGCGTTGCTGCGGGATTCATCCGGCAGTGGCCCCTCCAGAGGTACGTTATGTCCGAGTTTCAGCTCGTTACCCGTTTTGAGCCGGCCGGCGATCAACCGGAGGCGATTCGTCAGTTGGTTGAAGGCATCGACGCCGGCCTGTCGCACCAGACCCTGCTCGGTGTAACCGGTTCGGGCAAGACCTTCAGCATCGCCAACGTCATTCAGCAAGTGCAGCGCCCGACCCTGGTGCTGGCGCCGAACAAGACCCTGGCCGCCCAGCTGTACGGCGAGTTCAAGGCCTTTTTTCCGAACAACTCGGTCGAGTACTTCGTTTCCTACTACGACTACTACCAGCCGGAAGCCTACGTGCCGTCGTCGGACACCTTCATCGAGAAGGATGCGTCGATCAACGACCACATCGAGCAGATGCGCCTTTCCGCGACCAAAGCGCTGCTGGAGCGCAAAGACTCGATCATCGTCACCACGGTGTCGTGCATTTATGGTCTGGGCAGTCCGGAAACCTACCTGCGCATGGTTCTGCATGTGGATCGCGGCGACAAGCTCGACCAGCGCGCTTTGCTGCGTCGCCTGGCCGACCTGCAATACACCCGCAACGACATGGATTTCGCCCGGGCGACCTTCCGGGTGCGCGGCGACGTGATCGACGTGTTCCCGGCGGAATCGGACCTGGAAGCCATCCGCATCGAGCTGTTCGATGATGAGGTCGAGAGCCTTTCTGCCTTCGATCCGCTGACCGGGGAGGTGATTCGCAAACTGCCGCGCTTCACCTTCTACCCGAAGAGCCATTACGTGACCCCGCGGGAAACGCTGCTGGAGGCGATGGAAGGCATCAAGGTCGAGCTGAACGAGCGTCTGGAATACCTGCGGGGCGCCAACAAGCTGGTGGAAGCCCAGCGTCTGGAGCAGCGCACCCGTTTCGACCTGGAGATGATCCTCGAGCTGGGTTACTGCAACGGCATCGAAAACTACTCGCGCTACCTGTCCGGGCGTCCGTCTGGCGCGCCGCCGCCAACGCTCTACGACTACCTGCCCGCTGACGCGCTGCTGGTGATCGACGAATCCCACGTCAGCGTGCCCCAGGTCGGGGCCATGTATAAGGGCGACCGTTCGCGCAAAGAGACGCTGGTGGAATACGGTTTCCGCCTGCCATCGGCGCTGGACAACCGGCCGATGCGTTTCGATGAGTGGGAAAACGTCAGCCCGCAGACCATTTTCGTCTCAGCGACGCCGGGTAACTACGAAGCCGAGCACGCGGGCCGCATCGTCGAGCAAGTGGTGCGGCCGACCGGTCTGGTCGACCCGCAGATCGAGATCCGTCCGGCGCTGACTCAGGTCGACGACCTGCTCTCGGAGATCCACAAGCGCGTGGCGATCGAGGAGCGGGTGCTGGTGACCACGCTGACCAAGCGCATGTCCGAAGACCTCACCGATTACCTGGCCGACCACGGCGTGCGCGTGCGTTACCTGCACTCGGACATCGACACCGTCGAGCGCGTCGAGATCATCCGCGACCTGCGGCTGGGCACCTTCGATGTGCTGGTGGGGATCAACTTGCTGCGCGAAGGCCTGGACATGCCGGAGGTGTCGCTGGTGGCGATTCTGGATGCCGACAAGGAAGGCTTCCTGCGTTCCGAGCGCTCGCTGATCCAGACCATCGGCCGGGCCGCGCGTAACCTCAACGGCCGCGCGATCCTGTACGCCGATCGCATCACGGGGTCCATGGAGCGTGCGATCGAAGAAACCGATCGTCGTCGCGAAAAGCAGATCGCGTTCAACCTGGCCAACGGCATCACGCCGAAAAGCGTGATCAAGGACGTCGCCGACATCATGGAAGGCGCCACCGTGCCCGGCTCGCGCAGCAAGAAGCGCAAAGGCATGGCCAAAGCCGCCGAAGAGAACGCCAAGTACGAGGCCGAACTGCGCTCGCCGAGCGAAATCACCAAACGCATTCGTCAGCTGGAAGAGAAGATGTACCAACTGGCCCGCGACCTGGAGTTCGAAGCCGCGGCACAAATGCGTGACGAGATCGGCAAACTGCGCGAGCGCCTGCTGGCAGTTTGAGGACTCGCGGGAGTGACCGGGGTGGCGCTCCCACACGATCCCGGTTGACTTGGAATCTCGGCCACGCCGCTGGGCCTTGTGGGAGTGAGGTTGCTCACGAAGGCTGGTCCTGCAGATGGAGATGCGGCGGATGTGCCGACGCTTTCGCGAGCAAGCTCGCTCCCACAGGGGTTGTGTTCGACTTGGCATCTCGGTCACGCCGCTGAACCTTGTGGGAGTGAGCTTGCTCACGAATGCGTTCTCGGCGTTTCAGGGCGGCTTAATGCGCCGCGCCACTCTCGACCCCCGAAGGCAACTTCCGCGTCAACAGCACCGCCAGCATGCTCACCCCCAGCGCAATCCCGACAAAATGAAACGCGTCGTTGTAGGCCATGATCGCCGCCTGTTGATGGGCGATCTCGCTGAGCTTGCCCAACGCCGCCGTTTCACTGCCCAACCGGTCGGTGAGCATCGCCATGCGTTCGGCGACTTGCGGGTTGGCGGGGGAGATCGACTCGCGCAAATAGTCGAAGTAGGTCTTGGTCCGCGCGTCCAGCAACGTCGCCAGCAGCGCAATGCCGATGGCGCCGCCCAGATTCCGCAGAATGTTAAACAGGCTCGACGCCGACCCCGCGTCCTGGGGCTGAATGAACGCTGTGGCGATCAGCGAAATAGTCACCATGATCAGCGGCTGACCCAGCGCCCGCACGAGCTGAATCTGATTGAACTGCGGCCCGGCGAAATCCGGATTGAGCACGCCGGACGAAAAGCTCGCCAGCCCGAACAAGCCAAACCCCAGCGTACACAGCAGCTTCGGCGAGATCACCTTCATCAGTTGCGGCACCAGCGGAATCAGAAACAGCTGGGGCACGCCCATCCACATGATCACCTCACCGATCTGCTGGGCGTTGTAGCCCTGAATCTGCGCCAGGTACAGCGGCAGCAGATAGATCGAGCCATACAGTCCGACGCCCATGCCCACGCTGGAAATACTCGACAGCCCAAAATTGCGGTTGCCGAGAATGCCCAGGTTGATCAGCGGTTTGTCCTTGGAAAACTGAATGATCACGAAGCTGATCAGGCTCACCAGCGCAATGCTGCCCAGGCTGACGATCAGGTTCGATTCCAGCCAGTCCTTGCGATGCCCCTCTTCAAGAAACACCTGCAGGCAACCCAGCCCGACCCCCAGGGTGAGGATGCCGGCGTAGTCGGTGCTCTTGAGCAATTCCCAGTGGGGCGCCTTTTTCTCCAGTCCGTAGAGCAGGCCGCCGATCATCACCAGCCCTGGCGGGATGTTGATGTAAAAGATGTACTCCCAGCCGAAGTTCTCCGTCAGCCAGCCGCCCAGGGTCGGGCCTATGGACGGGGCGAAGGTGGCGGTCATGGCGAACAGCGCCATACCTTTGGCCCGGTGATGCTCCGGCAGTTTGATCAAGGTCAGGGTGAACGCCAGCGGGATCAGCGCGCCGCCGGTGAAGCCCTGCAGGGCACGGAAGACGATCATGCTCTCCAGGCTCCAGGCCATCGAGCAGAGCAGGGACGACAGCAGAAACCCCACCGACACCCAGACCGCCAGGCGCCGCGCCGAGAGCAACTGCACCAACCAGGCCGTCAGCGGGATCATGATGATTTCCGCGACGAGGTACGAGGTGGAAATCCACGAGCCTTCTTCCAGTGTCGCCGACAGCGCGCCCTGAATGTCCTTGAGCGACGAGTTGGTGATCTGGATATCGAGGACCGCCATGAACGCGCCAAGCATGACGCTCATCACGGCAATCCAGTCGCGCCGGGTCGGTTCGCCAACCGGGCGGATCAGCTCGTCACTGGCCATGTCGGGCGTCGTTCGGCGGCCGGATATCGACTGAAACGGTCACCGACATGCCCGGGCGGATCTTGCCGTGCAGCGGGTTGTCCGGCGCGAAAGTCAGCTTGACCGGGATGCGCTGCACGACTTTGGTGAAGTTGCCGGTGGCGTTGTCCGGCGGCAGCAGGCTGAACTGCGCACCGGAGGCGGCAAACAGGCTGTCGACGCGGCCCTCGATGGGCGTGCCGGGAAAGCTGTCGAAGGTCAGCTGGCCGACCTGACCGATCTCCATGTGCTCGATCTGGGTTTCCTTGAAATTGGCCTGCACCCAGATGTCCTGGTCCGGCACGATCGACAGCAGATACGCGCCGGCCTGAACGAACTGGCCACTGCGCGCCGCCCTCTGGCCGACCAGCCCGCTGAGGGGCGAGTGGATCTCGGTGCGCTGCACATTAATCTGCGCCTGGACCAGGTCGGCTCGAGCGGTGGCGATCTGCGCGTCGAGGCGCTTGATCTCGGCGTTCAGCGCGTTGACCTGCTGGCGCTGACTCTGGGCATCGGCCTGGGCCTTGGTGACCTGGGAGCGGGCGACGTTGCTGTCGGCGGTCATGGTGGTCACCTGGGCTTCCGAGACGAAGCCCGGGGTGCGCAGCTTTTGCAGCCGCGCCAGGTCCAGTTGCGTGCGCCCGAGGGTCGCCTGATTCGCTTGCACCTGCGCATCGCTGGCGGCGATCAGGCTCGACTGCTGGGTCAAGCGACTCTGTGCCTGCAGGCGCTCCGCTTCGCGGGTTGCCAGGGTCGCTTGGGCCCGGTCGATGGCAAGGCGAAAATCATCCGGCTCAAGCCGCACCAGCAACTGGCCTTTTTCCACGTGCTGGTTGTCTTGCACCAACACCTCGTTGATCCGCGCGCCAAGCTGGCTGGACACCCGGGTGATTTCACCCTGCACGTAGGCGTTGTCGGTGGACTCGTGAAAGCGTCCTTTCAGGTACCACTGGGCGAAGAAGGCGAGGGCGATCAGCAGGACCACCCCGAAGAAGATGAACAGGCGGCGCTTGAGTTGGGCGGGCATGGGCGTTCTGGATTATTGGAATGTACGCAAATTTATCAGGGTTGGCGGTCTGGCACCTAGCCATCGTCGCGATCATGACCGCCACTGATGGCGCGGCATTCGTTGCAACACGCGTGGCGACGTGTGCCGGGCGGCGAGGGCGTGGCTGCCTGTCCTGCCATTACCACGATTCTGCGCTCCATCAAGCGTCCGCGCTGGAGCCGCGCAGCCCGCGCCTGTTAACATTCGCGGCTTGTTCGACCTATCCGGGATTTTCCATGACCACCGTTCGCACCCGCATCGCGCCATCGCCCACCGGCGACCCCCACGTTGGCACGGCCTACATCGCGCTGTTCAACTATTGCTTCGCCAAGCAGCATGGCGGCGAATTCATCCTGCGCATTGAAGACACCGATCAACTGCGCTCGACCCGCGAGTCCGAACAACAGATTTTCGACGCCCTGCGCTGGCTTGGCATCGAGTGGAGCGAAGGCCCCGACGTCGGCGGTCCCCATGGTCCGTATCGCCAGAGCGAGCGCGGCGACATCTACAAGAAGTACGTGCAGGAACTGGTCGACGCCGGTCATGCCTTCCCGTGCTTCTGCACCGCTGAAGAGCTGGACCAGATGCGCGCCGAGCAGACCGCCCGGGGCGAAACCCCGCGCTACGACGGCCGCGCGCTGCTGCTGTCGAAAGAAGAAGTCGAGCGCCGCCTGGCCGCCGGCGAACCCCATGTGATCCGCATGAAGGTGCCGAGCGAAGGCGTCTGCGTGGTACCGGACATCCTCCGTGGCGAAGTCGAAATCCCGTGGGACCGCATGGACATGCAGGTCCTGATGAAGACCGACGGCCTGCCGACCTACTTCCTGGCCAACGTCGTCGACGACCACCTGATGGGCATCACCCACGTGCTGCGCGGCGAAGAGTGGCTGCCGTCGGCACCGAAGCTGATCCTGCTCTACGAGTACTTCGGCTGGGAAAAGCCGGCGCTGTGCTACATGCCGCTGCTGCGTAACCCGGACAAGAGCAAACTCTCCAAGCGCAAGAATCCGACTTCGGTGACGTTCTACGAGCGCATGGGCTTCATGCCGGAAGCGATGCTCAACTACCTCGGTCGCATGGGCTGGTCGATGCCCGACGAGCGCGAAAAGTTCTCGCTGGACGAAATGGTCGAACACTTCGATCTGACCCGCGTGTCCCTGGGCGGGCCGATCTTCGACATCGAGAAACTGTCGTGGCTCAACGGCCAATGGCTGCGTGAGCTGCCGGTGGAAGAGTTCGCCACCCGCGTGCAGAAGTGGGCGTTCAACAGCGACTACATGATGAAGATCGCCCCCCACGTTCAGGGCCGCGTCGAGACGTTCAGCCAGATCGCACCGCTGGGCGGCTTCTTCTTCGCCGGTGGCGTGACGCCGGACGCGAAGCTGTTCGAACACAAGAAGCTGTCGCCGGAACAGGTGCGTCAGGTCATCCAGCTGATTCTGTGGAAGCTGGAGTCCCTGCGTCAGTGGGAGAAGGACAAGATCACCGGTTGCATTCAGGCAGTGGTCGAGCACCTGGAACTGAAGCTGCGGGACGCCATGCCACTGATGTTCGCCGCCATCACCGGTCAGGCGAATTCGGTATCGGTCACCGACGCCATGGAGATTCTGGGCCCGGACCTGACCCGTTTCCGTCTGCGCCAGGCGCTGGACATGCTGGGCGGGGTGTCGAAGAAAGAGAACAAAGAATGGGAGAAGCTGCTCGGCGCCATCGGCTGAGTGACCACCTGAACTAGCCAGGGCCATTGAGCGATGGCCCGTTGGCCGGCGTGGGCCGGTTTTCCGGGAGGCGGTAAGTGATTGTTATCCCGGAAAATTCTTTTGGAATTGTTTGAAAAAGAGTTTGACAGCTTTGTGGGTCGCACTTAATATGCGCCCCGTCCACACGGCAACGCAGAAATACGCGGTAACGCGGCGTTCTACGTAAGTGTATTGTGGGGCTTTAGCTCAGCTGGGAGAGCGCCTGCATGGCATGCAGGAGGTCAGCGGTTCGATCCCGCTAAGCTCCACCAAATTAGAAGCTTCAAGGTTTGCTTTACTGCCTTGAAGTTTGTCCCGCTCCGGAACCAGCACCGAGGCGGTACGCAAGGGTTACGTCCCCTTCGTCTAGTGGCCTAGGACACCGCCCTTTCACGGCGGTAACAGGGGTTCGAGTCCCCTAGGGGACGCCAGTTTTACCGAGTGAGGCTTTAGAGCTGATCTCCGCCGAGAGGCGTAAATCCGGGGCTATAGCTCAGCTGGGAGAGCGCCTGCATGGCATGCAGGAGGTCAGCGGTTCGATCCCGCTTAGCTCCACCAATTTCTGCCAGGGTTCGTCAGTTGTCATCGGCGAATCTGCTCGAAGGTTTTGCGTCCCCTTCGTCTAGTGGCCTAGGACACCGCCCTTTCACGGCGGTAACAGGGGTTCGAGTCCCCTAGGGGACGCCACGATTTCTCGCTCTGCGAGACCAAGGGTCATTCGATTATTGAATGACCCTTTTGTTTTTCCGGGGTTTGGTTCCAGACCCTGCCTTTCTTTGCCTCTCTCTTCGTTCATCTGCCCATCGTTCATCCCAAGCACCGGTGTCGTCCTTGCCAATGCACATGATGAGGATAATATTATCGCCATTATCCCGGAGGCGGTCATGAACGATAAAAAAGCACAGACCCGCGAACGCATTCTCACAGCTGCCAGCACCGCGTTGATCGCCCGCGGCCCGATCGAACCCAGCGTCAACGAGATCATGGGCGCAGCCGGGCTGACGGTAGGCGGCTTCTACGCGCATTTCGACAGCAAGGAAGCGCTGATGCTTGAAGCGTTCCGCCAGTTGCTGGCGGAACGCCGTGAGATGGTCGCCGGCATCGACGGTCAATTGCCGGGTGAGGAGCGTCGCGCGCTGCTGGCCGCGTTTTACCTGTCGCGCAGGCATCGCGACGCCGAAGAGCACGCGTGCCCGTTGCCGACAGCGATCGGGGAGATGGCGCGTCTGTCCGAGGATTTTCGCAACGCCCTGGCGGAACACGTCGAACTGATGGTGGCACAGCTCGCTGCCAGCCCTGAAGAATCCGACAAGACCCTGGCCGATATCGCATTGATGGTCGGCGGCCTGGCCCTCGCCCGAGCCCTGGGGCCCGGTGAACTATCAGACCGCGTGCTCCGGGCGGCGAAGTCCGCGGTGCTGTGATGCCATTGTAGGACCGGCTTCAGCCGGGGAGAGGCCAGCGTGGGCACCCGCAATTTTGCAGCGTGACATCCGAAGCCTTCCCGGCTAAAGCCAGTCCTACAGAACTCCCACGCACCCCGTAGGACTGGCTTCCGGCGGCTGAGGGGACTCGGCGGCTGAGGGGACTGATTTATTTACATCGCTTCACCGTAAATTAATCTGTCCCCGGCTGGACCATTTCTTGTCCGATGCTTTTAGTTACACTGCCCGGGTGATGAATTTGATAGGGCATTAAGAAATGGTCTGGGATCTGGCAACGCCGTTCGTCATCGATCTGCAGGTGGGCGAGGAGGATATCGACGGCCTGGGTCACGCCAACAACGCGGTGTATGTCACCTGGCTCGAACGCTGCGCATGGCGGCATTCCCAGCAACTGGGCCTGGACCTGACCGAGTACCGTCGACTCGACCGGGCCATGGCCGTGGTGCGGCATGAGATCGACTACTTGGCCAGCGCCTATCAGGATGACGAACTGCAACTGGCGACCTGGATCGTCGACTGGGATCAACGCCTGAAAATGACCCGGCGCTTCCAGCTCAAGCGGCCCAGTGATGGCGTGACCTTGCTGCGCGCGCAGACCACCTTCGTCTGCATCGAACTGTCGTCGGGCAAACCCAAGCGCATGCCGAGCGAGTTCATCGACGGCTACGCCGCAGGCTTGCACAGCGCGGTCTCCTGACGCTCGGCGCGCGTAAACCGTATCCAATCCGCCGGCCTCTGCGTAAACTGCCGGACTTTTTTTCGAGTGTGACCCCATGCAAATTGCCCTGGCACCCATGGAAGGCCTGGTCGACGACATCCTGCGTGACGTGCTGACCCAAGTCGGCGGCATCGACTGGTGCGTGACCGAATTCATCCGGGTGACCGAGCGCGTGTTGCCGGAGCATTACTTCCACAAGCTCGCGTCCGAGCTGTTGCAGGGCTCGAAGACCCGCGCCGGCGTGCCCTTGCGTGTGCAGCTACTGGGGTCGGACCCAGTATGTCTGGCCGAGAACGCAGCCTTCGCGGCCGAACTGGGGGCGCCGGTCATCGACCTGAATTTTGGCTGCCCCGCCAAGACCGTCAACAAATCCCGAGGCGGGGCGGTGTTGCTCAAGGAGCCGGAGCTGCTGCACACCATCCTCAGTCACGTACGCCGCGCCGTGCCTGCGCACATTCCGGTCACCGCCAAGATGCGCCTGGGCTACGACAGCACTGAACCGGCGCTGGATTGCGCCCGGGCCCTGGAAGCGGGCGGCGCGGAGCACATCGTCGTCCACGCCCGCACCAAGGTCGACGGCTACAAGCCGCCGGCGCACTGGGAGTGGATTGGCAAGATTCAGGACGTGGTGAAGATTCCGATTATCGCCAACGGCGAGATCTGGACCGTCGACGACTGGCGCCGCTGCCGGGAGATCTGTGGCGCCCGCGACATCATGATCGGCCGCGGTCTGGTGGCGCGTCCGGACCTGGGCCGGCAGATCGCCGCGGCGCAAGCCGGGCGTGAGGTCATCCCCATGACTTGGGCCGAATTGCAGCCCCTGCTGCGGGATTTCTGGTTGCAGGCCATGGCCAAGATGACCCGCGTTCAAGCGCCGGGCCGCCTCAAGCAGTGGGTGGTCCTGCTCACCAAAAGCTACCCCGAAGCGACCGTCCTGTTCGATGCCCTGCGCCGCGAAACCGACTGCGAGCGGATCAGCCAGATGCTCGGTGTGAGCGTGCCGGAAGCCGCCTGAAAATTTTTTTGCACGACTCTTGAAACGCAAATGGCCGTCCCTATTTTGGGATTACGCGATGCCGAAGTCGGGTCGCGGCGATAACCACTTGCTGATTTATCAGGAGATTTTCAGATGACTACTGCATTTTCCCTGGCTCCACTGTTCCGTCACTCCGTTGGCTTTGACCGCTTCAATGACCTGTTCGAGTCGGCGGCGCGCAACGAGTCGGCCAGCAGCTACCCTCCCTACAACGTCGAGAAACACGCTGATCACCAATACCGCATTGTCATCGCGGCAGCGGGTTTCCAGGAGGAAGACCTGGAGCTGCAAGTCGAGAAGGGCGTACTGACCGTCACCGGCAACAAGCGCGAGAATATGGCGGAAGGCGTGACCTTTCTGCACCAGGGCATCGCCCAGCGTGCCTTCAAGCTGTCGTTCCGCCTGGCTGACCACATTGAGGTCAAGAACGCTGCTTTGGCCAATGGCCTGTTGAACATTGACCTGCTGCGTCTGGTGCCTGAAGAGGCCAAGCCAAAACGCATCCAGATCAATGCCCAGAAAACCCTGACTCACTGAACCAGAGTCAGCGTGAGAAGGCGCCCTGCGGGGCGCCTTTTTTGTGCGCGCTCAGCGCGCGGGCGATTGCTCCAGCCCTGCAGCTTGCGCATCCAGCAGCGCCATGAACGCCCGCGCCGCGTTAGACAGCGTGCGTTCGGTGTGGACGATATACCCCAACTGCCGCCGTAACTGGACACCCGGCAACGGGATGGGGGTGACTTGCTCGTCGAGCATGGTCCGGGGCAGCACGCTCCAGGCCAGTCCGATGGACACCATCATCTTGATCGTCTCCATATAGTTGGTGCTCATGGCGATATTCGGCTTCAGCCCCTGCGACTCACAGAGCTCGCTGACGATGTGGTGGGTGAAGGTGTTCTCGCCCGGAAACACCGCCGGGTAGCGGGCGAGGTCGGCCAGGCTGACGTTTTTCCGGGTCGCCAGCGGGTGCTCGGGCGCGGCGACGAAATCCAGCGGGTCGTCCCAGACCTTGACGGCTTTCACCAGCGCGTGGGGCTCGGGTGCCAAGGTGATCACCGCCAGCTCCGCACGGCCGTGGAGGATTTCTTCGTAGGCCACTTCCGAATCGAGAAACTGAATGTCCAGCGCGACGTCCGGGTAGGTCTTGGTAAACGCCCTTAACAGCGTAGGCAACCGGTGCAAACCGATGTGGTGACTGGTCGCCAGAGTCAGCCGCCCGGTGACCTCGCCGGTCAGGTTGGTCAGCGCGCGACGGGTGTCGTCCAGCACATTGAGGATCTGATAAGCGCGGGGGAGCAGGGCGCGTCCGGCTTCGGTCAGACTGACCTCACGGCCCAGCCGATCAAAAAGCCGCACGTCCAGTTGCTGCTCCAGACCGGCGATGCGCTTGCTGACCGCCGGCTGAGTCAGGTGCAGGCGCTCGCCAGCGGCCGAGAAGCTGCCCATCTCGGCGATGGCAATGAAGGCATTGAGATTAGCCAGATCCATCTCGGATTCCTGTTGGTTATGCAAAGCATGAAAAATATGAATTTGAGTTATTTAAGCATATTCCATAGCATCACCCCCACAAGCCAAGGGTCTTTACGGTGTCATCTCGACATCGGCGGCCGGGGCATAGAAATACGCTGATGAGGAACCGTCTGATGGCCGGCAAAACGCTCTACGACAAGCTCTGGGATTCGCATTTGGTCAAGCAGCGCGACGATGGCTCTGCGCTGCTCTACATCGACCGTCACATCATCCACGAAGTGACGTCGCCTCAGGCTTTCGAAGGCTTGCGCCTGGCCGGACGCACACCATGGCGCATCGACGCCAACGTCGCCACCGTCGACCATAACGTGCCGACCACCCCCGACCGCAAGGACGGCGTCGACGCCATCGTCGATCAAGTGTCGCGCTTGCAGGTCAAGACCCTGGATGACAACTGCGACGAGTACGGCATCACCGAATTCAAGATGAACGACATCCGTCAGGGCATCGTTCACGTGATCGGCCCGGAGCAGGGCGCGACCTTGCCGGGCATGACCGTGGTCTGCGGCGACTCGCATACGTCCACCCACGGCGCATTCGGCGCGCTGGCCCACGGCATCGGCACTTCCGAGGTCGAGCACGTCCTCGCGACTCAGTGTTTGGTCGCGAAGAAAATGAAGAACATGCAAGTGAAGGTCGAAGGCAAGCTGCCGTTCGGCGTCACGGCCAAGGACATCGTCCTCGCCATCATCGGCAAGATCGGCACCGCCGGCGGCAACGGCCATGCCATCGAATTCGCCGGCAGCGCCATTCGCGACCTGTCCGTCGAAGGCCGCATGACCATCTGCAACATGTCCATCGAAGCCGGCGCCCGTGTGGGTCTGGTGGCGACCGATGAAAAGACCATTGCCTACGTGAAGGGTCGTCCTTTCGCACCGACTGCCGAGCAGTGGGACGCAGCCGTCGAGGCCTGGAAAGACCTGGTGTCCGACGACGACGCGGTGTTCGACACCGTGGTTGAGCTCGACGCGACCCAGATCAAACCGCAAGTCAGCTGGGGCACGTCGCCGGAAATGGTCGTGGCCGTGGATCAGCATGTGCCCGATCCGGCGCAGGAAGCCGATCTGGTCAAGCGTGGCTCGATCGAGCGCGCCTTGAAGTACATGGGCCTGAAAGCCAATCAGGCGATCACCGACATTCAGCTGGATCGCGTGTTCATCGGTTCGTGCACCAACTCGCGGATCGAGGACCTGCGCGCCGCAGCGGACATCGCCAAAGGCCGCAAAGTGGCGTCGACCATCAAGCAGGCGATCGTCGTGCCAGGCTCGGGTCTGGTGAAAGAACAGGCCGAGCGGGAAGGGCTGGACAAGGTCTTCATCGAAGCCGGCTTTGAGTGGCGAGAGCCGGGCTGCTCGATGTGCCTGGCGATGAACCCGGACCGCCTGGAGAGCGGCGAGCACTGCGCGTCCACCTCCAACCGCAACTTCGAAGGCCGTCAGGGCGCCGGTGGGCGTACTCACCTGGTCAGCCCGGCGATGGCAGCAGCGGCTGCGGTCAGCGGCCGTTTCGTCGACGTTCGCACCATGAGCCAGGCATAAGGAGCCCCGTATGAAGCCTTTTACCCAACACACCGGTCTGGTCGCTCCGCTGGATCGCGCCAACGTCGACACCGATCAGATCATCCCCAAGCAGTTCCTGAAGTCGATCCGCCGGACCGGCTTTGGCCCGAACCTGTTTGACGAGTGGCGCTACCTCGACGTGGGTCAGCCGTATCAGGACAACAGCAAGCGTCCGCTGAACCCGGATTTCGTGCTCAACGCCGAGCGTTACCAGGGCGCCAGCGTCCTGCTGGCCCGGGAAAACTTCGGCTGCGGCTCGAGCCGTGAGCACGCCCCATGGGCGCTGGAAGAGTACGGTTTTCGCAGCATCATTGCGCCGAGCTACGCTGACATCTTCTTCAACAACAGCTTCAAGAACGGCCTGCTGCCGATCATCCTGAGCGAAAGCGAAGTCGATGAGCTGTTCAAAGTGGTCGAGGCGACGCCGGGCTACCAGTTGAACGTGGACCTGCAAGCCCAGACCGTGACCCGTGAAGATGGCAAGGTCTACCACTTTGAAATCGACGCCTTCCGCAAGCACTGCCTGCTCAACGGCCTGGACGATATCGGCCTGACCCTGATGGACGGCGAGGCGATTGCCGCGTTCGAGAGCAAGCATCGCGCTTCGCAGCCGTGGCTGTTTCGCTGAGGGGCAGTTATTAGCTTCAAGCTTCAAGCTGCAAGCGGCAAATTGACCGCGGTGTGACTGCTGATTCTTGCAGCTCACCGCTTGGAGCTTGCCGCTCCCGAGTCGGCACCGATCACCGGCTCGACACGTATTCTGAAACGAGGGTTTTATGAGCAAGCAGATTCTGATTCTCCCAGGTGATGGTATCGGTCCGGAGATCATGGCCGAGGCGGTCAAGGTGCTGGAACTGGCCAGCGAGAAATATCAGCTGGGTTTCGAACTGAGCCACGACGTTATCGGCGGCGCGGCCATCGACAAACACGGCGTACCACTGGCAGATGAAACCCTCGAGCGCGCTCGCGCCGTTGATGCCGTGCTGCTCGGCGCCGTTGGCGGCCCGAAATGGGACGCCATCGACCGCGACATCCGTCCGGAGCGCGGCCTGCTGAAGATCCGCTCGCAACTGGGCCTGTTCGCCAACCTGCGTCCGGCGATTCTGTATCCGCAACTGGCCGATGCGTCCAGTCTGAAGCCTGAAATCGTCGCCGGCCTGGACATCCTCATCGTCCGTGAGTTGACCGGCGGTATCTACTTCGGCGCCCCGCGTGGCACCCGCGAGCTGGAAAACGGCGAGCGTCAGTCCTACGATACGTTGCCCTACAGCGAAAGCGAGATCCGCCGCATCGCCCGCGTCGGCTTCGACATGGCCCGTGTGCGCGGCAAGAAGCTCTGCTCGGTGGACAAGGCCAATGTGCTTGCGTCCAGCCAGTTGTGGCGTGAAATCGTCGAACAGGTAGCCAAGGATTACCCGGACGTTGAACTCAGCCACATTTACGTCGACAACGCTGCCATGCAGTTGGTCCGCGCACCGAAGCAGTTCGACGTGATCGTCACCGACAACATGTTCGGCGACATCCTCTCCGACGAAGCGTCGATGCTCACCGGCTCCATCGGCATGCTGCCGTCGGCGTCGCTGGATTCGAACAACAAGGGCATGTACGAGCCTTGCCACGGTTCGGCCCCGGACATCGCCGGCAAAGGCGTGGCCAACCCGCTGGCGACGATTCTGTCGGTGTCGATGATGCTGCGTTACAGCTTCAACGAGCACACCGCTGCCGACGCCATCGAGAAAGCCGTGAGCCTGGTGCTGGATCAGGGCTTGCGCACCGGCGACATCTGGTCTGAGGGCAATGCCCGGATCGGTACGCAGGAAATGGGCGACGCCGTAGTCGCCGCGCTGCGCAATCTGTAATATCTCGGGCCCACGACTGTCAGGTTGAGCCCAGTGGCTCTCTGCGGTCGGGGCCCCACTTTTAATTAAGGTGTAGTTGCGATGAAACGTGTAGGTCTGGTCGGTTGGCGCGGGATGGTCGGTTCCGTGCTCATGCAGCGCATGCTGGAAGAGCAGGATTTCGATCTCATTGAGCCGGTTTTTTTCACCACCTCCAACGTCGGCGGCCAAGGCCCGTCGGTGGGCAAGGACGTCGCGCCGCTGAAAGATGCCTACAGCATCGACGAGCTCAAGACCCTGGACGTGGTGCTGACCTGCCAGGGCGGCGACTACACCAACGAAGTCTTCCCCAAGTTGCGTGAAGCGGGCTGGCAGGGTTACTGGATCGACGCAGCGTCGTCCCTGCGCATGCAGGACGATGCGGTGATCATCCTTGATCCGGTCAACCGCAAGGTCATCGACCAGCAGCTGGATGCCGGCACCAAGAATTACATCGGCGGCAACTGCACCGTCAGCCTGATGCTGATGGGCCTGGGCGGGCTGTTCGAGGCCGGTCTGGTGGAGTGGATGAACGTCATGACGTATCAGGCCGCTTCCGGCGCCGGTGCGCAGAACATGCGTGAGTTGATCAAGCAGATGGGCGCGATCAATGCGTCGGTGGCCGATGAGCTGGCGAACCCTGCCAGTGCGATTCTGGACATCGATCGCAAAGTGGCTGACGCGATGCGCGGCGAGGGTTTCCCGACCGAGAATTTCGGGGTGCCGCTGGCGGGCAGTCTGATCCCGTGGATCGACAAGGAGCTGCCGAACGGTCAGAGCCGCGAGGAGTGGAAAGGGCAGGCGGAGACGAACAAAATTCTGGGTCGTTTCAAGAGCCCGATTCCGGTGGACGGCATTTGCGTGCGCATCGGTGCGATGCGTTGCCACAGTCAGGCGCTGACCATCAAGCTGAACAAGGATGTGCCAATCGCTGACATCGAGGGGATGATCAGTCAGCACAATCCCTGGGTGAAGCTGGTGCCGAATAATCGCGAAGCGAGCATTCAGGAGCTGAGCCCGACGTCGGTGACCGGGACGTTGAATATTCCGGTGGGGCGTCTGCGTAAGTTGAATATGGGTTCGCAGTATCTGGGCGCATTTACCGTGGGCGACCAGTTGTTGTGGGGCGCGGCGGAGCCGTTGCGTCGGATGCTTCGTATTCTGCTCGAGCGGTAATCACTGCTCGTAGGGGACTGATTTATTCTCGTAGGGGACTGATTTATTTACATAGCTTCACCGTAAATTAATCTGTCCCCGGATCTGCGGCTTGAGTTAGTACGCCAGGATCAAGAGCGTCTGCCTAAGGGCAGACGTTTCGCCTTCGGCGAGTTACTTGGAAAAGTCGAAAGTCGCACCATCCCCAAGTAACCAAGGGTGCTTGCTCCTGGTTTGGTTCCTCCTTCGTCGGAATCCCCTCACTCCGGTCCCGCTCCGAGGGCCCGCGCCGAACGGGCATCCATGCCCTGACGGCGCTCTCGCCGCATCCCTGCGGCTCGACCCACTCCGCGAGACCTCCGTTCAGCCTGCACCCAAGTCGCGATGGGTGTCGTCTGGACTTGCTGCGTAGAAGATCAAGATCAACAGCTTCCCGGCTGAAGCCGGTCCTACGGGTGCGCGCGTTCTGTTGGTGGGACTGGCTTTAGCCGGGAAGGGGCCGGCTCATTCACCATCAATTTCCCGGCGCGCCCACCGATGCTTTCCCGGCTGAAGCCGGTCCAACGGGTGCTCGCGGTCTGTTAGTGGGACTTGGCTTTAGCCGGGAAGGGGCCGGCTCATTCACCATCAATTTCGCGGCGCGCCCACCGACGCTTTCCCGGCTGAAGCCGGTCCCACAGATGCGCGCGTTCTGTTGGTAGGACTGGCTTTAGCCGGGAAGGGGCCGGTTCATTCACCATCAATTTCGCGGCGCGCCCACCGACGCTTTCCCGGCTGAAGCCGGTCCCACTGTATGCACGCGGTCTCCTGTAGGACTGGCTTCAGCCGGGAAGCTTTTGATCTTGCTCTTGATCTGCTTTTGCCCTTCAAACACAAAAGGTCCAGCCACCGCCAATAGCGACTTTGGTGCAGGCTGAACGCAGGTCTCGCTCCGTGGGCCGAGCGGCATGGATGCCGCGAGAGCCGCCCCCCGCCATGGATGGCGGATGGCGGCGGGCCCACGGAGCGGGACCGGAGTGAAGGAACCCTGACGAAGGAAGGGCCAAACCGAGAGCAAGCACCCTTGGTTACTTGGGGTGCCTTTCCAAGTAACTCGCCGAAGGCGAAACCGAGGCCGTTAGGCCGACGCCCTTGATCTTGATCTTAACCCCGTACAAAACCGCATCCCCGGCACCTCGATGAAGCGATGAGCCAACATCGAAACCACCACAACCGCCACCACCACCAGCAACATCAACAGGTTGTCGTTCAGCGCACTGCCCGTACTCAGATACCGCACCAGCGACCCCGGAATCTCCCCCGGTTTGTCCACCAACAGCGGATAACCGCCGAACTTCGCGGCCACCGTCAATCCCGTCGCGACGACGAAAATCACCGCCGCATGGGTCAGGTAAATCGACAGCCACAACCGGCCCAGCGCCGGAAACACCCGCACCTGCAACAGCCGCGACACCGCACCAGCCTCCCAGGCGAACACCAGAATCGCCAGGCAAAACAGCAGCGCCAGCTCAATCGTCATCGGGGCTTGGCCGTCCACCATCAGCCAGCCGATAGTCGCCAAAACCCCCACCTCAAGCACACTGCCCAGCACCACCCCCGGCGCGAAATTCCGCAGCCTCGCGTACAGCCGATACGTCACCGTGCCCGCAAAGAAACAGGCCGCGCCCCACAACACATAGCGCGTCAGCAGGACGGAATCCGCGAACAACCCGACAAACGCCAACCCCCCCAGCAGCGTGAAAATCGCCCGCGCCATCCCCGGCAGCGCGTAGCAGACCAGCCCGAAGATCAGCCACAGGTAAAACGCGACGCTGACCCACCACGACGGATAGTTGAACGACAGCGCATTGAAGCCCGGCCACCAGGCTTGAATCAGCAAAAGGTTTGGAAGAATTTCCCCAGGCGCGCGGTCACCGCTGAACGCCGGGAAATTCAACAGCAGCCCATAGCGCTCCAGCACCAGTTTCAAACACTCGAAACCGATGAAGAACACCAGCACCGCGATATGCAGCGGCATGACCCGCCCGGCGCGGGCAATCATGAAGTCGCCCAACTGCCGCGGGGTGTTCAGCGTGCCGACGTAGCGCCGGTAAATCAGAAACCCGCTCAGGGCGAAGAACAGGCCGGCGAACTGACTGGCGTTACGGAAAAACGACAACTCCGTGATGCTTCGCTCGATGTGCGAGTGATGAACAATCAGCGTCAGGGCGCAGAGACCGCGCAGGCTGTCGAGCACGAGGAATCGCTTCATCTTGAGGGTCCTTGTTTCAGATGAGTCAAGCGCGCGGGCACGCGAACAGGCGCCGGCAGGCGTGCAGGGCAGAGAACGTAAGGCTGGGCGAGCACGAAAGTTACCACCTTCGGCGCTGGGGCTGATGAGTGGCGCAAGCAGTGTGAAAAACAGGAGGTGACGCACCGCAGGCTGGAGGCAGAAGCTAACACTGGTTTCGTGAAAGTTTTGCCAGAGGGGCAGCAGTATGCCCGAACCGCAACCTCCTTCGGAACAGGCATTCATCAAGATCTGACCACCCAAGACGGGAGAATCCCTATATATGGGATAACTCGTTATATATTGAGATTTCCGGCGCAACCGGTTTATAGTCCGCTCCGCATTCACTCATTAATAACAATCAGGTGAAGCCATGCAGGCGCAATTGATCGCGCTCGATTGGGGGACGACCTCCCTTCGCGCATATCGACTCGGCGAACACGGCCGGGTACTGGAACAACGTTCGCTCAGCGCGGGCATCATGCAGTTGCCATCGACGCCTCGCTTGATCGGCGGGCAGCAGGTTTCCGACGGATTCGAACTCGCTTTCGACGAAGCCTGCGGCGACTGGCTCGACGCCGAACCGACGCTGCCGGTGATCGCCTGCGGGATGGTCGGCAGTGCTCAGGGCTGGCGCGAGGCGGTCTATCAGCAGACGCCCGCCAGCGTCGCAGCGCTTAGCTCTGCGTTGGTCACGGTGCGCAGCGTGCGCGGCGTCGACGTTCACATCATTCCCGGCATCCTGCAGCGCTCCGAGCTGCCCAACGTGATGCGCGGCGAAGAGACCCAAGTCTTGGGTATTCTCGTCGACGCGCTGCCCGCCAGCGAAGCCGCCAGACCCCTGTTGATCGGCCTGCCCGGCAGCCACTCGAAGTGGGTGAGGGCGGTGGACGGCCGGATCGAGCATTTCGACACCTTCATGACCGGCGAGGTCTACGCCGCGCTGTCCAGCCACACCATTCTCGGCCGCACGATGCAGCGCAGCGACACCTTCGACGCCGAAGCGTTTGACCGAGGCGTGGCGGTGTCGCGGTCGGCCAACGGTGCGGCAGGTCCGCTGTCGACCATCTTCAGTTGCCGCACCCTCGGCTTGACCGGCGTGCTGTCCGGCTCCGCTCAATCCGATTACCTGTCCGGCCTGTTAATCGGCCACGAAATCGTCGCGCTGGCACAGCTGCTGCGCCAGGCCGACGCGCAGCTGCCCGCCGTCATCCTGATCGGCAGCGACGCGCTCATCGCTCGCTATCAGCGCGCCCTCGATGCCAACGGTTTCGCCCAAGTGACCCTGGCTGAACAGGCCACCGAGCGCGGTCTGTGGCAGGTCGCGGTGCAGGCCGGTCTGATTCAATCCTCCTCTTCGGCCGCTGCCCGGCCCCTTCACGTAGAGAACTGACATGCTCAAGCAAGCCCTCGTGCAAAACGGTCTGGTCGCGATTCTGCGCGGCCTGCGCCCCGAAGAAGCGCCGGCCATCGGTGATGTCCTGTACACCGCCGGTTTCCGCGTCATCGAAGTGCCGCTCAATTCCCCGCAGCCGTACGACAGCATCCGCTTGCTGCGTCAGAGCCTGCCCGCCGATTGCCTGATCGGTGCGGGCACGGTGCTGACGCCGGAGCAAGTGCGCCAGGTCAAGGAGGCCGGCGGCCAGGTTATCGTCATGCCCCACAGCGATCCGAAGGTGCTGCGCGCGGCAAAAGCCGAAGGCCTGTTCCTTTCTCCGGGCGTGGCGACGCCGACCGAAGCCTTCGCCGCCCTGGCCGAAGGCGCCGACGTGCTGAAGATGTTCCCTGCCGAGCAAATGGGCCCGGCGGTGGTCAAGGCCTGGCTGGCGGTGTTGCCGGCCGGCACGGCGCTGATTCCGGTCGGTGGCATCACCCCGGACAACATGAAAGTGTTCCTCGATGCCGGTGTTTCCGGTTTCGGCCTGGGTTCGGGGCTGTTCAAGCCGGGCATGAGCGCCGAGGACGTTGCCAAGAGCGCCAAGGCCTACGTGGACGCCTGGAACCAGCACAAGCCAGCAAACAACCAGTGACCCACCCGCTCGTTGCGCCATCGAGCATGTGTTTTTGAATAAGAGAGACAAAACATGAAAATCACCAAACTCACGACGTACATCGTTCCGCCGCGCTGGTGCTTCCTGAAAGTCGAAACCGACCAGGGCGTCACCGGTTGGGGCGAGCCTGTGGTCGAGGGCCGCGCCCACACCGTGGCTGCAGCGGTTGAGGAACTGTCCGACTATTTGATCGGCAAAGACCCCCGCAACATCGAAGACATCTGGACCGTGCTGTATCGCGGCGGCTTCTACCGGGGCGGCGCCATCCACATGAGCGCGCTGGCGGGCATCGATCAGGCGCTGTGGGACATCAAGGGCAAGGCGCTGGGCGTGTCGGTCAGCGACCTGCTTGGCGGCCAGGTGCGCGACAAGATTCGGGTGTACTCGTGGATCGGCGGCGACCGTCCGGCGGACACCGCGCGTGCGGCAAAAGAAGCGGTGGAGCGTGGGTTCACTGCGGTGAAAATGAACGGCACCGAGGAGCTGCAGTTCCTCGACACCTTCGACAAGGTTGATCTGGCCCTGGCCAACGTCGCCGCCGTGCGCGATGCCGTGGGCCCGAACGTCGGCATCGGCGTCGACTTCCACGGTCGTGTGCACAAGCCGATGGCCAAGGTGCTGATGAAAGAGCTGGACCCGTATAAGCTGATGTTCATCGAAGAGCCGGTGCTCAGCGAGAACTACGAAGCGCTGAAGGAACTGGCGCCGTTGACCAGCACGCCGATTGCCCTGGGCGAGCGTTTGTTCTCCCGCTGGGATTTCAAGCGCGTGTTAAGCGAAGGCTATGTCGACATCATCCAGCCGGATGCTTCCCACGCCGGCGGCATCACCGAAACGCGCAAGATCGCCAACATGGCCGAAGCCTATGACGTGGCGCTGGCGCTGCATTGCCCGTTGGGCCCGATCGCGCTGGCCGCGTGCCTGCAACTGGACGCCGTTTGCTACAACGCGTTCATTCAGGAGCAGAGCCTGGGGATTCACTACAACGAAAGCAACGACCTGCTCGACTACATCAAGAACCCGGAAGTCTTCGACTACGACAAGGGCATGGTGAAGATCCCGAACGGGCCGGGCCTGGGCATTGAGATCAACGAAGAGTACGTCAAGGAACGCGCCGCCATCGGCCACCGCTGGCGCAACCCGATCTGGCGCCATGCCGACGGCAGCTTTGCCGAGTGGTGATTGCTCCCCGGGCTTGAGCCCGACTGATCGTTCCCACGCTCCGCGTGGGAATGCATCCCCCGACGCTCGGCGTCGACTGCCGGACGCAGAGCGTCCAGAGCAGTGTTACCACGCAGAGCGTGGGAACAATCAATTTATGACACTCCAGACCTCAGATAACCATAAAAAGAGGCACTTCCCTTGCGCACACAGACCGCAACCCAGGCGCGGGCGACCACCGCCACGCCGACCCGCAAACGCTTTTTCATCATGGTGCTGCTGTTCATTACCGTGGTGATCAACTACCTCGACCGCAGCAACCTGTCCATCGCCGCGCCCGCACTGACCAGCGAGCTGGGCATCGATCCGGTGCACGTCGGGCTGATCTTTTCCGCGTTCGGCTGGACCTACGCCGCCATGCAACTGCCCGGCGGCTGGCTGGTGGATCGCGTGCCGCCGCGCATCCTTTACACCGTCGCGCTGGCGCTGTGGTCCATCGCGACCATCTTCCTCGGCTTCGTCGGCAGCTTCATCGGCTTGTTCTTCCTGCGCATGGCCGTCGGCGCGCTGGAGGCCCCGGCGTATCCGATCAACAGCCGAGTCGTCACCGCCTGGTTCCCGGAGAAAGAACGCGCCACCGCCGTAGGCTTTTACACCTCCGGCCAATTCGTCGGCCTGGCATTCCTCACCCCTGTGCTCGCGTGGCTGCAGACCCGCTACGGCTGGCACATGGTGTTCGTGGCCACCGGTGGCGTCGGCGTGCTCTGGGCGGCCATCTGGTACATGGTCTATCGCGAACCGCGTGACTTCAAAGGCATCAACCAGGGTGAGATCGACCTGATCAAGGACGGCGGCGGTCTGGTCGACATGCAGACCGATGCCTCGAAACGCAAAAGCGGTTTTAGCTGGCAGGACCTCGGCATCGTGCTGACCAAACGCAAGCTGTGGGGCATCTACCTGGGCCAGTTCTGCCTGAACTCGACGCTGTGGTTCTTCCTCACCTGGTTCCCGACCTACCTGGTCAAATACCGCGGCATGGACTTCATCAAGTCCGGCCTGCTGGCGTCGCTGCCGTTTCTCGCAGCGTTCGTCGGCGTGCTCTGCTCCGGGTTCTTCTCCGACTGGCTGATCCGTCGCGGCTACACCGTCGGCTTCGCACGCAAGACGCCGATCATCGCCGGCCTGTTGATCTCCACCTCGATCATCGGCGCCAACTACGTCGATTCGACTCCGCTGGTAATTGCGTTCCTGGCGCTGGCGTTTTTCGGCAACGGCCTGGCGTCGATCACCTGGTCGCTGGTCTCGACCCTCGCCCCGGCGCGGCTGTTGGGGCTGACCGGCGGCACGTTCAACCTGATCGGCAACCTGGCGGCGATCGCCACGCCAATCGTGATCGGTTTCCTGGCGTCGGGTGATTCCTTTGCGCCGGCGATCACCTACATTGCCGTTCTCGCGTTGCTCGGGGCGTTGTCCTACATCCTGTTGGTGGGCAAGGTGGAACGCATCGAGTTGTGATGGCCGTGTCGATACGGAATGAGGGACGTCAATCACTTGCGCCGTGACCAACGTTTCCTTGAGAGAGGCGTGGAAGCCGGCTATGCCTTGGCATGACCGGGCTTGAGAGGTTGTCTGCATCAACGAGAGCGACCTTTCGAGCCGGTGCTCAGGCGCCCCATTGGATAGCTGCTGAACCGTTTGGAGGGACAAAATCGACCCTCCAAACGGTTTTTAGTATCGGGCGGGAGCACCCAAGCTGGCGCGGGCTTTCAGGCAGCGCTTGAGGTTAGAATGCCCAATTCAGTGACAGCCCTACACCGTGGGTTTTATCCCGGGCGCCCAGCAGGCCGTTGTAATCCAGGTTGATCCGCGCATCCCGGTTCAAGGCAAGGCTGGCGCGGGCGCCCACGACGGCGGCGTCCCGGTCCATGGACACGCTTTGCACGGCAAAGGTATTCACCCCGCTGGCAAAGACCAGGTGCTGCTCGGCCGAGGTATCGCTCAGGTTATGCTGCCAGCCCAAGGTGCCTGAGACGTCCAGCTTCTGAGTATCGGTGAGGTTGAACCGGCTACCGGCACGCATGCCCAGCGTGGATAGCACGGCGTCGCGGGTGTCGTCATTACCCTTGAGCGCGGTAGCGCCTCCCTTCTCCGTAAAGCTGTCGCTGTCGAAATGCACATAGGCCAGGTTGGCGAAGGGCTCCAGCGCCAGAGGCTGCAGGTTCAGGCGATAGGCCGCTTCGGTGAACACCTGAGTCGATTGCGCGTCGCGCTTGACCTTCAGGCGGTCGGTCGAGGTGCCCAGTTGCAGGTCTCGCTTGACGTCGATGCGGTGCCAGCTATGGGATGCACCCGCGGTCAGGCGCAACCGCCCTTCCTCGTGGCCCATGTAGGCACCGAGGTGGTAGCTATTGGCCGAGGCGCGGGAATGGGTGTCGTCACCCATGCCTAACGAGGTATCGCTGTAACCGACCATGGCGCCCAACCGGGTGTGCTCAGCCACCAGGCCGTCCACACCGGCGAGCAGGCCGCCCAGGGATGAGGTTGAGCTGGCGCTGTCGCTGCTACCGGCGTTTTTGCCCCAGGCGCCCAGGCCTTTCACCCACAGGTTGTTGTCTTCAACACCCGCGGCAGGCTGGTCATACAGCCCGTCGACGCGCAGGCGATCACCGACGGCATCGCGGACCTGGCGGCTGTCGTTGATCAACTGAGTGGCGATGGCCGGATGCACTTCGCCGGACAACTGGGTGTAGGCACGCCGAGCGGTAGCCGCATCGGGGCTCAACAGCAGCTCTTCGTACACCGCATTACCGGCCCCTAATTGCTCGGCGGCAGCCGCTACGTTGGCCTGGTTAGCGGTGTGCGCGGCGCTGGCGAAGCTGTCCGCGTTGCGCTCCAGGGCCAAGGCAACGCCCGTGCCGCTGTAGGCCAGGTTGCCATCCAGAAAGGCGTAGTTATCCAGCACCGACCCGAACTGGCCCTGCACGCCGCCAGCCGCTTGCAGCACGTTGAACTGCCGGCCGATCAGGCTGTTGACCTCGCCTGTGCTGAAGCCGGCGCCGTTTTCCAGCGAGAGGGCCATGGTCGCACCGCTCACCGTCGCCTGCCCGCCGGCGATGATGCGGTCGCTGCCAGTGGGCGACAACTCCACCGCATACACAGCGCCGGGCGCCAGATTAAGGTTCCCCGCCACCTGTAAGGTGCCCACGGAATTGCCCGGCGCTACCGTACCGCCGCGGTTGGCGGCAAGTGACGCGATCCGGCCGTTGCCGCCCAGTATGCCGGTGTCGTTGACGGTCACCGCCGAGGCCAGCGAACCATTGACCGCCAGCCGCCCTTCATTGATCAGGGTTGGGCCGCTGTAGGTGTTGGCGCCGGTCAGCACCAAGGTGCCGATACCTGTCTTGGTCAAGCCGCCATGCCCGGCTATGTCATTGCTCCACGTGTCCCGCCCGCATTGCGGCCCGCTGCAGAGGCGCTGGGTCGGTTTACCGGCATCGACCACCGCGCCTACCCCCGGCAGGTTGGCCACGAACTGGCTGTCGCCATAGGCGCCACTGATACGAAACTCAGCGGGAATATCCGCCTCGGTGACGAACATGCTCGGGCCGTTGACGGCCTTGCCCAGATTGATCATGCCCCAGCCATAGAGCGCGTCCACGCCAGGCGCGCCGAGGTCGGTGGCGGTGGTTTTCAACACGTCGGCCACCTGTGCGCCGGTCATGTAGGGGAAGCGCTCCATCAGTACCGCCATGCTGCCCGCCACATGGGGCGCGGCCATGGAGGTACCGTTTTTGTTGGCCCAGCCCACGGTCAGGTCTTGCAAGCTGGTGCCGTTAAGCACGGAGCTGTAGATCCGCGTGCCTGGCGCTGACACGCAGAAGCTGGCCGTGTAGCCGCAGCGAGAGGAAAAGGTGCTCAAGGTGTAAGGCGTGGTGCCGGCGGCCGCGGCGTTCGGGTTTTGCTGCAAGGCAGCAACCGTCAGCCAGTTGGGCGCGATCTCTGGCACGAAATACCCGAGCCCGGCCATGGCGTCCGGGTTGTTCAGGTTGTAGTCGTTGCCGGAGGCGAAAATGGTGACCACGCCGCTGCGCGCGGCATCGATGGCGCCCTGGTAAGCGCCCCCTGGGCGAGTGCCGAGGATCTGTTGGATCTGATTGAACTGCAGCTGCGCATCCTGCACGGTAAAGTGCGCAAAGGCCGGATCGCGACCGCCTTGGTCAAAGCGGTCGGTAATGCCAATGCCCCAGCTGTTATTGATGATGCGCGCGCCACTGCTGACCAATGCATTCCAGCCCGCCTGGTAAACCGCGCCGTCGTTGCCCAGCACAATGCCGTCTTCCGGGCCTGGGTCGCCGTTGTCGGCGCTGATGATCTGGGCGTTGAAGGCCACGCCGTGCATGGGCCCGCCGTCACGGTTGCCGCCCGCGATGCCGCCTACGTGGGTGCCATGGTTACCCAGCCGGCCGTTGGAGTCAGGGGTAGGGGTGCCATCGTAACGAAAGGCGTCGCCGGCCTTTACCGGGATATAGGGGTCGGTGTACTCGCGAATGCCACTGGTGACCAGGTTGATCACTTTATCCGGGCTGGCGAATTCCGGGTGCGGTGCGTACACCGGCTGATCGAAAATTCCCAGCTTCACGCCCTTCCCGGTGTAGCCGGCGGCGTAGGCCTGGTCGGCGTTGATCGCGCCCAGCCCCCATTGGGCCGTGAACTCCGGGCTGCGCCAACTGGCGACATTCCCGGCCTGGCCGGCTTCTACGTAAGGCGCAGCCTGGGCTGCACCGAGGGTGGCCAGGTAGCAGGCCAGAGCGCCGCAAGAAACGCGATTGGCTTGCCGAATAGCGTGCCGAATGGAGCTGACAGCAAGCTGTCGAGTGGTGGATGGCTTTCTCATAAATACAACTGTCCTTAGTTAGCGCACACAAAACCCCGCGCGAATGCCGTCTTGGTATCCGCGTCGTTCTTTTTCCAACAATGGGTAGGTTGAAACATTCAGCTTCAGGAAAGCGGCGGGCGAAGGCCTGGCTCGGCCTGCCGCTTTGCGTTTAGAACTGCCAGTTAAGGCTCAAGCCAATGCCGTGGCTTTTTTCACGGCTGGCCAGTTGGCCGTTGTAGTCCAGGCTAACGCTGGCCTCACGACTCAGCGCCATGCGGGCATGGGCACTCACCAGGGCCGCATCACGCACCAAGGGCGAGCTTTCGATACCAAAGCGACTGCCACCTGCCGCAAAGGCCATGTGCTGCTCTGAATCGGTATCGCTCAGGTTGTGCTGCCAGCCCAGGCTGCCGGAGAGGTCGAGCTTCTGATGATCATTGATTGCGACGGTTTTAAGCGCCCGTACGCCCAGCGTACCGAGCACGGCTTCACGGGTGTCGCTGCCGGAGGCAAGCGCTGCGGCATCTCCCTTCTCGGTGAAGCTATCCGTGCCAAGGTGCACATAGGCCAGGTTGGCGAAGGGCTCAAGCACTGCGGGCTGCAACTGAATGCGGTACGCCGCTTCGGTGAATACCTGTGCGGTTTGCGCATCGTGTTTGGTTTTCTCCCGCCCGCTGGCGTCGCCGACCTGTACATCGCGCTTGCCATCGATACGGTGCCAGCTGTAGGCACCGCCGAGGGTCAAGCGCCAGGCGCCGATTTCATGACCCAGGTAGGCGCCCAGATGGTAGGTGTCTACCGATGCACGGGAATGGGTGCCCGAGCCCATGTTGACCGAGCTGTCGCTGTAGCCGCCTACCAGGCCAAGGCGGGTGTCGTCACCTACGTCGCCGTCGACACCCGCCAGCACGCCGCTAATCGATGAGGTATAGCCAGCCGTATCGCTACGGGAATCCGTTTTGCCCCACGCGCCCAAGGCCTTGAACCACACATTGTCTTGCGCTGCCGTATTGGCATCGGCACCGAACACGCTGGCGCCCAGGCGCTCGCCAACGGCATCACGCACGTAGCGGCTGTCGTTGATCAACTGGGTAGCGACTGCCGGGTAGATCTCACCCGACAGCTGCTGGAAACTCTCCCGGGCCGAGGCGGCGCTTGGCGCGAGCAGCAGGTTTTCATACACCGCGTTGCCCGTCGCCAATTGCTCGGCGGCCGAGGCCACGGCTGCCTGGTTAGGGGTTTGCGCCACGCTGTCGAAAGCCGCCGTGCGCTCGATATTCAGGGCAACGCCGTTAGCGGCGTAGTCCAGCCGGCCGCCGAGGAAAGCGTAGTTGGAGGTGACCGCCGCGAACTGCCCGTTCACACCGTTGGCGGCTTGCAACACGTTGTACTGGCGGCCAACCAGGGTTTGGCCAGGCGTCGCATTCAAGGCCAGCGGCGTTGGGTCCAGGGCCAGGGTCATGTTGGCCCCCGACACCGTGGCACTGCCGGTGGCCACAATGCGGTCACTGGCCGTGGGCGAAAGCTCTACCGCGTAGGTTGAGCCCGGCGCGAAGGTTACGTCACCGTTCACCTGCAAGGTGCCGATGGAGTTCCCCGGTGCCACCTGCCCGCCGCTCAACGCGGTGAGGTTACCGACCTGGCCGTTGCCGCCCAAGGTGCCCCCCGCATTGACCTGCACAGCGGACGCCAGGGAGCCATTGACCGACAGCACACCCCCGTTGACCTGGGTATCGCCGCGATAGGTATTGTTGCCTTCAAGAATCAACCGGCCCGCGCCGGACTTGATCAGGCTGCCTTGGTACTGGCGCTGAGCCGCTGCCGCAGCACGGGCGGTGCCCACGGCGTAATCGGTCTGGTCCTGTTGGCTGGCGGTGCTGGCCACGCCGTTCTGCCAACCTCTGCTCACCAGAGTTTGCTGCCAGGCGGCCTGTTCGGCAGTGTCCTCGGCCTGACGCTGGATCAACGCCTGATCAGAAATATTGTTACTCCAGACATCGGTTTGGCCGGCACCCAGGGTGGCATTGAAGGTGCCCAGCAACTGGCCCGGGCCGCGCATGGCCCGTTCCAGGTTGACTACACCCCAGCCCACAGCGCCATTGGGCGCCTGGGTGACCGAACCATCGAGCTGGGTCGCGGTGGTGAGCAGCACCTGCAAGGCCTGCTCGTTGTTCATGTAAGGGTAGCGCTCCATCACCAGCGCCAATGCGCCCGTGGCATGGGGCGCGGCCATGGACGTACCGGACTTGAGCGCATAGCCGCCGCCAGGCACGGTGCTGTTGATCAGCCTACCGGGCGTGGTGATGCACCAATATTTGGCAATGCCGCACTGGTTGTAGCGCTGGGCATTGGCGCTATCCAGGCCAGACACCGCCAGCCAGTGGCCTTCCAGGTCCGGCTCGAAATAGGGCAGCGCAGACCGCACACTGGCGTTGGCATAGCCAGTATTGCCAGCACTGAAGACGTTGATCACGCCCTTGCGCGACACGTTAGCCGCTTCATCCAGCCAGGTGCCCCGGTTGTAATGCTGGGCATAGGCAGCCTGTACGCCTTGCAACGTCGCGTAGGTCACATCCGGCGGCTGGCTACCCCAACTGTTGTTAATCGCCCGAACACCGGCATCGGCCAGCGCGCCATAGGCCGCCTTGAAGTACTGCGGATCCGGGCTCGGGCCAAACAGGAAGCTGTCGCTCTGGTTGGTGTTGGCCACATAGATTTGCGCGTTGTACGCCACGCCATGCATGCCGACGCCATCACGGGCCGCGCCCATGGTCCCGGTCACGTGCGTGCCGTGGGTATCGTTATTGGGGTTGATGGCACCCGTGATGCTAAAGGGCGAACCATCTACATAGGTGCCGTTGGCGGTTACCGCATGGTAGCGGGATGGGCTGGCTTCGGGATGAGAGGGGTCGAAACCTGAGTCCATCGCGCCGATTTTTACGCCGGCGCCGGTGATACCGGCGGCATAAGCCTGGTCAGCCTGGATACGGCCCAATCCCCAGTCGCTCTTGAATTCTTCCGAGCGCCAACTGGCCGCGTCGCCTAACTTCCCCTGTTCTGCATAGTCGGCATAAGCCGAGCAGCCAAAGGTAAAAGACAACGCGCAAAGTGCGGTAGTGGTTGCGGGTTTAACGGAATAACGGACAGCATTGGACGGCTTGAACCTTCGCATCCCTGCACACCTTTTTTATTTGTTAGCTCCCTAGTGAGCGCCGTAAGAAAATAGTCCGCTGCGCAGGGGATGGCAACTTATTTGTTTCAAATTTGATACAAAGCCAACAGTAACTAAGCAGGCAGGTAATAAGGCACAAGGCGATGTGATGAGGCATCTAGACGGAGCAGGCACAATTACGGTGCATTGCGAGATAGTGGCCTTTTAGTTCCATTGTCGAAAATCCAGCGCGTTTTTTAGTTAATCTAGCGTTGGCGTATTGGCGGCTTCGCTCAGTCACGAGAGCCAGGCAGGGAGGGTAGAAAAGAGGTATTCAAATAATGAATAGTCAAACCCTAGCCTAGCCATTACTTAGCCATGCCACAACATCATCCTTGGCCAGCGTCTCGCTGTTGAGCAAGCGGCAGCCGCGCAGCCGTGGTAGTTGAGAAGGTCATGCCGGGTGCCCAAAACAGTGGGGTGCTTTGAAGTGATCATTATCGCTACAAGTGGGGGTAGCCTTTATATTTTGGCGCGTCATGGCCCAGTAACTTGGGGTCAGAGAACCTCGGGGCGCCTGAGACTTCTGGCTGCTGGTTTGCTCCGATTATTTGCGTTATGAGCAGTAATGGGTTTTAAACGCACAAGCGCGAAGGGTCTGCCGGCGCAATGATTTTATACTGGCGCAACTTTTCGTAGTGCTGGCCACGGCAAGCAATACTTCGTAAGCGGCCGGCGAATGCACCGCAAGTGAATGGCAAAGACACACTGGATTAGGCGGTACTGCCCAATTTTCTTGTTGATCGAGCAATCTTGTGGCACGCCACAATCCACTTGATGACTCCGCCGTCGCCGTTCCTCAAGTATTGGCCGCATTGTAGGAAGGAGTATAACGACGGCTTGCGATAATGCTGGCATGGGGAAAGGCTCGTAGAGCAGATCTATGGATACTGTCGGGAAGCAATAGATCTCGCGTCTAGCAAAACAGCCTGTTCAGTAATCCTTCAATGGGGGTTCCTTCGTATCCAGACCGTAATTCTTCGAGCTTCAGGACCCTACGCTCCCCGCCAAGCAGGCTGAGCCCGTGGAGCTCATTCAAGAGCTTCTGAGACGCTTCGACCTCAGGCTGCAGTGCAAGCCAGGCAGTATTCGCCCGAGCCGCCAAATCTTCAGCCTTACGACTCAGGCGTTGGGATTCGATGAGCGTGCTCGCACTCAACATGCTGTTGAGTTCTGCCTGCGTGCGCTCTAGATCGTTAAGCAACTCCGTGAAAACTTCAGCTTGGTCAAGCGCCACGGAAAGACCGTCGACATAGAGGGTGTCGTCCTGCACGCAGTAAATCCCCAACGGCCCGTCACCGCCTCCGGTGCAATCCAGCGCGAGCACGTTCCCGAGGCGTAACGGCTCTGGAATCCACGTGTGACCCGTGCAAACACGCCAAACGCCGGCGACGCCTTGACGGTAATGCTTTTTGATCCGCTCTCGCCCCCAGAGGGCTATTTCTTCGACTTGTGCGTTGTCGATATCGTTGACAAACCCCTGCCAGGACAAGCCTCTCGGTACATCCCCATGTACAACGCCCACGACCCCACGGGGTGATTCGATCTCGATGAGGGTAGGGAGGGTCTCAAGCTTGACGATGATCATCTCTTTCGACTCATCGGCGACGGTTGCCCACCAACCAGCCCCATGAGAGACATAACGAGCGTCCGGGTTTTCACGGTAAGCCCGAATCAGCATCTGTTCATGGTTACCCATTACGGTGAAAAACCACGGCTCGCCCAAAAGCTTGAGCCCGTCGAGCACGCCCGGGCCGCGATCAATGAGGTCGCCGACGCCGATGACTCGGTCAGTCTGGCTGTCAAAGCCGAGTTTGCGCAGGCCTTTGTACAAGTCGGTGGTTTTGAAGTGAATGTCACCAACGACAAAGTCACGGCCATGGTGATTTTGCGAAAGTCTCAGAACTTTTTGCCTCATGCCTGCGGAATCCTTGGTCATCGAAACGGCTTAATTATCTGCCCTCAGACGCGTGCTACCAAGGTGAATCTTGGGGAGAATGCGGTGGTCTTCGAGCGTGCGTACGGCGCGTTGTCCTACATCCTGTTGGTGGGCAAGGTCGAACGCATCGAGTGGGTATGACCCTGCGCCGACGCCGAGCAAATTCTGCACAGCGCTGGCAGGCTTCAAGGCTGGCGACGATAATGGCGCCGGTTTTCTGATTCGATAAGGCGCGCCATGCAAGATGCATCCGACACCGCCGTCACTGGCAAAGACCCTGCACCCACCGGCACGCAGACGCTGATTCGTGGCCTGGGCGTGATTCAGGCGGTCGCCAGCGGCGCTCGCGACCTCAAGGAAATCGCCCGGTTGATCGGTACCACCCGCAGCACCACCCACCGGCTCGCCAGTTGTCTGGTGGAGGAGCGCTACCTGCGGGTGTTGCCGCAGGTGGGGTATGTGCTCGGGCCGAGATTGATCGAGCTGGGGTTCCAGGCCCGGGAAGAAGTGCCGCTGCTGGTGCTGGCCAGACCCTTTCTCGACGAACTGTCGGCACTCACCGGGGACACCGTGCACCTGGCCATGCGCGATGGCGACGAGGTCTTGTACCTGCATAAAAATCCCGGGCGCAATGGCCCGGAGATGCGATCGCGGGTGGGCCATCGCATGCCGCTGGCGCGCACCGGCATCGGCAAGGCATTGCTGCTGGACAGCCCGGTAAGCGAATGGCGACGGCTGTACGAAATCAGTGTGCCCACCACCGGCAAGAACCCGTTATGGCCGGCCCACGAAGAACAGACCTGGGAGCAGGTGCAGGCGCGCATGCACGAGTACGTACAGGGCGGCTATGCGTTCGATCTGGAAGACAACGAACCGTCGATCCGCTGTGTGGCGGCGCCGGTGCGTGATGCCAGCAGGCAGATTGTCGCCGGCATCAGCATCGCCAGTACCGTGCCGTACATGCCGCTGGAAAAGATGGCCGACCTGGTGCCGGTGATCAAGGACGCGGCGGCACGGTTGTCGGCGGAACTGGGCGGCTAGCGTTTCGCCCCGCATTGCGCGGGGCGAACCGGTGGGTCAGGCCTTCAACGTGGCCATATCAATCACGAAACGGTACTTCACGTCACCGGCGATCATGCGGCTGTAGGCCTCGTTGATGTTCTTGATGTCGAGCATCTCGATGTCACAGGTGATGCCGTGCTCGGCGCAGAAATCCAGGACTTCCTGGGTCTCGGCGATGCCGCCAATCAGTGAGCCCGCCAGTACGCGGCGCTTCATCACCAGGTTGGCCGCATGCAGCGCCGGGTCGACGGGTTCGATCAGGCCGACGAGAATGTGCACGCCGTCAAAACTCAGGGTTTCCAGGTAGGGGTTCAAATCGTGCTGCACCGGAATGGTGTCCAGCAGGAAGTCGAAGTGACCGGCAGCGGCTTTCATCTGCTCGGCATCGGTCGAGACGATGACGTGATCGGCGCCCTGACGACGGCCTTCTTCGGCCTTGCTCGCCGAACGGGTGAATAGCGTCACTTCCGCGCCCATGGCCTTGGCGAACTTGATGCCCATGTGGCCCAGACCGCCCATGCCCAGTACGCCCACTTTGTCGCCGGCCTTGACGCCGTAATGCTTGAGTGGCGAGTAGGTGGTGATGCCGGCACACAGGATGGGCGCCGCGGCGGCCAGGTCGAGTTTCTCCGGGATACGCACGACGAAGTGCTCGCTGACCACGATGCTGTTGGAGTAGCCGCCCATGGTGTTGCTGCCGTCGACGCGGTCGGGGGTGGCGTAGGTCATGGTCGGGCCTTCGAGGCAATACTGCTCGAGGTCCTGCGCGCAGGCTTCACACTGACGGCAGGAGTCGACCATGCAACCGACGCCGACCAGATCGCCGACTTTGTGCTTGCTGACATTGGCGCCGACTTCGGTGACTTTGCCGACGATCTCGTGGCCCGGCATCAGCGGGTACACGGCGATGCCCCACTCGTTGCGCGCCTGGTGGATGTCGGAGTGACAAACAACGGTTATGGGATGGGTACATTGACATGCCCGCAAGGCCACGAAAATAAAGGCTTCAAGAGGTTTTTTATGGGCGCGGATTGACAGCCAAAATTGGCTTCTGAAGATTGACAGGCCTAGCTCCACCGTACCTTCAGATTGACAGAAAATCGGGTCGTTTTAGCTCATTGGGTCACTATGATTGACGCCTCTCAACGTCCTGCAGTGACGCCCCTCAGCACTTAAAGCAAGGGGTTTCCGACGCGCTTTTGGCGCAGTGTCTATGAACTCTTTCTCACGTCGTAGAGCATCGTTACCGAGGATCTTGAGGGTAGGTTTAGGCCTCCCGATAGCGCGCTTGCACATCGCAGCCTCCTGAGGTTCGCGACGCAATTCGGTGAAATAGGCATTACTGCCGGAGGATATAGCATAGCCAATAATTCCTCAGCATTAGAAAATAGGAGTATCCCTTGCACTTCCTAAGAGGTCTATATGTACACTGCTATTGGTTATGCCGCCGAGTCTGCCACATCTCCACTTGCTCCTGTTAAGTTTGAGCGTCGTAGCCCAAGAGTGGATGATGTAGTCATTGAGATTTTATTCAGCGGAGTGTGTCATAGCGACATTCATCAGGCGCGAAACGAGTGGGGGATAGCAGTTTACCCATTGATGCCTGGACATGAAATTGTTGGAAGAGTCACAGGCGTGGGCAGTGGCGTAGAAAAATATAAGATTGGTGATGTCGTTGGCGTCGGGTGTATGGTCGACTCTTGTCGTCATTGCGCCGCCTGTAAGTCGGATCTAGAGCAATACTGCTCTGAGGGGCCGACGATGACCTATGCAACACCCGATCGCATCGACGGGAGCAATACCATGGGTGGCTACTCCAGCAGCATCGTGGTCAGCGAGCACTTTGTAGTTCGCATCCCAGAAAAATTAGACTTGGCTGCCGCCGCTCCGATTCTATGTGCAGGCATCACGACGTATTCGCCGCTCAAACATTACGGTGTGAAGACTGGCGACAAAGTTGGGGTGCTGGGCATGGGTGGTCTGGGTCATATGGGTATAAAGTTCGCGAAGGCCATGGGTGCCGAAGTCACCGTGTTCACGCGTTCGGCAAGCAAGGCGGAAGAAGCTCGCCGTCAGGGTGCTGATCACGTGATTGTTTCCACCGATGCCGAACAGATGAAAGCGGTTGCTGGTCATTTCGACTTTTTGTTGGACACTATCCCTGTACAACACGATTTGAATCCATACTTAGAGACTTTGCGGTTTGATGGCGTACACATTTTGGTGGGATTAATCGAGCCGATTGATCCACCTGTGCACGCCGCTAACTTGGTCATGAAACGCCGTGTGCTTGCCGGCTCTCTTATCGGTGGAATCGCCGAAACTCAGGAAGTTCTTGATTTCTGTGCCGAACACGACATCAGTTGCGACATTGAGATGCTTGATATCAAGAATATCAACGAAGCTTTTAGTCGTGTTATTGCGGGTGACGTCAAATATCGTTTCGTAATCGACATGGCAACACTCAAGGCTTAATATGTCTGTCCCAGCTCACCTGTGAGCTCCTTTACTGTGAGCTCGGGCTGGCCCACGCCGCCTCCCTCAAGTTGTGTTAAGATTTAATGACACTTAAGGGGGGCTCAAATCCTCAAGCCCCAGACACCCGCTTCTGCGAGCTTTGATAATTAACATCTAGAAACGCTAAGTTCGGCCAGTAGTTTTCAAATATGCTGTAATCCAGTTTCCGGGTGGCTGTCCAATCATGCTCATCGATAAATTCCCGCGCCAACCTCATTCGTCGCCTCCATCTTTTTGCAGTTAAGAACGTCTCGTCGAAGAACGTAGGGCGCATCATGTGTAAACCAAAATTTTGCTCTGTAAAGTACCTCGGTTTACAGAGCAAAAATGCGCTTTACAGTTCGCTAGTCTCAGTAGGCCTGGCTCAACGTTCGGAGCAAGGAGGGAAGCAAAGGAGGGCTGCAGATTTGGAGGATACTGAACCAGCGGATTCGATCAGATGCGGCTTATAGGGAGTGTCATCTAGCAGCTACGACTCAAACGTCGCCAAATGCTTATGATATCTGTTCGTCTTTCGCCTCAGCCTGGAACACCTCAATCAGCTTCTGATTGTAATCGTCCAGATAGCTCTGCAGTCCCTCACGGTCATGGATCAGCAACCCGCATTTTCGAGTCTTTGGGATAGAGCGCTTCTTGAGGCTGCCCAGTTGAAGCTCGGCCATCTGTGCGAATTCGATAATGATTTCAGTGGCGTGATCAGCAACGCCCATGTGCAAGGTATGTTTGACGCGCTGTGCGTATACACCGACATGCGGCACGACGATAACTTCCCGTTCTCAGAAAATGGCAACGCCTCTCTATCCCGGATCAACGACGAGGCCACGGAGTTGATGCAGGCTCGCGCAGCACGTCCATACCATTCTGGTCGCTCGTCGACTGATGAAAATGACAGGGCGGCGATCGCTCTGCGCGACGCTATCCTGTTGAACCTACCGGCTCTTACGACCGGTGAGACCTGCGGCCATGCGTTGGCGATGTCGAAAGCCATGTATGCAAACTTCGAAAGGCTCTGTTTCTATCGAGCGGATTTCGAAACCGTTAGCCGTGTGATCTTAGTTCAGGACTCTTCAGCGATGAAGTTGGCAGGGCGCCCGGCCATGGAAACTGGACGGGACGGGTCAGAGCCGGCGATCTTGGAATGATTGGCTAGGCACTCGTCTCCCTAGCCTCTATTGCATGTAGTTTGAGGGCAATTTTTCAAAATCGGATCAAGGGGCATTGGCTGAGTAGGCAGTAGGAGGATCGCCGTGCATCGGCGCCAATCATTCTTCTCGCCAATGCCGAGTCACGGTCGACTTACTCAACCCAAGTATCCTCGCAACCTCGACATGCCTGTGCCCCTCTGCCTTCAGCTTCTGAACCTGCTCTCGGGTATTTGCTGACTTTTGTGTAACGGGATGGCTCGGATCTGGGACGTGCTCAGAGATGTCCACGTCCAACAGTCCAAGTGTTTCCAGTTCGGCAAGCGCTTCGCTGAGAATTTGGCGGGGAGTCGTTCTGTCCTTGGCGGCGAGTACCGTTACCACGAACGACGTGGTCGTCATACGCATGGCTTGGGCGACCTGCTGCGTGGTCTCCAATGTTGCGCTGTTCTTACCGGATTCGAGCTGGCTGATGCGTGCCTGTGTGACGCCGCTGGACACGTCCTGCTGCAGAAGCTTGTGGTGTGCCCTAACGAATCTTAGGGCGGCAGCGAACGCTTGGCGTAGCGACATCATCAGTGTTCTCGCGCAAACGAAATGATATGCCGCGTTTGCTAATGCTTACTCAAATCTATATATTTAAAAAAAAGAGCACGAAGGCGTGAACACCTCCTGCTCTATCGGAAGTGGTGCCAACCAGCGGCTTCGAATGAGTAAGGGCGGTACAGGCCTTTTGAGACCACACTCCTGCTCAGCCAAATTCAATTATTGCGTAAATCGAATTTAAACACGCGTTGCGAGCAAGTCCAGCAAGCCTTCAACTGCATCACTGCAGCGTCTCTTACCCCATGACACATCGCACGATTTTGGAAGCCCAGATGAAGCTGAGAATCTACTCAGATTTACACCTCGAATTCGCCAGGTACGATATGCCGGCGTTAGACCCGAGCATCGACCTTGTGATTTTGGCTGGCGACATCGACAAAAAGTGCAGAGGCGTAAAATGGGCAAATGAAAGTTTCACTTGCCCAGTCGCGTATGTGTGCGGGAACCACGAATACTACGATGGGCACATCGATCGCACGCTCTCAAAGATGAGGGACGTGGCAGAGCCGCATGTCCATGTGCTTGAAAACGATAGCGTCATCCTTAACGATGTGAGGATTCTAGGGACAACAGGCTGGACAGATTTCAGCTCCACCGGCGATCAAGTTGCAGCTTCGAGGGTCGCCTGGGAGCGCATGAACGACTTCGGCTACATTCGCATCGATGCAGGTTACCGACGGCTCAGACCGGCGGATCTGATTGCCCGAAATCATGTAGCCAAGAGCTGGCTGACCGAAGAACTCGCAAAGCCGTTCTCAGGTAGAACGATCGTCATTACTCATCACAGCCCATCCCCTGTTGTAGTCGGGAGCAAGCATGAGGGACACCTGAACGCAGCGTACACGAACGACTGGCCACGACTGATTGAACAGGTAGATCTGTGGGTCTTTGGTCACACCCACGAATTTGTCGATGTTGAACACGGCGGTTGTCGGATCGTTTCAAACCCCCGTGGTTATCCCAGCGAATCGACAGGTTTCAACCCCGCTTTTGAGATCGAGATCTGATGAGTGAATGGGCTTTGAAATCGAACGTTATCTCTTTAACAGAGTGCGCACGCACCCGGGCTGAAGCGATGAACAAACCTAGTCTGCCGAGCGAGGTTGTCCAGGCAATGACCCAGGACTGGGGGGTTCTAGTCGACGCTTATTTGTTCAACGCAGCTTGTGTAGGCAATCGCTTCGCAGCGACAGTGTTCTGTGACCGGTCAGGTGCAGCGTCCGATGGTATGACGGTGGCAACTCAACCAGTGCGCCTGGTTTCCACTATAGGGGGCTTCAAGTTGTTGAGAACATTGGATGGCGCAGACCACTACGTCATTGCGACTGAGACCAAGCCAAGGGAGGCTGCTGATGGCGATCGCGGTTGATTGGCCAGCTCAGGTACTGGCGGCAGCTACTGTGAAGCTAGCAACGCCGATCAGTGCTTTGCTGTGGCAGCCAGAGATCGATTACCCGTGCCTCGTAGGCCGCATTTACATGGATCTGAGTAATCGATTCGGGGATGGCCGTTTGATCAGAACGTCCCAAATCTTGAGGCTGATAGAAGAGGACGGCTGGACGATTGCGCATACGTTCTCGGGCAGTCGCTACCTGCTGGTTCAGGCGGGTGGCAACGCCTTCGCTGGATTGAGCAAACTGCGGCTAACCAGCTCAGATCCGCAAGGCAGCCTGCACTAAAGCCCCGGTCGATGAGCCTAGTGATGTATGTATTGATATAGGCCGTGGAGCGGCGTTGCTACCGTGAGCCATGTTGCAGGAGGGTTTTATGCCAATCCCAGATTGTGTGGCGCCGTCGAACCTCAGCGGTGAATTACTGGAAGGGCTTCCATTAAAAGACTCTTCGATTTTGTCAGCCCTCGGAGCGCGCACCTCGAAGCCCTACTGTGCAGTGTATTCGTGGATCGTACTTGATGTGGAAGCAGCGAAATGCGGTCTTGAGAGCGAACCTAGCGCCACTCTTCAAGACTCCGCTGACGTTGTTCCGAGCGATTCTAGGCCAGCGAGGTTGCCACTGGTGCTTTTCTCCCATGATGTCGGATTCGATAGTGCAGGACGGTTCGACAAGGGCGTATCCATCAGAAGCTGCTACGCAATTTCTTACGACGGTCGCGGCATTTTTGAGACGGATGACACGATCTACGTACTCTTTGGGAAAGGCTTTCGACGGCCTGCTGCTCTCGAAGCCATTAATGCCATTCCGGAAGGAGTCATCGACAAATCCTGGCATTTCGACTTTCACGACCAGGGTACAGGCATTGCTGCATTGAGCCGCAGCTCAAGTGTAGTTCACTGCGATATTCAGATGTCCGTGGCCCAGGGGCATGCGCTTGTGGCTCTGGTTCAAGCCCTTAGAGACTCGGGTCACCATGCCATTCTGGAAAGTGTCTTTCGCGATATTGAACGAGAGGTGGGCACCTCAGTGGGTATTCGTAGAGAGCGCAATTGAGGTGAATTCCGTAGCGCGGGCAGAGCGGGCCGTACAAGGCAAGTGATTGGTGCCTGAGAAGGAGAGGGCAATGGTCGATGCAATAATCTTTGATGCGTTTGGGACAATCCTGCAGATCGGCCCGCGGACGAATCCGTATCTCCAACTCTTTCGCGAAGGTCGCCGGCAAGGGCGCATTTTGGGGCCGAACACAATCGGTTGCGCGATGACGATGGACTTATCGCTGGATGAGTTCGCCGCTCATCTCGGCATCAATCTCCGCTCCTCGGTTCGTAAGGAGTTGAACCGTGCACTGGCACTCGAACTGTCGTCGATCAGACCGTATCCCGAGGCCTTGGAGGCGATCGAGATGCTCCAGAAATCGGGGTGCCAGCTGGGTATCTGCTCAAACCTCGCAGCTCCTTTTGGCCGGGTTGTTAGGGAGCTGTTTCCCATGATGAACGGATACGCTTTAAGCTACGAGCAGGGGATTATGAAGCCCGATCCTAAAATCTATCTGTCGGCTTGCGACCAGATGGGCGTAGAGCCTGGTGATTATTTCGGGGTCGGAATGGGTCGCGTTTTAATGATTGGAGACTCGCCGAGGTGTGACAGGGACGGCCCGAGGGTGGCAGGTATCATGGGGCTTCTGCTCCGTCGGACAGATGGAGGGAAGATCCGAGATCTTACCCAGTTTGCCAGGTTGGTCATCGATCGGGATTGAGGGTGGCGTGACTTAGAGTGTGGAGGCCCAGCTGGGCTGTTCCACAAAATATCAGCTCAGATCAGGGGTAAGGGTAACCATCAGCGTCGCGTCCTTCAGGGCAGTACCGCGATCAAGTCGTCAACACAGTTCAGCTGCTTACTGCGCTTCCTCAACCTACCCACCGTTCTCATTGATTTCCTGGCTTTGCACTTCAATGATGTATCGGATGAAAGCGCCGCTGAGGTGCAAGGCCAATTCCGCGTCCATATCCCCCGATTTAGGCTTCTGAACTCCGCCATGCCTCACGCCTGGTTCTGCGTTTGCATATGCGTAGAACTTCTCCATGACAGTCACGAGCATTGGGGGAACTGAACCGTCTTTTTTCATGCGGTTGAGCACGTCTCCCAGCGTTGCAGTTCGATCATGCAGAACCTTGCCCACGCTCTCAAAAGCGCTCACCGATTCCTTGATCGAGTTTTCGCAATCCCGGTGTGTGCCCAATGCATACCGTTTGGCCTTGCCGAAGTGTTCCCGTGCAGCTTCAAATTTGTCGAGTTCCGCCTCGACGCCATCCATGCGATCCGCGAGATCCTTGGGAAGCGCAGATTCCAGCTGGCTCTTGCTGTTCAGGCGCCATCCCACATTGTGCTTGGTGAAAACGTCATTCACTTTCTTGCGGTACGTGGCGAAGCTAAAAGCAGCCACATCAATGGTGCCCGGAGCGCCCTTATAGGACGGCTCGACGGACTTCAGCTGCTCTCCTACCACTTCAACGCAATCGTAGAACTGGTACCACTCGCAATGCTTGAGGGTGTACGCAAGGCCGTCAACGCACGTCCAAGTGTCCCAGTCACTCTCGTCCATCTGACGTTGCGTCTCTATGCATAGCCGTTCGTTGAGGCTCTTGATGCCCAGAGGCAACATCTCCTTGTTTTTTACCCGGCTGTCCAAGTCCACGTAGGTCAGTTTCGAGAGAATTGAAATATGGAACTCATCTCGTAACCATGGCGGAGCGTCCTCCACGATCGGGCCTTGCTGGCGATTGGGATCAAAACCGTTGCGATGGGAAAATTTCAAGAAGTCGCTCCGTATCCATAGCTGGCAGCATGCAGGATGGCCTGCACCAAAGCTTATCATCGGATCAAACATCGCCGGAACCAAGCATGAAGCCAAGCATGAAACGAAGGACTTAGGGTGCTTGACCTGGGCAGCCCGTAGTAACCCTAAACTTGCAATTGGGCAGGAATGAGCCCCGCCAAGCTCGAATCTCAGCGACGGGAGTCGTTAAGGCGCTTTTTGGCCGGTAGCCTGCTTCTAAGCCAATAAATTCGGGGCCTCTGGCTTACTCAACACAATTGCCAAAAAGCCAATTCAGCTACCGTCTGTCGGACAGGGCTCGTTTACTTTCACCCCCCCCACTTAAAAATTTTTAAACGAGACGGAGTATTATTATTTGAGACCAAAGAAAAAGCAGCTCTCACGAACCCTCCGACTCTTCCTCGATCTGCCCGGTTTTTGAGGCTGTTGGTTCTTAGCTGTTGGGTTTTCAATCCGAGGTATCGAAGCAGGAAAAGGTCGGTTGGCAGGGCAGGGGGCATAGGGGAATCGCTCCTTGGCCGTTAGGCCGCTGCTTTTCATTTGGATTCAAATAGATTGCTCTTGAAAAGCGCCACAGGTTCGTCTGTATTTGTACCGGTGTCGGACAACAGTGTGGTGCTCTGGCAGATGAGGTTTTGTGGATATTGATTTCGAAGGCCGCGTGTGGGGAACAGCCGCACAGGTCTTTGGTGCGCGATTGCAGAACCTGGTGGAACAGGGGATCGCCAGTTTCAAGCGTCAGCCCGGTTTAGATGACCCACCCCGAGTGCATGCATCTACCATCGGAGTACCGGGGTTTGATGCGCTGCAGGGGGCTCTGGAGACGCAGGGCATCGCAGAGAGCGCTTGGAGTGGCCAAGGCTTCATTGTCGTCCGATCGCATCTACGAACTCATCTGAGGCGGCATCTGCAATGGCAACTGATGCAGACGGCAGGTTGGAGTGATGAGATCGGCGATAGTTACTTTGCAGGTGACCTGGGCTTGTAGGGCCTTACCGGGGTATATCGTTCCTACGGGTGATCATCGGAGACATTTGATGCACGACAACACGCCAGGGCCACTCACACCCCATGAGTTTGACGCAATGATGCGCGAGCTGGATGAAGCTCAAGATTGGATGCTCGATCAGTTGAAGCAGCGTCGGGTTGCTCAAGAACAACTTCACGCACCGTCGGAAACCGATCAATGAGGCAGCGATCGATACCAGTGTGCATAGGGTGAGTTTTCCGCCCGGTGTCGGTTGAAGTCCGGGCTGCCATCGTCCCACCAGACAGGGCCACGCTCGCCAAGCGCCACTTTCGCGGCCTGAACGCCTGATCGCGCAAGCTCCATTTCTCCTGGATCGCCTGACGCCTTCGCCGCCTTCACGGCTCGCCGCGCGCTCATCAACTCACTCACGAGTCGCTGCCGTTCATCGCTGTTCAACAAGGGATTGGAGCAGCGCCACAGTTGCCCTTTTACGACGAAATAACGACCGTCAGGGGTTGTAGGGTTCATAGGCGGTGGACGCTGCTGTGAGCCATTTCGACGTCAACTTGCAGCTGAAAGGTGGGAGGTCTTGCTCGGTCTAGACATGTCGATATCTGCCTGGGCAATGGGATAGTGACGACGTGCGATGCGCAGTACTCCCCATAGCATTGCCATCGCCGCGACCACCCAGGCTGCGATCATGGTGAATAAGATCATTGTCAGGCCCATCGGTACCCCCTGTGTTTCCTGCATCCTGTTGGCCAGCCCCAAGGCTTTCCTGATATGTGTCCATCGATACAGATTTTAGAGCGGTCAGTACGGTGCAGGTTCATGGTTTTTCGGCACCTGAAGGTCAGGTGCTTGGCTCTTTCTGGCGATCGCCGATGACGGAAGCCTACTCGGACATTGCAGATCTTCGATGAAGCCGCGTCCTTCGCATCCCGTGCAATCTTCCCGCAGGTCGAAGCGGTCGCAGCACCGCGAACATTGAGTGAATATCGAGAAATGCTCCTTCTCCCACAGGTCAACGTAGGCCGCCGTGTTGCCTTGCTCCAACGCTACTTGGGAGGCATCCACGACACATCGGTACGTATCCGGGTCATCAATACGGACTCGCCACTTGCCGTTGATCATTCGAGCTGTTTCCACCAGCGTCAGGCGTTGGCCGGTATGGGTGTGAATGTATCGATCGCGCAGCACGCCGTAGGGCGCGTAAGTGCGGGTCGTGAGCAAACACTCGCCGTCTTTCTCCTGGATCTGTGCGAAAAACCCCATCGGGTCGGGTCGTACAGTTGCACCGTGCAGGAAGTATCTGCTCCCTTGCAGGCTTCCGACCTGGGCGCCCGCATCGTTGTAAACATCATACTCGGACGCCGGGTGCCGCCATTCCTCTGGCTTCTCTTCAACAAAATGGCAAAACGCGGCGAGCGCCATTTCGACCATGTCGAATCGCTCCAGCGGGTCGATGGCGTTGCATGCCGCCAACTTGTCGGCGTAGCGCACGAGGAAGCGGTATCGGGCCCCGGGGTTTTGCCAAGCCGCGCGAGCATCGAGACTCGTCTTCCATTGCGCCAGGGATTCAGCAATCTGGCTGGCGTCCATAAACATTTCCACAATAATACTGTATGCACATACAGTATTATCTTTTTTGCGTTTAGCAAAGCGCCGTTTAGCGTTTAGGGCGGGCGAGACGATGATGGCGATGACGGAGTTGTCCGAGACAATCAGGACGTTATGTCGCGCAATCGAGTCGTTGAATGGGAAGACGGTGGGAATCGGTCAGATTCTGGCGGTCATCAAGGGTATTTCCGAGCAAACCAATCTTCTGGCATTAAATGCTGCCATTGAAGCCGCTCGCGCAGGTGAAGCCGGTCGAGGTTTTGCCGTTGTGGCGGACGAAGTTCGAGGTTTGGCTCACCGCACACAGGAGTCCACACAAGAAATCCAGCGCATGATCTAAGAGCTTCAGGTCGAGGCGAAAGGTGCGGTGGAGACGATGACTGCCAGCCAGCGCCAGAGCGAGGGGAGTGTGTCTATTGCCAATCAGGCGGGTGAGCACTTGGGTAGTGTCACCGAACGCATTGGTGAGATCGATGACATGAACCAGTCAGTCGCTGCTGCCACTGAGGAGCAAACCTCTGTCGTTGAGTCGCTGAACTTCGACATCAGCCAGATCAATGACCTTAACCAGGCTGGCGTGCAGAACCTGCAGTCAACTCTGGATGCCTGCATCACTCTTGACCAGCAGGCGAGCAAGCTCCAGCGGCTGGTTAACAGCTTCAAAATCTAGAGTCACTCACGTTGAGAACTGACTCTCGGTATGGCGCTATCCCGTAACACCTACATGCATGCGCCCAGTGCGCGCAACATCACGAGGAACACCTGTGTTTACGACCTTACATCCACTCAGCCACGACACGGTGCTTGGCTAGGCGGAAAGCGGTAAGCTCGATCGATTCCAGAGTAGGTGTCGATTTTTGCTTGAATCCGTGTAGTGGGAAAAATCCATTTTGGTGCTTGCTTATGGCCAGCACCCTATTAGGATGAGGGCAGAGATTTAATTCCCATGGAGGGGTGTCGTGCCCGACTACTTTGCCGCGCAAGCGGGCTCATTGAACCTGTTCCAGCAGCAAATGCTTCCTAACCGGGGCTTTAGGCCTGGACAGCTCGGTGCGCTGCATGCAGTACTCGCTCATTTTTCTGTGCAGGACGACCCAGCGATCATTTGTCTGCCGACCGGTTATGGCAAAACCTCGTTGATGATGGCGCTGCCCCTGTTGATGTGCCCCAAGCGGATTTTGGTAGTTGAGCCGTCGAGCGCACTTCGAAAGCAAGTCCATTCACACTTCTCGGTGCTATCGACGCTGAAGAGAATTGGCGTCTTAGCTGAAGTTTCTCCGCTACCCGCTGTTCATCTGCATTCAGGACGACCTCAGTCAGTTGAAGACTGGAGCTCGCTAGAACAGTACGACGTCGTCGTGTCAACGCCAGGAAGCTCATCTCCAGCGATTGCTCCCGGTTCACCTGACGATCTCTTCGATCTCATTATTTTCGACGAGGCACATCACGCACCAGCCAACTCTTGGATGGCCTACTTGGAGCATTACCAGCAGGCGAGGTTTGTGTTCCTTACCGCGACGCCGTTTAGACGAGATGGGTTGGTAATTCCGGGGAAGCTCATCTATCGCTACCCGGTCATGAGAGCGGTAGAGGAGGGCGCTTTTGACCCTGTTACCTTCTGCGCCGTGCAAGTCGAGAACGAGCTTGATGATGCCCATGTGGATCAGGTTATCGCCAGGGCAGCCGTAGAGCGTTTCAATCTAGATCGGGCCAATGGATTCGACCATCGCTTGTTCATCAGGGCGGCAACGATTAAGGCTGCGCACGACCTCGTTCCTCTGTATCAGGGGTTGGGAATTGCTGTGGAAGCGATCAACAGCAAGCTAACCAGACGTCAGCAAGATGATGTTGAAGCGAGGCTGATCTCGGGCGAGCTTGGAGCAATCATCTGTGTGGACATGTTTGGCGAGGGCTATGATTTTCCGAAGCTCAAAGTCGCAGCGTTGCATGCTCCACATAAATCACTGGTGCCTACCATCCAGTTCATAGGCCGATTCGCGAGGATTGATGACTCCACCGGTACGCCGACGTTGATCGCTCCAAGCTTTAGAATCAGGGAGGCGACTGCGGCGCTGCTTAAAGAGGGTGTCAACCTTGCCCAGATGATTGATGACGCCGCTCTTGCCGAGATCCAGGGCACGCTTGACGATCAGCAGTTTATGGAAGGTTTGCCTGTCAGACGTGTGACGGAGTCAGATTATGATTCTGTGACGCCTTTATCTTTTCACCTATATGCCCACGTTCGCGGCTTCCGTTGTGATGAAGCTCCTGATTTTTCGTTATTCGGGACGAAGATTGGCCGACAACTACGAATCGTTAAGCAGTGGGCAGCTGGGGATGGAACCCTTTCCCTTGTACTGACTGCCGACGAGGCACCGCCCAACTGGACAGCTCTGGATGCGCTGATTGACATCAGCCATCAAGCCTTTCTTCTAATGTACTTTCCCGGATCTGGTTACTGTTTTATCGGTTCAACCCTCAGGACGGAGAAGCTTTACCTGGCAATTATGGATGTCGTTTGTCCGGCAGGTTGTCGGGCACTGAGCTATGAGGAAACGAGTAGGGCGCGTGCAGGCTTGGACAGTGTGAGGTTCTTCAACGTTGGATTAAAGAACACGGCATTTAACTCTCAGAGCGAAACCTACAGAACGCTGACCGGGCCTCAGGCAGAGCGAGCAGTGACCTCTGGAGACAGCCGTGCGTATGCCCAAGGGCATTTCTTTGGTAGTGGCATGAATGGGCAGATCAAGGAGACCATAGGAGCGAGCAGTAGCTCCAGAATGTGGAGCAATCAACGCCTTTCCATCCCTGATTTTGTCGATTGGATACGCACGCTGAATGAACGCATCGCCGGTAATGTTCCTTTCAGCGCTACACATCTAGATATCGTGCGTACAACCACTAAGCTGCGCCGGCTTCCTGATAACGTGATTGCGGCAAACTGGCCAAAGGAAGCATTCAAGAACAACCCACGAGTCCGATACCGTGCACATGAGCAGGCATTTCGCTACTCAAAGTTGGTTGAGTGGGATCTGCAGGATTTCTGGAGTGACCCGCAAAATAGCCGAATGCAGTTCTCCGTCGCCCACGTAGATCGCGCGGTTGGCATGTGTTTCCATCTTGAGCAGGGGCGAATGATTACGTGCGAAGATCCTGCCGTCACAATCGAGATTGAGCCTGCTCATGACAGTTGGACTCCGCTTGCAGACTGGCTGTGTGACCATAGCCCTGTCTTCTATACTGCGGATAAATCGTCGTTCGAGAGCATGAACCTAATGGCGGCCCCGCTCCTGCAAACGCTGAGACTTGTGCCCGGCGACACCGCCACAATTAATTGGGATAACTGCAGTATTAGGGTTGAATTCTTGCCGAACGACAACTCAGCTGAGACACAGCGAAGGCGAGCGTTACTACAAGGCAAGGCTACAGTGCAGGAGCACCTCCGGCAGCATTTACTCACTTTGCCGGACGTTGAGGGGATTTTTTACGACCACAGGACGGGTGAGGCAGCCGACTATATATGTGTCACAAAAAACGCAGATAATGAGGTAAATGTCAGTCTTTATCACTGCAAAGGCGCAGGCGGCCCGGCCAATGGAGGTCGAGTGGGTGATGTGTATGAAGTCGCTGGCCAACTCGTCAAATCTGTTTATTACTGCGATGTGGCTACGCTCTTGGAACACATGGAGGATCGTATGCATCGAAGGCACACTTCTCCATCCTATTTCGTAACGGGCAGTCTGCCGGAAATCTCGCAAGTTCTGAAGGCTACTCCAGCGACTAAGTTAAGTTTTTCGGTGATTGGTGTTCAACCTGGCATCCGCAGTTCATTGGTTGATGAAAGATTGAGTGATCTGATGGCATTTTGTATTGGTTACGCTCGACAGGGAGGTGCTTCACGCGCCTATTGGCTCGTAAGTGAGTAGTAATCGTCGCCGCCTTTAGGGCTAATGATATAACGCTTTATCTCGCGTGCTAGTGGTTTTTCACGAATCAGAAAGCTGAAGCGGAGCACCGCTCCATACCCGTTTTCTAAATTATCTAGAAATCTTAAAGTCTAAGTGGGGGATTATGAGCGTTGAAAATGAATCGTTTCGTCAGCTGTTAGGAACTGCTTTAAAGAAATATGATTTTCAATTGTTTACTGAGAACATGACGAAGCTATCCTCAGATGAAATGTTAGACTTTTTTGAGGAGTCGTTTGCGCAGCCAGGATCTTATAGTATTCGTGGTGGCCAAAAAGCGCGAAATAATTTCTATTCGCAGTTATTAGGAGATAAATTATTTTCCCAGCAGTTCGCGAAAGCCCAAGAGTACGTCAAGGGGCAGCATGCGAAGATACTCACCATTGAAAGTGAGTTTGATAAAATACGTGCGACGCTGCCGAAGTGTGACATTTCCAAATATCCAGTCGATATTCAGATGTGGAGCGCAGTCGAGGGCGCCTCTCAGGGTTTGAAACATTTTCATGATAAAATTGATCAGGCAATTCAAGAAAATGTGGGCGGCAATGCCCACTATGCTATGCCCGAGATGCTTATTGTAAAAAATGAGGAAGGCGGTGATGTCAATATTGATGGTGCATTTTCCTCGATAATAAGCACTCTGGGCCTGACGTTGAAAATGTTAGCTCATCAGAATGGTTGGATTGAAGGTGGGAAGCTTATCGCGCCTTCTAGGCCTACAATTTCGGCAGATCATGTGTCTAAAGCGGCTGCCATTCAGCAGTTCGCTTTGGCATGGGATGCTCTTGAGGATGCCGCTAACAGAACACTATTTTTCGGAGGCGAAATCACGAGCTTCGAAGATGGGGGAGTGCCTGAGGAGTTGTTTGACAAAAGTTTTTTTGCGACTTTTGAAGATAGGAAGGTTTTTTATCGTAGCCCTTGTGATATCGAGAAATTAGATTTTCTAGCAAATCGAAGATTTCATTCTTGGGCGTTCCAGAATATGACCCGGATGTTTTACTCACCGCACATAGATGCCGTCGTCATGGGCGCGGGCGAAACGCCGCCTGGCTTGGCGATACATAGATACATTTCCAAGGACGAAGCTATAGTCGCTGCCAGCCTGAGTGAGCTATTCGCCTTCGACATCAAAGATGATCAAGAAAAGCATCATGGCCTGACACTCTGTGAGTGGGTGCGAGGGTACTCTGTATTAAAACTCGTCGCAGAGAATGAATTTTCGGACACCAGCTTTGTGCAAGTGGATAAGGGTTTTCTTAAGGCGTCATTGCGGGCGTATAATTTGTCCGAAGCTAGCGCGTCTATCCTGATCAACCATTTAACATTTGGTCTGGATGGGCGAGACCTTTTTGATTCCCCGCTAATTGTTTCAGAAGACGGTAAGTATTCGTTCTTGCCTCAGGCGCTGCTTTCCGCCAATTTGGTTGTGGTTATACCATCCAAGTTGAGCACGCTTGACATCGAGCTTGAGAAAAGCGAGAAAGGAATGCCCAGAAGTGAGCGGGACTCGTCTAAGAAGTCAAAGATTTCCGCCAAAAAGGGGAAGGGGTTCGAGGGGAAAGTAATATCCTTTTTTAATAAGTTGGGTTATGACTGTGAGGGGGCTAAATTTAATATTGATGGCGTGCCATTCGAGTATGATGCGCTCCTTGTTGTTGATGATGCATTGCTGTTGATTGAATGTAAAAATACGTCAATATCCGGGAATAACGCCGTTAAGGCTTTGAGATATGCCCAGTTTCTATCGGAAACTATCGGTCAGATAAAACGGTTGGAGATCGGGCTTAAACTTAAGCCTGATATCGTAAAATCTTTGTTTGGGCGAGATCTATCAGAGTTTCGACTAATACCATTAATTCTTAATTCGTTCACCTATTCCAGTCCTCCTATCGATGGTGTATATATTTCTGACTTCTCATTGATTGGTAAGTTTTTTCAGGAGTGTAATATTTCTGAATTCAGCTACGTCGATGGCAAAAAGAAAGTCAATAAAGTTTTACATAAGTTGTGGGTGGGTGAGAAACCAACCGTGGAGGAGTTGCTGGAGTATCTGGGGTTTCCTCCTCAATTAAAACTGATTGCAAGTCATTTTACATATCATAAGTATGCGCACTATACATCTGAAGGCTCTATGTTTTTTTCCGGTGTTTTAGATGTTGACGAAGACGCTATGAAGCTGGCGAAGCTAGAGGCGCCCGATGTGTCAAACAAATAGGTATTTAAATACGAGCAGGGCCATGCAGAGTATCGAGCATAATCTTGCTTTGACCAGTACGGTCACTTGAATAGACATGTTGAGCACCACCTTCTCGCGGTGCCCAACATAACCGCTATCGCATTAGCCACCTGCCAGCCACATCAAGCACCTGACCAGTGATAAATCCGCTTTCGGGGGCCGTGAGGTAGCAGGCTGCATCTGCTACCTCCCAAGGCTGTCCCAATCGACGAACTGGTGTTTCGGCGACGACCGCTTCGTTCGCAGCGGCGGAGACCGTTTTGAGAAGTGGGGTTTCGATGCGATCTGGCGCGAGCGCGTTGGCGGTAATCCCGAACTCACCCAGCTCACCCGCCAGATGACGAGTGAGCCCAATTACCGCAGCTTTGGTTGGCCACCAACGGAAGGTAAGCGCTGCCCGCTACGGAAGACATGTTCACCACTCGGCCAAAGCGTTTCTCAACCATAGAGGGCGTCAGAAGCCTTGCCAGGTTGAAAGAGCCGTTCAGATTCACGTCTACGACATTGAGCCATTCCTTCGGCTCCATCTGCCAGATGGGGCAAGGTTTTCCATCTTTTTTGGGAGAGATGCCTGCGTTGTTGATCAATGTTTCGATCGGCCCCAGCTGTGCTCCCAATTGCGTACAAGCGGATTGGCATTGCTCGAAGTTTCCGACATCGGCAATGGCGTAGGCGACTGTGAAGCCTTGGCTTATGAAGGCATCGGCCTGGGCTTTGAGACTCTCAGGGTCTCTGTCGAGCAGGGCAACAGATGCACCCTCCTCGCAGTACCGCAGCGCGATCGCTGCTCCGATGCCACTCGCTGCTCCGGAGACAAGAACTACCCGCCCAATGTGTCGTCCCTGGATCATGGGTTTGGCGGCAGCGTGCAGGCTTTGAATGCTTGGGCCATTCAAAGGCTCAGCTAGGATGGCGATGTTGTCCTTGGTCGGAAACCCGGTGATGTAGGTTTCCGGGAGGATCAGCAGCTCGGTATCGACCGCGCAGGTAGCGATCACCTCCAACGCCCTGGTCAAGTTGTATGCGGTGTCGCCATCTCGACCTTTTATCTGGGCCAACTCGACTTTCATTCCAAATCTCCAAGCACTCTGAACGGGCTAAACGCCTTCACGCTGGGCTATTATGGGCTGCCCTTACCATGACGGTAATCACACGTGGTGGGTAATCCCAAGGAGTGACAATGGCCCCCTCGTTTCCAGAAATCGCATGGCATCGCTCAGTCGGTCTTCTGATAGACAGCATTGACCGCCCAGGCTTTTGGCAAGCGGTTGTTGGACGGATCTCCGACGTACTTCATTTCGACAACTGGGTGGCGTTGCTCTTCCAGGAGGGGAGGCCTCATCTTTTGGCCGAGTCCTCTGCGCCAGGCGGCGGGCCTGACCCGCTGTTTCAGGATTACCTGAAAGGCATCTATCCGATTGACCCGTTCTACGGCGTAAACTGCGAGACTCCCCGCAGCGGGCTGATACAGCTGCGAGATGTAGCCCCCGACTGTTTTGAAGACACGGAGTACTATCAGCGCTACTTTCACCTCAACATCGTTGCTGATGAAGTCCAGTTCAACTGTCAGCTGGATAGCAATCGGTTGGTGTGCCTGTCATTCGGTTCGCATCGGAGTTACACAGACGAGGAAATGGGTGCTTTGGCCATGATCCAGCCATGGGTCATTTCCTTGATGCGTCAGCGCGTTGCGTATGAAGCTCAGGAGCGAGTGGAGGTACCAGCGACAGATGGCCTTGATGGATTGCGAGCAGCGCTGACCGCTCGGGAGTTCGATATCTGCCAACTAATGCTCAGTGGCCATTCGAGCAAGGGAATCGCCGACCGCTTGGCGATCTCGGTTGATACCGTGAAGACGCATCGCCGGCATATCTATAGCAAATTGAACATCAAGACTCAGTCCGAATTGTTTGCGAGTTTCTTGATCAGTGCTTGATAGTTTAATCTAAATATTCGTGGAGTATAAATGAGGCTTCGGAGTGCTGTATTTCATGGGTTGCCGGGTGTAGAAACGCTGTGCTTGGATTTTGAAAAGGTGAATGTTTTTGTCGGGCCCAATGGGGCTGGGAAAACCACTGCGTTGTTAGTGATGAAGCAGGCGCTTGATATCCTGTCGCGCAAGACCATATGCGGTGAGATTGGTGATGTTCCAAGCTGGCTGATGTTCACTTCAGTTGACATGGTGTTTCAGGATCAAGATCGAACTCTCGCCAATGCCATGTGTGACTTGCTTGAGATAGTATCAGATACTTTGCACTTAAGAATTAAATGCGATGATACTGATTTTTTTATTGAATCTATTAAATCCGAGTCAGAAGTCCATGTTGTATCTGCTAAGAAAATTGAGGTAATCGAGAATTTGCAGAATACTATACAGCAGACCGAGGAACGTATAGACGAAGCACAGGCTCAACTCAATCAGAATCAAAGTAACCAAGGTGTCAGGCTGGAGCTCGACCGTCTCCGGCAAGCGCACGAAAAGTACCTAATTGATCTTGAGGTGGCGATGCAATGCGAGATCATAAAGCCGGGCACTGTGACGGAGGAGGTCAACCGAAAGCTGCTGGATGAAGCTCTGGGCAACACCCGTTTCCCCGCAGCGGTTTGGGTGGATTCGGCCAAGAACCTAGAGGGCGTCATTCCAGACTTCATCAATCGGATGTGCGAGCAGCAGTCCGGCAAACCAGCCGAGAAGAAAAAATTCCGCACTGCTCATGCGACGTTGAACCACCTTCTGCAGCATGAGGTAGATTTTCATGAGGTTGATGGCGAGAAATGCTTATCCATTGATGGCGTGGACTACCGCAGGGCATCGTCCGGCACCCGTGTCTCACTTGCATACTTTGGTCTGACTCATTTTCTGAACCATACAGACTTCGTAATTTGGGACGAGCCCGAGAATGGGCTGCACCCGACCCGTCGGATCAGAATCCTGGATCTCATTCAACAAGATCCACGGCAATTTCTGATTGCTACACATGCGCTAGAGTTTGCTCCTATTTTCGCGGTCGATAGCAAGATTTACAGGTGCGATGCTTCCTACGAGGAGGACGCAGAGAATACGACTCTTCAAGTTCGAGAGGTGACCAGTCGCAAGGATGGCTTCCTTCTGCTAGAGGCACTGGGCGTGCAACCTGCTCGTACCCTTTTTACTGCAAATGTCGTGCTTTGGGTTGAAGGCCCTACGGAGCTCGTGTTCTACCGGCACTGGCTTAAGCATGCATTGCAGGGACTGGATCTGGAGGAGGGGTTTCATTACACAATCATGCATTATGGGGGTGGGCTGATTTCGTACCTTGGCGTTGCGGATGATGAGCACCGCGAGTTGGCCTTTGATGCACTCAGTATCTGCCGCAACATCATCATCGCCATCGACTCAGATCTTGATGGGGTAGTGGTGGGTAACGGCTCTGAGCATTTGAAGCCTGGTGCACGGGCGGTAAAAGCTGAGGTGGATCGACTGAATGGCAGCCGGGCGGACTCTGCCCTATTTTGCGTTACCAAAGGGCGCGAGATTGAAAACTATCTCCCACCTAAAGCGCTGCTCCACGCAGCGTCTTCGTGCTGGCAGGGATACGCAGACCATGAAGCAACTCTGCCAGTGGATGATTTTATGTGCGGGCAATACCAGCCTTTTCACCAGGCCCTGCAGGCTTTTTTTGAGAGCGCCGGTGTCACCTCATTGAAAGTCAAAGACGGCGTCGAGAAAATTCATGTTCATGGCAAAAGCTTATGGGGAGAGGCCAACAAGGTGGCAATGATGAGGGCCGCTCTCACGTTGGAGGGCCTGACGCCAGAAGACATGCTCTGGGGGTTTTCGCGCGAGCTTGACGACATGGTTAAGTTCATAAGTCGGGCGAATGCGTCCTGAGCAAAGAGTTCATCCTAGGGGCGTTGCAGACAGTCTAATGCGTTGCTACGGGGAGCAGGTGGCGTCACGAGGAGTCTATGGGCGCCGGGCATTGTGGCAGGCGTCCAGCTCGATTTGAGCGCAAACCTCAGCCTGGGCAAGGGTCTGATCGGTGAAAGAAATCAGGCTTGTCGCGTTGTGTTGAGGCTCACGCTGCCAGGAGGCCCATTCGGAATGAACTGGCGCGTACTCAAAAGCTCGCCGGCACACATTTCCTGACTACCTGGGGTGGGGCATTCTACCTTTCATGGCTTGGATTTAGGGACGGGCGCCTTCACTACATTCCAATACGGCTGTGCCGACTGGATATGTCGGCTGGCCCTCTGAATTGCCGGTCTCGACTCATCATCCAGATACCAGTAGCAGTACGTGATGGCGCGAGTGATCGCTACATATGCCGTACGGAGTGCTTCCTCGCCCTGCGCGGTGTCATATCCACACGGGTCTCCTACCCGATTTAGACCCGCCTGCGCGTATAGGTCGTTCTTTGAGGGCGAGGAAGTCTTCAGGTCACAGTCACCGAGTAGAAATACAGCTTTTGCTTGGAGACCCTTGGCTGAATGGTAGGTAAGGAATTTTATCTGGCTGGAGCGTTTCTCCATCCTTGCCCTATCAAGCAACTCCTCAAGTTCGTCGCGTGCCTCATCCTTCACTGAGTTTGAGCGCGTCAAGACGAGTATGGAGTCTCCGGCGAGGTAATGTCGTTCAACGTCAGCAGCGATTTGCTTCCAGTTCAGTTCCCGGACTTCAACTGGCACTTGGTGCTTTATTACGGAATTGTTTTTCGCAACCCCTTGCTTGTTGGGAACGCCTCCAAGGGTACGTTTCACAATTTCCTCTGCTGCATCAATCACCATCTGGTGGGATCGATGGTTCTCTTGCATGAGCACCTGATTTGGCTCAGGCGACTCGAACACCCTGTCGAAATCGATGAGGTAGTGAGGAGAGCTACCTCGCCAGCCGTAGATACTTTGCCAGTCATCACCTACTGCCATAAGCGAAGCGTAGGCTGGTGAACCGTTGGTGGGAACTGTCAAATTGCGCCTTTCGATCTCGGCGAACGTCGCACGAATCCACGATATCGTGTTGGCGCCGACATCCTGAAACTCGTCAACAAGCAGAGTCGTCATGGGTTTTAGCACGCCCGGTGAGAGCGCTTTGAGATTGTGCGGCTTACGCTCGCTGAAGATGGCGAACATGGTATTGAACGTCATCACCGGCGGGGTCATGTTGAACAGCATCCGGGTAAAATCATTCCAGTAGATTGCCAACGCATGGAAGAAATCTCGATCCACATCGCCCTTCGGCAAGCGCATCGCCCGGATGGCTTCGAAGACGTCCAAGCCCAGATTTTCCATGTACGACGCAGCGCTGTAGAAAGCTTCAGTGATGTACTGAGGAGAAATGTCACCTTCGATCTTGTAGGTGAATTTGGGGCACGTGTTCACTAGGCTCTTGATCGCCTCGATGGAGCTGGCTGAGTCGACGTAGCTTTTGAGATAGATTACAGGGCGGGAACAATGCGCCTGAAAGAGGATTCGTTTGTTTTTGACATCCGTATTCAGGTAAGGAAAACGTCCTTCCTTTGCCTTCAAATCTTGGGACTCTGACTTGTCCACTCCAAGAATAACGAAAGCATCAAGCTCCGGGATGTATCCGTTGACTTGGAAATCGTGTCCCAGCAATTGAATTACCTTGCGCGAAGGCTCAATCCCGTCGATCGGCCATTTACCGGCACCACGCCATAGCCTCTCTAAGGTATCGCAGATGTCTTCGTCCGCTTTCGCGAGGTCACGAGCTTGTCGTTGGGCTTTCAACGCTTCGGGGCTGTCTGCATTGACCTTCTCCATCGCTAATGCGTGGCGATACAGTTTGCCGATCAACGCCTTGAATTCGGGATTATTGTCGTACAGCCGCATATAGCATTTATTCATCAGCTCAAGCTGGGGCTCACCCATTTTCACTTGGAACACCGAGCCTTTTTCCTTCGCGCTCCCATCCTTTTCTAAAAACTCGAACGGCTGCACGCTCGCCATCCCAGGAAGGCAGCGAGCGAACGAAAGGATCCGCGAGTGGAAGGTGCGGACAATTTTCAGTGAGTCATCATGGGATATGTCATAGCCCCAAAGCTTGAAAACCTCCCTGACCTTGTTCGCAAAGTCTTTCTTGGACTCGACCGTAAAGGTCACTACGGTGAGGTTGGAGAAATCAATGCCTAGGTAGTGCCGCAAGACCAAGAGCCGCAATACCATCGTCGTAGATTTGCCGCTGCCAGCGCCGGCAACAACTGACGTGGTAGGCGTCTTGGAGAGGATCATCTTCCACTGATCCGCTGAGGGAGGCTGATTCGGTAGCCTGGCTCCTACGTCTGATCGAATCTCCTGTTCCAGTTCATCTGTTATCGGGAAGCGCCAATTTTTGAAAAGCACGTCCTCCCTGATACCCGGAGCATCAATCTTCGGAGCTGGCCCGGGCTGCAGTTCAATGATCAGTTTTCCTTCATCGAATCCAGCTTTATAGCCGGTTTCAAGACCCTCCGCGCGGCCCTCGTCATACCCCACTGCTCGACCTTTCTCATGCCCAGACTCATGCCCTTCGTGAAGCCCCCGGGAGTGTCCTGCTTCGTCCCCAGTCGAAACCCCCGAAATCTGCCCAGCGTTCCACCCCTCCCGATAGCCTTCATGGCGTCCGGCGGATCGGCCAGCTCTCCAGGCGGATAATTGGCATATACCTGCTGCATCGAGAATCAGGTTGGTCATCCGGGACAAGATGCCATTCGGTAAGGATGGCTCTGGTAGCTCATCAACTGGCGAGCTGGAATCTTTAGCATCCACTTGCGGTAAATCTCCATTTTTTTCGACGAGGACGAGTGCCGAATGTGGGTGTCGATTTTTGCGACACTGGCCAACGAGCGCTTCAGCCCTATTTCAGGTCGTACGGAGGGTATCATTTTGTTACGAGGGCAGATCAAGGACTGCGCAAATGACGCTCTATGTAGAGGGTCTTGGTCTTATAGGGCCCCGGAGCGTATGACTGTTGGCGTCTGGAACTCAGGTAGTATGCTCAGAGCTGCGCTGAGCGCTTTGACTGATGGAGTAGGTGTGTGGGAAGGACGTTCGCATTCGTTGACGAGTCAGGCAATCACGACCTGAACACGTCGAAATCGGGAAGCTCAAGCTTCTTCGTGATCTGCTCGATCATCATCACCGAAAAAGATCTGCCCCGAGCCTATGAGCTTGCGGAGCCTCTACGGGCACAACACTTTCAAACGGGCGAGATCAAATCCAGCAAGCTCAAAGCAAAGGATTCTGATCGTCGCCGGAAGATCCTTGTCGATCTTGCTGAGCTGCCCCTAAAGCTTTATTTCACGGTTGTAGACAAAAGGCGTGTGTACAAGGACGGTGGGAACCAATTCAAGCAGTCCTTCATCAAAAGCGTGAATAACCTCTTGTACGAACGCCTGTTCAATCATTGCCAAGATCTCCATATGACCGTCGACGAGCACGGCGGGCCGGAATTCCAAGAGAGCTTGCGGGATTACGTTGCAGCGCGGTACGCCAATGACCTATTCGGGGACTCGGCGTTTCAGACCAAGAGCAGCAAGAGCGATGTATTGATCCAGGTGGCTGATTTTTTCGCCGGCACTGTGGCCCATATCTACGAAGGCAAAGCCTCGAACGAGGTAGTGGAGGTCTACAAGAATATCCTGCGTAACTGCACTCTGGGGCTGCTGGAGTGGCCACCCAAATTTCAGCCTTTCCTGCCTCCACCAATGAGCGAGTCTGCGCATGCGGACTACCGAGTACACCAGCAAGCGTTGAAGCAGGCAGATTTGTTTCTCGCCAAGATTGGAGAGCATCCAAGCGAAGAGGAGCGGCTACCACTCTGCATCCTGGATTACCTGCGCTTTCGAAGCGAATTTGTCAGCGACGAGTACGTCTCCACTGACGACATCGCCAAGCATCTGGCGGACAGAGGCTTCCCTGGGCTGGGCGATCAGAAGATCAGATCAAGTGGGATCGCGAAGCTGCGGGACTGCGATGTAATCATCGCCTCCGCTACGAAGGGGTACAAGATCCCTCGAACACGCGCTGACATAAACGATTTTCTGGAGCTTGCATCGAGCCAGATTCTTCCGCTGCTTGATCGGGTCAAAAAGGCTCGGGATGTCTACCGGCTCAGCAGCGTCGGGGAATACGACATCTTGGCGGAAGACCAATTCGCAGAGATCAGGAAGCTGTTGTTGTCGCTTGAGGCGTTATAGGCGAGTCCTATGGCGGCTCTATTGCTTTGTCTGTAGCAATCGCTGAGACCGCACTAGCCAAAGTGGTCGTGGTGATCGGGCGGGGAGGCGGCTAGCTTTTTAGGTCATACCGAAAGGATCAGCGTGGTGCGTAACCACCACGGGCCAGGGCATCCTGCAGCTTTCCGACAGCGGCTCGAATTGTATAGGCTTCGTTATCATCTATTGCGCACCCACGTACTTCGCTCCAATCGAGCCGTTTAAAGAATTGGGCAAGTGCCAAGGTTTCCTCCTGGCTCAGATCGGCATCCGCCTGGAGGCCGTTTATACCGAAAGTCACGGTGACGTCTTTGGGCTGGGTCGGCTTGTTCATAGGGAGGCTCCATTTTTGGCCAGTGGTAGTTTGGCGTGTTCAGCCAATGAGATTGCTCAATAGCTTAGCTGACCACTCCAAAAGCGCTTAGGCCAAGAGTGTCTGTAGGGGGTAAGAGAGACTGGGAAGAGCGCGGACAGTTTAAACTGAGCGGGCTTACGCGAGGGTACTGGGCGCGGTGGGGCAACATGTGGCACCGTTGGTGGAGCGACTACCCATCGATTCGATGGCCAGGTTGATCAAAATGTGTGGATGCAGGGCGGTCGTTCGCCCTGTATCACTCTGTCGTCAAAGCGAGTCAAGATAATCAAGATAATCAAACGTCAAGATTCAACGCCATCTGCCTGACCATTTACAGTGGCTGCTTGCTGTCGATTACCCAGTAGATGAGGTCGCTCTGACTACGGGGCAATTTTTTGACCACATTCTTCGCTGCCGCCCTCACACCTGCATCCGTGCCGTGGATTTTTGCGGCTAATAGCAAAACCAGTGTCGCATGGCTGAGGTTCATATCAGGCTCTGTGGATGTTATTCGCACCCCGCATTGGCGAGTGCCCCGCGTGATGTTGTGAGCAATGCTCTGGCACTCAGATAACAAGATTGAGCCATGATCGAGGTAGCGCGTCTACTACAGGCGTGCGTATTGGATTTTCTCAAGTCCGAGAATGCCGTAGCTATTGCGAATGTTCTGCTCTGTGGGCTCCTTGTCACGCAGCCAGCGGACGGGAATATCCAGATAACCTGCCCAGCGTGCACCTTGTTTGAATTGCCTCCATTGCTTAGTTTTGGCCATGACCTCCAGGTATTGGTTGACCAACAAATACTGCAGGTCTCCAGCGGAGTACTTAGCAAGCTGAAAGGCTTTAGTGTAGTGAGGGGACGCAGAGGCAAAGTCTTCAGCCCGATAGCACACTATTCCCTTCAGCCAGTGCATAAGCCATGGAAGGCGCTCGGCAACCCCCGCCAGTCTCATCTGTTCGCACAGCGCATCCACAGCCTCCAGCGTGACACCTTCGCTGTTTCTCATGGCAAGGGCACGCTGGAGGTAGTGATCAAAATGTTCAGGCTTATCTACGCTCCAGCGAGAAATCGCGTCCGAGCGAATCCTTGCAGCGTAGGATCCGTATCTCTTTTCAATCCATTGCACGACTTTGTCTGGGACGTAACCTCGACTATCTTGATTGCTTAGCAACAGCTCATTCGCGTTCTGGAGTTTGCCCTCAAAATGTCCCCAGAAGTGCGGGCCCATCCTGATCCCAAGCTCAACTCGTTCCGTGGCTTCGATTTGAATTTGTTCTTGTGGGGTGTACGCGCGAGGTTTGACTGAGACAGCCGCCACGACTTCCCGATCTAGTTGGGTTAGGTACTCGGTGATTTCTTCCTTGATCCACCCGAAGTAAAGGCGAGTTTGGCGCGTGATGTCTTGAAGATACTCGGTTCCCAGCCGCTCCTGAATATCCATCAAAATGAATGTGATGATTCGCGCGATGGTGGCGCAAGTGATGATGCCGTCTTGGAGCCTTTGATCAACGGCGTTACTAACCGAGGCCTGCGCCTGAAACGAGTCCTCAAGGTTTTTCACAAGTGCGGGAAGTGACGGCAGGTGCTTGGCGTTTTTCCAGCTTCGTGCTGCCCGCTCATTTTGTTTCAGGTGTGTGGTATCGCCGACTACACCGATTGGATCGTGGAATGTCGCAAGGGTGAGGCCGCAGGAGGCATAAGCCCAAGCCAGAACTTTATCCAGCGGCGTTGAAATATTTCCCTCGACACTCGATGGCAGAAACCAGCACGGTTCCATCGGTTGCGGGGCTGCGTAGATGTATCCCTGAAAGACTACCCAGTTTCGAGCCAGTGACCGTACGGCGACTTCGACGGCGTAGCTGGTCAAGAAGAATCGCGCGGTATCGCGTTTGGTCATGGTCGTACCCATGGTCTTGACCATCGACGCATATGAGCCATAAAGCTCGTTCAGTACCTCTTGAACCTGCTGGGCCCAAAAGGGGCAGCGGATGTACCTGCGAAGTGAAGCGGTCAGCAGATCAGCGATATCTTCAAACGCCTCCTGCAAATTGCAATCCTCCTTGGCCAACCTCTGCATACGCTTCTGGTAGGTCTTTGCTATGCCTTGATCAAACTCGGTCTCGTCTTCACGATTATGGGCTTTGCGAGGCATCACGCCGGACGCTGCAACGGCGTACTGCGCGACGTCGCCGAGGGTAGGGGAGGTGTAGAGTCGTTCCATGGGTAATGCCTCGATCGCCGTTAGTGCTTAGTGTTGGTTGGGATTGAGTTGTTTGCCCCGGTTGCCATGCACCTGGGAGTTCGTGATGTTCGAACCTTTCGTACCTTTGTTGGCGTTTGATGTATCAGAACGATGGTTGGCCTGAGCCCGCTGAGAGGACGATGGCTGTGTGCCTGAGGATTTGTTGGTGGGGTTTTTCTGGTTCATGGTGATGCTCCTGAATTTGGAGTTCCAGGCTGGCTGGGGTGGCTCCGTGAGTAGTGCATTCAGGTTATCCAGCGAGGGCTGATGGTTCTAGGTCGAAACTGGCGACGAGTTTTTCGGCTTACGCGGTGCTCCGCGCAAGGCAAGCGCTCTTGCCGATCTGATTTACGAAATGCTGGGCTGTGCGTTGACCGTACCCGTCCGGCCAAGTCACCTAGCTGAAGGATGTTCTCACGCGGCTGCCGACGCAGCGGGCGAGTGAAATCGATCAGTTGCTGCCGCATGAGTGGAATCCCATCAAGGCGACTATTTTCCAAGCGCCCAACTGTTAGGAGAGAACCATCAAGGCTTTATCAATTGTACGGCCCAGTGGCGGTCGAATCGCTTCTGGCGAGAAAACCCTCGAAATTCGTCGTTGATATCCAGACTTGGATCCTTTCGAGGATCTTCTGATTGTCGAAAACGGGAGGTTTCTTCATAACGATGGTGACGAAGACGATAACGGTATTGCCGTCGCAATTGTGCGCGTGAAAGCCGTGCGCCCATTCGTCCTGGCTGACATGCAAGCGGCCTGTGCAGGTTATTTTGAAGACGGCTGCCTCGCATGGCAGTTGAGTGACTTAAAGCCTGTCACACACTCAGTGGCCATCCGAGTGGCGCGCGGTATTTACGAGGTAGACTTCTTGCTTCCAGACAAGCGCTGACCATTAAGCAAGATGTGTTGAGCAGACGCTTACTGTGAGCAGCCATGGCGGGTGTTTGCTGCGGGGCGCAGCATCTGCAGTGCCACCACATCTCATGGACGAGGAGTTCGGTGATGTGCTGTGGAGCATTGCATTTTACCAGCGCACTGTGAGTTCTTGCCTGGCAGTTGCCGACCCACCTCAGTCGTTCACCACCGGCAGAAACCGGTCACAAGCAGCTGAGCGTAGCCAAAGCCTGTCTCCAGAAATGAGATCTTCTGCGCGTTGGTAGCGGTTGCAGCCATTGCTGAGGCGGGATAGTCCGGGCGTTTCTGTCTCCCGCTTTTGAAGACCGTATTGGCGATTTGCGTGGGAACAGGTGAAGATCGGCCTCCATCGAAACGGAGGTGCCAAGTGTCGCTCACAAACAAGGACGTAATCACGGCTTTCATCGAAGACTTCAAATCAATGCATCGTGACGATCTGCAGCCCGATGTGGTGTGTGACTTCGACGGTGACCCGTCCCAGCTCGCCCAAGTCATACCCATTGGCGGCAAGCCAACCTTGCAGTTCTCCTATCGCTTCGCCGACAGCACTGTGAGCGATCACAGCGATTTGTTTTATTGCCTGATTATTGCTGGCCATGAGCTCGCTCATTGGGCGAACGCTCATACCAAGCATTTAGATAAAGATGATCTCGACAGCAAAGCCATTGAGATGTGGGCTGACTTCTTCGGTACCAGACTCGTGTTCACCGCTGTGGCACGCTGTACGAATGTCAAGGCAATCATCGCTGGCCGACTGCGTACGCCCGCCTTCGAGGCCGCTGGCCCGGATGCGCTGTTACCGCAGTATGGCAGGGCATTGCGTCGCGTCTATGACGATGTTTTTGTGCCTGCCGGCCTATCGCCCAAATATCCATCGCCGAAGGAAAGGGCACACATTTGCGCTGCTGGCGTCACGTCATTCTTCTATAGGCATCTGGGCCAGATGCATCAGGGAAGGACAATTTTCGCGTTGAGGAGTGTTCTCTTGGATCCGTTCAAGGATCTCCTCGACTTGTTTCAGGATGACGTCACACCAGACGATAGCGATGAGCTCAGTTATCGGAACATCGAGATCCATTTAGGACTCAAGCAAGGCAGGCCCCTGATCACTCCTGGCGTTCGGCCTGAATTCAACCAGCTAGTTGGTACCCATTACCTAGGGCATGCCGAGAATAAAGTCCATCGTGAGGAGCTTCGGGATAAGGTTCGGGCTTGGGGAGTTGACGTCTAGCTCGGGGCTACTTGAACTAGCCGGCTATTCGCTGACGGCGTCACAGCTGTTTGTTAGGCGAGACGTCGTGAAACTCGCTCCACAGCTTGTAACGGATACGCTCAGGGTGGACACCGACGGCGTTCAGGAGAACAGTTTTTTCTCCTAAGTCATCATTCGGCAGGGTGGCGACTGTCCACGACACCTGCCTGTGTTCTAACGCTTGTACTACAGCGGAAAGGTAAGGGGCATCCACGGGACTGAGCGAGTGTCCAAGCACCACCACCTGATCAACCTCTGCCAGACCTGCGAAAAAATCAGTATTGCGCTCGATGATGTCGTTGGAAGGTTTGAAGGTGATTGAGAAATAATCGTCCAGGGACTGCATGGCTTCGATGAGGCGGTGATCAGAGTCCTCATGATTCACTGCATCGAACAGCGATGTCCGTTCTGCAGGGCCCCAGCCGTGCCCAAGTACGAGCTCGGAATCAGCGTCTGTCGATTCGCCGTGAATGTGCAGAATATTTTCGGTGGGTACTTGGTACACGCGAGTGAGCGTGCTGGTGTAATTGAAGGTCAGAAAGGTGGCGTTGATGTCCAGCCCGGTAAGTCGGTTTAGAGCATTCTGGGCGTCAGGGATCTGAATGGTGTTGACCCATTCAGCGAAAAGCTTCTGAAGAGCTCCTCCCAGTCCGCCTGCCACTCGATCGACCTCATACTGAAAATCGTGATGGCCAGAATCGCTCCAATCATCGTCAGAGTAAGATCCCATGAAGTGTTCAAGACTGCTGACGATGTGGTCGGTGTCGAGTTCGGCGAAGGCCATCTCCAGATCCGCCCAGCTTTCGCCCGCAGGCAGATACTCTTCCACCCAGTCGTAGACCTCGCGATCATGGTCTCTGACGTGGGCCTTGAAATGCCCGTAGCCGGTCGGCAACCCGTGGTTCAAATCAAAGCCGTTACCGATGATGTAAAGGGTCTTGGTGAGCATAGGTATGACCGCAGCAGGGATAGGCTCCAGTGTTGCTCAAGGACTGGGGCCTGGCCAGCCCGGTCGCTGATCACTGCCCGATCTCGACATCGATGTCGTCCTGGAATCCAAGTTGCTGTTGAGGCCTATCACCAAACTCAAACCTTGAGCAACGCAACAGCCGACCTTTGACAAATGTAACGTCTAGCAGGCGTTGTGTTCATGATCACTCCCTAACCAGGACTCTGATAGCCAGGTGGGTGGTAACACGTTTAGGATTGAGATCCCCGATCAGGAGGGTGGTTATGGCAATCAATCTAAATGCCTTGGGTTCAAAGCTATCTCGCTACCGCGACCAGCTCGCGATGAGCCAAGAAGAGGTGAGTGCAGCCGCCCTGATTCCACTTGAACGGTTACGATCAATCGAGTCAGGAGTCACTGAGCCCTCGGGTGATGAGGTACTCATCCTGGCTGATCTTTACCGCTGTGATTTCAAGTTTTTCATTTCAAATGAATCGCTGGCTCCGTTTGAACAGACTGACATCCTGTATCGCAAACATGGTGATGAATTCACGAAGGACGACCGCAGGGCCATTCAGGAATTTCTGTACCTCTGCGAAACAGAAGACTTCCTGATGAAAGAGCTGAACATCAGGCATCGGGCATTCGATCCATCCTCTGCGTCTGGCCACTTCAAGACTGATGGGATTCAGGCAGCTAAAGCCTTTAGACGCTTCAACCAACATGGCAGTAATGCAGTACCCCGAGATGTTTACCAGGAAATCAGGCAAACCGGCGTGCACGTATTCCGGCGACAGCTCGGAAATTCTGGCATCTCTGGGTTGTTTTTGGATCACCCCACCGCCGGACAGTGCATTCTGGTCAACTACAGCGAGGACATCTACCGGCAACGATTTAGTGCGGCACATGAGTTTGCTCACGCACTATTCGATGCTTCAGGTGGCCCAAGCATCACGTACTCCCGCACTCCCAAAGGGGATTATTTGGAGCTGCGGGCCAACACGTTTGCATCGCATTATATAATGCCGCCAGAAGTCCTCCGTCAGCTTCCCAATCCTGAGGGCTGGACGTCGATGGAAATAGAGCATTGGGCTCAAGAGCTGAGAGTCAGCTGTTTTGCGTTGGCCGTGAGCCTCAAGTCTGAGGGGCTGGTTGGCGACAGCGCATTCGAGCGCATCAAGTCCCACCGCGTGCAACGGGATTTAAAGATCGATCCCGAACTGCCAGCACAGCTAACGCCGCATCAACGCGACCGTAAGTCCAGGCTGCTGGCGAAAGGGCTATCCGATAGTTACGTCGTCCTCTGCATGGAGGCTGCGAGCCAAGGGCTGATCACCCACGGTCGTCTTGCTGAAGCACTGCTTTGTGATTCGGATGAACTCCACGATCTGCTCAGCCTTTACGGAAAATCTCGCAATGGCCATTGACCCGTCTCGTTTTCATCTCATCAATGTCACTGATACCTGTGCCGTATGGAATGTGCTGTCTTCCCCAACCTTGTATCGGGCAGCACTCGCTGCACAATGCCATTTCTGCGTCACTGGTTTTGTGCAATACGAAGCCCTTGTGAAACCGAGGACGGCGCCCACCGATGAGAGCCGTGAACTTCAACGTCGGTTGATTGATGCTCAAAAGAGTGGTCACTTCCCTGTGAGCGCATGCAGCCTGGACGATCTGCAGGCAATCAGCCAATTGCAAGATCGCAAGCGCCTCGGAAAAGGTGAACTATCGACGATTGCTTTTGCTATGAGCCGAGGCCTTGCTGTCCTTACCGACGACCAGGGCGCTCGGAAACTCTCGGCGTCAGCGGGAAGCCATCCCACCCAGACAACCCCACATCTCCACAGCTGGCTGATTTTTAAAAGACGACTCGACGATGCCGACCATACCGACGTACTCAGTCAGCATGGCGAGATGAAAGGCAGTCTCGCACGCCATCTTGAGGACGCCTACTTCTTGGCTTTGCAATGCATACGGAACGCACTGTCAGGTGGTGGCCAGTGTTGAACGCTTTCGCAGATATCGAAGCCGTCTATCCAGTAGCACATTCTTGGCGGATCAAATGTTCGGGCTTGGGACGCCCCATTCATACTGGTAAAATGATGCTTGCCTGAAATGGCTGTCATCCGAGAGTCCACATGACTTCACAGTTAACTGAACAAGAAATGCGCCGTGCGCTTTTTGGCTCCTTTGAGCCTGTAACGCAGGATTCAGCTGCCCCGATCCAGGAGCCGGTTCCTGAGGTTGTGTTCGTGAAGCCTGCGGCGCCTGGAGCCAGGAAGAAAGTAGCCAAGGCATTCACCCCCCGACTGCGAGTAACCCTGCGTGTAGGAAATGAATTTGAAGGCAAAACATTTGAGCTCACCCACGAAGCCAACACGCTGAGCAAGCTCTTAGCAGAGCAAGAGGCGGTAAAAGCGGCGCGCAAAAAATACCGTTATGTGGAAGTCGTCTCCATCAACACGATGTAGCTCGTATGAAGACCTAGGAATCGCTACCGATTTTTGACGTACCCTGAAGGTTAGCTGCTGGTCGGTTTCTGCCTCGTGCTGCTGGCTGTACTGGGTCGAAAGCGATCGCTCGGGACTGACTCTGTAGATAGAGAACGCACATATTCTGGCCAGATCCGATGCGAACGCCTGAATAGGTCGAGTGCGATGGGGTGGTCATCTGGGATGCGCGTCATTATGGTTGAGGTCGAACTCGATCAGCATGTCGACTCCTTGAGTGGGCTCAGTGCCCGGAGTATGGCAGCGTCCGGATCGGGTACGCCTTTCGCTTCGTACTTTTTCCCGCGCTTCCCACTGCAGGCGGTTCAGCATTACCTCATCCGGCTCAGGTAAAATACACCGGACAGTAGGCACTGGTGGCCGAAAATGAGGTCTACCAGGACGGATAGATCGAGGTTGGGCGACGTCTGCGTTGGCTCGCCGCAGCACAATATCTGATGGTTAGGGGGAATGAATGGCTCAGTTTGTTCGAAAGCGCATTGTCAAAGACTTGATCGAAGAAATAGTTGAAATTGATGCCGTGTCACTTGAGTTTGTAGGTCACAAAGTTCTCGAAATCCTTGAAGGTACCCCCCTGATTCAGCGCGGCGTGAACAAGGACTACAAGCCGGTCGGCTACACTTTGGATACCTACTCTCACGATTTCAAGGTGGTGGGTGAATATAGCACTGAAGAAGGTTACTTTGTTGGTGTAAAAGCCGCCGATGACAGTATTAAATTTGCAAAAATTGAGAAAGATTTGACTCATGTGTTGGCGCATTGCGCTGGTCGAGTTCCAGAGAGAATTTATTTGGTCTCTAGCGAGGAACAGCCGGCGTCCTTTCGTGTTAAATTTAACAAAACTAAATTGGCCGAAGAGTTCTCAGAACAGATTCGATTTCTAAGCGCACGTGATCTTGCTGAGCATATATTTGATGCATCCATCGGCAATTCAAATCACGCCGATTTTTTTCGCGAGTATTTTCCAGATTTCGGGCAGAATCTTGACAATTACGCATACTTTGGCCGTGTACCGCCAGTTTGTGCGGATTTCAAAAGTGAAGAGATTTTCTTTCGCCAGATCCGCGATCATTTCGCTGCCGGCCCTCAGATTTGCGTGCTGCATGGGCTGAGCGGAGCAGGCAAAACGCAAGCCGCAATTAATTACGTTCGCGAGACCCTGGATGAATACGAAAACTATATTTGGATTTCCGGAGAGGATTGGAGGCCTGATGTAGCCCTTAGCGCGATAAAACGGGTTCGCGGCGGGGTCGCCATCAACGTTGCGGGGATATTCAATGCCTCTAAAACCCTGCTTATCGTAGACGACCTGACTCGTGCGTTGCAGCCCAGCCAGCTAGAGTCGGAGCTGGCTGCCGGGTTCGGTCAGGGCGGCAGAGTGCTGGTAACCTCTCAGATTGGAGCGACTGGTAAGGAGGAGGCCAGGGTTTGTGTCCCGATTGAGCGAGTCTCCCATAAAACAGCATTTCAGATTTTAGATGAAAGCGAGGCGACCGCTACTGACGCTTGTCGAAGGTTTGTCGATGAATGTCGATTCTCACCTCTTATTCTATCGATCGTGCGAAGTCTAGGTGACGAGGACAATATATCCAAGGAAGATTTGTATCGGGAGGTGCTTGAGAGCCCTGGTGAAGCACAGCAAGCAGATGGCACCTCAATACTGTCGCTAATGCTGGGGAAGTTGAGTCCGGAAAACCGCAACGCCTTAGTCAAGATCGCCAATGGTGGCTGTAGAACCTACGAAATAAAATTTCTCAACAGCTTCATTGGCACAATGGCGCGAGCGGCGCTACAGAGATTGGCAATTCTGAGCCGAACTGCTACCTCCTCAACTGTTGCCGTGCATGAGCTTATTTGCCGGGCCGTTCGCACCGCTGAGGACGACGGCGTTTTGGCCACCGCCATCGAACAGTATGTGAGTCTCAGCCACGGTGAAATGGTTCCAAGCACGTTGCGCCAGATCCATTTGGCCGTCGCGCAACTCAAGTCTGCGAATCATCGAAAAGGGGATAGGGCGCCTGATTGGCTGACATACGCGCTCATGCAGGTTGACCCTATCAGGCATTTAGTGCCCAGCTTGCATGAAACCTCAGTCACTGGTGATATGCCGATGGCCCAACTGCTGTGCGTCGTGGACGCCAAGGAAGGACATGCCTATACCCTGCCTCAGGAAGAGCGTAGCGCGTACTACGAACGATGCGCTGAAGAATTTGGCCAAGCTCTCGATTCGGCTTCTGATCCAGAGGTGCGAGCTGAGCTGCTGCACCATCAAGGGAAAGCATTTCGTCGCTGCGCTAAGCCAGAGCTGGCGCTGGATTGTTTCAAGCGCCTACTAGCTGAAAAACCCGATTGGCACGCTGCTCATGGTCAGGTTGCACATCTAGGCACCCAGAAAGGTGTTCCGCAGACAATGGCGGCAGAGGGTGAGATAGCCAATAGATATCTTATCGACCGCACGCTTGATTCGCCGGAGAAAGTTCCGCTTCGCGTTTCGCTAGCGGCCATTAGCAGGCTTAGGAGCTACTTTACGCTTAGTGATCAAATCAAGAATGATTCGGTAAAGGTTCAACAGCTCGCCGATGTCGTTGGGCTTTCGGCGCTGGAAGGCTTCGATCAATTCTATGAGGCATTTCTGGCCCTCACTAGCCTCTATGGGTATCACCACGCTGGTATCTGCCTTGTCCTCGCTGAGGCATTTCCAGAGATGCTGACGATTCGTCCCAACTCTGTGGAGGCGCGACAATGGTCGAATACGTGTGAAGGGCTGACGAATGTTGCCGTTGCGGCTCGCTCGGCTGGGAAGCAGGCGCTTGCCAATGAGCTCAACGAGGCGGCTTGCAGCTTCGCAGATGAAGTCAGTCGCGGTGACCGGTTGACTTCTTACACAGCTCGTGTGGTAGCGAAGACGTTGATTGAAGCAAACAGAGCGTCAGGTGCCTTGGTGGCGATTGATAAGGTACCCCCAGACCGTATTGATCACTGGGTACTCTATCAAAAGACCCGGGCTGAGCTGGCCTTGGGTACCCCAGAGCTTGCAATTGAATCTGCGACGCTTGCATTGGATATGGTTGAGAATGATGAAAAGGCACAAGGCAGAAGGAATATTTATCATGTCCAGCAGAGCCAATGTTGGGAGGCATTGGGTGAAGTAGAAAAGGCCGTAGCCAGTATGACAGCTGCATGCGAGCTCACCACTGACCTCAAATACCGCGAACAGTTGGAATCTCAACTCCAAAAGCTGACAGCGAAATTGCCATAGCATCATAGTGTTATGCGCGTCGCAGACTGCTTTCTGAATGGCAGGACGCGCATTCCACTCCGCTAGTTTCTACAGTGGGTGGCTTTTTGAGGGCGGGCAACACAAAGAGCAGGGGATCCTGGCTCTTGTTTTATGGCTTGGCTCTGTCCCGGAGACGTCCGGGTTACGACGAGTTGTCACGTTTGCATGTGCGCATGGCAGGCTCAGGGTTAGGGGTTCTGGCTAATGCTCTTTTTCAGCTTCTCCGCAGAGTTGGTACGAGCTTCATGATGGGTTCATTGAGATTCGGTACAGACTTCATTGGCACATTGCCCGGTACCTGCAATCTTTCTTGGTCAGCCAAGGCCGTGCCAGCCCCAAGATCCGAGATGATTTCTTTACCTCGTATTTGGGGCTTTAGTTCGTGGCCGATGGCGGTCACAGCTCCAGAGTTTGCGGCTCTGTAGGGCTCTGGCTCTCAACGAAACGATCCATGGCTGCTGCTATCTTGACCCTCGATGGTGCGCGTTGAAGGCGGTGTACTTGATCACCTCAGAACCTGGACAGCCGAGCTAACACGTGATCCCGAGAGCCAACGCGCTGCTCGCGGATCGCATCGTGAAAAGGGTGGTTGAGAGACCTATTAGGTCATTGCTGTGCTGTGCACCACAAAAAATCGAGGTTCAGAGCAAATCCCTCGCGAGGCCATCGTGGTTAAACGGGGAGGGTTGCTTGGTTGCTTTGATCATCTCCCTTGAGTCGGCGAACAGTGTTTTGTCGCACCGACGGCGCATCTCACTATTGAGCCTGCGCACGAGGCCCTCGGAGGCTTGCCTGATTCCTCGTCCGTAGGTGTCGCTTTGACTGACGATGTAAGCGACCCTTGGAGAAATGGGGAAATACACATCCGAATATCGCAGCGAATTGTCTTCACTCTCGTTCGCCAACGCAGACGGGTGAACATTTATAACCGGATTGTCACTCGTTACGAATGGAGTGTTGGTCTGGTTTTCCAGAATAACGAAATGTCCGGAGATGGCTGTCATCGAGAGCTTCACGCCAACGTTCGCACCTAACATGAAACTCATGAGCCACCAGTGTTTCTCCACCAAGTCGCAAAGCGCCTGTGACGCTACACGAGCGGTTGAGATCGCGTTTTTCTTCCACTGATTGGTGCGAGTCATCTGCTGCCCAATGTAACTGTGAAATCCCTCTGCGGCTTTCAAGGAGGAGCTGAGGTAGGAATAGTTGCCCAGTCGAATTTCGTCGAGTGCCCGGCGTCCAGCATCCTCAAAACGAGTGTGCAGGTTTTCCATGAGATTGAAGGCCAGCATCTCCTGCCCACGCGGCTGGTCGGCGTCGCCGTATGCTTGATAGGCGCAGGATACCTCCATCACTTTGGCAAGCAACGATCTGTGTATCGGCTGTAGTTCAGCGTCGAACGCGCTGATCCAGGTCAGCAACGACTGCTCTTCGGCCTCAGAGACGGGCGACATTTTGTAGAAGCCGTACTCGCACGCCAGAATTTTAGAGTTACTTGCGCTGATTCCTCCGTTGCTTCGGTGGTAAATGTCTTTGTTGGCATTGGCCCAGCCGCGAAGATAATGGGCCCACACATAATGGTTGTGCTTGCTAATTTTTCCTTGACGCAACTGGGTTGTCCTTTTGAAGTCATGTGGGGAGGCCTCCACTTAGGGGTGCGAAAGGTTGGATCAGAATACGTGGCTGAATGCTCGGTGAGAGGCATCTTTTCGCCTTTGAGCGTCGGTGTGCAAACGAGAGAGCTTGGCCGCTACTCACAACAATCGGCTTTGCCAAGTGCGCTGACCTTACGAATACCCCTATAAAAAACCGTAAGGGAATGAGCCTTTCGCGAAGGATGCGCATTCGGTGGGCATGCACTGCTGGCCCAGTCGGCAACGCTGGGTAAACGAGTCGCCGCTGACGAAATCACTCAGGTAGCTCCAATGCATTGAGCCAAGTCTTTCCGCTTGTCGAGTCTCGCTTTCACCATGCGATGTCAATGCAGTTGACATACTCCTAATTTTGCACAAAAATGCCGGTTGACAGTAACCGTTTTCTGCACGCTTTTAGGAGCGCCATGCATGCCCCAAATCCAGCATCCAAGTGATTTCGAGCCTAAGCTGACCCCCAAATACTTGGGGATCGTATGCAACAACGTGCTGGACGCGGCCTACCGCGCCCTAGTCGCGGCATCAACGGACGACGACACGAACTGGACGGTTGGGACACTGCTTTATGGGCGCGTACATGGCCGGTTCAAAACCATGCATCGTGATAAGTCGTTGGCTTGGTTCCAGCTCGCTAATAGCACGATGGACTACACCCCAAGCGTCAATGGCGTCTTGATGCAAGTCGTCATGGACGATCCAGATGTGCGCAAGAAAGCGCATCGCATGGCGGCTAGCCGAGCCGAGCTGTATCAGGCGAGCCTACTGGGCCCTTCGAACGACGGCAACCTAACCTGGCGCCTGTATGTCGACAGCGACGGCAATATGGAAGATCCCAAGCTGACTGTTACGGTGATGGGATTCGATACCAATCAAAATGTCGTTTGTCAGTGGATGCACGATTACACACCACTGCAGTCCGTTCGTACGATCGATTTGCCAGTGGAAGTAGATATTCCGGAACAATTCCCTACTCGCAGGGAAAAAGATGCCGACCGAAATGTACCGATAGACGCTGACCAGATCGATGAATGATAGAAATGGTTTTTTGCCGCTTGGGGATGAATTTTCTCCAGACAAGCTTCGGCTCGCACGATGCGCTGCGGGCCGTTCGCTGGCTGACATCGGTGACCTGCTCGCGGTTACGCGACAGTACGCCCACAAGCTTGAAATCAACGCCGTGCCATCTCCGGCCCAGCTTCAACAGTTGAGCGATTTGCTAGGCGTTGATGAGCGTTTTTTCTTTACCGTTCGCCGAGGGCAAGTAGACCTTGAGCAGTGCCATTTTCGTAGCGTGCGATCCTCCTCTCAGACGCTGAAAAAGACAGTCGCTGCTCAAGTGGAAATGTTTGAATTGCTGGTTGATGAGCTTGAAAAGGAGGTCGACTTTCCGGCGGTTAGTTTCAAACCCTACGACGGGCCGACGCCGACAGCAGGGGACATTGAGAAAATCGCCGAGAAGTTTCGCCGCGACCACGGCCTGGGCCTTGGCCCCATATCCAGCATGACCAAGCTGGCTGAAAAAGTCGGTGTTCTCGTCGTCAACTTGGCTGATGTCGACGAGCGCGTGGATGCTTTTTCGCTCTTCAACAAACGACCGTTGATCGTTCGCAGTACGGCCAAAAGCAGCCCAGGCCGTCAGCGTTTTGACCTAGCTCACGAGCTCGGTCATCTGGTCATGCACCAAGGAATCGAGACTGGTTGCCGGCACACCGAGGATCAAGCAAATCAATTCGCGAGCGCGCTGCTGATGCCGCGTGCAAGCTTTGCTTCTGAGTTCCCTGCAATGCGCGGTCGGTACCTTAACTGGCCGGCGTTGAAGGAGCTCAAATTGCGCTGGAAGGTAAGTTTCAAGGCATTGATTTATCGGGGTAGGGCGCTTGATCTCCTTACCGCCGAGCAGGCGAAATCGGGCTTTACCCATCTCAGCCGCAAGGGATTCACCAAGGTTGAAGAATATGACGATCTTCTCCCATTAGAGGCCCCTATGCTGGTGCAGAGGGCTTTGGATTTGCTGGACTATTCCAGCTGGAAAAAGGTATTAGTTGCTTCTGGATTGACGTTTGAGTGGGTCAGCGGGCGGTATTTGTTGAACGTACCGGCTTCACCACTACGACTCGTCAGCACACACTCTGGGTAGGAGTGCCACCTACAGCTAGACTGGCGCGCACCGCTGTTGTCGCGATGCGTGCTCAAGATCCTGCTCCGGCCATCTCGAATTCGCATCCCGGATGACCTTGATCCTTGATCAGCCCTTCTTGAGCCAGACCTGCTCTCTGCGTTGATGTTATGAGTGAGGTTCCTGCTGTACTAGCCATAACCAGATGTCCCTAAAGAATTTCGGCGCCTCTAAACAGGTGATCAATGCTCGGTAAGCCCCAAAATGGTTTCGGATTTTGTAACCTGTCTGTCAATATCACGCATCTTGCAAAAACCATCGCTAGTTCGTCTTCCCGTGCCAATCTGACCCACGGCAGATTCATAATACAACTGGATTGATTTTTCGGAGTAGCTGGCTGTTTTTATACCCACGGTTTTTGCGAAATTTCCCATTTCTTCACGGACAAAATTAACTGTCTCGGCCACTGTTTTGCTTCTTGAAGTATCCCAGGCCCACAGGCCTACGATCTTATTTTTGACCCTGTTCCATTGCCCTACTACACAAGGTTTGTATGTATAGTCAGACATGAATTTTGAATTATCAAATTCGTCAGATGAGAAGCGATGGTACCCTCCCTGCTCAATGAATGCACTTAGTAGTGCTGTTCTTAGCTTGTACAAAGCGTCATCAATGTTTTTAGGTGTTTGATCTGTTGGTATTGCTAGTATTAAGTGATCTTTTAGTTCGACTTCTTCAATTTTTATCTGGTGCTGTCCGCCCCCGAAGATTTTAATATTTGAAGAGAAATGAGCAACCTCATTCGCGCTAGTCCTGACTAGGTGAGCTAGCTGCTCATCACGGTAAGACGTTTTACTATGTAGCCACAATGCTTCTTTTTTGAACATGGTTGCGTCATAATAAACCTCATCCAATTCATGATATGATTCAAAAAAACGCTTATATATTACCTCTCCTGGGACGTGATTGGTAATGCCGTATAGGCTATAGTATTTTAGATAGTTATACTTTTTTTCAAATTCTGTTAAGAGGGGCTCCCACTCTCGCATTGAGCTCAGCAGCTTATCCAAAATTTCATTGGTCAGGAAATTTTTGGTAATTTCAATTGGGGAGTCATCTGCCAGTTCATCTATCAAAGCCGCACGAGCTAGTTCAGGCTCTCCCTGTTTTACTAGTTTACGATTTTTCTTGAGCTCGACGAAGCGAAGGCATCCCATTAGCGCCAAAACCCTGTCAAGCTGAATAGGGTTGGTAGAGATAGTGAAGCCCGCTTGTTTCAATGTCTCATCTAATTCTCCCCTGAAAGCTGCCAGCTTTTCAAATTCATCCGGGCTCTCCAGCTTTAATCTCCGGATGCAGTATTGTTGTACAATTATTTCGTCGATTTTTTTCATGTCATTCATATGTATGACGCTTTCATCTTTGGTGCGATTTCCGCGAGACTTTAAAAATTCTTTTCCCATAATTTTTTTCCAAAAATAATTTAGGTTGCGCCAATTCTGCACGCCATCTGAGTAGGTGTGAGGGGCAGGTACCTAGCGGCTGAGCCGATAATGTATCAAGCTCGCCCATCGGTGTGTGAAACCATATCCCGGCGATGCCGAGCATGCGCCCCATACCTCAACACGCATCAGGTATGGGGCGACCAGTCTGTCGACGGCTGGTAATTTTGGCTATGTCGATAACGTTGTCGGCCTCATACATCTGACGGTGATAAAAATGATAGTGAATACTCTAATCGATACGGTACGGGCTCCTATGGGTACTGCTCGCCTCCTTGAAGGTCACAGTACGCTCCAGCGTGCAAGAGACGCCAATCTGACGTGCGATCAAATTCGTACTGTCTTCCCCGACGTCGCGGATTGCGCCGACGAAGCAATTCTCGGCTTTGTAGAGATCGGTCGTCGGCTTATCGCTGGTGAGGCGCGTTTTAAAGGCAAAGCATTTTCTGCTAAGACCTCAACAGCCTTTGGCTGACAGGTAGCTTGCCGCTGATGGGCACCCGGGGCGCTGGCAAAATCCGCCGCAAGCGCCTAGGACGTATGCGTCCGGCCAAGTCAACTACCCAGCCCCGCAAAGCCAAGACATGGTGTGCACTTGAATTTTAAGTGGACACCAGTTCTAGCCTTTCAAGCGGGTATTTCATGCAGCCAACACGCCGTTGCTATTCCGAGTCCTTCAAGGCCCAGGTCATTCAAGAGTGTGCACAGCCCGGCGCTTCGATTGCCAGCGTCGCGCTCGGCCATAGCCGAGCCCCGAGAAGTGCAGAGGACACCTTTCTACCGACTGCACGGCACCTGTTATTAAGGCAGGAAGAATCTGCGCCAGGCCATTTTGGGGAACGTGAGAACCTATCCTCGGCACGTACCGAGGGGATAGGGACGGACTCATCCGTAGTAGTGATGAAAGACCTGTAATGGGGCTGGAGCGAAGGGGTGGGGATCACTTTCGTTATGCGGGACACAACTCAAATGAGGATGACGTTTTAGTGCAGCGAAAAGCATTCGAGATACCGAAGTTGCTGGTGTGGATGGCGTATCAGGATGTACGCCGCAATCGTGGCGCGCCGGTCTGTGGTGGTCAGAGGCTCACGGACTTTGATCGGCGACGCGATCATAACCTCTACCGCATCTGGAACCGGCTGTGTTCAGGATCGTATTTCCCGCTACCTGTATGGAAAACCGCATTCCAAAAGACAATGGCAAGGAGCGCATCCTTCGCATCCCAACGGTCTCTAATCGGGTAGCCCAAGGCGCAGTGAAAAGATATGTGAAGGCTGTGATCGATCCGATCTTCCATCCTGACTCGTATGGGTACAGGCCCGGAAGATCGGCCCACGATGCCTTGCGTCAATGTTCCATCCGGTGCCGTCGTAAGAACTGGGCACTGGAGGTGCATATCAGCGCGTTCTTCGACCACGTTGGGCACGACCTGATAATTAAGGCTCTGGAACATCACCAGAGCCGAAATGGGTGATCTCGTAGTGTTGACGCGGGCTGTAAGCGCCGATGCAGAGTGAGGCAGGGTTGCTTCAGGAGCGGTGACGAGGGACACCTCAACGAGTCTTTTTGCGTCCTTCAATTGTTAGTTAAATAATCATTATATGGGTTTTTTCTCGTTAACTTGGATTGGCAGTCATTGGTTTTCTTGGTCGTTTAAGCCGATAATTGATGAGCGCTTTATTGTTATTTTTGCAATTATACTGATAATGATCTTTAAGGCTTTTTTCTCGGAAAAATCAAAGATCCTACTTGCGTGATTTTCCTATTGCATCTATGTTGGTTTCATCAGCTTGGCTAGTTCGTCGCCTTCAAAAAAATATGAAAGCGAGGGAGCCTGTATTTTTAAACCGGAGCTAGGAATGCATAAGAAGGTGTATCAGAGAACGGGCCCTCGCATCGCGCACTACTTTCGATACGTCCATCTAACAAGTGAGTCGCGCCCGGACTTTATCCCAGAAGCGTTTCCTATGAACTTCCAGTATGACGATGAGCATTGGTCGCCGGGCTTCCTTCTGAGGGCTGCAGTGCGTCTGCAGCACATCTTGGCTACCTTCGGCATCCGAGAGGGTGAAAGAACCATCCATAGCGCGCAACCAGCAGTGTGTTTCGCAAGTTTCAGTTTGGCTGACCTGATCGCGGTACGTGACGGTTTTCGCCCCCACAATGATGCAGCTACGCAGTATGCCCTCACCTTACCCGTAGCTGTCGCGGAAAAAGGCGGCATTCACCCTGTGGTTGAAAGTAACGGCGGGCAAGCGCGTCCTGAGGATAGGGCGATACACGAGAGCCAAGAGCACAAAAGCGAAGATGCTCGGTTGAAGTTTAAGCGGTCTCGTAACAACGATGGTAACCGCGAGTGGCGGTGGCAGCACGCAGGGAACTACAGTCGTCGTATTTCAAAGATTGAGATGGATGGGTGGGAAGGTCATACCATTCCAGGACTGAAGCTATCCCAAAAAAAGTGGTCGGGGATAGGAGTTGTGGTGCCGGACATGGTGAGTGCTAGAGCTTTACAGTACGACATAATATCTCTAATTGATCGGAAAATTATTTCTGAAACGCAATTCGATCACATTCTTGTGTGCGAGTACCTGCCTGCAAGCATTGAAGGTCTCAGCGAGGATGAGGTGAGGATTGCTTTCGCGAATGCTTGTTATGACTTCAAATCGTGCTTGAACCTTAGTGCGATGACTTGCTGCATCTCTCCGCTGGATTTTAAAGCGCGCGTTTTACAACAGGCTGCGCTTGTCCCCAATAAACCTAATGTCGAAGAGGGAGGTTGCTGGCTCTGGTTTGAAGACAATACTCACGAGTATGTGAGGGCCTTGGTAAAGGCTAATCTAGTCAAGGTAAATAAACACGGGCGTTATTTGGCATCTTTGGGAGACGTGATTGGCCAAAAAGATCTACGTGAGCGTGAAAAGATAGCGTTGAAGCTCTCTGGCGATTTGCAGAATGATTTTGGAATTCGGAGTACCTATTTTAGCGTTTTGAACTCTGGGTTGTTTGATGACATTCCATTCTTCAGCGGCGAACAATGTGGAGGAGCATACTACGTCGCGGATGTCACAGCGGACGTTGATCTACTAACCACCTCAGAGCAGAGTTCGCTTAAATGACATGCATTCGCGACACAATGATCTACACGCTAGAGGATTTGTGTGAGGAGGTTACTCATCCGGAACTAGTTAGGCTTTCTTTGCCGGAGGTTGCAATGGTTCCTTTTGATATAGGTGCCTTAGCCTATTCAGTCAGGGATATACCAGTAAGCCGAAAAAAAATCCGGGCCACTTCAGATGCGACACCGGTTGATGAAAAGTCGTTGAGGCAAGAGCGCATCGGATTAGTCGAAGCGATTTTAGATGTTGTTGTTAAGGATTACAAACGTCAGTCATCTATATATCCCTTCTTAGGGACGATAAGGCTTGTCATTGATTGGTTTGACCTCAATAACCACCAGGATGTCTTTCTAAATCCAGACTTATGCCGACGAGCATACTTGGATTACATTGCTGCGTTGGAACATAAGCTTCATGTGACCCGCGAGCTGGGAAAGATTCGATGCTCATTTCTGCAGTCAATCGTGAAACGTTTAATCGAGCTGAAGTTTGGAAAGGAGGCCGCGTTATCGATAATAGGGGGGATTAAAACATTACGGTTCGACAGATTTATCGAGGGCGAAATTCCAGAGGAAATGCGCATTCGCAATCAGATAACTGTTCTGCTTGATCTGGCGCAGAAGTTATCTGCAGCATTGATGGAGGTCAGACCGTTTCCATTCGTTCTGGATATAGCTGGGCAGCATTCATGCTTTCTTCCCTACGTGAATGGGATGATCAGTACTGAGAGAAATCCGAAAGTAATAAGTTCGATCGATACTAGCAGTGGTAGCATTCTGAATGCTGAAGAGATCGTTAGAAAACATGGGATAGATAAAAGTGATGCTCTTAACCGACTTAAAGGATTAAGAAAGACGCTAAAATCTGCAAACAGTAACCCTCATTGTCGTGTCCGGAATGCGCTAGCATCCTTGGCGCTCCAGGCTTATGCGAATATATTCATTTATATCACCGCCGCATCAGCCGGAGAATTGTGTCAATTTGACTTTGATGACGGGGTTCTGATTACTGAGGATACACTCAGGAAACAGCTCAAAGCCATTAAGTTAAGAGCTAATGGGCGAGTGACTAAGTATACAATTGGGCGGAAGACAGGGCTTAGGCTTCTTCGCGAGTACCTAAAATTTCGTAAGTGGGTTGCGCGCGGCGAGGAATGTGATCAGTTGTTCATCAGTTTCAGAGCGGGTCTGAGGTCTATCACTGGCTTGTCGAAAAGATTTCAGTGGACATTGTGGACGAGAATCCGTGATCTTTACTTTGATGCATCGGCTGAAAATATATCGCCAAAGCTTTCTCGGAAAGTAAAAAGTGTGGTGCTGTTAAGTATCGAGCATTCTTTGGAAGTTGTTGCTGATGTTCTTAATCATACTGAAGAGGTTAATATTCGGCATTACTCACATCCATCGATCGATGGTCAGCGCCGTGAGTACAGCAACTATTGGGCCGCTGTTAGAAAGGTGGCGCAGGTTGTGCAAGAACGCGATAAAGCCGATACGACCTCAATCGCCGCAGGGCAATGCAACTCGCTCAATAATCCCGAACCGAGTGAAGAGTTGATACCTATCCAGCCCATATGTGAATCCCAGCTAGGATGCCTGTATTGTGTACATTTTTCATGTCATGCGGATGAGGAAGACACCTTCAAGATATTGAGCTTGGCGTATGTGATTGAAACTGTCCGAGCAATTGCAACAGCAGGCAGTCAAACTATCAGGTTGTTTAAAGATCTGGATATACGGCTTGCTGAAATAATTAGCGCTATTTCCTCGAAATCTGATATGACCAAGGGGGTGGTTGAAAAGGTCAGGCATCGGGTATTTGAGTTGGGAGAGCTAACTCCATTTTGGGAGTCGCGACTACAGCGCTACGAGCGTATGGGAATCCTATGACCAGCATCTACAACCCTATATCAAGCGACGCCTATCCCAGTGACGATCATATCGTCCCAGTAGTAGGGAGTATCCGACCCGGAGCTCGGCCTCCAGCGGATTTCATAATTTGTCGTGATAAAGCTGGCATGCCTACCGCCATATACGGCGAATATATTTGGGATATTAACCCATTGAGGCTAAGTGCGAAATACTTGTCAAAGCTTAGATTTGACAAGTTTTTTGAGGGTGAGATGAACGCCGAGCAGGTTGCAATTGTAGATGAAGCGAAATATTTAGTATTTTGCTTCATGTACTATGCCTCTATTGGATATGGTGGTTCTCTCTCCCCGGCTTCAGTCCTAGACTATTTCATTACCCTGCGCATCATCGGAAGATTTTGCTATAAGATGAAAGGGAACCCCCTAGTCGGCGTTCTGAGCTTTGAAAATATATTCACGACTCCGGTGTATATGGGGGCTGTTTTAAAAGAGCTGAAGTCTCGTCCCCAGCAGCAGAGAAATACTATGAGCATACTGAGTCGAATGGCCTTAATGGGTCGATCGAATCTTGGTTATCTCGTTATTGGCAAAACTGATGAATTTGATGTTGCAGCTCCAAAGAAGTCCCAGCAACATCCAGCTATTCCAAGTATGCTGTATATAAAACTTATCAATGGGTTGAGCGAAGATCTTGGGGTGATCGAATCTATTGCACCAATCCTTGAGGATTTTATTGGGAAGTTCGCTGATCGGTGCTATGCAGTTGATTCCCGGACTCAGCATAAGATTTTGGACAGTACAAATGTTGAGTTGCTGCCTGACTTTGGCATGGCAGCGGCGTCTCACAATTTGGCAGACTTCTTCTCTGGCGATTATCATTGCGATTCGCGGCAACGTTTTACGGTGCTTTTGACCACTATCCAGCACGTCGCCAAATACACGATTCATCTTTACACGGGGATGCGCGATCAAGAGGTCGGACGCTTGCCATTTGATTGCATAGCAAACGAGCAAATTGAACCTGCAACCTATGATGACCGTGGATTTTTACGTGACCCTGAACTGATGATAAATATCATTTCTACAACGACTAAGTACACTGGATATCGCCAAGAGGCATCGTGGCTTGCCACAGCGGAAGTGGTAAGGGCCGTGAGAGTCGCGCAAGCTGTCTGTAGGGGGCTGGCTAAAATACATGGCGTTGCGCCGGAATCGTTGAATCTATTTACCAGCAGTGGGGTGATCAGGAGCCTCCAATCCTCTCCACGCCCGGCCACCATTGAACATCCATCGCAACCCGCTTTCATGAAACGCTTGACAATTTCACAGGCCGATCTGGATGAGCTCAACCTAACAGACCCTTGCCGAATTTTTCTCCCGGAGGATGGATATGAGGTTGGAAAACCATGGCCGCTGAGCACGCATCAACTCCGCCGATCCCTAGCGCTATATGGAAGCAGCAGCGGTTTTGTTTCTTTGCCTAGTGTGAGTAAGCAGTTTAAGCACTTCACCAAGCAGTTAGCCAAATACTATGCAAATAATTTTGAAAAAATAAAGACAATATTTGGGAGTTACGATCCTGAAACTAGGGAGTTTACACTTCCTAATACCCACTTTCTTTACGAATTTCAACTAGCTATGCCGATGCAAATGGCCTATGAGCTGATAGCTGATGTATTAGGCGAGATGCCTTTGTACGGCGGTGGCGGCGCTCAGATTCAGGCTCAGAGGGAGCGTATTGCCTCAAATCAGATCACCGTCGTAGAGTTTCGAGAAGATACCATGAAAGGGTTCAAGTCTGGAGAGTTCAGTTATCGAAGTACGTTTCTTGGGTCATGTACGAAAAATGGTGACTGTGACACCTATATGCTTGGTCAAGTTACTACCTGTTTGACATGTGACGGGGCGGCGATTTCATTGATAAAATTGAAAGCTGAAATCGAAAGCGGTGAGCGTGAATTGCTAGCTTACGCAGTTGGTTCCGGCGAGCGCCAAATACTTGAAAGGGAGCTGGATACAATGAAATCCTTTTATGCAAAACATAAAGCGAAAGAAAATTTTAAGCAATGAACAAGCCTGCTAATAAAAATGGTTTTGAGCGCTGTAGAGTTGCTTTTGAGCGCCTTAAGGCTGGGGAGCCGCTACACCCTGCACACAAAGGGCTGGCTCCTTACAAGGTAACTCCAGCGGTAGTCAGTGTAGAGGCAGGCTTCGATCCGGGTTATCTCAAGAAGTCTCGGGCAATTCACGCAAGTCTTATTGATGAGATAAACAGGTTTCGGCGGGCTAATAAACCCGATTCATCTGTAAATTTGACGCGGCTCAACAAAGCATTAAAAAAATTAGAAGAGAAGGAGTCGGAGATTTTGTCGCTAACGAATCTCATGCAGAGAGTTGTTGCTCAAAATCTTCAGCTTGTCGACAGAGTAAGACTTTTGGAGTTAGAGCTAAAAGGCTACCGAAACGTAACAAAGCATCCGCATGGGTAGTTTGGTTTCATCTAGGTAATGCGTTTTCAAGTATGTAAATTTATTTTATTATGATATTTATTCACAGATACTTAACTTGCTTGGTGCGCTTTTGTCTCGTTACAAGCTCTTAGTGGAGCTTGTATTTGTTGAGTGAGGTTATCTTTTTTGAACTGTCTCAGTTGCTGTATTATTCCGTATTTGACTTCTTTATTCCGTCGTCTTGCAGCATGTATTCGCCTCCCATGATCCAGTCTTCCCAGTCTTCTTGCGCTTCCAGGTTGGCATTGACCGACTTGAACAGTTTCAGATAATGCTCAGTAGTTTCGCGGTCGCTATGGGCTAGCCTAACCTGAATGATTGAAATCTGTTCGTGCGGGGATAGCTTTCCCGCATCTACCAATGGCTGCAAGTATTGATATAGCTGGAAAGCGAAGGTCGCTCTTAACCAATGGAATACAAAGTCTTTCGGAAGCTCGTTCCCCAAGTACTTTACCATTTTACGCTTAATGGTTGAGGTGACTTGCCCTTTAGCAGGTGTCTTTAAGAAAGGGTAAGCGGGATCATCTTTGGATATGTAGTAAGGATTTCCCTGCTCAGACAAGTAAACGTAGACATCTCCGGAGTTCCAGCTCTCACTTGATTCTGCCATCCTGGCTTCAATGAATTTTTTCTTTCGTCTCAGATATGTTGGGCTTTTGACCCATACCAATAGTCGAGATGCTAGTCCTTTCGGGATGTAAATTGTTAGGGGCTTATTGTGCTTGGTATCGATGCCAGTTCCAGGGCCGCACTTTAACGCGTACGTATTATCTCTCCTTAGATTTTTATCCGTGAACTGAGAGAGGTGTCTGGCGCGTAATGTAAGAACTGTCTGCTTTCTCCCTCCTGTCATCAACGCAGTGTCGACGATAAGCCGTTCTTGCACGAGCCATTTATGCTTTGTGAGAGAGTCTTGAAGTGATTTCAGTTGAAGATTAGTAAGCGGCCTGAGATCCTCGCCGTCATCTCTTACCGTGCCTATGTCTGGAGCGGCACTTAAGGGAGTAGCCAGCGTTTGACTTCTCTTTAATCGTTCAATGATACGGGAACCTTTAGCAGTTGAAATCCGTACCATAAACTTTCGGACAGTGTCGACGCGATCCAAGTCAATGGCGTGCCAATAGCGAGAAACGTACTCGTAGAAATTATATACGGCGCCAGTGTACTGGTTTGTTACTCTACTACTCCGTTGGCTTTTTGTTTTTAAATGCTGGAAGTACTTGTAGCTTGGTCGGAGCGACGGGCGCTTTCCCGAAAAATCTTTCCAGTCGATCTCGTGCGACTCACAAAAGATCAGATACTCAAGCAACTCGCCTGCAATGCGTCTTGCTTGATCTGTAGGGCGGTCGTCGGGGTGCTGGTTCTGAATGAGATGGTGGAGGTAGGAATTAGCCTCAACCCACGGCGTCCCGTCTTGGTGAAACAAGAATGGAAAGTTGTACGCATTCCGCAGGTGCTCATCACTCTCAACCTCGTCTTCGCGATAAAGCTCCGGCGAAAACTGACAGCCATGCAGCTGTTCAGGTACCGCTCCTGTTGGGCAGACGGTTGCGTACAAGGTAGCAAATGCGTTGGGGATGACGGGTATGAGTAAGATTCTGCCTGCATGTGTGGAATTGACGTATGAAGCCATTGCGATCACTACCAGCTTTAGTTGTAGTCAAGGCTAGGCGTTGCGGCCAGTCTGTCAATTTTTTTGTCAATCTCTAAGATACGCGGTGCAGTCAATCATCATGCGTTACACGTTAGGCAGACGCCGCAGTACAGAATCTCGATGGCCACGTCGTCCGGCCGCGGGCTGCGGCGGCTGAACGTCATGGGGGCGAGGGGGGCGGTGGCGGACTGGGCGGCGTAACCGATGGCTGTGTACATGAAGAACCTCGCAGAAACGATGACGGTTAAGGCGGTGTATTGTCCCCAGGCAGGGCATTGCCGGCCATGGTCATTCCTCCACCTGTCATGCCTGATCCTCCGGATTTCACGAATCGAGTAGGGCGTCACGCCGCTGATCTGCGATGATGGCGGTGTCAAATCCTCTGTACGGCTGCCCATGTCTCCTCTTTCCCATTCCGATGCCAACGCCGAGTTGGTCGCCCTCATCAAACCGCTGGCGTCGCGCCCGGGTTTCGTCGACACCCGCGTCCCGGGCGTGCAGGCGATGTCCTGGGATTACTACGTCGCCAGCAGCCCGCAGATCTATGAACCGAGTCTGGTGATCATTGCCCAGGGCAGCAAGCTCGCGCGCCTGGGCCCGCGAACGCTGGAATACGGCGCCGGTCATTATCTGGTGCAGGCGCTGTCGGTGCCGTTCATGTGCGAAACCTTCGCCACGGCCGAGGCGCCGATGTATGGCGTCGCCGTGTCAATCGATCGCGCGCTGCTGGGCGAGTTGGTGCATGCCATGGGCGAGGCGCCGAACGTCAAGGTCAAGGCGCAGACGCCGGAATCCATGACCTTCGCCGAGCTGGATGCGCCGATGCGTGAGAGTGTCGAGCGGCTATTGCGCTGCCTGCACGATCCGCTGGACGCACGAGTGATGGGCCAGGCGCGGGTCAGGGAGGTGGTGTATGCCGCGTTGCGCGGTCCCCAGGCCGGGGTGCTGCGGGCATTGGTCGAGCAGACCGGCCACTTCGCGCGCATTGCCGCGTCGCTGCAGCATCTGCGCGACCACTATGATCAGGCCTTGAGTGTCGAGGATCTGGCGCGCTGCGCCAACATGAGCGCCTCGACCTTCCATGAGCATTTCAAGCGCAGCACGCTGCTGTCACCCGTCCAGTACTTGAAACGCGTGCGGCTGCTCAAGGCTCAGCAGATGCTCATCGGCGAGGGCATGGGCGTGGCGCAGGTCGCGCACAAGGTCGGGTATCAGAGCACGTCGCAATTCAGTCGCGAGTACAAGCGCTACTTCGAACGCAATCCGGGGGAAGAGGGCGAGCGGCTGAAGATATCAGCGTGAGGGGTGACGCTGAACCTCAAGAGCTTCCCGGCTAAAGCCGGTCCTACGAAGGTTACGCGGTGTCTTTGTGGGACCGGCTTCAGCCGGGAAGAGGCCAGTGTGTGCAACATCAATTGCACGATGGCCGCTGACGCCTTCCCGGCTAAAGCCGGTCCTACGAAGGTTACGCGGTGTCTATGTGGGACCGGCTTCAGCCGGGAAGTGGCCAGTGTGCGCACCATCAATTTTGCACGATGGCCGCTGACGCCTTCCCGGCTAAAGCCGGTCCTACGAAGGTTACGCGGTGTCTTTGTGGGACCGGCTTCAGCCGGGAAGAGGCCAGTGTGTGCAACATCAATTGTGCGATGTGGCCGCTGACGGATTGCCGGCTAAAGCTGGTCCTATGAAGGTTACGCGGTGTCTTTGTGGGACCGGCTTCAGCCGGGAAGAGGCCAGTGTGTGCACCATCAATTGTGCGATGTGGCCGCTGACGGATTCCCGGCTAAAGCTGGTCCTACTCAGAATCCTTTACATATTGGGATAGGTCGGGCCGCCTGCGCCTTCCGGTGCTACCCAGGTGATGTTCTGCGACGGATCCTTGATGTCACAGGTTTTGCAGTGGACGCAGTTCTGCGCGTTGATCTGGAAGCGCTTGGCGCCGTCTTCCTGGGTCACCACCTCGTAAACCCCCGCCGGGCAGTAACGCTGGGCAGGCTCGTCGTACTTGGGCAGGTTGACGCTGATCGGGATGCTCGGATCCTTCAGCTTCAGGTGGCACGGCTGCTCTTCTTCGTGGTTGGTACCGGAGATGAACACCGAACTCAGCTTGTCGAAGCTCAGCTTGCCGTCGGGTTTCGGGTAGTCGATTTTCTTCGAGTCGGCCGCCAGCTTCATGCACGCATAGTCCGGCGTGGTGTCACGCAGGGTGAAGGGGATCTTGCCGCCAAACAGGTTCTGGTCAACGAAGTTGAACGCGCCGCCGAGGATCGCGCCAAATTTGTGCACCGCCGCGCCGAAGTTACGACTGGCGAACAGTTCTTCGTGCAGCCAGCTGGCCTTGAAGCCCTCGACGTAGCCGTTCAGCGTGTCACCACCCTCGTTGCCGGCAAACAGCGCATCCGCCACCGCTTCGGCGGCGAGCATGCCGGACTTCATGGCGGTGTGGCTGCCCTTGATCTTGGCGAAGTTCAGGGTGCCCAGGTCGCAACCGATCAGTGCGCCGCCGGGGAAGACCATCTTTGGCAGCGAATTCAGGCCGCCCTTGCAGATGGCCCGTGCGCCGTAGCTGATGCGCTTGCCGCCTTCCAGGTACTGCTTGAGGACCGGGTGGTGCTTGAGGCGCTGGAATTCGTCGAACGGCGACAGGTAAGGGTTGGCGTAGGAGAGGTCGACGATCAGGCCGACCACGACCTGATTGTTTTCCAGGTGGTAAAGGAACGAGCCGCCGGTGTTTTCGGTGCCCATGATATCCAGCGGCCAGCCGGCGGTGTGAACCACCAGGCCCGGCTGATGTTTGGCCGGATCGACTTCCCAGATTTCCTTCAAGCCGATGCCGTAGTGTTGGGCGTCGGCCTCACTGTCCAGCTTGAAGCGATTGATCAGTTGCTTGCCGATGTGACCACGGCAGCCTTCGGCGAACAGCGTGTACTTGCCGCGCAGTTCCATACCGGGGGTGTACAGGCCTTCTTTCGGATTGCCTTCACGGTCGACGCCCAGATCACCGGTGAGAATCCCGCGCACCACGCCGGTCTCATCGATCAGCGCTTCCTGAGCCGCGAAGCCCGGGTAGATTTCGACGCCGAGGTTCTCGGCCTGCTGTGCCATCCAGCGGCACAGGTTGCCCAGGGAGATGATGTAGTTGCCTTCGTTGTGCATGGTCTTGGGCACGAACACGCCCGGGACTTTCTGGCTGGCGTCCGCACCGGTCAGCACATAGATGTCGTCGCTTTTGACCGGGGTATTGAGCGGGGCGCCCAGGGCTTTCCAGTCGGGGAACAGCTCGCTGAGGGCGCGGGGTTCGAACACTGCGCCGGAGAGGATGTGAGCACCGACCTCGGAGCCTTTTTCCACCACGCAGACGCTGATTTCCTGACCGGCGTCAGCGGCTCTCTGTTTCAGGCGGCAAGCGGCAGACAGCCCGGCGGGCCCGGCTCCGACGATGACGACGTCGAACTCCATAAATTCGCGTTCCACAGGCTATCTCCTACTCAAGGCTCAACGGCGTATTTTTTAGGCGTATTTTTATAGATGGCTAAAACCGACCCCCGGAAGCTCATTTATCCGGGTGTCGTCTTGAAGGCGCGCATTATATCTACACCACCTCGCAGGTCCAATACAAACGTTTGTTTGAATCGGCCGAAACCCTGATAAATCATGGTGAGACGGCTTGTGACTGGCGTTTATGTCGTATTGACCCGACCCGGCGTTGCGGTCAAGATACGGGCGGTTTTGCGCTCGCTACAGTTGGCCGCCGGCCTTGTCGGCTGCGTGCAAACTGTCGGTAGCAGAGCACCGCTAAAAGCAACGTGAGCATCGCCCCCGCGCAACCCTCAGCCCCAGGCCTGCGGCGCGCTGCAGTTTACACGGGCGGGCAACGTCTGGCTTGGATTGCCGCCGTAGCGTGGCCGCTTTTGCTGATATCAGCATTCACCAACCACGAATACGTTGTTTTCACAGGTGTTCTTTACACTGACGAGTACCCATCGCCGGGCAAGGCCTGGCGATTTTCTTTTCACCGGAGAGAAACGAGGAATCCATGAAGGTTCTTGTAGCTGTCAAACGAGTGGTCGACTACAACGTCAAGGTTCGCGTCAAAGCGGACAACTCCGGCGTCGATCTCGCCAACGTTAAAATGTCGATGAACCCCTTCTGCGAGATCGCGGTAGAAGAAGCCGTCCGCCTGAAAGAGAAAGGCGTGGCGACCGAGATCGTCGTCGTTTCCATCGGCCCGACCACCGCCCAGGAGCAACTGCGTACCGCGTTGGCACTGGGTGCCGATCGCGCCATCCTCGTGGAATCCGCTGACGAACTGACCTCCCTGGCCGTGGCCAAGTTATTGAAGGCCGTTGTCGACAAAGAACAACCGCAGCTGGTCATTCTCGGCAAGCAGGCGATCGACAGCGACAACAACCAGACTGGCCAGATGCTGGCTGCGCTGAGCGGTTATGCCCAGGGCACCTTCGCGTCCAAAGTCGAAGTGTCCGGCGACAGCGTCAACGTCACCCGTGAAATCGACGCCGGCGCGCAGACCGTTTCGCTCAAGCTGCCGGCCATCGTCACCACTGACCTGCGTTTGAACGAGCCGCGCTACGCGTCGCTGCCGAACATCATGAAAGCCAAGAAAAAGCCCCTCGAAGTGCTGACCCCTGATGCGTTGGGCGTTTCGATTGCGTCCACCAACAAGACCCTGAAGGTTGAAGCGCCGGCTGCCCGCAGCGCAGGCATCAAGGTCAAGTCGGTTGCTGAACTGGTTGATAAACTGAAAAACGAAGCGAAGGTGATCTGATGACGACCCTGGTTATCGCTGAGCACGAAAACGGCGCAATCGCTCCCGCCACTCTCAATACCGTTGCCGCGGCCACCAAGATCGGTGGTGACATTCACGTTCTGGTCGCCGGTCTGAATGTCGGTGCCGTCGGCGAAGCAGTTGCGAAAATCGCAGGCGTGTCCAAGGTCCTCGTGGCTGACCACGCAGCCTATGAACACCAGTTGCCGGAAAACGTTGCCCCGCTGGTCGTCGAGCTGGCTTCGGCCTACAGCCACGTGCTGGCCGCTGCAACCTCCAACGGCAAGAACATCCTGCCGCGTGTTGCTGCCCAACTGGACGTCGACCAGATCTCCGAGATCATCTCGGTCGAAAGCGCTGACACCTTCAAGCGCCCGATCTACGCGGGTAACGCCATTGCGACCGTTCAGTCGTCGGCAGCCGTGAAAGTCATCACCGTTCGCGCCACCGGCTTTGACGCCGTTGCAGCGGAAGGCGGTTCTGCTTCGGTTGAAGCCGTCAGCGCGGCCCATGACGCGGGCAAATCGTCCTTTGTCAGCGAAGAGCTGGCCAAGTCCGATCGTCCGGAGCTGACCGCTGCCAAGATTGTCGTTTCCGGCGGCCGTGGCATGCAGAACGGCGACAACTTCAAACACCTATACACCTTGGCTGACAAGCTGGGTGCGGCTGTTGGCGCGTCCCGCGCGGCCGTCGACGCAGGCTTCGTGCCCAACGACATGCAGGTCGGTCAGACCGGCAAGATCGTCGCGCCGCAGCTGTACATCGCGGTCGGCATTTCCGGCGCGATCCAGCATCTGGCTGGCATGAAAGACTCCAAGGTGATCGTGGCGATCAACAAGGACGAAGAAGCGCCGATCTTTCAGGTGGCCGATTACGGCCTCGTGGCGGATCTGTTCGAAGCGATCCCCGAGCTGGAGAAGCTGGTTTAATCCACTTCCCTGACTTATAAAGAGAACCCGTTCGTTCGGGCTGCCTGAGCGCCGGTCATCGTTCACTCGATGAACCAGCGCTCAGGCAGTCGGAGCTGGCGGGTTTTTTTATGGACTCAAAAAGGACGTTGTCATGTTGTCGCCAAAGCAGACGCTGGCTTCACTGCTGGGCGGGTTGCTGTTGCTGCCGTCGCTGGCCTGGTCTGCGGGCAAGTGTGACCGGCTGATTGTCACCGGCAGCCCGGACGCGCCGCCGTACCTGTGGCGCGACCCGCAGGACCCCAAGCACCTGATGGGCGCCAATGCCGACCTGCTCAAGGAGGTCGCGCAACAGATCGGCGTCAAGGTCGAGCTGCTGTATGGCGGCAAGCGCAGCCAGGCCCTGGAAGAGGTGCGCACCGGGCGCATGGACATGCTGGCGGACACGCCCCTCAACAGCGCCGAGCTGGAATCCCTGGATTTCATCCACCCGCCCATCGCCCAGAACGAGATCATGGTCTGGACCCGCACCGGCCATGAGCAGCCGTTCAATTCGCTGGCCGATCTGCAGAGCCATCCCGGCGCCATGTCTGAAAAAACCCGCGTGACACCTGTGTTCGATGAGGCGATCAAGGCGCACCTGACGCTGGAGAGGCAGGCCAGTCTTCTCCAGGCCTTTCAGAAACTGGCGGCGGGGCAGGTCGAGTTCGTCCTGGCCGGCCGCTATGCGGGGATGGCCGTGACCCAGGCGCTGGACGTCGCCAAAGACCTGCAAACCCAGCCCATGCCCCTCGATCGTCCGGGCTTTTATCTGGCGCTGTCGTTCAACTCCGCCTGCAACGATCCATGGCTGCGCGGACAGCTGGCGAAAAAAATGACAGAATTGGCCGCTTCCGGTCGCTCCAGTGAAGCCGTCACGCGCAACCTGGACCTGTGGAAAATCCAGTTGCAGCAGTCCGGTAGCGCCCTCCATCAGTAGGAATGTGTTTTGAGCTTTCTTTTGAAAATCCAGCCTGTATTCGCCGCTGTCGTGCTCGTCGCTCTCGTCGGCTGTGCCAACGACCCAGCGCCCACCGAACAACTCAAACTCACCGAACAGGCTGTCGCCCAGGCCATCGCGGTTGGCGCTACGGATGAAGAACCGGACCTGGTGACAGCGCAGACCAAGCTGACCCAGGCCCGGGTCGACATCGCGGACAAGTCCTACAAGGACGCGCGCATGCAGGCTGAGCAGGCCGAGCTGGACGCCCGTCTGGCGGAGGCCCGTGTGCTGACGCAGAAGAGTGAAGCACAGGTGGCCCAGGTCAACATCCGCCTCGAGCGTCTGCGCAAGCAGCTGGGGGCTGGCCAATGAATGCCGTTGCGCGAAGCCTCAGTCTCGGCCTTTTGCTGGCCAGTGCCGGTCTTGCTGGCTGTGCCGGCCACCAGAGCAGTGAACAGGCGTTGCAGGGCGCCGTTGCCGATTACCAGAAGGTCAAGGAAGACACCAACGTCCTGCGCAGCGCGCCGAAGGACGTGATCCGTGCCGGTGAATTGCTGGGCCGGGCCGAGCGCCTGTCGAGCTACATCGGCAGCGCTGACGACGTCAGTCATTACGCGTACCTGAGCAGCCGTTACAGCGCGATCGCCCGGGAGCACAGCAAGCTGTTGCTGAATCAGGAAAAGCTCGCGCGACTGGAGCTGGAACGTCAGCGCCTGCAGTTGGCCTTGCGTGAGGCCAAGCTGGCCGGCGCCCAGCAACAGGGCAAGTGGGCCGAAGATCAGGTGATCAGCCTGTCGACGCAGCAGAATGAGCGGGGGCTGGTGATGACCCTCGGCGACATGCTCTTCGATACCGGCCGCGCCGAACTGAAAAGCTCGGCTAACCGCACGGTACTTAAGGTCGTGCAGTTCCTGCAATTCAATCCCAAGCGCGTCGTGCGCATCGAGGGCTACACCGACAGCACCGGCGATAGTGAGGTAAACCTCGCGCTGTCGAAAGACCGGGCACAGGCCGTCGCTGACGTGCTGTCTGATCTGGGCATCGAGGAAGACCGCATTCAGGTCGAAGGTTATGGCGACCAGTACCCGGTGGACGCAAACACCTCTGAAAGCGGTCGTGCACAGAATCGCCGTGTCGAAATCGTCTTCTCGGACGACAAGGGGCATCTGAGCGCGCCTCGTTGAAGAGCAGCGGACGGTCACAATCCGAGTGATTCAAACACCGCGCCCTCTAGCCGGAACAGGAACTGTCACCGTACACTTCTGAACTGTTCCGGTGATCCTGCTCCTTTGGTCACCGCACGCATGATCAAAGCACGGGATCGAGGGACGCGAAATGACCAGTCTGTTGCTGTACCAACGCATCGCCCAACAGCTGGCCGAAGACATTCGCCGGGGCGTGTACCAGCCAGGCGAACGCGTGCCCTCCGTGCGCAAGATGAGCTCCCAGCTCAACGTCAGCCATGCCACCGTCCTCCAGGCCTACGCTAATCTCGAAGATCAGGGTCTGATCCGAGCCCGGCCGCAGTCCGGCTATTACGTGCACCAAACCCCGGCCCTCACGGCGGCGACCCCCGATATCGCGCGGGTTGAGCGTCCCGGCCTGGTCACCCGCGCCAGCATCATTCAGCAGGTGCTGGTCGAAGCGCGGCGTGAAGGGGTGTTCGCGTTTGGCGCTGCTGTCCCGCACATCGATTACTTGCCGCTGCGCGCGTTGCATCAGCAACTGGCCAAGGTCACCCGGTTTCAAAGCCCCCGCGCATTCAACTACATGTTCAGCCCAGGCTTCGAGCCGCTGCGTCGTCAGGTCGCGATTCGCATGCGTGACGCTGGCGTGGTGATCGACCCCTCGGAAGTGGTGATCACCCATGGCTGCGTCGATGCGCTGCAGATGTCGCTGCGGGTGCTGACCAGCCCCGGTGACCTGATCGCTGCAGAATCCCCAACCTATTACGGCCTGCTGCAACTGGCCGATCTGCTTGGCTTGAAAGTCATCGAAATCCCCAGCGACCCCAACACCGGGATCAGCCTGGAAGCGCTGCAACTGGCGGCCAATCAGTGGTCGATCAAGGCGCTGGTGATGACGTCGCGGCTGAGCAACCCGCTGGGCAGCACCATGCCGGAAGATCGGCAGAAACACCTGCTGCGCCTGGCCTCGGATTTCGACATCCAAATCATCGAGGACGACATCTACGGCGAGCTGATGTACGAGCAGAACAAGACCAAGGCGTTGAAGGCGTTCGACCGGCTGGGCCACGTCATCTACTGCTCCAGCTTCTCCAAGACCCTGTCGCCGGGCGTGCGGATCGGCTGGATGATCGCCGGGAAGTACCAGGCGGAAATCCAGCGCCTGCAAACCTTCAGCACCCATTCGGCGTGCAGCGTGACGCAGATGGCGGTGGCGTCCTACCTCGAAAACGGCGGGTATGACCGGCACTTGCGCTTTATCCGTCAGGAGCACCGCAAGAATCTGAGCGCCTTCCAGCTCGCCGTGCAGCAAATGTTCCCCGAAGGCACGCAGATCAGCCGGCCTGCGGGCGGGTTCATCCTGTGGATCAGCCTCCCGGGGCGGGTGAACACTCAGGAGTTGCACGTGCGCGCGCTGGAGCAGGGCATCAGCATCGCGCCGGGCCTGATCTTCAGTAATACCGAGCAGTTCAACCATTGCATTCGCCTGAATTGCGGGCTGCCGTGGAACCGTGAAGCGGAGAGGGCGTTGATGACGGTGGGCATGCTCGCCAAGCAGTTATGCCAGGACGCCGGGCAATCGTGGTGAACTCGTAGGGCCGCCAGCTTTCCATACTATCGAGGGAGGCTGACAGGGAACTTGTCAGCCGCCGTGCAACGGGCCAGCATATGGCCCCTGTCTTACTTACTGCCGTTCAGACTATGAAATCACTGCGTTGTTTAAGTGTGATGTTGTTGGTGTTGCTGAGCGCCTGTGATGCCGATAAAGCGCCCACCCCACCGGCGAAAGCTACCGCTTCTGCGCCTGCTGCGGGTGACGCTGCGCCGGCCGAAGCTGCAAAAGCAGCGAAGCCAGCGTCAGAGCCTGAGTCCGCGCCTGCGCTGGCGGACAAGCCTGCTGCGGATGCGACTGCGGTCCATTCGCTGGCGCCGAACATTCCTGCCGTGCCTGTAGTCGCGTCGGGTAAGGCGTCGGCTGAAGCGCCGCGGACGGTCACCGATGTCAAGGCTGCGGACGGTAAGTCCGCTGGTGCCAACGCCAAATCTGCCAAGGTTAAAGCGGATAACGCCGAAGTCGCGCGGCGTGCGCCGGTGGCCAGCAAGAGCAAATCGGCGTCTCAAGTGGTCAAGGAGACCCGCCTGAACAAGGTGCCCCTCGACCTGAGTCTCCCGCCCGAGATGGTTAAGCAACTGACCCCTCCGGCGAATGTGATCTCCTCGGCGTCAAAGTCCAAAGCCCAGTCAACTGGCGCCAAGCCGCTGCTGCCTAAAATGTTCCCGGATGCGGATGCGGACCCAGACTTCCAGATGCAAGGCCGTCTGCTGAGCAATGAAATGGATTTGCAGTTGCGTAATGAGGCACGCAAGGACGTGGAAGGCGCTGCCTTGGATTTCACCTTTAAAAAGTGATGAACGCACGGCGCGGTCGCAGGACCCGATTTTCAAACGTGTGTTTTAGCGCGTAAGATCCTGCCATCGTCCTCACTGCCACACAGGTTCTCTCCATGGAATGCCGTTCAGGCTGCGGCGCGTGCTGCATCGCGCCGTCCATCACATCACCGATCCCTGGAATGCCCAACGGCAAACCCGCCGGCATGCGCTGCCTGCACCTGTCGGTGAACATGCTCTGCGCAATCTTCGGGCAGCCGGGGAGGCCGGCGGTATGTGGCGAGTTTGCAGCGGAGCCCGAAGTGTGTGGCAGCGGTCCCGAGGATGCGATCCGGCTGATTGGCTGGTGGGAAAAGATGACATCGGTGGCGTGAATTGCGGCCGAGGCACGACTGAACTTCAACAATAAGGAACAACATATGAGTTCGCTGTACCGCATTGCTTTCGGATTGGGACTGACTGTATGGGTGGCGGCTTCGGCGCAGGCTGAGGAGTGGAAAGTCGCGAAGAACGAGGCAGGGATCAAGGTCTCACTCAGCGAATTCCCCGGGTCGCAGTACAAGGCCTATCAGGGCGTGACCACCATCAAGGCGAGCATCGGCAAGCTCCGTGCGTTGCAGGAAGACGTGGTCAGCGCCTGTGCCTGGATTCACGAATGCAAACTGCAGAAGATACTCAAGCATGAGGGCGACAAGACCTGGACCTATTCCCAGTTCAACACGCCCTGGCCGGTCACACCCCGGGATTCGGTGTTGAAGGTCACCACAGTGGAGGGCGCCGATGGCAGCATGACCCGTCAGCTGGAAGGCGACCCCAAGTACATCCCGGAAGAGAAGGGCTTTGTGCGGGTGGCGCAGGTCGAGGGGTTCTGGAAGTTCGTGCCCAAAGGCGAGAATCTGACCGAGGTCACCTATCAGGTGCACACCGAGCCGGGCGGCAGCGTGCCGTCGTGGCTGGCGAACAAGTTCGTGGTGGACGCGCCGTTCAATACGCTCAAGGCGCTCAAGGAGCGTGCAGAGAAGAACTGATCGGTTCGCCCGCAACACTCAAGCGACAAACGAAAAAGGCTGCCCGAGTGCAGCCTTTTTTGTGTCTTCGCGGGTGCTGCCGAGTTACTTGCGCTCGGCCAGCGGAACGATGTCCCGCGACACTTCGCCGGTGTACAGCTGGCGTGGACGGCCGATCTTGTAAGGGCTCGACAGCATTTCCTTCCAGTGGGAGATCCAGCCGACGGTTCGCGCCAGGGCGAAAATCACGGTGAACATACTGGTCGGGATGCCGATCGCCTTGAGGATGATGCCCGAGTAGAAGTCCACGTTCGGGTAAAGCGAGCGTTCGATGAAGTAAGGGTCGGTCAGGGCGATCTCTTCAAGACGCATGGCCAGTTCGAGCTGCGGGTCGTTGGTGATGCCCAGCTCGCGCAGGACTTCGTCGCAGGTCTGCTTCATCACGGTGGCGCGCGGGTCGCGGTTCTTGTAAACCCGGTGGCCAAAGCCCATCAGCTTGAACGGATCGTTCTTGTCCTTGGCCTTGGCGATGTAGGTGTCGATGTTGGACACATCGCCAATCTCATCGAGCATGGTCAGCACGGCTTCGTTGGCGCCGCCGTGGGCAGGGCCCCAGAGCGCGGCGATACCGGCTGCGATACAGGCAAACGGGTTGGCGCCCGACGAGCCTGCCATGCGCACGGTGGACGTCGAGGCGTTCTGTTCGTGGTCGGCGTGAAGGATGAAGATCCGGTCCATGGCCTTGGCCAGCGTCGGGCTGATCGGTTTGATCTCGCACGGCGTGTTGAACATCATGTGCAGGAAGTTTTCCGCGTAGCTGAGGTCGTTGCGCGGGTACATCATGGGTTGACCCATGGAGTACTTGTAAACCATTGCGGCCAGGGTCGGCATCTTGGCGACCAGTCGGATCGCGGAGATTTCCCGGTGCTGCGGATTATTGATGTCCAGGGAGTCGTGGTAGAACGCCGACAGGGCGCCAACCACACCGCACATGACGGCCATCGGGTGGGCGTCGCGGCGGAAACCGTTGAAGAAGGTCTTCAGTTGCTCGTGCACCATGGTGTGATTCTTCACGGTGACGACGAATTCGGCTTTTTGCTCGGCGGTTGGCAGCTCGCCGTTAAGCAACAGGTAGCAGGTTTCCAGGTAGTCCGATTGCTCGGCCAGCTGTTCGATCGGGTAGCCGCGATGCAGGAGAATGCCGTTGTCACCATCGATATAGGTGATCTTCGATTCGCATGAGGCGGTGGACATGAAGCCTGGGTCGAATGTGAAGCGTCCGGTGGCAGTCAGGCCGCGTACGTCGATAACATCGGGACCAACGGTGCCGGTCAGAATGGGCAGCTCGACGGGGGCTGCGCCCTCGATGATCAACTGCGCTTTTTTATCAGCCATGTGGCCTCCTAATTATGCTTCAAATCATCAGACAGACCCCCCACGCAGGGCCCGCATCACTATAGTGAGATAAATTCTAAAGTCAATTTGCCAAAAGTCTTGTAGCAGAGGGCTTTAAGCCATGGTTTTCGTCGAAATTACGGGCCATTTACGCCAATTATCGGGCTAAAGCAATCCACCCTTGGGACAGGGTCTGCGCGTTGTCATTAGCGGGCTAACTGTCTATACTCGGCGTCCGACCGCCAGGGGCTTTCAGGCCTGATTCAACGGGGTTGGTCACTTCCTGGGTAGTGGGTACCTGACCAGTACACTTCCCAACAACTTGCCCTGAGTGTTAGGGCTCTTCAGTGTGAAAAAAAGCCGTGAAAAGCCAACGACCTGTAAACCTAGACCTAAGGACCATCAAACTCCCTATCACTGCTTACACGTCCATCCTTCACCGTATTTCCGGTGTCATCCTCTTCGTCGGCATTGCCATCATGCTTTATGCATTGGACCTGTCGCTCGACTCCGAGGAAGGCTTCGCGTCGGTGAAAGCGGGACTGACCAGTCCGCTGGCCAAGTTCGTGATCTGGGCTCTTCTGTCCGCACTGCTTTATCACCTGGTGGCGGGCGTCCGTCATCTGATCATGGACACGGGCATCGGCGAGACGCTGGAAGGCGGCAAGCGGGGCTCTCAAATTGTTATCGCCGTGTCTGTGGTGGTGATCGTTCTGGCAGGAGTGTGGATATGGTAACCAACGTCACTAACCTTTCTCGTTCGGGCCTGTATGACTGGATGGCGCAACGCGTCTCCGCCGTCGTACTCGCGGCTTATTTCATTTTCCTGATCGGGTACCTGATCGCGCACCCTGGCCTTGATTTCGCCACGTGGCACGCGCTGTTCTCCCATAACGCAATGCGCATCTTCAGCCTGTTGGCCCTTGTTGCCCTGGCGGCTCACGCCTGGGTTGGCATGTGGACCATCGCGACCGATTACCTGACGCCGATGGCGCTGGGCAACTCCGCGACAGTGGTGCGTTTCCTTTTTCAGGCGGTGTGCGGCATTGCGATGTTCGCTTACTTCGTCTGGGGTGTGCAGATTCTTTGGGGTATCTGATTCATGGCTAACATTAATACGCTTTCATTCGACGCCATTATCATTGGCGGCGGCGGTGCGGGCATGCGTGCCGCATTGCAGCTGGCTCAGGGCGGCCACAAGACCGCTGTAGTCACCAAGGTTTTCCCGACTCGCTCCCACACCGTTTCCGCACAGGGTGGCATCACCTGCGCCATCGCTTCGGCTGATCCGAACGATGACTGGCGCTGGCACATGTACGATACCGTCAAGGGCTCCGACTACATCGGTGACCAGGACGCTATCGAATACATGTGTTCCGTGGGCCCGGAAGCCGTGTTCGAGCTCGAGCACATGGGTCTGCCGTTTTCCCGTACCGAGCAGGGCCGCATCTATCAGCGTCCGTTCGGCGGCCAGTCGAAAGACTTCGGCAAGGGCGGTCAGGCTGCACGTACCTGTGCTGCTGCCGACCGTACCGGTCACGCACTGCTGCACACCCTGTATCAGGCCAACCTGAAGGCCGGCACTGTATTCCTCAACGAGTACTACGCCGTTGACCTGGTGAAGAACCAGGACGGCGCGTTCGTCGGCATCATTGCCATCTGCATCGAAACCGGTGAAACCTCCTACATTCGCGCTGACGCGACTGTACTGGCCACTGGCGGTGCTGGCCGTATCTACTCCTCCACCACCAACGCCCTGATCAACACCGGCGACGGCGTGGGCATGGCGCTGCGTGCCGGTGTTCCGGTTCAGGACATCGAAATGTGGCAGTTCCACCCGACCGGCATCGCCGGCGCAGGTGTACTGGTCACAGAAGGCTGCCGTGGTGAAGGCGGTTACCTGATCAACAAGCATGGCGAGCGTTTCATGGAGCGTTACGCGCCAAACGCCAAGGACCTTGCCGGTCGTGACGTTGTGGCTCGCTCGATGGTTAAAGAGATCATCGCCGGCAACGGTTGCGGTCCCGACGGTGACCACGTGATGCTCAAACTCGATCACCTCGGTGAGGAAGTGCTGCACAGCCGTCTGCCAGGGATCATGGAACTGTCCAAGACCTTCGCACACGTCGATCCGGCCGTTGCGCCAATCCCTGTCGTGCCCACCTGCCACTACATGATGGGCGGCGTTGCCACCAACATTCATGGTCAGGCGATCACCCAGGACGCCGCTGGCGTCGACACCATCATCCCGGGCCTGTTCGCGGTGGGTGAAGTGGCATGCGTATCGGTTCACGGTGCCAACCGTCTGGGCGGCAACTCGCTGCTCGATCTGGTGGTGTTCGGCCGTGCTGCCGGTCTGCACCTGGAGCAGGCACTCAACGAAGGCGTCGACTACCGTCGCGCTTCCGAAACCGACATCGACGTTGCGCTGGCTCGCCTCAATGGCCTGAACTCGCGCACCGATGGCGAAGACGTCGCTACCCTGCGCAAAGAGCTGCAAAGCTGCATGCAGAACTACTTCGGTGTGTTCCGTACCGGCGAATACATGCAGAAGGGTATCGCCCAGCTGGCTGACCTGCGCACGCGCATCGCCAACGTCAAGATCAACGACAAGAGCCAGGCATTCAACACTGCCCGGATCGAAGCGCTGGAGCTGCAGAACCTGCTGGAAGTCGCTGAAGCAACGGCGATCGCCGCAGAGCATCGCAAGGAGTCCCGTGGCGCTCACGCCCGTGAAGACTTCGAAGATCGCGACGACGAGAACTGGCTGTGTCACACCCTGTACTTCCCGGGTGACAAGCGCGTAGCCAAGCGTGCCGTGAACTTCTTGCCAAAAACTGTTCCGACTTTTGAGCCTAAGATTCGGACTTATTAAGGGTGACCGCCATGTTGCAAGTCAGTGTTTATCGCTACAACCCTGATCAGGACGCCGCGCCGTTCATGCAGGATTTCCAGGTCGACACCGGTGGCAAAGACCTGATGGTCCTGGATGTACTGGCTCTGATCAAAGAGCAGGACGAAGGCTTCTCGTACCGTCGCTCGTGCCGCGAAGGCGTGTGCGGTTCCGACGGCATGAACATCAACGGCAAGAACGGCCTGGCCTGCATCACGCCGCTGTCGGCTGTGGTCAAGGGCAACAAGCTGGTGGTTCGCCCACTGCCTGGCCTGCCGGTCATCCGCGACCTCGCCGTCGACATGAGCATCTTCTACAAGCAGTACGAGAAGGTGAAGCCATTCCTGCAGAACGACACGCCGGCTCCGTCCATCGAGCGCCTGCAGAGCCCGGAAGAGCGGGAAAAACTCGACGGCCTGTACGAGTGCATCCTGTGCGCTTGCTGCTCGACGTCCTGCCCGTCGTTCTGGTGGAACCCCGACAAGTTCCTCGGGCCTGCCGCGATCCTGCAAGCCTATCGTTTCCTGGCTGACAGCCGCGACACCCGGACCCAAGAGCGTCTGGCGTCGATGGACGATCCGTTCAGTGTTTTCCGCTGCCGCGGCATCATGAACTGCGTCAACGTTTGCCCGAAAGGCCTGAACCCAACCAAGGCTATCGGTCACGTGCGCAACATGCTGCTCAAAAGCGGTGTCTGAGTTTGCCGCATCTGTAACACCGCAGCACCCGCTACTGCAGCACCCGTAAACGCTGCGGCGCAGGCTTCAACCGGCGCCGTAGTTTTAACCTGAGCAGTTGTCGCAGGGCTTCAGCTCTTATTTTGAAGAAATGAAACCAGCAGGGGCATCCGGGCTGGTACCCGGACTATCTGCGTGATCCCTAGTGACTTGAAGTCGCTGCACATGGACTTTTCAAGTTTGCGCTGGCATCGACGCCGATGGTGTCCCCTAATCGAGGGTGACCAAGCATGCAAGAAAGCGTGATGCAGCGCATGTGGAACAGCGCCCACCTTTCCGGTGGTAACGCTGCCTATGTGGAAGAGCTCTACGAGCTCTACCTGCACGACCCTAACGCTGTGCCAGAAGAGTGGCGCACCTATTTTCAGACGTTGCCGGCTGACGGCAGCACTGCCACCGATGTATCGCACTCTACGGTTCGCGATCATTTTGTGTTGCTGGGGAAAAACCAGCGCCGCGCTCAACCGGTCTCTGCCGGCAGCGTGAGCAGCGAGCATGAAAAGAAGCAAGTTGAAGTGCTGCGACTTATCCAGGCATTCCGTATGCGCGGCCATCAGGGTGCGCAACTCGATCCTCTGGGTCTGTGGAAGCGTACTGCGCCAGCTGACCTGTCGATCAACCATTACGGTTTGACCAACGCTGACCTCGATACCACATTCCGTGCCGGCGACCTGTTCATCGGCAAAGAAGAAGCGAGCCTACGCGAAATCGTCGAAGCGTTGCAGCAGACATATTGCCGCACCATCGGCGCCGAGTTCACGCACATCGTCGATTCCAACCAGCGCAACTGGTTCATGCAGCGCCTCGAAAGCGTGCGTGGCCGTCCTGCCTATTCCGCCGACATCAAGAGCCATCTGCTTGAGCGTGTGACGGCGGGCGAGGGTCTGGAGAAGTACCTGGGCACCAAATACCCGGGCACCAAGCGTTTCGGTCTGGAAGGCGGCGAAAGCCTGATTCCGATGCTCGACGAGCTGATTCAGCGCTCCGGTTCCTACGGCACCAAGGAAGTTGTCATCGGCATGGCCCACCGTGGCCGTCTCAACGTGCTGGTTAACACCTTCGGCAAGAACCCGCGCGACCTGTTCGACGAGTTCGAAGGCAAGAAGAAGGTCGAGCTGGGCTCCGGTGACGTCAAGTATCACCAGGGCTTCTCGTCCAACGTGATGACCACCGGCGGCGAAGTCCACCTGGCGATGGCGTTCAACCCGTCCCACCTGGAAATCGTTTCCCCTGTGGTTGAGGGTTCGGTGCGTGCCCGTCAGGACCGTCGCAACGACGCCACTGGCGAGAAAGTGCTGCCGATCTCGATTCACGGTGACGCGGCGTTCGCAGGTCAGGGTGTGGTGCTGGAAACCTTCCAGATGTCGCAGACCCGCGGCTTCAAGACCGGCGGCACGATCCACATCGTGATCAACAACCAGGTCGGCTTCACCATCAGCAAGCAGGAAGACTCGCGCTCCACCGAGTACGCGACCGACGTTGCCAAGATGATTCAGGCGCCGATCCTCCATGTGAATGGCGATGATCCGGAAGCCGTGTTGTTCGTGACCCAGCTGGCGATCGACTACCGCATGCAGTTCAAGCGTGACGTGGTCATCGATCTGGTCTGCTACCGTCGTCGCGGTCACAACGAAGCCGATGAGCCGAGTGGCACCCAGCCGCTGATGTACCAGCAGATCGCCAAACAGCGCACCACCCGTGAGCTGTATGCCGATGCACTGGCCACCGCCGGCATCCTCAACGCCGAAGCCGCTCAGGCCAAGGTCGACGAGTACCGCAACGCGCTGGACAACGGCATGCACGTTGTCAAAAGCCTGGTCAAAGAGCCGAACAAGGAATTGTTCGTTGACTGGCGTCCGTACCTGGGTCACGCGTGGACTGCACGTCACGACACCAGTTTCGACCTCAAGACCCTGCAGGAACTGTCGGCCAAGCTGATGGAAGTGCCGGAAGGTTTCGTGGTTCAGCGTCAGGTCCAGAAAATCTACGAAGACCGCCAGAAGATGCAAGTCGGTGGCCTTCCGATCAACTGGGGTTACGCCGAAACCATGGCCTACGCCACGCTGGCGTTTGAAGGGCATCAGGTTCGCATAACCGGGCAGGACGTTGGTCGCGGTACGTTCTCGCACCGCCACGCCGTGCTGCACAACCAGAAAGACGGCGCGACCTACGTGCCTCTGCAGAACCTGTATGCCGGTCAGCCTCGCTTTGACCTGTACGACTCTTTCCTGTCGGAAGAAGCCGTGCTGGCGTTCGAATACGGTTACTCGACCACTCAGCCCAATGCGCTGGTGATCTGGGAAGCCCAGTTCGGTGACTTTGCCAACGGTGCACAGGTCGTGATCGACCAGTTCATCACCAGCGGCGAGCACAAATGGGGCCGTCTGTGCGGCCTGACCATGCTGTTGCCCCATGGCTACGAAGGGCAGGGCCCGGAGCACTCATCGGCACGTCTTGAGCGTTACCTGCAATTGTGCGCCGAGCACAACATCCAGGTCTGCGTACCGACCACCCCGGCTCAGATCTACCATCTGCTGCGCCGTCAGGTGATCCGTCCGCTGCGCAAGCCGCTGATCGTGTTGACGCCGAAGTCGTTGCTGCGCCACAAGCTGGCCGTGTCGACACTGGAAGATCTGGCCCATGGATCGTTCCAGACGGTCATCCCGGAAATCGACACCCTCGATGCCGCGAAAGTGACGCGTCTGGTGCTGTGCAGCGGCAAGGTCTACTACGACCTGCTGGAAAAGCGCCGTGCCGAAGGCCGCGAAGACATCGCCATCGTGCGTCTCGAGCAGCTCTATCCGTTCCCGGAAGACGACCTGATGGACGCTATCGCGTCGTATACCAATCTGACCAACGTGGTCTGGTGTCAGGAAGAACCGATGAACCAGGGCGCCTGGTACAGCAGTCAGCACCACTTGCGCCGCAGCATCGGCAATCACAACCGCAACCTCGTTCTCGAGTATGCCGGCCGTGATGCCTCCGCTGCCCCTGCTTGTGGATACGCTTCGATGCACGCCGAACAGCAGGAAAAACTGCTGAAAGACGCGTTCTCCGTTTAACGCCTTCGCGCACTAGAAACCGAATTAAAGGAATTACAGATAATGGCTATTGAGATCAAAGCCCCCTCTTTCCCGGAATCCGTTGCCGACGGCACCGTTGCCACCTGGCACAAAAAACCGGGCGACGCCGTCAAGCGTGATGACCTGATCGTCGATATCGAAACCGACAAGGTCGTGCTGGAAGTATTGGCCGAAGCTGACGGTGTACTGGGCGCAATCGTTGCCGAAGAGGGCGCTACTGTCCTGTCGAACCAGCTACTGGGATCGATCGAAGAGGGCGGTGCTGCCGCTGCCCCAGCCGCTGCCGCTCCAGCCGCTGCTGCATCGGCTCCGGCTGCTGCGCCTGCCCAGGCTGCTGCTGCACCTGCCGCCGCTTCCGGTGACGAAGACGCCATCGGCGCTCCGGCCGCCCGCAAGCTGGCCGAAGAAAACGGCATCAACCTGTCCAGCGTCAAAGGCACAGGCAAAGACGGCCGCGTGACCAAGGAAGACGTTGTTGCTGCCATCGAAGCGAAGAAATCCGCTCCGGCCGCTGCACCTGCCGCCAAGCCTGCTGCCGCTGCCGCCGCGCCTGTGGCTGCCGTTGGCGACCGCACCGAGAAGCGCGTGCCGATGACCCGTCTGCGCGCCAAGGTGGCAGAGCGTCTGGTTGAAGCTCAGTCGAACATGGCGATGCTGACCACCTTCAACGAAGTCGACATGACCGAAGTCATGGCCCTGCGTTCGAAGTACAAGGACCTGTTCGAGAAGTCCCATAACGGCGTACGCCTGGGCTTCATGTCGTTCTTCGTCAAGGCCGCGACCGAAGCGCTGAAACGCTACCCGGCCGTCAACGCCTCGATCGACGGCACTGACATCGTTTATCACGGTTATGCCGACGTCGGCGTTGCCGTGTCGAGCGATCGCGGTCTGGTGGTTCCGGTGCTGCGCAACGCCGAGCAGATGAGCCTGGCTGAAATCGAAGGCGGTATCGCCACCTTCGGCAAGAAAGCCCGTGACGGCAAACTGTCCATCGACGAGATGACTGGCGGTACCTTCACCATCACCAACGGTGGTACTTTCGGTTCGATGATGTCGACCCCTATCGTCAATCCGCCGCAAGCGGCGATTCTGGGCATGCACAACATTCTGCAGCGTCCTATGGCGATCAACGGCCAGGTCGTCATCCGTCCGATGATGTATCTGGCGCTGTCCTACGATCACCGCCTGATCGACGGTAAAGAAGCCGTGACCTTCCTGGTGACCATCAAGAACCTGCTGGAAGACCCGGCGCGTCTGTTGCTGGACATCTGATTCAAGGACAGCTGCAAGCCGCAAGCGTCAAGCTGCAAGTTACAGCAGCCTGGCGCCGACGCTTGGGTCGTCGCAACATCCTAATGAACAGGCTGCAACTCGTCTGTAAAGCATCACGGATCAGCTTGCAGCTTGTGGCTTAAAGCTCGCAGCTAAAGAGGAACTCTTTTCTATGTCCCAGAAATTCGACGTGGTAGTGATTGGCGCTGGCCCTGGCGGCTATGTGGCCGCTATCAAGGCCGCGCAACTCGGTCTCACGACTGCCTGCATCGAGAAGTACCAGGATAAAGAGGGCAAGCTGGCCCTCGGCGGTACCTGTCTGAACGTGGGCTGCATCCCCTCCAAGGCGCTGTTGGACAGCTCCTGGAAATTCTACGAAGCCAAGAATCAGTTCGGTGTTCACGGTATCTCGCTCAGCGACCTGAAGATGGACATTGCTGCCATGATTGGTCGCAAGGCACAGATCGTCAAAGGCCTGACCGGCGGCGTTGCCAGCCTGTTCAAGGCCAACGGCGTCACTTCCCTGCAGGGCCACGGCAAACTGCTGGCCGGCAAGAAAGTCGAGCTGACCAAGCCTGACGGCACCACCGAAGTCATCGAAGCCGAAAACATCATTCTGGCGTCCGGTTCGCGTCCAATCGACATTCCGCCGGCTCCGGTCAATCAGGTCACCATCGTCGATTCGACAGGCGCCCTGGAATTCCCGGCAGTGCCTGAGCGCCTGTGCGTCATCGGCGCCGGTGTCATCGGTCTGGAACTGGGTTCGGTCTGGGCTCGCCTGGGTGCCAAAGTGACGGTTCTCGAAGCGCTGGAGAAATTCCTGCCTGCCGCCGACGAAGCCGTTGCCAAGGAAGCGCAGAAGACCTTCAACAAGCAGGGTCTGGACATCAAGCTGGGCGCTCGCGTCACCGGTTCCAAGGTCAATGGCGATGAAGTTGTCGTGACCTACACCGACAAGGACGGCGAGCAGAACATCACGTTCGACCGCGTGATCGTGGCCGTTGGCCGTCGCCCGGTGACCACCGAGCTGCTGGCTGCCGACAGCGGCGTCGACATCGACGAGCGCGGCTTCATCTTCGTCAATGAGCAGTGCGAGACCAGCGTTCCTGGCGTGTACGCCATCGGTGACGTGGTTCGTGGTCTGATGCTGGCGCACAAAGCGTCCGAAGAAGGCATCATGGTCGTCGAGCGCATCAAGGGTCACAAGACCCAGATGAACTACGACCTGATCCCGTCGGTTATCTATACCCACCCGGAAATCGCGTGGGTTGGCAAGACCGAGCAGACGCTCAAGGCCGAAGGCGTGGAAGTCAACGTCGGTCAGTTCCCGTTCGCGGCGAGCGGCCGTGCAATGGCAGCGAATGACACCGGCGGTTTCGTCAAGGTCATCGCTGATGCCAAGACCGACCGTGTACTGGGTGTGCACGTCATTGGTCCTGGCGCTGCAGAGCTGGTACAGCAGGGCGCGATCGGTATGGAGTTCGGCACCAGTGCCGAAGACATCGGCATGATGGTCTTCTCCCACCCGACGCTGTCCGAAGCGCTGCACGAAGCGGCACTGGCAGTGAATGGCGGCGCCATCCACATCCAGAACAAGAAAAAACGCTGAAAATAACCACGACGATCCGCCCGTCGCAGGCCCTGCTCGCAGGGCTTACCGCGGAAGGATCGTTGGACTCGAACTCCCGGCAGCACAGGCAGGCTTCACGCCTGATCTGCGTTCTCCGGGAGAAGCGGTCACAGGTGGTGCGGCACGCTTTGACGAGCAGCACCGAATGCGCAGTACCTAACGAAGACGGTAATAAGCATGAATCTTCACGAGTATCAGGGTAAGCAGCTGTTTGCTGAATACGGCCTGCCAGTATCCAAGGGCTATGCAGTAGACACCCCGGAAGCAGCAGCAGAAGCGTGCGACAAGATCGGCGGAACCGAGTGGGTCGTCAAAGCCCAGGTTCACGCAGGCGGTCGCGGTAAAGCGGGCGGCGTCAAGCTGGTTCGCAGCAAGGAAGACGCCGCTGCGTTCGCTCAACAGTGGTTGGGCAAGCGTCTGGTCACTTACCAGACTGATGCCAACGGTCAGCCGGTCACCAAGATCCTGGTTGAATCGTGCACTGACATCGCCAAAGAGCTGTACCTGGGCGCTGTAGTCGATCGTTCGAGCCGCCGTATCGTGTTCATGGCGTCCACCGAAGGTGGCGTGGACATCGAGAAAATCGCTCACGACACGCCTGAGAAGATTCTCAAAGCGACCATCGATCCACTGGTTGGCGCTCAGCCATTCCAGGGTCGCGATCTGGCCTTCCAGCTGGGTCTGGAAGGCAAGCAGGTCACTCAGTTCGCCAAGATCTTCACCGGTCTGGCCAAGCTGTTCCAGGACCACGACCTGGCCCTGCTGGAAGTGAACCCGCTGGTGATCAAGGCTGACGGCGATCTGCATTGCCTCGACGCCAAGATCAACATCGACGCCAACGCCATGTACCGTCAGCTAAAGCTGAAGGCTTTCCACGACCCGTCGCAAGACGACCCACGTGAAGCCCACGCTGCCAAGTTCGAACTGAACTACGTGGCACTGGAAGGCAACATCGGCTGCATGGTCAACGGTGCCGGTCTGGCCATGGGTACCATGGACATCGTCAACCTGCACGGCGGCAAGCCAGCCAACTTCCTCGACGTAGGCGGCGGCGCAACCAAAGAACGCGTTACCGAAGCGTTCAAGATCATCCTGTCCGACACCAACGTCGCTGCAGTACTGGTCAACATCTTCGGCGGCATCGTCCGTTGCGACATGATTGCCGAAGGCATCATTGGCGCGGTGAAAGAAGTCGGCGTGAAAATCCCGGTTGTTGTTCGCCTTGAAGGCAACAACGCTGAGCTGGGCGCTAAAGTACTGGCAGAAAGCGGCTTGAACATCATCGCAGCTACCAGCCTGACCGACGCTGCTCAACAAGTCGTCAAAGCTGCGGAGGGCAAATAATGAGCGTCCTGATCAATAAAGACACCAAGGTTATCTGCCAGGGCTTCACCGGCTCCCAGGGTACCTTCCACTCCGAGCAAGCCATTGCCTACGGCACCAAAATGGTTGGCGGCGTGACCCCAGGCAAGGGCGGCACCACGCACCTGAACCTGCCAGTGTTCAACACGGTGTCCGAAGCAGTAGAAAAAACCGGCGCAACCGCTTCGGTCATCTACGTTCCGGCTCCGTTCTGCAAGGATTCCATCCTTGAAGCAGCGTTCGGCGGCATCAAGCTGATCGTTTGCATCACCGAAGGCATCCCGACCATCGACATGCTCGAAGCCAAGGTCAAGTGCGACGAACTGGGTGTGGTCCTGATCGGCCCTAACTGCCCAGGCGTTATCACCCCGGGCGAGTGCAAGATCGGCATCATGCCGGGTCACATTCACTTGCCAGGCAAAGTCGGTATCGTGTCGCGTTCCGGCACCCTGACTTACGAAGCTGTGAAGCAGACCACTGACGCCGGTTTCGGTCAGTCGACGTGCGTCGGCATCGGTGGTGATCCGATCCCGGGTTCGAACTTCATCGACATCCTGAAGCTGTTCCAGGAAGACCCGAAGACCGAAGCGATCGTCATGATCGGCGAGATCGGCGGTTCGGCTGAAGAAGAAGCGGCTGCCTACATCAAGGCACACGTGACCAAGCCAGTCGTTTCCTACATCGCGGGTGTGACTGCTCCTCCGGGCAAGCGCATGGGCCATGCGGGCGCGATCATCTCCGGCGGCAAAGGCACTGCAGACGAGAAATTCGCTGCGCTGCAAGACGCAGGCGTGAAAACCGTGCGTTCGCTGGCAGACATCGGCAAAGCCCTGGCTGAGCTGACCGGTTGGGAAGTGAAGAAGGCTTAATCGCCCTCGTCTCACTGCCTGATCAACAAAAGCCACCTTCGGGTGGCTTTTGCGTTTCTGGCGTTTCGATTTGCGCCGGCGGGAAGGCCCTGATCCTGTAAGACATTTCTGATATGCGACACGAACGTGCGTTCAGCGGTCGCACCGCCCTGTATCGGTGCGCCAAATAGGGTAGGCTAGCCGCCGTTTTGTGCAGTCGGCTCCCACAAGGAGCGGCGGCGCGCTCAGGGTCTGTCTTAAAAGGGCGGGCAGCATTTCCCCCACCCTCAGGGAAATCCTCTTCTTAATTCCGATTCAGCAGTGTGGTTTCCTCAATGAAAGTGTTGAAAGGCCAGGACATTCTGGCACTGGGTTTCATGACGTTTGCGCTGTTCGTGGGCGCTGGCAATATCATCTTCCCCCCGATCGTAGGCCTCCAGGCCGGCCCCAATGTATGGATGGCCGCGTTGGGCTTTCTGGTCACGGCGGTCGGCCTTCCGGTGGTCACCGTGATCGCGCTCGCCAAGGTCGGCGGCGCCATGGACGCCTTGAGCAGTCCAATCGGCAAGGTCGCCGGAACCATCCTCGCCGCCGTCTGCTACCTGTCCGTGGGTCCATTGTTCGCCACGCCGCGCACGGCGACGGTGTCGTTTGAGGTCGGCCTGGCGCCCTTAACCGGTGAAAGTCCGCTCGCGCTGTTTCTCTACAGCCTGGTTTATTTCGTGCTGGTGTTCTGGATCTCGCTTTATCCGGGTCGTCTGCTCGACACCGTCGGCCGTTTCCTGGCGCCACTGAAAATCATTGCTTTGGCCATCCTCGGCATCGCCGCGTTTGTCCTGCCGGCGGGTGACGTCGGTATTGCCGAACCTGCCTACGTCGCCGCGCCGTTCTCCCAAGGCTTCATCAACGGCTACCTGACCATGGACACCTTGGGCGCGCTGGTTTTCGGCATCGTCATCGTCAACGCGATTCGCTCCCGCGGTGTCGAGTCGCCTCGGTTGATCACCCGCTACGCCATCATCGCCGGCCTGATCGCCGGTGTGGGACTGGCACTGGTGTACATCAGCCTGTTCCGTCTGGGTTCCGACAGCCACGCCATCGCTGCCGGGGCAACCAATGGCGCCGCTGTGTTGCATGCCTACGTCCAACACACCTTCGGCACGTTGGGCAGCAGCTTCCTTGCCGTGCTGATCTCGCTGGCGTGTCTGGTGACCGCCGTCGGCCTGACCTGCGCCTGCGCCGAATACTTCAGCCGCGTGCTGCCCCTGTCTTACAAGACGCTAGTGATTCTGCTGGCAGTGTTTTCCCTGCTGGTGTCCAACCTGGGCCTGACCAAGCTGATCCAGTTCTCGATTCCGGTGCTGACCGCGATCTACCCGCCGTGCATTGCACTGGTGGCGTTGAGCTTCTGCAAGGATTTCTGGCACGAGCAGGGGCGGATCGTGGCGCCGGTCATGCTGGTGGCGTTCCTGATCGGTGCGGTGGATGCGGTGAAGGGCTCTGCGCTGGGTGTGTACCTGCCGGATGCGCTGGCTCATCTGCCCTTGAGCGAGCAAGGCCTGGCATGGCTGATCCCGTCGCTGATCACGCTGTTCGTCGCGTTCGTCGTGGACCGCATGCTCGGCAAGCGCAGCGAGGCACTGGCCTGAGGGGGGGAGGTTGGCGCGCCGTGAAAGCGATGCGCCGATCACTCTGAAGCAGAGCTGATCATTTGATAGACAAAACAAAGCCCGCTTAATGCGTAATGCTGTTCACTTAAGCATTTGAACCACAGCCGGGGTTCTTAGAAAATCCGATGCCAGATACCTGGCATCGGAT